>JACMJM010000064.1 GCA_014380615.1 Sphingobacteriaceae bacterium
AACTGGGTAGTATTTCTGCTAAGTGGATTACTAATGATGGCCGTAGCACTGATTACAATTGGTATCCAAACTATAAAAGCAGCCAGGGAAAATCCTGTAAAGAATTTAAGAACGGAATAATATGCTTAGAAACTACTTCAAAACCGCCTTCCGCAACCTGCTTAGACATAAGCTGTTTTCTGCAATTAATATCCTTGGCCTCGCCCTGGGTATTGCAACCGCCTTCCTCATCGTGAACTATGTAAGTCATGAGTTCAATTACGATAGTTTCCACATCAAAAAAGACCGGATTTACCGTGTTGAAAGCCAGTTTTACGAGGGCACAAATCTTACAGACGACTGGGCCACCAGTTCTTTCGGTTATGGCAGTGCCATGAAAAAAGATTTTCCGGAGATTGAAGATGTTGTGAGGATCGGCATTCACAGAACCGAACAGGTAGTACGCTACAAGGACTTGAAGATCCGTGAAAATAAAATAGCCTACACGGAGCCAGCATTTTTCAAACTCTTTGATTATAACTTACTGCAAGGCGACAGAATTACTGCTCTTAAACGGCCAAATACCGTGGTGATAACCGAAACAGCCGCAAAACGCTTTTTCATGAATGAATCTCCAATAGGCAAAACTTTGCGTTTCGCATCCGGCAATAGATTTGAGGATTGCGAAGTGACGGGAATTATTGAAGATTTTCCTGCCAACTCTCATATTAGCTTTGATTACCTGATCTCCTATGAGGGCCTGTCTGCCTGGACCAAAGATACTTGGTATTTACATGAAGCATATACGTATGTACTTCTTCATAAAGGGGCTAATACTGCCAAACTGGAAGCAGCCTTTCCTCAACTGGCAGAAAAACATAAACATGGCGATTCATTACGTAAGAAGCGCTGGTCCATATCACTGGTTCCCATAAGTGATATTCACCTCAACCCGCAAAAGAGCTATGAAACAGAGACAAAAGGAAGTAAGTCATCATTAATTACTTTGATCATTATTGCTGTACTGATCTTGCTATCGGCCTGGATCAATTACATCAACCTGGTAACTGCCCGGTCTATGGAACGGGCAAAAGAAGTAGGCATCCGAAAAGTAAGCGGTGCTACACGTATGCAACTGATCTGGCAGTATTTTATTGAGTCGGGTATTTCCAATATGCTGGCACTGGTGCTGGCTGCCATTATTATACTCTTTTCCTACCCCTATTTCACCCACCTCATTGGCAAAGAAATCGGTATTGTCCTTTTTTCAAAACCTACCTTCTGGCTAAGCCTTTCTGCAGTGGTAATTTTAGGAATATGGCTCTCTGGATTTTATCCTGCGTTGATAATGTCGGCTATAAAACCTGCGTTGATATTAAAAGGTAAGTTCTCAGGATCACAAAAAGGCAGCTTTATGCAAAAGGGACTGCTTGTGTTTCAATTTTCCGCAGCATTGTTCCTGGTGATCGGAATGTTCGTTGTTCAACGTCAACTAAAGTACATGCATGAACAACAGCTGGGAGTAGATATAGAAAGAACCATTGTGATGAAATTTCCCGTGAGTTCATCCAATTTAAAAGAATCTGTGGAGCAGTTCGCCGAGAAATTACGAACATTTTCAAACATTAAAGCAATAACAATAACCGGCGCAGTTCCCGGACTCGAAGTAGCAAAGTTTGCATCTAACTCTCTATATGGTAGTGCCGAAAAAAATACCAGGCTATACGAGATGCTCACTGTAGATTATGATTATGTTCGCGCCTTCGATATGAAACTGGTAGCGGGCCGCTCCTTTGTCAAAGGATTTGGAAACGAGATCGATAATATCCTGATCAACGAAGAATCATTAAAACAGCTTGGATTCGCAACAGCCAAACAAGCTTTGGGCAAAAAGATTATGCTTGAGGGAGAAGAAACCCCTGCCGAAATTATCGGAGTTGTGAAAAACTGGCACCAGAGAGGATTGTCAAAAAGCTATACTCCAATTATGATGATCCTTAATGGAAAAATAGGCTGGGTACCTGCGCAATACATTGCGGTACGGGTAGTCGGCAAAAACTTAAGCTCAACAATGGATCTGCTTAAGAATAACTGGCAAAGCACTTTCCCCGAATCCAGTTTCGATGCTTTTTTTCTGGATAGCTTTTTTAACGAGCAATACGTAGCCGAACTCAATTTTGAAAAAGTAACCGGATTTTTCACGGCACTGGCAATTTTTATTACCATGCTGGGCCTCTGGGCACTATCAGCCTATACAGCGGTTAAAAAAACGAAGGAGATTGGGATCAGAAAGGTCTTTGGTGCTGGTATTAACCATATTCTTTTACTGTTCTCCAAAAAAATGCTGCAGATCTTTGTAATCGCTTTTTGCATTACCGTTCCTTTATCCTGGTTTATTATGAACGAGTGGCTTAGTGGATTTGCGTTTCATACCCAAATTAATTTTCTGACTTTCATTTATGGAGGTTTGGCTATCGTGGGGATTTCCTTGATAACCGTTATCTGGCAAAGCTGGAACGTAGCCGTTCAAACACCGGTCAAGAGTTTGAGAACAGAATAAAAAACTGCCATGTGTTAACGACAAGGCTAGTTCGTGAATGTTGTAAAATATATAATTAAAGATCTTTAAAAAGACTAATATGAACCACCGAGAAGCTTATAATGCGATTTTGCTTTTATTGATTTTTATCTTTATCGCAAGTATTTCGAAGTCGCAAACCCCAAGTAACTTTAAACTAATCAGTTCGGCTTTCGAAGAAGGGAAGCCTATCCCTGCTAAATATACCTGCGATAGCTCTAATATCTCTCCACCACTTAGTTGGAGTGGATTTCCGGAAAAAACTAAAAGTTTTGCTATAATCATGGACGATCCGGATGCAAGTGTGACATGGGTTCACTGGGTTGTTTATAATATACCAGGTACAATTACTACTCTTCAGGAGAAAAAAAACGTCTCCGAAATTAATGCAATAGAGGGTTTAAATAGTTGGGAAGAAAAGGGATACAGCGGCCCCTGCCCCCCGAGTGGATCTCATCGTTATAATTTTAAATTATACGCTTTGAATAAATTAATAACCCAAACAGAAAAACTCACTAAAGCTGAACTTCTGGAAGTGATGAAAGATCATATACTTAGTGAGACTACATTAACGGGAATGTTTAGGATTGAGTAGATTCAGGCTGGTCGGGATTTGTAATCCCGACTTAATAAAAACAGATTTAGAATCTCCCTAGGGTAAACACGAGCTTTTTTACCCGCCGATTAACTAATCCAACCCATCCCTTATCGCCTTATAAATCGCATCCTGTATTCTCGGGCGGATTCTCAGACTGGAAAGTTTATTCGTAACCGAGGGATGCACCCGGTTAGACAGAAAAATATAAATCAGGTTATACTCAGGGTCTACCCAAACGCAGGTACCGGTATAACCCGTGTGCCCGTAGCTTTTTGCGGAGGCCAGATCTGAAGGATAACGGTTAGTTCTATCGGGATCCCAGCAGTCAAAACCCAATCCCCGGCGGCTCACATTAGAATATTTTGCGGTAAACAGATCTATGGTTTCTTGTTTAAAATATTGCTTATCTCCGTAAGCACCCCCGTTCAGCATCATCTGAAAAAGGATTGCCATATCATTAGCGGTTGAAAACAGTCCCGCATGGCCCGATACACCACCTGCCATGGCCGCACCCTGATCGTGAACATATCCCTCAAGCAGTGTCTTACGAAAAAAATTATCCTGCTCGGTAGGAACGATACGATTTTTAAAAAAACGATTGCGGGGGTTAAAACCTGCCGTATACATTCCAAGAGGCTCGTAGAATTGCCTGGCAACGTATGTATCAAGCCGCTCTGTAGAAAGCCGCTCGATAATATCTTTCATCATATACATGCTCACATCGCTGTACGCATATTTTCCGCGCCCCGAAAGAGGCGACCTAAGCATCCTGGGCCACATAATATCTTCAAAATAATTAGCACGCAGGTAGTAATTGTCGGCAACCTTAACCGAATGAAATATGGAGGAATCCCGGCTATAATCACCCGCCCGCAAATCCTCAAAAAAAGGAATAAAGGGAATCAAACCAGCCTGATGGAGGAGTAATTCTTTAACGCTGAGATTATTTTTATTTGTGTTACGTGCCAGGGGAATATATGCCCCCACATTGGTGTCGAGTTTTAACTTTTGCTGCTCATACAAACGCATAGCGGCCATAGTTGTAGCCCCTATTTTGGTTACCGATGCCAGATCGAAAATATCCTCGGGGCGGGTACGCTGCCCGCCTTTATAGGTATGATTTCCGTAACCTTTATTAAAAATCACCTTCCCGTCTTTCACTATCATTACCACAGCACCGGGAGTAGCTTTCTGACTAATCGCTTCATCAACAATCCGATCTATAGGCCTTTCAAGTTCCTTACTGTCAATTCCCACTTCTTCGGGAACGGTATATTTAAGACGCGACACTTTAGTGCTAAATCCGGTTCCCTTCGTAAAAGCGGGAGAAATATCTTGCGGAAGCCTGGCCGAAAGCGCGATTCCTCCAAAAACGGCCTGTGCGGTAAAAGCCGCCGCGGCCGGAGAATTAGAGCTGGTCCAGATAAGCGGACTCGTACTTTTATCAAGAAACTGCAAACTATTTGGGTTGCCATGGGCCACTAGTATAACCTCTTTAGACTTACCCAGCTCTCGCACAAGCGTTAGAAGCGGCAAATCTTTTAAGGTACCCTCGCCTGCGTGTATTATCACCGTATTAAAAAACTTCAGGCTGGCATTAAGTGTGTCCACAGACCTTTGCAAATTGGTGTTGACAATCTTAAATGGGCTTATCGGCGCATATTTACTAAGTGTGCTATTAAATACCTCATCGAAAACAGCACCTACACTTACAACGGCGATTTTCCGTTTCTCCAGATCACGTAAGGGGATAAGGCTTTTAGAATTATTTAATAAAACAGTTGATAACTCGAGCGATTTCGACTGAACTAACCAATCAGAATTGAAGGGGTCGTCTGTTTCCGCAGACATGGAAACGATTAATATAAAAACCAGAACAGGTGCCGCTGGCCACCATTGCTTAAGTATTTTCCTCATGAATATTACCAACCAAATCTCTGATGATTTTAATTAATAAACGAAATTAAAATGGATGAAGTACAAAAAAGATACTGCCCCGTTTAGTCTCTGCAATGTTAAAATTATCAACACTCTCTCCATCGCTCAAAGCACAGCCATATTTTGATTAAATTTGTTTGTTCATATGTCTGATATTATTCAACTTTTACCTGATTCGGTCGCCAATCAAATTGCTGCCGGTGAAGTAGTACAACGGCCCGCGTCAGCAGTAAAGGAACTGATCGAAAACGCAATTGATTCGGGTGCGGGGAAAATCCAGCTTATTATTAAAGATGCCGGAAAGTCGCTTATCCAGGTAATTGATGATGGTTGCGGAATGAGCATAACCGACGCACGCATGTGTTTCGAGCGCCATGCTACTTCAAAGATTCGCAAAGCGGAAGATCTGTTTGCCATTCGTACTATGGGCTTTCGCGGAGAAGCGATGGCGTCTATCGCCGCTATCGCACAGGTGGAGCTAAAAACACGCCGACATGAAGATGAATTAGGAACCTATATTTGCATTGAAGGGTCGGAAGTAATTAAGCAGGAGCCTGTTTCATGCAGTGCCGGCACGAGCATTTGTATTAAAAACCTATTTTACAATATCCCTGCGAGAAGAAATTTCCTGAAAGGGAATCCGGTGGAGTTGAGGCACATTATTGATGAATTTCAACGGGTAGCATTTGCCCACCCCGAAATATTTTTCACTTTCCATCACGACGGAAATGAAATATTCCACCTGCCACAAGCTTCGCTTAAGCAACGCATTATACATATTTTCGGAAGTACCTATAACCAAAAATTAGTGCCGGTTGAAGAAAACACGAGTATCATCGGCCTTAAAGGCTTTATAGGAAAACCCGAGTACGCAAAGAAAACACGGGGCGAACAATATTTTTTCGTTAACAAACGGTTTATAAAGGACCCCTACCTTAACCATGCGGTACTTAATGCCTACGACGAACTGCTTCCCGACGATAGCTATCCGCTTTATGTTTTGTTTATCGATATCGATCCTTCTAAAATCGACATTAACGTTCATCCCACTAAAACAGAAATTAAATATCAGGATGAAAAATCCATCTA
This sequence comes from Sphingobacteriaceae bacterium, assembly GCA_014380615.1. Taxonomy (GTDB): domain Bacteria; phylum Bacteroidota; class Bacteroidia; order Sphingobacteriales; family Sphingobacteriaceae; genus Paradesertivirga. Next base: position 6,183 of record JACMJM010000064.1, read on the forward strand.
TGCCATTATCCGCTCGGCGGTAAAACGTTCTCTGGGCCAGTATAATATCACTCCGACACTTGATTTTAACCAGGAAACCGGTTTTAATAATATGATTACTGAAAAGGCTCATGAGGATATTGTTCCGCCTGTTATCAGTTTCAATCCCGACTTTAATCCCTTTCAGGCTGAGAAGAAACAAGAGCGTGAGATTCCCTTTCTAAGAAGTATGGGAGGTGGAAAACAAGAGGTTAGTAAAAACTGGGGATCTTTATATGAAATTGTTAAAAGCCCGGTAAATGAGCAACAAGAATTTGAGCTCGAATCCAAGGAGGAAATTTCTCCTAAACATGGCGAAAAACAGCTTTTTCAGGTTCATAACCGCTATATCATTTCTCAGATAAAATCCGGCTTTATGCTGATCGACCAGCAGGCCGCTCATGAACGAATTCTTTACGAACGTTTTTTATTACAGCAGGAAACGCATCAGGGCGCAAGCCAGCAAAGCTTGTTTCCGCAAACGGTAACTCTGGGTGCCGTAGATTTTGAGCTGGTAAAGGAATTGTTACCCGACATCCAGGCTCTGGGTTTTCAGGTCCGCGAGTTCGGAAAAAACACTTTTATCGTTGAGGGCATTCCCGCAGATATCGGCTCGAATATTAGTGAAGTTGAAATGCTCGAACATCTCATAGAGGGTTTCAAAAACAATTTCTCGCTGATGAAATTAGATAAACGGGATAATCTGGCCAGAACACTTGCCCGAAACGCCGCTATAAAAGCAGGGGTATATTTAACCCAAACCGAAATGAATAATTTGATAGATCAGCTATTCGCCTGCGAATCTCCGAATATTTCGTTACAGGGGAAACCAGTAATTATTACATTTACACTTGAAGAATTATTTCAGAAGTTTGAAAGATAGTTCGAACACCGCTTAAAAAGAATGAGTAATTTCCGATCTCCCTTAGCTGATATACCCCCGGTTGTAAAAAACCTGCTAATTATAAATGTGATATTTTTTATCGCGACGCATTTATTTAGCAGTAATGGGCAGTATCCGCTTGTTCAATATTTAGCAGTTTATTATTTCGACTCGCCAAGCTTTAGGATATGGCAGGTGGTTACCTACATGTTTATGCACAGCCCAGGTTCGCTGATGCACATATTGTTTAACATGTTTGCGCTATATAGTTTCGGGCCGGTTTTAGAGTATACGTTTGGATCGAAGCGATTTCTTAACTTCTACCTACTTACCGGATTGGGAGCGCTTGCATTACAAATGTTAGTTCAAGCTATAGAAGTTTATGGTATTACAGGCTCGATTACTAACCCTAACACCTCAACATTTGATTATGCCACGAGTATGGCTACTCTGCGTATTGAAGGATTGAGCCAGGAAGCCGGGCAAAAACTTTTGGGATTATATTACACCCCCATGCTTGGTGCATCTGGTGCCGTTTTCGGAATACTGATCGGCTTTGGAATGCTATTCCCAAATGCCGAACTTATTTTAATATTTTTACCAATACCCATAAAGGCGAAGTACTTAATTCCGTTCTATATTGTAGTTGAGTTATTCCTTGGTGTTAAACAATTTGAGGGCGATTCTGTTGCTCATTTTGCACACCTTGGCGGTGCTCTGTTTGGTTTTCTATTAATTAAGTACTGGGGAATTCGCCGCCGGCCTGGAGGATATTTATGAGGCAGTCTATTATTAAAGAACTTTGGAACAAAATGTTCTATTCGGGTAGCCGGTTATATTTATTTATCGGCATAAATGTTATTGTTTTTTTGGTGCTCGGTATCCTGAGATTAGAATATTTGTATACAAAAACCACTTCCATCACCGATTGGTTGCAATTACACCTTTCAGTCCCAGCAAATCCTTCTGATTTATTGTATAAGCCCTGGACGGTAGTAACGTATATGTTTACCCATACCGAGCTTTTCCATTTTTTCTTTAACATGCTCGTTCTTTACTGGTTCGGCAAAATTTTCGAAGATTTTTTAAACGGAAAGCAATTTACTTTTGCTTACCTGGCAGGAGGACTTTTCGGGGCATTACTATTTATTGCTTTTTACAATATCTTCCCTGCTTTTGAAGAAGCAAAGAACTTTTCCATACTATTAGGAGCATCAGGCAGTGTAATGGCCGTTGTGGTAGCAATAGCCACCCTCGTACCCGATTATTCCATCAGATTACTTCTTTTGGGTGATGTAAGGTTAAAGTATCTCGCCCTGGTATATGTTTTAATCGATGTGATAAGTATTGCCGGCTCTAACCCCGGCGGCAGCATAGCGCATCTTGGCGGCTCGTTACTAGGATTTATATTTATCAAACAACTACAGAAGGGCAACGACTGGAGCAAAATCTTTCAGTCAAGAAAACGTCTGAAAGTAGTTAGAAACACAGGTTCTCCACCGGTAAATACTTCACGAATTCCAGAACAAGAGTTAATCGATCAGATACTCGATAAAATTTCAAAGTCTGGTTACAATAGTCTTACCGCACAAGAGAAAGAGCAGTTGTTCAAAGCCAGTAATAAAGAATGAGGCGATCCGTAAAAAAAACCAAAGCTGGCTGGTTACATAAAATCTTTCTTGTTCTAAATATTCTGGCGGCGTTTGTGCTTACACTCAGCTATATCGCCTCCTTTATTCCTCCCACAACTTTTTGGCCCATTGCTTTTATCGGACTCACCTATCCCGGCCTGCTTCTTATCAATTTTCTTTTTGCGATAGCCTGGTTATTCAAAAAACCGGTTTTATCATTAATTTCCTTTTTAACGATTATTATAGGATGGAAATTCCTGGTAAGTACCATCGGATTTCGTGAGTCGACGGCTATACAGGTGCCGAAATCGTCTAAAAATATCATCAGAGTGATGACCTGGAATGTTCATTATTTTAAGCGGTTTGATGATACTATATACACCCAGACGGTTAAAGATCAGATGATCGACGTGATACGTAAAGAGCAGCCCGATATCCTTTGCATACAAGAGTTTTTTACACGCAAAACCGGTGAGTTTAATTTCAAAAAATCGATAATAGAAGTATTAAACTCTAAACACTACTACATTACAGAACTTGCGGGGAATGAATATGAGATGAACGGATATGCTATATTCTCAAAATTCCCGATTAAAAATAAAGGGATACTGAGTTTCCCCGAAATTCAGTATGGCAATGATGTGCTGTTTGCCGATATTAAAATCAATAACAAAAAGTTACGAGTTTATAGCGCTCATCTGCAATCAATCAGCTTTCAACCAGAGGATTATGAGTACCTTAAAAATGTAAAGGAAATACAAACAGATGTAAGCTCTACCAAGCGTTTAAGTAAACGAATAAAAAACGCCTTTGTTAAACGAGGCGAGCAGGTTAAAATTTTAAAAGAACACGCCGGTTCGTCTAAAATACCATATATAATTGTCGGCGATTTTAATGATACGCCGGTTTCGTATGCGGTAAACTCGCTTGCGAAAGGCATGAAAAATACTTTCCGCGAAAAAGGAAGCGGTTTCGGAATTACTTATAACGGAGATTTTCCAAACTTCCAAATCGACTATATTCTTACCAGTCCGGAATTTAAGGTTAAAAATTATATCATTATCAATGAAAAACTCTCGGATCATTATCCGGTACGCAGCGATCTGGAATTAAACCCTTAAACTGTTTCATCTCCTGTCTCCAATCTCAACTCTATTATTTAAGTTTGCAGCATGAAAAGCAACCTGGTTGTTTATAATACGTTAACCCGGAAAAAGGAAGTATTCGAGCCTTTAAACGCTCCTTTTGTAGGTCTTTATGTTTGCGGGCCTACTGTTTACAGCGATGTGCATCTGGGCAACTGCCGCACCTTTGTTTCCTTCGATTTAATCTATCGTTATCTGCTTCATCTCGGATTTAAGGTTAGATATGTGAGAAACATTACCGATGCGGGCCACCTCGAGGGCGACAGAGATGAAGGCGACGACAAGTTTTCTAAAAAAGCACGCCTGGAGCAGATCGAGCCCATGGAAATCGTTCAGAGATACACCATAGGCTTCCGCGATGTGATGCAGGTTTTTAACACACTGCCCCCAAGTATAGAACCTACTGCCACGGGCCACATTGCCGAGCAGATCGAAATGATTAAAGTGATTCTTGAAAAAGGTTTTGCTTACGAGGTTAACGGTACGGTATACTTCGATGTAGAGAAATACAGCAGGGATAATAATTATACCATACTTACCAACCGAAATATGGATGATTTACTGGCCAACACGCGCGAGTTGGGCGGCCAGGATGAAAAAAAAGGCCGACTTGACTTTGCCCTCTGGATTAATGCAAAACCCGAGCATATTATGCGCTGGCCATCGCCATGGGGTTGGGGTTTCCCGGGCTGGCACATCGAGTGTTCGGCCATGAGCAGCAAATACCTGGGAGATATTTTTGATATCCATGGCGGCGGGATGGATCTTGCGGCAACGCATCATACAAATGAAATAGCACAATCTCAGGCTTGCAACCATTCGAGCCCCGCAAAATACTGGATGCATACCAATATGCTCACCGTGAATGGCGCACGCATGTCGAAATCGGCAGGGAACGGATTTTTACCGGAGGAGTTGTTTACGGGCGATCATCCCTTGTTAACCCGGGGCTATTCGCCGATGGCCGTACGCTTTTTTATGCTTCAGGCGCATTATCGCAGTACGCTCGACTTTTCGAACGACGCATTAGAAGCATCAGATAAAGGATTTAGGCGATTGATGAACGCATGCGCCCTGCTCGATAAGTTAAACGTTTCCGAGAAGTCGGACGTAGACATCGATTCTATCAAACAGCGTTGCTACGACGCGATGAATGACGATTTTAACAGCCCCGTAGTTATAGCCGAACTATTTGAAGCCAGCCGGATTATCAATAGCGTATATGATGGTAAATCAGCTATTTCGGCACAGGATTTAGAAGTGTTAAAATCGCTGGTGAATAATTTTGTTTTTGATGTACTTGGCTTAAAAGAAGAAACATCGCAAACAGATGATTTTAGCCATTTGATGGACTTTATAATCAAACTCCGCCTCGAAGCGAAAAGCAATAAAGATTATGCTACGTCTGATAAGATAAGAATCGGGCTTCAGGAGATAGGTATTCAGATTAAAGACGGCAAAGAAGGCAGCACTTGGAGTAAGGCTTAGATGAAGAATACCTGTGGATACAACAAATTATAAAAAATAACGCTTTATAGTTTTACAAACTCATATGCGCAGAGCTATAATTGTCTTTTTCGTTTTTACTTCCGCCATAGCGATTGCTCAACCTACTGATAAAGTCGGGCAGCTGGTATCCGCCGAGAATTACTTCGCCGCGTTAACCCAAGAAAAAGGTATCAGAAAAGCGTTTTTAGAAGTATCTGATAATAATACCGTAGTTTTCAGGCCGGGGCCTGTTAGTGCCGCTAAATATTTCAAAAATAAATCGGACAGCCTGGGGCTTTTAAGCTGGGAACCGGTTTTCGCCAGAATTTCTAAAAGCGGCGATTGGGGTGTAACAAGCGGCCCTTCAACCTATCGGCAGTCCGATACCAGCAGCATTCATTACGGAGATTATCTCTCTGTATGGAAAAAAAATCCGAAAGGTGTATGGAAGTTAGCTCTTGATTTAGGGATTGATCATCCGAAACCCAAAGCGAAACAAAGTTTACTATTTCAAAATCCCAAAAACGAAATTTATCAGAAACAACGCTCAGACGAACGCCTGCAACAGCGCGAAGATGTGGTAATAAGTTCTGATAGATTAATGGCAACTATTTTAAAAGCCGATGATCAGATCGCTTTTAAAGATTTTATATCAGATGAATGCCGTCTGCTTTTCCCGGGGCAGGAACCTATAATCGGCAAAAAAGCCATCATGAGTTTTTGGCAAAAGCAAGGTGCGAATTTAAGTTCAGAACCCCTTAAGGCCGATCGCTCGTACAGCGGAGAGCTTGCTTACACCCATGGTAACGCCAACATTATCCGTAAAGGGATAAAAAAAGAGTATCATTATGTAAGAATCTGGGAACTTCAGCCAGGCTATTTATGGAATGTAATTTTTGAAATTTATGTTCCCGCCGAAAAGGAAGAATAGATTTTTAGCCTTACTTACAACAGCTTTTTTATCAATGCTTCGGTAGTAATACCCTCAGCCTCGGCCTTGTAATTCCTAACTATCCGGTGTCGTAAAATCGGCTCGGCAACTGCTTGTACATCTTCAATATCCGGAGAATACTTTCCGGAAATAGCGGCGTGACACTTAGCACCCAGAACCAGGTATTGCGAAGCACGCGGGCCCGCCCCCCAGCTTAAAAACCGGTTTACCTCTTCGGTGGCGGTTGGCGTACCGGGGCGAGTTTTAGTGGCTAAAGATACCGCATATTCGAGTACATTATCAGCCACGGGAATAGTACGAACCAATTGCTGAAAATATATAATCTGCTCGGCGGTTAAGATTTTTTGGAGGCTAATCGTGCGGTTTGCGGTGGTATTTTTTACCACCTGAAGTTCTTCCTGAAAGGATGGGTACGACAAAAACACATTAAACATAAACCTGTCCAGTTGCGCTTCGGGCAATGGGTAGGTTCCTTCCTGTTCAATAGGGTTTTGTGTTGCCAGAACGAAGAAAGGTTTTGGTAAAGGATAGGTCTGCCCTCCTACCGTAACAATCTTCTCTTGCATGGCTTCAAGCAGTGCGGCCTGAGTTTTAGGCGGAGTACGGTTTATCTCGTCGGCAAGTATAATGTTTGAAAATACAGGGCCCTTAATAAACTTAAAGTTCCTGTCCTCGCCCAAAATTTCCGAACCGACGATATCAGATGGCATTAAATCTGGCGTAAACTGTACACGGTTATAGGTTAGATCCAACACCTGAGAAACGGTTTGCACCAAAAGTGTTTTGGCCAAACCGGGCACGCCAACAAGCAAACAATGGCCGTTACTGAAAATGGAAATCAAAACCGATTTTACAACTTCATCCTGCCCGACGATTACATTACTAATTTCTTCGCGAATCCTTCTGTAAGCCGCGCTTAACGCATCAACCGCCTCAATTTCTGAATTGTATGCCATCCACAATCGTTTATTTAGATACCCAAAGCTTCATATTCGAACAGCTCTGAAACTCGGGATCAATTTTAATATAAGTAGTATTTCTTCTCTTCTCGAACCACTCGCTTACCGTGCGGTTTACTTTATCCTCATAAGCCACATCTTTAATTTTCGGAAAATCAAGTTCTAAGCTTGCGCGATGAGGTTCTGTTTTTGATTTTAAATACAAAATACGGTAACCTTGTTTTCCTTCACGCGAAGTAAATAATCCAGGTTGTGAAAAATTGCCCACTTTCATAGTATCAATAGTCAGGAAAACTGAAGGCTCCAGTTTATCAGTAGGAATATAGGTAGTTCTGGTTTGAACATTTTCCGCGTTCAGCATCATTCCTCCGTTATACTTCGTCTCATTGTTGTCCGAATAAAGCGACGCCGCAGTAGAAAACGGAACTTTTTTTGTGATAATACTTTTATAAAGAGTATCAATACTTCCTTTAGTGCGGTCAAGGCTTTCGGTAGTTGGGGCAGTTTTAATTAATATATGTCGGGCGTTCACCTGCTCTCCTCTTCTCTCTGTAACCTGCAAAACATGGAAACCATGCTCTGTTTCAAATACCGGCGAAACCTCACCTGGTTTTAACTTAAAAGCCATAGCCGTAAATTCTTTCACCATTACGGCGCGGTCGAAAAAGCCCAGATTACCGCCTTCAGGAGCCGAACCCGGGTCTTCAGAATATAATCGCGCAAGCGTGGCAAAATCCTCTCCGCCCTTTACCCGCAAGCGTAAAGCTTCCGCCCTATCGCGAAAAGCTTCTTTTTCTTTTTTTGTGAGCTTAGGATACATTACTATTTCTCCCACCTCAACCTCGGCATTATAATACTCGAGGCTGTCTGTAGGAATTGCTTCAAAAAAACGTTTAACTTCCAGCGGTGTTATACTTACATTTTCGGTTATTTTACCCTGCATCCTGCTGGCAACAAGCTGTTCTCTTACATCAACTCTAATCTGATCCTTATATTGAATTACAGAGCGGTTTAAGAATTGCTCGAGGCGCTCTTGTCCGCCCGCACGCTGTATTAAAGAACGCATCCGGCGGTCTACTTCGTTTGTAACTTCGTCATCGGTAACTGTTACCGAATCGATCACCGCCTGTTGAGACAGAAGTTTCTGGGTGAGCATTTGCTGCACAATCATACACTTGATTTCCGGATTCTCGGGGTTTCCCTGAAGGATATAATTCGCATAATCCCGCTCTATATCTGATTGAAGGATAACGTTATCTCCCACTATAGCCACAATTTTGTTTATGGTACGAGGTTGAGCAAACAGGGCGATGGATGTGAGTAAGAAAAATATTAAACTGAAAAAATTCTTCATTATGTATTTTATATTAGAGCCAGACGACCTTTAAATTTCAGAATTGTGCTGATTTTTTGTACCGGGCCGCCGCAAAAATATCAGATATAATCTATTAATCAACAAATAATCAATTAGTATTGATCCGAATATCGCTACCCCCTCGGTTCCGGCTTAAAAATTCCAAATTAATAAACGATACCGGGTAAAGGTAAGTCAAATTAAAACTGTATTAGTAACGCATAGATGTTTTAACTATTTTTAACAGAATACGATTATTTTTGCGCTAATGAGCATTCTTAAAACTTCACATCCCTTTGCCCTTCAACTATTGATGACTGAAGAGATCTATAGCATTTCGGCCGACGAACTGCCTTCTCTTCCCTCACTTCAAAAAACCGAGGCTGTGATAGCCGGGGCGCAAGAGCTTCCCGTTAAGGAAGTAGTTTCGACAGAAGAGCCCTCTTATTTCGAATATCTCGGCGAAAACAACAAGTATATTCTTGTTCTGGTTAATGAACCTGTGCATCCCTTCATCGAGCCAAAAGAATTAGAAACCCTGGTAAATATTCTTAAAGCGAAAAATCAGGAGCTGAAAGATGTGGCTGTGCTAAACATCAGGAAATATCCTAACGCAACTTTCGCTGCCTTAAAGAACTTTTTCGCATGCAATTCAATTATATTTTTTGGCATCAATCCAACGCAGTTTAATATCCCGGGCATTCAGTCAAATCAAATAGCGGTTCACGAAAGCACCAAAATTCTGGCCACTTACAGCATAGCCGAAATGCTTAACAACGTTGATAAGAAAAGAGTGTTCTGGAATGAAATGAAGAAAATCTAGTCTGAATTTTTAAACCCGACGGTATGAAACATCTGGTGTTTGCCACCAATAATCAACACAAACTCGAGGAAGTGCAGGCCATGGTAGGCCAGACCTTTGAATTAAAAAGCCTGAAAGAAATTGGCTGCTTCGCCGAAATCCCCGAAACCGGGATAACTTTTGAAGAAAACGCTTCGCAAAAAAGCAGATATATCTTCGAACACTTTAAGGTGGATTGCTTTTCGGATGATTCTGGATTAGAAGTAGATGCCCTGGGCGGCGAGCCGGGTGTTTATTCGGCACATTATTCGGGATCGAGAGATACGGAAACAAATATGCAACTGGTTTTGGATAATTTAGGAGCTAATACCAATCGTAAAGCCCGCTTTCGGTGTGTTATCTCATTAATTCTGGATGGCCGGGAATACTTTTTTGAAGGAAGTGCCGAGGGTGAAATTACAAGAGAGCGTTCTGGCAGCTCCGGCTTCGGTTACGATCCGATATTTCGCCCTGAGGGTTATCAGAATACATTTTCGGAAATGAGCCAGGAAGAAAAAAACAAAATCAGCCATCGTGCGAAAGCAATGGATAAACTTGTTGAATTCCTTACAAAACGTGCATCAAGCAACCCACAGCCCCATAGCGTTTAAATAATAGCTATTCATTTATATCAAACCTAAATCAGATTCGAGCCGTATAGAATAGAATCCTAACCAAATTATGTTTATAGTATGAAGTTTACGCTGATTCAAGTATTTCGTGGAGTTGCGGCAATGCTGGTTATTATGCACCATTTGATCGCTAATACTACCAATCACCTTAATTACGTAGCTTACGGTAATTTCTTCAATTTCGGATTTATAGGTGTAGACTTCTTTTTCGTTCTAAGCGGGTTTATTATCACTTACGTCCACTTTTCCGATCTTACAAGTTCGGATAATATTAGAGCCAGGTGCCTAAGCTTTTTCAAAAAAAGATTTATCAGAATATATCCGATTTATTGGGTTGTGGCTGTAATCACCCTACTGATTTATTTAAAATCTACCCCGCAATTTATGAAAGATGAAGGCCTGACGATGGACCTTACATCTCCTGTTATCCAGAGCCTTTTAATCAAATCTTTTTTACTTATTCCTGATGAAGCCATGCGGCTGATCGGGGTTGCCTGGACACTGTCATATGAAGTACTCTTTTACCTCGTTTTTGGATTAAGTATTACGTTCGGGTTCAAATTCGCCAAATGGACAGGACTAGCCTGGGCCATTTTGATCGTAGTAAATTCGTTCGTGTCTCGTCCGGAGAATGAATACCTCAACTTCTTTTTTAACATTATAATTTTAGAGTTTTTGGTGGGATGCGTGGTTGCTTATTTAATACGCATGAAAGCTAACATCCCTCTAAAATTTACCGCACCTGTGTTAGCGATTCTTTCGATTTTCTTACTTAAGAATATGCACATAGAAGGTTTAGTTTTTCAAAGAGAGCTGCTCAGTGTTATGGCAATGGCCCTGTTCTTTGGAGTACTTACGTACATGGCTGTAGACTTCGATCTAAAAAATACTTCGATTAAATTTCCGGCCTTTCTGGTTTTAATCGGCGATGCTTCGTATTCTATTTATCTCACACATAACATGAGTTTATCAGCAATGACGAGGATTTACTCTAAACTAAATCCGGGCTTTTCTGAAACAGGATACCTGGCATTAGTTGCTACATTAATCTTTGCGGGAAGTGTGGTCGGCGGCGTTATTGTACACTTGCTAATCGAAAAGAAGTTATTAACGTGGTTAAATAAAAAAGCTGCTCCTCAAAAGGCAAAGCCTGTTCGGGAAACAGAACTCGTTTAACTAGTTAACTTTAGCTACCGCCGGTTTCTTCGCCGGAACAGGTGTCTTTACCGGAGCCGTTCCGGGCTTTTTAGCAGTTCTTAACGAGGGTATAATTTCTTCTTTTGATGCAGGCCTGTCTTTGGGTTTCCAGATAAATCCTTCGAGCATATCTTTTTCTTTTGGCACTTTCTCAATGGGATAGTAGTTACCCTCGGCCTTACGTACGAGCATTACATCTTTTACTCTATTGTCGGCAAAATCCAAACGCATCCGGCCACTTAAAGTTCGGTTAAGGCCCGAATAGACACTATCTTCGAGCGTGTAATAAATACTCTCCGCATTTCCATCCACAAGCATCCGGTGAAGTCTGCTATTGTGAAAGAGCCCGGTCATTTTCTTTCCTTTAACCTGATTAAATTTGGTTGAGTCATTCTCCGTACTTACAATAAAACCGTCTTTTTTAAGCTGCATATTGTCGAGCTTCCTATTTTTTAGCTGAAGAAATATTGTATCCGCCGAAAGCTGTGATCCCTGGGTCCAGATCATCGGTTTTTGAAAACATCTGATTGTAGAATCAGAGTAGCTGTAAAACGCAGAATCTGATCTTGACTGTAAATCAGATTTGAAGATTTTCACCTTATGATATGCCAGAATAATTCGGGTTCGGGTGGTATCTAAAGGGATTTTGATATTGCCGGCTGCATTCTTTAAAGAGTCTTTCGCGCTATTAATGCTGTCTTTTTTCGCTATCGCGATTGTAGAATCGATAGCCGCAACTTTATTTTTATCAGCAATTTTAACCTGATCGGGCTCCTTTTTCTTTTTAGGCTTTAATAAGCCGAAGAATCGTCGCTTAGGAGGATCTTTCACCGGCTCGACGGCAGGTGGCACCGAATCCTGAACGGCTGCGTTACCCGAAGCCGCGTTAATTGAAGCTGCTTTACCATTGTCTACCACTGTGGCCCCCGGTTCCTCCCCTTCTACAATTACCGCCGCTTCCTCTTCAACCACCTCTGCGTCCGACTTTAGCTTTTCGCCGTCAAGAGGCACCAGATTACGTAAAAAAATCAGTTTTGTAAGCAAAGTATCAGCGGTCATCCAAATGGTATCCACTTTTGCCGAATCTTCTTCAACAACCATCGTAACGTAAGCACTCCCGGTCATCAAAGCACTTTCATCCGCTTTGCGGTATATCCCTACATTTCCCTTCATTATGCTTTTTTGCTCGGTATCAACAAACGTTACATTTTTAATCGCTTTACCGAATCCCGCGCGTTCATCATAATATAAACTATCACCTTTTAAGGTCTTAGTGCCGTCTTTATACAAATTCTTCTTCCCGAACCAGGCTCTGTTATTCTCCGTGTCATATCGTCCATTCTCGGTATATAGAGTGGTTTTATCACTTTTATTCAAAATATTGGTAGGGCCGTAGAAGTATGAAATTTTACTCAGAGAATTATACCTCAAGGTATCGGTTTTCATCAAAACATCAGGGTTGTTTACCACAACATTATAGCGAAAATAGGCATCGCTGGTAGTGCCGAAATAATAGCCGTTTTTACTGGTAATTACCGTGGGTGGATTATTCACCTGGCCGCCGCCCGTGTAGGTTCCGATTCGGGTACCCAGATTATAAGTAAGATAATTTGTTGTAAGCGTTGATGTTTTATCAACCAGCCGCACGTTTCCGGTAAGGAGTGCCAGTTTGGTATTTCCGTCATAATTAAGCTCATCAGAATAAACTATTGTTCCGTTACTTTGGGTAATTACCACATTACCAAATGCGTCAAACGCATTGGCGGCATTATTAAAGTAAGCACTATCTGCCGATAAGGTAGTACCGTCTTGGGCAAATACAGGCTTAATAACACGCAGATCGCTTTTACGCGGCGATAACGATTGAGATTGCACCAATTGAACCGTACTCTGCGCAGAAACACCAAGTGCAGAAAGGATTAAAAAATATATAAAGAGTATTTTCCTCACGCCGCAAAATTAGTTTTTTATAACCATCTAACTACACCCGGGCCGTTAAAGTATGTTAAAGCATTAAATACAAGATATATTTAGATAATTTTGACAAATGTTACCTCTCCACAGATTCATATCTTTTATTGAGCAGAACAACCTGTTCGCGGCAGATGAGAAGGTATTGCTGGCCGTAAGCGGCGGAAAAGATTCGGTTTTAATGGCGCATTTATTTAACGAAGCGAAATTTAGCTTTGGCATTGCTCATTGCAACTTCGGGTTAAGAGCCGATGAATCTGATGAAGACGAAAACTTTACACGCAGGCTGGCAGAACAGTTTAAAGTTGAGTTTTACCATATCCGCTTCGAAACAGAAACTTATGCAAAAGCCAATCAATTATCCATTCAAATGGCTGCAAGGAAATTGCGTTACGATTGGTTCGAAACTATTCGAAAGGAAAATAACTACGACTATATCGCACTTGCTCACCATCAAAGCGATACAACAGAAACGGTTCTGTTAAATTTGGTAAGGGGAACGGGAATTGCGGGCTTGCACGGCATTTTACCAAAAAGAGGAAAGCTGATCCGCCCGCTATTGTTTCTTAAAAGAGATGAGATTGATCCTATCGTAAATCAAAACCAATTTCCTTTTCGGGAAGACAGCTCGAATTCTTTGGCGAAATATGCCAGAAACAAACTCAGGCTGGAAGTAATTCCAAGGCTCAAAGAGCTAAACCCATTTTTGGAAAATACGTTTGAGAGCAATACCCGGAGATTTAAGGAGCTGGAAGATTTTTTAAATCTCCAAACATCCGCTTTGCGCGAAGAAATTTTCGAAAATCTCCCCTCGGGAAATATTCAGATTTCATTAGAAAAATTAAAAGCACTGCAACCACGGAAACTTTTGCTCTACGAATTATTCAGGCTCTATAACTTTTCCGAAAGTGTGCTGGAAGACCTCGCAGATTCATGGGAGGGCCAACCGGGTAAGATTTTTGAATCGGGTACGCATCGTTTATTGCTCGACAGAAATGCGCTGATACTTTCCCAAATAGCGGCAGGTACTATATCCCCTAAATTAATCAACCCGGATGAGGTTTTAGTGCGATGGGGAAAATTTCAATTCCGTATAGAGGATACAGATGCTGCCAGGCTTCAGGCGGGCATTTCAAATAATACCGCTTTTTTTGATAAAGCCCTGTTACATTTTCCGTTGATTTTGCGTCAATGGGATACCGGCGATTATTTTTACCCGTTCGGGATGAAAGGGAAGAAAAAATTAAGTGACTTTTTTACAGGATTGAAAATACCCCTTACTTTGAAATCGAATATCCCGGTTTTGGTAAACGGCAACGGCGATATTTTATGGGTAGCGGGTTACCGGTCTGATGAACGCTATAAAGTTACCCCGCAGACAAAAAAAGTTATTATATTCGAAAAGCAAAACACACATGAATACTAAACCCATATTTACCGAAAAACAATATTTGGGAAGGGATTTTAACCGGATCAGTATTCGCGTGGTGATGATTCTTTTTGCCTTTACAGCATATTTTGTTACCGAAAACAGAGACCGGAACGGCGACCTGTTCCTGATTGTAGGCTTCGGGATCCTGATAGTTTCTATCCTGATGCTTTTTATGGTTCATTACCGAACTACCGTGCAGAATAAAAGTTTAATTCTGGACGGACTATGGACTACTAAACTCGTAAAGATTGATTTAAACAGTATCGTAAAAGTTGAAAAAAGACCCTATAGTTCTTACATGCTTAATAATCCGGTATACAACCTGCATCAAAAAGGGAAAATAAGGTTTTATGCCGGTGGGAAAGATGCTGTGGGCCTTACGGATAGAGACGGGCTCGAATACATTATCGGAACCCAGTGCCCTGATGATCTTGAAAAAGCGATTTTAGAAGAGATAAAGAAATAGAACTTTTGGAAAGCCTGAGCCTTCCAAAAGCAAATGCTTTACATTTTCAATCCAATCTCCCGTAGTCGTTCATCCAAATATTCTCCGGCAGTCATATCCGAATAAATTTTAGGATGCGCCTCATCCACACAAATATCCAGACAAGTTAAGTCCATTTTTGATTTTGGGTGCAGAAAGAAAGGCACCGAATAACGTGATGTTTTCATCAGTTCCCTGGGCGGATTTACCACCCTGTGCGTAGTCGACTTTAGCTTGTTATTGGTTAAACGCTGCAGCATATCGCCAACATTTACAACAATATCCTCACCCTGAGCTTTAACCGGAAACCATTCGCCGTTTACGGTAAAAACTTCAAGCCCGTCGGCACTTGCACCAATCAATAATGTAATTAAGTTGATATCCTCATGCGCACCAGCACGCACCGCATCTGGCGGAAGCGAATCGGGATTTGTAATCGGGAAATAATGAATGCCCCGCAAAATCGAATTCCCATTATGAACCTTATCAGCAAAGTAATTTTCATCCAGGCCGAGAAAAACTGAAATAGCTTTTAACAGATTTACACCGGCAAATTCCAGCTTCTCGTAAACCTCTTTGGTAACCTCATTAAATCTCGAAAGTTCGTCTACAATTACATTATCGGGATACTCTTCCTTAACGGGATCGCTATCGCTAACGGTTTGTCCCCTTTGCCAAAACTCCTTTAAATCGGGGGTTTTTGAGTCTTTGGCTTTCTCTTTTCCCTTGCTGGTATAGCCACGCTGCCCTGCCAGCTCTGGCTTTTCGTATTTAAGCTTGATGTCATCGGGCAGATCGAAAAACTTCTTAACTTCAGTATAAAGCTCCCGCATCAGGCTTGCGGATAGCCCGTGATTAGCGATGGTTACAAAACCTGTGTCGGTAAATGCTCGTCCTATATCATCCGAGAATTTCTTCTTTTGCTCAGGAGTTCCTTTAAGATAATTGTTTAAATCAAGGCGAGGGATGTTTACTTCTGTCATAATTAAAGATACAAGGTAAATTGTAGAACGGTGTGAAAAATAAATTGTTTATCTCAAAGGTTTTGTAAACAAAAAGGCCCACCAAATCAGGAATAGTTGTAGTGGTAAACGGATGGCTGTTACCCATGTTTGCGGATGTTCAGAGTTAAGGTAGTTCACGAACATCTGGATATTCGCGGGGAATACCGCAACTAATAATGCGATTATCCCGAAGGCACCGAATCTGCGTGTTTTCGGAAATAACAAACTGATAGAAAGTAAAATTTCACAGATGCCGCTTAGAATAATCAGTTCTTTATGACAACACAACCACGTCGGCGTAATCTTCGAATACCAGTGTGGATTGATGAAATGATTTAAGCCTGCCAGCAAGTACACTGCTGACATGATATATAAAGAAATCCGCTTTTTACTGATAGTCATTGAGTATTGTAAATATCTCCATTTAGGTCGGGCAATTTTCAACAGCAAATAGTATTGCGAGATTGTTTACACCTATCTGACAGCTTGACTACAAATTAATTTTCAAAAAAAGTGCTTTTTACGTATTATTGCAGCTTAAACTATTAACTCTATAGGAAATGCAAAGTTTTAGGACTGAATTAGAGAATCCGATTGTAGAAAAAGACATTATCGAACTGGAAAAGAAGATTCGGATGTTTCGTGAGGGTGAACTTCATGAAGAAAAATTCAGAAGCTTAAGACTGGCTCGCGGTGTTTACGGACAACGTCAGCCGGGAGTTCAAATGGTACGTATAAAATTACCATACGGAAAAGTTACGACGAAACAGTTGGAGCGTATTTCGGACGTATCTGATAATTTCGCTACCGGAAACCTGCATATCACCACCCGTCAGGATATACAATTACACTTTGTGAGTTTGGAGCGCACACCCGAACTGTGGGCCGAACTTGAAAAAGATTCAGTAACGCTTCGCGAGGCTTGCGGAAATACAGTAAGAAACGTTACCGCATCATCAATGGCCGGGGTAGATCCCAACGAGCCTTTTGATGTAACCCCATACGCTCACGCATTTTTCGAGTACCTGTTAAGAAACCCTATCTGCCAGGATATGGGGCGTAAATTTAAAATCGCGTTTTCATCATCCGAAAAAGACACTGGCTATGCCTTTATTCATGATTTAGGATTTGTTCCTAAAATTAAAATTGAGAACGGGAAAGAAGTACGCGGCTTTAAAATAATGTTTGGCGGAGGTTTAGGTTCTCAGCCGCACCTTGCGGAAGTGGCTTCGGAATTTGTTCACGAAGATCATATTATTCCTTTTGCCGAATCCATCATCAGAGTTTTTGACCGTTACGGCGAACGTGCGAAACGGAACAAGGCCCGTATGAAATACCTTATTCAGGAAATGGGCAGAGAAACGCTGCTAGAACTCGCTGAGAAAGAACGCCTTGCGTTAAAATCTAAAGTTTATAAAATAGACAGAAGCGTAGGCGCCGATTTCGCTCTTCCCGCCGGAACTGTCCCGATTTTGGAAATTTCCAATCCGCTGAAATACGAGCAGTGGTTAAAAACAAATATCTACCCTCAGAAACAAGAAGGCTTCGTATCCGTTGGTGTGAGGATTCAGAACGGAGACATTAAAACACCTGTAGCCAGAAAAGTAATTGCCATTGTTCGTGAGGTAGCGGCTGATGATATTCGATTAACTAATAACCAGGGAATGATGCTTCGCTTTGTTAAGCACGAAAGCCTTCCTTATTTATTCGAAAAATTAAATGAACTCGGTTTAGCTACGCCCGGCTTCGAAAGTGTGGCCGATATTACTTCGTGCCCCGGAACCGACACCTGTAACCTAGGCATTTCGAACAGTACCGGTATTACCCGCGAGCTTGAAAAAGTTCTGCATCAGGAATACCCCGACCTGATCTACAATAAAGACATCACCATTAAGATAAGCGGCTGTATCAATGCCTGCGGCCAGCATGCTATGGCAGCTATAGGCTTTCATGGTTCAAGCATGAAAATCGGGGCACTGGTTGCGCCTGCTTTACAGGTTCTTTTAGGTGGCGGCCCTACCGGCGACGGGCATGGTGTTGCTTCTGAGAAAATTGTAAAAGTTCCAAGTAAACGCGGGCCGGAAGTTTTGAGAACCGTATTAGCGGATTACCAGCAAAATGCGCTGGAAGGCGAGTTGTTTAATCAATATTACACCCGCCAGGGCAAAATTTACTTCTACGACCTTTTACATCCGCTTGCAACGCACGACAATATTACTCCCGATGATTTTATAGATTGGGAGCAAACCGAAGCTTATAAACCGGCAATCGGAATAGGCGAATGCGCCAGCGTGATGATTGATTTGATAGCTACGCTGTTATTGGAAGCTGAGGAAAAACTCCAGAACGCCGATTCATCATTTGCGGCCGGAGAATATTCGGATGCTATTTATTACGCCTATACAGGATTTATTCATTCGGCGAAAGCACTTTTAGTATCTGAAGATAAGAAGACGAATACCCAGGCCGGAATTGTAAAGGATTTTGAAGAGTATTTTGTTGCTTCCGGAAAAATCAAGCTTGATGTTAGTTTTCCTGAATTGGTTTATCAGCTCAACACACAAGAGCCCGGAAGAGAATTCGCTGAATATTATGTTAACCAGTCCAAGCTTTTCAATCAGCAACTTACGGCATATCGTAATGCGCAGTTAACTACTCAATAAAGATTAGCTATCTATGTCAGGAACTATTATTGAGGAGCATTTGGTGGCCAGTACTTACAAAGAGCATAATACGCTTTTTCCCGTTTTCCTTAAACTCGAAAAACTGACTACTCTGGTGGTTGGCGGTGGTTATGTTGCTACTGAAAAACTGACAGCGCTTTATCAAAATAGTCCCAAGGCTGTTATCCGGATCGTGGCTCCGGAAATATCTCCGGAGGCAAGAAACTTCATTAAAAAGCATAACATTCACTTTGAAGAGCGTGCGTTTATTCCCGAGGATCTGGAAGGCATCGATTTAGCTATCATCGCGATAAACGATAAAGACATTAGTTACGAAATACATTCGGCCTGCCTGGACAGAGGCATATTAACCAATGTAGCGGATAAGCCGGAACTGTGTGATTTTTATCTAAGTTCAGTAGTTCAAAAAGGTAATCTTAAAATCGCCATCTCTACAAACGGCAAATCTCCAACTATCGCCAAACGCGTTAAAGAAGTTCTTAACGAGGCTATCCCTCACGAGATGGAAGAGGTGCTTGAAAACATGGAAAAGATCCGTCAAAAATTAGGCGGCGATTTTTCGGATAAGGTACGCCAGTTGAATGATATAACTTCTGTACTTGCGGTTAAAACGGAGCCAGAGACAAAAAGGCATAAAAAGCTGGTGCATTACCTGGTATACAGCGGGGCAGCCATTTGCCTGATGGTGTTAGGGCATTTACTATTTACCTATGTTAATTTTGAGAATATTTCTACTGCCTCAACCTGGGTAAGCCAGCAAGTTACTTCCGAAATATTTATTTATATACTGGGCGGCTTTATCGCTCAGATGATTGACGGAGCATTAGGAATGGCCTACGGAGTAAGTGCTACCACCTTTCTTCTTTCATTCGGGGTAACTCCCGCCGCCGCCAGCGCAAGTGTTCATACATCGGAGATCTTTACATCCGGAGTTTCGGGCTTAATGCACTTACGCTTTGGTAACGTTAATAATAAACTCTTTAAAAATCTATTACTACCGGGGATTGTGGGTGCCGTGCTTGGCGCATATATTTTATCATCACTGGAAGAGTATAGTTATATGATCAAACCTGTGGTGTCTGCTTATACAATGATTTTAGGGGTAATAATTATCCGAAAAGCCCTTTCGGTGAGAAGAAAAAAGAAAAAAACTAAAAACGTAGGCATTTTAGCGATATGCGGAGGCTTCCTCGACTCGATTGGCGGTGGCGGATGGGGGCCGATTGTAACTTCCACACTTTTGGCAGGCGGCAGAAATGCACGCTACACTATTGGATCTGTTAATCTCACCGAATTTTTTGTAGCTTTTTCAAGCTCTGTTACCTTTATTTTAATGCTGGGGCTAACCCATTTTCAGATTATTTTGGGCCTGGTAATCGGAGGCATGATAGCAGCTCCTATAGCAGCAAGCTTGTCGAGGAAACTCCCCGTAAAAACCATTATGCTTGCCGTAGGAATCGTTATTATTATTGTTTCTCTCCGTACAATTATCATGATGCTTTTTTAGTTAAAACAGTATATTTGGTATACTAACTTTATAGATAAGCTTTGCTAACAAAGAAAACTAAATATGCTGTTAAAGCTTTAATGGCCCTGGCCAGAAACAAAGCGAATACCCCTATGCTTATTTCCGAGATAGCCTCAAAGGAACAATTACCCAAAAAATTTCTTGAAGCTATTTTACTTGAACTTAAGAGAAGCGGATTTTTAGGTAGTAAAAAAGGTGCGGGCGGCGGTTATTACCTGATGAAAAAACCCGAAGAAATTAAACTTGCCGCTATCATCAGGATTATTGACGGGCCTATTGCTTTGCTTCCATGCGTAAGCCTCAACTTTTACGAAAAGTGCGATGAATGCATTGATGAGGGTTATTGCGGTATCAGGGACGTAATGAAAGATGTAAGAGATGCCACGCTAAAAATTCTAACAGAAACAACGGTTGCCGATATGGTCGCTAAAGAGGATTCGATTAAAGAGAAAATAGCGGCGGGAGCTACCGATTCGGTAGCGGCGGAAGATTTAAAAGGATTTTCGCAAAAGCACTAAACGACTGAAACCGGTATTTATTTTTTCGGGTTACGCTGTATTATTCCACAATCGAGCTACTTTTCAACAATCAATTAATTCACACACAGCCTTTCAAAGTATTTTCTAAATTGCGATGTAAATGAATGTAATTGAAGCCGCTTAAAATTGCTGTTGTTGATGATGATCAAATTTACCAGTTCATCATTAACCGTACTCTTACAAAATTACAACCTGATAGTAAAATCCTGAATTTTTCTAATTGCGCAGACTTTTTCAATTTCCTGAAAAGAAATCGCAATCAACCTCAGTTTCTTCCAGACCTTGCTCTTCTCGATTTGAATTCACCTTTTATGGATGGCTGGGAGTTTCTCGAATCGTTCGAGGTAATGGCAAACTCTTTGAAAAAGTCGATAGAAATTTACATAGTCACTTCATCTGTAGATCCTAACGATGAGATACAGGCCAACGATAACCCTCTTGTAGCAGGTTTCTTTTGCAAACCGATAACTCCCGCACAGTTGCTTAGAATGATGGAGGAAGTTAGGGTGAAGAGCCTTTGATTAACCTTGTACTTAGAAAATATATTGCTTCATCGTTCTCGTTTGTAACCTACTGTGTACCCACATCTTTTTTGATTAATTTGGTTAGATGCCTTTATTTGCATCGTTTTTAAGAATTTTATGCTGCAACAGAACTACCGAACGGCCATCTGCTCTTACAATATCTTCAGCTTTAAAAACCTCTTCCTCAGCTTTGGGATTACTTGTATCAAGAATTTTAATCCATTCTTTACCGTATATTTCTTCGGGAAGCTTAAAATCAAGAGGCTCGTGATGGGCGTTAAAGATCACATAAAAGCTATCGTCTATTATAATTTCACCTTTTACACCCACAGTAAGTAATCCCCGACCATTAAGATACACTGCCAGTGATTTCGCAAAATCATGGTTCCAGTTTTCTTCAGACATTTCTTCGCCATGAGGCTGGAACCATGCGATGTCTTCCAGGCCCACCCCTTTTATCGGACGGCCTTTAAACCATCGCCGGCGACAAAAACTTGGATGATTTTTACGGATATGGATCAGTTTTTTTGTAAACTCAAGCAGTTCGATATCCGCGGCAGCCCAATTAAGCCATGAAACCTCGTTATCCTGGCAGTAGGCATTATTGTTCCCGTTTTGACTGCGGCTTATTTCATCGCCCGCTACCAGCATAGGTACCCCCTGCGAAAGAAACATAGTGGTTAAAAAGTTGCGTTTTTGTTTGTTACGAAGAGCCAGTATCGCGGTGTCGCGGGTATCTCCTTCTGCGCCGCAATTCCATGACCGATTATGGCTATCGCCATCATTATTACCTTCGCCGTTTGCTTCGTTATGCTTCTCGTTATAAGATACCAGATCATGCAGGGTAAAACCGTCGTGGGCGGTTACAAAATTTACACTTGCGGTGGGCCTTCGGTAATCATCCTGATATAGATCGGGGCTTCCTGTAAAGCGCTCGGCAAATTCGCCCAACATGCTATCGGCACCGCGCCAGTAATCACGAATACAGTCACGATATTTGCCATTCCATTCTGCCCAGCCCGGAGGAAATTTCCCTACCTGGTAACCACCTTCGCCAATATCCCAGGGCTCTGCGATAAGCTTAACCTGTGAAATTATAGGGTCTTGATGTATGATATCAAAAAAGGCACTTAAACGATCCACTTCATGAAGTTCTCTTGCCAAAGTAGCCGCCAAATCAAATCGGAAGCCATCAACATGCATATCCAAAATCCAGTAACGTAAGCTATCCATCATGAGCCTCAATACGTTAGGCAAATTGGCGTTAAGCGTGTTCCCGGTTCCGGTATAATCTTTATAATAGCGCTTATTGTCGTCCATCAAACGGTAATAAGAACTATTATCTACTCCTTTAAATGATAAGGTAGGGCCGTTTTGATTTCCTTCGGCTGTATGATTATAAACTACATCAAGAATAACTTCAATTCCTGCCTGATGAAATTCTTTAACCATATTTTTGAACTCATTCACCTGCTCACCAAGTATTCCGCTTGAGCAGTATCGCGCGTCGGGCGCAAAAAAGCCGATAGTATTGTATCCCCAATAATTATGAAGCCCTTTTTCTGCGAGAAATCTGTCGCTAACAAACTGATGTACAGGCATCAGCTCGATGGCGGTGATACCGAGCTGTTTTAAATAATTTAAAGTAACCGAATGAGAGAGCCCCGCGTAAGTTCCGCGAATTTCTTCCGGGATATCCGGATGAGATTGGGTAAATCCTTTTACATGGGTTTCATAAATAATCGATTTATGGTAAGGAATTTTTGGAGATTCTACGCCTTTCCAGTCAAACTCGGGATTGATCACAACCGACTTTGGAATGAAAGGGCCGCTATCTGTTTCGCTAAAAGTGAGATCTGTATCCTGATGCCCCACTTGATAGCCGAATAATGCGTCGTGCCAATCTACCGTTCCGGCTATCGCCTTTGCATAAGGATCGATTAATAATTTGTTGGGATTATAGCGGTGCCCGTTTTCCGGCTCATAAGGCGCATAAACCCGATATCCGTATAACTGCCCCGGACGAGCTTCGGGTAAATAGGCGTGCCATACCTGGTGCGAACGTTCTATTAATTTAATTTTGGCGTATTCGGCCTCATCATCAGGGCCGTAAAACAAGCAAAGCTCTACCCTTGTGGCAGAATCAGCATATAGTGCAAAGTTTACTCCTTTGCCGTCCCAGGTAGCCCCCAGAGGATACGGTTCGCCCGGATAAACTATGATGTTATTATTATTCATATAGATAGCACTGCAATGAGACAATAAAATAAGTTTGGTTATTTTTCCGGAAAGGCGGGTAATTGCATCCAGTGAGTAAAGTCATTTACCTCAACTTTATCATTACCAAGAATGAATTTCTTTGAGATCTCACTATAATAACCAAAGTAGATTTGCCCGCCGTCAAAAAGGAGAACATCCTCTCCCTGTTGTGGTAACTTATCTTTTATTAAAATCCAGTTCATGGCTAGATAACTGTGTAAGAATTATTATGTTTAAATGATTTAAAAAATTCATTCAATTAGTGAATTAAATGCGGGTTTTAGAAATTGCACTTAATGATATTGAGGGAATAAAAGAGTTACAGCCAGATGGCTGGCCGGATATTACCCCCCATTTTGATTTTTATATCAGATCGTCTTTTTGCAGGGCTTTAAAAGTGGTGATCGACAAACGTATTGTTGCTATAGGAGCTGTAGTTTTTCACGCTAACTCGGCTTGGCTGGGACACATCATTACTCACAAAGACTTTAGAAACCGTGGCTGCGGAACCTTTGTAACCCAATCACTACTAACAATTATTAACGCCAGGCAATTTCCAACTATCTCCCTTATCGCTACAGATGCAGGCGAACCCGTATACCAAAAGCTGGGATTTAAGAAAACTTCTGACTACCACTTTTATAAACGAGAAGAATGTAATACTCTATTTAATGCCTTGCCCCAAATTAGAGATCTGAGCTTGGATTTGTACGATGATGTTTTGAAACTGGATATGCTCTCATCAGGAGAAAACCGGTCGAACCTTTTGAAAGCACACTTACCAGGGGCAAAAGTTTATGTTGATAATGGTGATGTTATTGGCTTCTACCTTCCAGGCTTAGGAGAAGGGCTGGTTGTAGCCAAAGATGAATTTGCCGGAACCCAGCTTTTAAGCCTGAGCTTATCCACAAGGCCTTTTTGCGCCTTACCCGAAGAGAATGTCGCTGCGTGTCAGTTTCTTGTATCGCATAAATTCAATTACCTTAAGCAAGCCGCACGAATGAGTTTAGGAAAAGATTTAGCATTTAAACCAAAAATGCTTTACAGACGAATCGGTGGAAATTTGGGCTAAAACAAAAAAGGTCCGCTTGATGCACAAGCGAACCTTTTCTGTTTTATAAAACTTAACGATAAATATGCTCGCCCCGGTTGCTTTTCCATTCGTTTTCAAGATACTCGGCATCTTCGTCTGTTCTGGGTTTAACCCCCATTACAATACCGCCTTCTTTAATTCCCGATTCGTAATGTTTCGCACGGTCCTCTGGAATTCCCGATCCGATTAAAGCACCAACAACTCCTCCGGTTAAACCACCGGCTCCCGCACCTGCCAAAGCAGCCGCAATAGGTCCGGCTACAACTAATCCCAAACCAGGAATTGCAAGTGAAGTACCAATCGCGGCAATCGCACCGATAATAGCTCCGGTTGTTCCGCCTATCGCCGAACCAGTACCCGCACCTTCAAGTGCTTTGTTACCCAGATCCGAATCATTATCACTATTTTCAAAGTGACGTTTTCTTGTGTCGTCAGACATCATTAGATTTACATCATCCTGGCTGTAGCCTCTTGAGTGTAAAGAATTGTAAGCACGTTCTGCACTCTCTCTGTCTCTGAACATTCCAGTCAGCATTCGCTGATCGTTATTCGACGTGTTTTCCATAATAGTTTTTTTAATAGGTAAATTGATGTTTCAAGTATTTACTTGTTTTAGAGCAACGTATTTATCAGGAGGTGGTTTTTTAAATTTGAATTTTAACAAAAAAAGAAGGCCTCCAAACGGGGAGGATGGAGACCTTTAACTAACCAATTATAAACCTGATTCAAATATAATGACCGATTACTAATTATGCAAATTTATTTGAAAATAAATATCAATTTTTTAATCAAATAACTAAAATGTTGCTAAAAAACAAATAAACAAGCAATAAACTCATCACAGCCAAGGCAAACCTCCCCTTGAAAAATTACAATTATTGATATTATCAGAACCTCATGATGTTGTATTTGTTCTGATAATAGAATTTACAAATAATGAATTATATAGATGCTCTTTTGGGGATAATTGTGCTTTTATCGGCTTGGGGTGGCATTCAAAAAGGCTTTATATTAGGAACAATTGACCTTGTCGGGTGGCTGGGTGGTTTGATGCTAACCTTCTTGCTTTATCCCGCCCTTGTTTCCTTAGTGAAAAAATTAACCGACTCCGACAATTTCTGGACGGTGCCATTAACCTTTTTGTTTTTGCTGATTGTTATTCGATTTTTCTTATCCTATGTCGCGCAAAATGTATTACAAAAAATTTCGCCTGATTCTCATACAACAAAAGCGAATAAAATTGCCGGAGCAATTCCGGGTTTTATTAGCGGGATTGTTTACGCGGCACTTACAGCATTATTACTTTTTATCTTACCCCTGCCATCGGCATTCAGCAACGAGGCGCGTGAAAGCAAAATCGCAGGTAAATTATCCGCTAACATTGAAAAATTTGATACTAAGCTTGCCCCTTATCTCGATGATATAAACCGTTCCATCAGCAGAAAAATTTCAAAGCCAGGATCTGATAAATTTATTAAACTAAATTTTACAGTTAAAACCCCCGCAAGGCGGCAGGATCTTGAAACTGAAATGCTCGACATGGTAAATAAAGAACACAAAAAAGCTGGTTTAAATTCATTAAAAGCCGACCCTGAGATTGCAAAAGTAGCCCTTAAGCATTCGGCCGACATGTTTGCAAAGGGCTATTTTTCACATATTAGCCCGGAAGGCAAAACACCTTTCGACCGGATACGGGCCGCAAAACTGCGCTTTATGGCCGCCGGCGAAAATCTGGCTCTTGCCCAAACCCTTTCCATTGCACATACCGGTTTAATGAATTCTCCCGGCCATAAAGCAAATATTCTTCATAAATCGTTCGGAAGATTGGGAATAGGTATTCTCGATGGCGGCGTTTATGGAATTATGGTTACACAAAACTTTAGAAATTAAATATGATAAACAAGAATAAACAACCCGTACAAC
Source organism: Sphingobacteriaceae bacterium (assembly GCA_014380615.1). Classification (GTDB taxonomy): domain Bacteria; phylum Bacteroidota; class Bacteroidia; order Sphingobacteriales; family Sphingobacteriaceae; genus Paradesertivirga. Next base: position 32,724 of record JACMJM010000064.1, read on the forward strand.
TAACCGGAAAACTGCGGTGGGTAGAACAGATCGCATATCTTTTAGACGAACGCTTTCGTATTCCAGGCACAAGTTTTCGATTTGGTTTAGATCCGATATTAAATCTTATACCTGCGGTGGGCGGCTTGTCGGGATTTTTACTTACGGCCGCCTTAATTTTAACAATGGCGAAAAACGGGGCTAGTGGAAAAATTGTGGCTTTAATGGGTGTTAATGCACTGCTTGATGTTACTATAGGCTCTATCCCGATATTGGGACACTTATTTGATTTCCTTTATAAAGCCAATTCTAAAAACATTAGGCTTTTAAAACAACACTATGAAGAGGGAAAACATCAGGGAAGCGGGAAAAGTGTTTGGATAATAGCTATAATAGTGCTGGTTTTATTACTCTCATTGCTACTCTACGTAATTTGGGAGCTTTTGGGATGGATTATCAGCTGGTTTTAGCATCTTCAACATACTACACGAAATAGAATTTTTGTGCCAGATTTAAGCCTCCGGGATTAACATTCAAACAACATGCCCAATATTTATGTTATTATTCAACTAAGTATAAACACATGGGACAAATATTTACAATTAACCTGGCGGGAGCTAAGTTCCATTTTCAATTAATTAAGCTAAATCAAATTGACAGAACTGTAGAATCGCAAATTCTGTTGCAGGGCACTACCGTAACGCTATGTAAAATCGGGCAAAGCGGCTGGACCCAAAAAGAATCTTCAAGTCCGATTATTAAAGAATTAATTCAGGCAATTGGCAACACCATATCATTGCGTTACCGAATCTGAATGTAGTAGCCTTCTGGTTTGCGACATTAGCGAAATCAGGAGGCATTTTTTATTATGCTAACAGAAACACTCAAACTCCACACTAAATTACCGCATCAGGAACTCGAAACTCCAATCATTCAACAAATCCAACTACTGGATACTGAAGCCGCCAGTTTAAAGTTTTCAACAGTTTTTTTCTATGCGTACATTGCCGCTTTTGAGCAAAAGCTTAACTCTGCGGTTAACGGAAAAAACATAATAGACTATTATTTTAACAGGCGAAAATCTCGTTATTTACTTCAAGACCTATCGGATCTGGGACAATCGTCCGGGGCCATCAGCCTGGCAGTAAACCCATCCCGAATACTTTGTCAGAGCAGGTACTTATTATATTGCGGAAGAGGTTAGAAGTTTTATTTTTGAATTTTCAGCTAAGTATATATACAATTAAATTTCAAAGGAAAGATGTCGCTAGAAGAGCTGGTAAGTAAGGGCGAAAAAGAAGTACAGCCAAGTGTAAAAACTAACCATTTTATAGTAGCTATTGGTGCGTCAGCGGGAGGGCTTGAGGCTATCCACGAGTTTTTTGACAATATGCCCGAAAACTCCAATCTCTCTTTTGTTGTAATTCAGCATCTTTCTCCCGATTATAAAAGTTTGCTGGTAGAGCTTGTTGCCAAACATACCCACATGAAGGTGTTCGAAGCAGAAGATGGGATGGCCGTTCATAAAGAATGTGTTTATATCATTCCCAACAAAAAGCTAATGACCATAAAAAACGGGAAGCTTGAATTGCAAGAAAAAGTACCCGAAAAAGCACCCAATACAGCTATCGACTATTTCTTACGCACTCTGGCCCAAGATCAGAAAGAAAAAGCTATCGCGATAATACTCTCGGGTACCGGAACCGACGGAACTCGGGGCATTGAAACCATTAAGCAATTTGGCGGAATGGTTATCGTCCAGGATCCGGTTACTGCAAAGTTCGACGGTATGCCAAACAGTGCTATCACTTCGGGTAATGCAGATTTTATTCTCCCCCCGGAAATGATGCCTGAGGAAATTTACAATCACATCCAGGAAAATCCTATCCATGTACTTAATAAAGGCAAAATAGACGATGGATTATTGGCTGAAATTTTTTCGCGTATTTATAAAACTAACGGCTACGATTTCCACTACTATAAAACACCAACCATTATTCGCCGAATAGGCAAAAGAATGGGGCAGAAAGGTTTTAATAAGCTGAAGGATTATGTAGATTATCTTCACAAAGATGACGAGGAAGTAAATCGGCTGAGCAAGGATTTTTTAATAGGAGTTACCAAGTTTTTCAGAGATCAGCCGGCTTTCGACAGTGTATTTAAAGAGGTTCTTCCCTCCATATTGGTGAATAAAAGAGAGAACGACATTTTAAAAACATGGGTGTGTGCTTGCAGCACAGGCGAGGAAGCTTATTCGCTGGCCATACTTATTGATAAATACCTTAAAAAGGTTCGTAGAAACTTAGATGTAAAAATTTTCGCCACTGATATTGATGAAAGCAATATTGACTTTGCGGCACGAAATCTTTACCCCGATACCATTGCTAAAGACATTGAGCCTCAGGTACTGGAAGAGTATTTTATTCGTGAAGGAAAATGTTATTCTGTTATACCAAGAATCAGAAAACAGATCGTATTTGCCCGTCATAATGTTATCAAAGATCCCCCGTTCATTAAAAATGATCTGGTAAGCTGCAGAAACATGCTGATTTACATGAATAATGTATTGCAGCAAAAAGTATTATCCACGCTCCATTTCTCTTTAAATATGGATGGATTTTTGTTTTTGGGGCCTAGCGAAACTATTAACTCAATAAGAGATTGCGTTTACGAGGTAAACAGTAAGTGGAAAATTTTCAGAAAGATTAGCAAGAACAAAAATCAGCCATACGAGAGTTATCGGCCGACAGACGGTAAAGCAGCCATTCCACGCCGTTTGGTAAATTTCCCTAAGATAGATAAGGCTAAAACAAATCCGCTGATTCAAGATTTTAGCGATTCCATGATTGAGGATTTCGGGTATGTTTGTTTTTACATCGACACTACTTTCGAAATAAAAGAAGCAGCGGGAAACTATAGCAGATTTTTATCACTTCCCGAAAAGAAATTGAACCTCAACCTCCTAAAAATGGTACCCCAGGAGTTATCGGTAGCGTTAAACACCGCCGTAAGAAGAAGCTGGAAAGAAGAACGGAAAATATTTTTGAAAAGTGTTCGTGTAAAATCGAAAGAATACGAAACTTTTGTGAGCATTTCTGTGACACCAGCAAAACCTTTAGACGGAAAGCTCCATACCCTGATTATTCTTGGCGAACACCATCAAAGCCATATATACCAAAAAGAAGATTCCAATATTTTATCCTCTGCAGAGCAAACTCAATATGTTGCAGAACTAGAAATTGAACTTACCGAAACACGCTCAAACCTTCAAATGGCAATTGAGGGAATGGAAACTACCAACGAGGAGCTTCAATCGAGTAACGAAGAGCTTTTATCCGCCAACGAAGAATTACAGTCGAGCAATGAAGAGCTTCAATCACTTAACGAGGAATTACACACATTAAACACCGAACATCAGCTTAAAATAAAAGAGCTTATTGAGCTGAATGATGATTTAAATAACTTCTTCAGAAGCATCGACATTGGCCAGATTTTCCTTGATTCTGATCTGCGTATCAGAAAGTTCAATTTCGCAGCGGTTAATATGGTTAACCTCATCGAATCTGATATTGGCAGACCTATCAACCATATTTCCACAAATATCCGGTATAACAACCTCTTAAATGATATAGAGCAGGTAATAAAAGACGGGGCAACGATAGAAAAAGAAATTATCCTTAACAATGACGGCAGATGTTTGATGCGCATTCTACCTTACATTCGCCAGGATAAAACTTTAGACGGAGCTATTGTAACCTTCGTGGATATCACAGCCATAGAAAATCTGAATAATATTATCAACGGAGTTTTTAATTCAAGTTTAAGTGCTATTGTAGCATTTAAAGCTATAAGAAACAATAAGAGAGAAATTGTTGATTTTGAATTGCAAACGGCCAATTATGCATCAGAAAACTTATTCAACATAAAAAGCAAGGCAGAAGGCAAAAGGCTTTCCAGCATACCTCTTCTTTCACAAAACGGTATAGAACAATATCTGACGGTTTTTAACACCGGAAAATCATTACATACCGAAATTACTTTTAATGATATCGGAACCGAAAAATGTTATGAAGTTGTAGCGGTAAAAATGATGGATGGCTTTGTGGCAACACTAACCGATAGTACCGAAAAAAGAGCCGCCGAAACTCGCTTGCAAACCAATTATAACGAACTGATAGAGGTTAGAGAAACCCTCAAGAAACTAAATGTTGAACTTGAAGATAAAGTCGAAGAACGTACCATGGAACTGTCTGCAAGCGAAGAACGTTTCAGACTGGTATCCGAGGCAACAAATGATGCCATTTGGGACAGGAACCTTGCGGATAACTCTATTTGGTGGAGCGAATCGTTTTATAAATTATTTCACTATCAGCCTGATCCTGAAAATGAAAACTGCAGCTTTTGGTTAAGCAAGCTTCATCCCGACGACAAAACACGTGTACAGCAAAGTATAAACCGGGTAATTAACGGCGGTGAAAGGCAATGGCAGGAAGAGTATCGCTTTTTAAGAGCCGATGGAACTTATGCGTTTATTCTTGACAGAGGCCATGTTTTGCACGATGAATTTGGAACTCCGTTTAGAATGCTTGGTTCTATGCTCGATATTACAGAGCTTAAAATTGCCGAGCAAAAAATTATTAGCAGCGAAAGTAAATTCAGGCGTGTATTTGATTCGAACATGGTGGGGATGGTATTTACCAAGGCCGACGGACTGATTTTGAGTGCCAATGATGCCTTTTTGAATATCCTCGGATATACCAGAGAAGACCTGGATAATAATCAAATCACCTGGCAAAAAATCACTCCGGAAGATTGTATTACCAAAAACACCTGGGCAAAAGAAAAACTATACACTAAAGGAGTGATTCCTCCTTTCGAAAACGAATACCTGCGTAAAGACGGAAAACGCATCAATGTTTTGCTTGGAGCTGCAGCAGTTGATGAACATGAAGCTATTGCTGTTACCTACATTATTGATATAACCGATAAAAAAGAGGCTGAAGCAAAAGAGCATACACTCCAAAAAATAATCATCGATCAGCAAAAGGAGTTTAAGCGAATATTTATGGAAGCTCCTGCGCTTATTTCGATACGGCGCGGCCCTGATCTTAAAATTGATTTTGTAAATAAAGCCGTTGAAGAATATTTTGGCAGAGATGATCTGAAAGGTAAAACAGGAGAAGAATTAATAAAAGAATACACTCCTGAAAACAGTCAGGCTGATGAACTTGTGAAACAGGTTTACAAAACCGGTGAACCTTTTTATGGAAAAGCGTTTCATATAAAAATAGACCGTTACCGAAACGGGAATCCTATAGACGTATGGCTCGATTTGGTATATCAACCTGTTTACGACATTCAGGGCAATATCGACGGAGTAGCATCTTTCGCTTTTGATGTGAGCGATATGATTAAAGCTAACCAGGAAATCAGGAAAAATGAAGAAAAGCTTCATTTTTTGGCCAATACCATGCCCCAAAAAGTTTGGACAGCAACTGCTGACGGACAGTTAGCATACTTAAATAAAGTATTTACCGACTATACAGGCAAGACATCGGAAAACCTGATTGCTGATGGCTGGAAGTTAATTGTTCATCCCGATGATCTGGATCAAACCAATAAAGTTTGGAGTAAGTCTGTAAAAACCGGTGAGGAATTTGAAATAGAACGCCGTTTATTAGATGCAAACGGAGAATATCGCTGGCACCTAAGCCGGGCGGTACCTCAATTTGATGACCAGGGCACCATTACCATGTGGGTTGGAACAAGTACGGATATCGATGAGCAAAAAAATGTTTCCGAAGCGTTAAAAATCTCTGAAGACTATTTCCGGCAGCTGTCTGATGAGGCTCCGTTTATGATCTGGAAAGTAGATGGGAAAGGATTATGCAATTATGTAAACCAACAATGGATTCAATCAACCGGACTTTCATTTGATGAAAGTATGAACTTGGGATGGGGTAAGGCTTTCCATCCTGAAGATGCAGAAAGAGAGTATCAAAAATTTATGGATGCTTTTAATGGCCGCTCAGAATATCATTCAAAATTCAGAGTAAAGTTTACTGATGGAGAATATCATTGGGTATTGGCACATAGTAATCCTATCGAAAGCGAAGTATTCGAAGGGTATATCGGTAGCTTAACAGATATTACAGAACAAGAAGCCGCACAGGAAGCTTTACAAATACTGATGCAAAAAAAGGATGAGTTTATGAGTATCGCCAGTCATGAGCTTAAAACCCCCATAACCAGCATGAAAGGATCACTTCAAATTGCTGCCCGTTTAACAAAACGCGGGGCCGACATTAATGAAGTTTCTTCATTTATCGAGAAAGCTAATAAACAGGTAAATCGTTTAACCGGATTGGTAGACGACCTGCTTGATGTAACTAAAATAACCGCCGGGCGCCTGGAGTTTCAGATTTCCGAATTTGAAATTGGTGAAGCAATACAGGATTGCCTTGACCAAGTGGAGAACAATGCGATTAATCATAAGATCATTGTTGAAGGCGACAAAAGCATACGCATTAAAGCCGACCGACACAGGCTTGAGCAGGTAATTACAAACTTTATCTCTAATGCGATTAAATACTCTCCGGGAGCGGAAAAGGTGGTTTTAAATATCTCTAAGCAAGATAAAATGTTAAAAGTTTCTGTAACCGATTTCGGGATAGGTATCCCGGAAAATAAAAGAAATTTTGTTTTCGACAGGTTTTTCAGAGTTCAGGAATCATCGGCCAAATTCTCGGGTTTGGGCCTCGGATTATTTATATCGTCGGAAATTATAAAAAGACACGAGGGTAAGGTAGGTGTAATAAGTGAAGAGGATAAAGGTTCTACGTTTTGGTTTACACTACCATTAAAATTGTGAATTAAATTATAAATTAACTTTTTGCACAAATAATATATTTCAATAACTTTACTGCAGTAATGGAAAAGAGTGTATTGATTTTTGATGATGATGTAGATATCTTAAGTATCTTAACCTATCTGCTTGAAGAAAAGGGTTGGAAAATTAGTACCCGAACAACTTGTGCGAACCTTTTAAAAGATATAGAAGAAACCCGGCCAGACATCATTATGATGGATAACTGGATTCCCGAAGCGGGCGGGAAAGTTGCAACCAAGCTAATTAAAAGCCATGCGGAATATAAATCTATCCCTGTTATTTATTTTTCGGCTAATAACGATATAGAAAAACTAGCTAAAGAGGCTGGCGCAGACACTTATCTCGCAAAGCCTTTTGATTTAGATCAATTAGAAGAATTACTAACTACGGTGATGCAATAGTGAGTAAAATGATAATACACTTGTAGAAGGCATTATAACTTTCGACAAGTGTATTTATGTGAGATTAACCGGCGCTACTTCTTCAACTCAAATACAGCTCTCATCTGATAATTTAATTTGATCTTTTTAAAATCGATGTCTGGCATCGGAGCAGCTTCCGCACCCATACCCTTATCGAGCATAGCAACATTGGCCCTATACATTGGCTGAGGGTAATACTCATTGTTTATTTCCTGTATTTCCAAGGCGTCGCCCACTCTGTCGTCAACAGCAGCAGCTAAATATGAGGCCTTATCTTTAGCGGCCCTCAGGGCACGTATCTTCAAATCCTGCTTCAAGGCTTCGATTTTAGAATAATCATAACTTTCAATATTGGTATATTCCACACCCTTAGGGTCAATCGCACTGATAATTTGATTATACCTATTTAGATCGGTAACCTTAATGCGGTATTGCTTCCGGGCCAAAAATCCAGGATTTTTCTTTCTCTCGTAAGCATAATTATAGCTCGAGATATTATTGATTGTAAAGTTTTCTTTAGGAATTCCGGCGTTTAAAACGGCGGTTTGAAGTTGCTTTTCAAGCTCTTCAATTTCAACTTTCTTCTTCGTATTATCACGGAAGTACTCTTTCAAGGAGATTCCTACATAGATAATATCAGGTGTTACCTCGGCCTCGGCCGATCCGGAAACTTCGATTCTGCGACGTGTGTCAACGTTTTGAGAGAACCCCGAAAGCGACAGGGAGCTCAATAAAGCGATAAAAACTAATTTTTTCATACTATTTTTTTGTGTGTTAGTTCTAAGATGCATACTATCACTCCTTTCCATAACAGTTAATTTGAGTAATAGTTGCTACCTACTCAAGACGACGCAAAATGGCAAATCGCAACAGTAAAGAATTAATTTCACTTTCAAAATTGACCAAGCACTTTTTTCGCACCGATACATTCGCAACTAAACAATTATAGATTATTAAATTATACTCACAGGTTTCTAATCAATTAATATGATTGCAATCATTTTCTGTGAATAAAGTCATTCGCATTTTAGCGATACAGATGCGAACACAAGCAAATTCCCGCAATTCCACAATTATCGGCCTTTGGTTAATGACGGGCGTTGTAATGATAATTATTCAAATTACGCTTGGCGGAATTACCAGGCTTACAGGTTCGGGACTTTCTATTACAGAGTGGAAGCCATTACTTGGAACCATACCGCCTCTAAACGGCCAGGATTGGCAGCATTCGTTTGAAAAGTACCGGCAGATCGCGCAATTCAAGCAGCTAAATTCTCATTTCTCCATTGAGGATTTCAAATTCATTTTCTTCTGGGAATGGTTCCATCGGCTGTGGGGAAGGCTTCTGGGAATAGTCTTTATAATACCCTTTATTACTTTTTTGCTTAAAGGGATGATAAAAAGACAAATGATTGGCCCATTTTTGCTGCTTTTTTTACTAGGAAGCTTACAGGGTCTTCTCGGATGGATAATGGTAAAGAGCGGCTTAAACGAAACAGATTTATATGTTAATCATATCAAGCTGGCTATTCACTTTATGGCGGCTATAATCTTGTTGGTATATAATTTTTGGCTGGGGTTGAAGTATCTGATTCCCGATGTCGGAAAACCCCCGGTGCAGGGTTCAGGGGTTCTGATTTTTACGCTAATTCTTCTGGGCATTCAGCTAACTTATGGTGCTTTTATGGCGGGGCTTAAAGCCGGAGTTTACGCACCTACATGGCCGGATATAAATGGGGTGTTGTTCTTCCCTCCCATCGATTACTCTTCGATGGCAAGTTTTGTAAATACCCCCTTAGGAATCCACTTTATACACCGCAATCTTGCTTATCTAATCTCCGCTCTTATATTTCTGTGGACGTATCAGGTTTTTAACAAGCACTCAGGCTATAATACCGCCCGTACGCTTCCCTGTCTGTTCGTTTTAGTTCAGGTTGTATTGGGTGTATATACTACGATAACTAGTTACAAGGCAATTCCTCAAGGCTGGGGGGTGTTTGAATGGTCAGCGCAACTGCATCAGATTGTGGCAATCTTTCTGTTATTGTCGGTGGTTTTAAATCTCTTTCCTGAAAGGCGAACAAGCCCTAAGTAAGAAAAAATATTAGGGGGATATGGGATCCCCCTAACTTGTATAAACCAATTATAAACCTGACGAGAAAGAAATTTACTCGTCAATTGAGAAGAGATGTTTCTTTTAAGTTTTATAAAGTTTCTCTGTACCAACTAATGTCATGTCAACGATAAAATGTCATGTCGATTGCCACCTGACATAATACAATGACAACTCACTAGTCACCTTTAGCTTCATCCGCTACAGCTTCCTGCCATGTTTCCCACATAGGTATGCCGGCATTATAGCCTGTATAACCCTTGTTCTGGCGCAGCGGGTTACCACCATTGGGTAAGATTGCCGCGCTGGGAATGGGCCAGTATATATTATGCGGAGCTATTGTATACTGGCGATTCAAAACAGCAACTTTCCCTTTATTATAAAAATCGCTGTAACGTTGAATCCGCTGGTACCAGTAACTATTTTGCTCTAAATTATTAACGTTATAGGTATTCCCCCATTCGTCGGCTTTACCACTAAGAGCAAGACAGTAAGAAACCCTGCTTAATTCTGTATGCCTCATTTCTTCCATGTGCAGCTCCCGGGCTCTCTCATTCATTATATCGCCTATGGTGACTGCGGTATAAAGCTGAGTGCAATTGGCGCGTTGCCTTATACGGTTTACGTCGTCTACAGCCGTGGCATCCCCCTTATAGAACTTAGCTTCTGCCCTTAATAGATAGGTTTCTGCCAGACGGTATAAATACCAATCGCCTGCACCGCCGCGATGGTCAGTACGGCCAACATCCGCGGTTTCCAGAGGATCTTCAACATAATATTTATAATGAGGCCAGTCAAACCAGTTACGAACAGTATCGGTACACAGAAGCGTGGTTCCATTATACAGGCGAAGATTTTGACCAAACCAGGTATTACCGGTGGGTACATTGTATTTAACCGACTCCATGGTAATCCAGTTTCCGACAGTAGTATTGTGGCGCAGGTCTCCTGCGTCGTTCACACCGTTCAAATACCAAAGAGACTCTTGCGCAAACCAGGTTGGGCGCATATGGGCGTTACCACGTCCAAAAGCATGCACGTAATTATACTGCGCCCTGAAGCTTGCATTATTAGGGGGAAAATACTGTACTGCGCGAGCTGCGGCGGGTGTTTTTGTATTCGCATTATCTAAAAAAGGCACCCAGTTCCGCATAGGATTCATTTTCATCCCCATGTCTGTATTGTTACGATTGGGCATTACCATAATCACCTCCTTGTTGGCAGCAATAGCCTTATTCTCCGGGCGATGCAAATCCCAGATAACATTCCGTGTAATTGCCCAGGTGGTTGGATAAGGATTTATGAAAGTCCCGAAATTGCTGGTCATCAACGAAAACCCAGAGCTGTTAATAAGAATGTCGGCCTGATCAATAGCTTTCTGCCATTGTCCCGTAGCCAGGTAACATTTTATCAGCAGCTGACGGCAAGCACCCTGGTTTACCAATCCCACACGCGTCATGTTTTTCTGCTCGGGCACCCATGCCAATGCTTGTTCCACATCAGCCGTAATCATTTGCAAAATTGTTTCTCGCCTGGTGCTCTTGTAATTCGTCTTAGGCGACTCTATAATTTTAGTTACCAAAGGCACATCTTTAAACTTCATGCAAAGGGTGAGGTAATGAAATGAACGATGGAACAGTGCCCTCCCTTTATATTGATTTTTACTTGCTTCGTCCAAGCCTGGCACCCGGTCGATAAAGGTTAGTATACTATTGGCGTACTTAACCCCATTATAGCTTTCATCCCAAAAGAAAGTCATTCTCTCGGGCATTTCGGTAGGCGCAACCCTTGTAGCGATATCCGCAAGGATAGACGCATTATCAGTTTTGCCGGCTACGGCCATTTCAGAAAACATATAATCGGTACTTATTGGGAGGCTCGACTCAACAACAGAGGTGTATGTATAGAAAGAGCGCAAATGCCGATCGGCGGTGGCCAATGCCGCATCTAAGCCAGTCTTGGTTGTAAAGGTTTCTCCGGGTTCGAAGAATGATGTAGGGTTAGGTTCCAGAAATTCTTTTTTGCACCCCGAAAGTGCTACAGAGAACCCGGCAACAATCAAAAGGGCTCTTGATACCCTGATTAATATTTTAGTGATATTCTTTTTCATGTCCAGAAATTAAAAATTTGCATTCAGTCCAAATGTATATATCCGGGGAGCCAATTGGCCCGTTTCAATATCCCAGTAGTCCCAATTTTTATCTTTTTGCCACACCGCAACGTTACGGGCAGAACTGTATATCTTCAGGTTTTGTACGCGCAATTTGTTTGCGACGATTTTAGGCAAAGTATATCCCAGCGTTACATTTTCCAATCTGATAAAAGATTTGTCATACACGCGCTGAGGTGTTGATGCGCCTGATGGGCCCTGTGCTTCAAGACGTGCGAATTCATTGGTTGGATTGTCTAACGTCCAATACTCTTTTGCATACACATTCGCCTGGTTCGTTATTAATGAGATCCGGTTATCCCGGTTCTGGTATTCATTGCTAAGGCTTTTATGCCCCCAATAAGAATACAGGTTGAACGAGAAATTGAAATTTTTATAATCAAAATCATTGCGCATTGACCACATCACCGGTGGATTTGTCTGACCCTGGAACTCCTTATCCTCGTCACCATACCTGATAGTTGTTGTACCATTTGTATTTACAACGTCGTTGATTGGATTATTTGCCACTTTTGGATCACCCGGACGCTGACCGTACTTTGCTGCTTCGACAGCTTCATCTGCCTGCCACATGCCAGTTACCCGGAAATCCCAAATGGCTCCTATGGGTTGACCTATAAACCAGCCGTTTGCCGGAAAATCTCTTTCCTTTACTTCCACATTACCCTGAGGGTCAATCACCATGTCATAGATATTTTGCAAATGCTTAATAGTGTTTTTGTATTTTGAAATACCGAAAGTAGTGTTCCAGTTAAAACCATTCTTACTAATATTCCGCGAATTCAGAGAGAATTCGAAACCACGGTTCTCAACTTTCCCTAAGTTTGTCGTTATGTTTCTGAAACCTGTGAAACCGGGAAGTTCCCTTGACTGAATCATGTCTACTGTGGGAGTAATAAAGTAATCAAATGATCCGCTGATGCGGTTTTTAAGGAAGCCGAACTCAAGGCCAAGGTTAAATGATTCGGTCTTCTCCCAGGTGAGATTTGGGTTCGATAACCTTCTCATCTCAACAGCTTTCACCTGTATAAGGTTTCCGTTATTGTCTAAATAGCCTCCTGTGCCCGCCAGTTGCAGGTCGCCTAGCGCACGATAGGGATCATTTCCAAGGTGCCTGTTACCATTTTGCCCCCAGGAAACCCTTAATTTACCCGTGCTCATAGGTTCCCAGTTGAAGAATTTCTCGTTTACGAACGTCCAACCGATTGCGGCGGAGAAAAAGTTCGCCCTTCTGTTGGCGGCACCAAATCCAGAATATCCGTCCCGGCGAAATGATGTAGTGATCATATACCTATCGTCGAATGAATAGTGCAGACGTGCCAGCATACCATCTGCTGTTTCCTGTCTGTCTTCCGAATTAAGAGAAGTATTTAAATTTTGCTTGTCAACTACACCAATTTCGTGATAACCCAGCACATCGGTTGGCGTCATATTTCTGCCTTCCATTCTGTCTTGCCAAAAACTTCTTTTTTCTGCTTCCTGTACCAGCGTAACATTGACACGATGCTTTGTAGCAAATGTTTGCTCCCAGTTAATCCTGTTGATAAGCGACCAGTCGAATTTTTTACTCTGTTCACGGTTTACCAGTCCGTTATTTAGCCCCCAATTAGGGTGCAATGCCGACTCCCAATAACGGTCGTGGAAAAACTCGTAGCGGGGAGCAGCATTAAAGCTGTAAGTGACATTAAAAGGTAGCTTAACTTGCGCATTTAAGATGGTGTTTATTATCGTAAACCCCCTTTCAAGATCCCTGAAACCGCGATCGTAGTCGTAGTTATATCCAAAATTATTGGTTGAGTTGTCGCCCATTGGACGGGCTACCAAATTTCCGTTCGGGTCTTTGTAGTTTGCAAAAGGAGAATTTCTTACAATCTGATTGTTCCAATCTATTGCAAGGTCACCATCGGTCCGATTTTGAAAATTCAGGTTGGCTCCCAGATTCAACCAATCATTTATTTTTCCATCTATTTTAATATTAGATCGAATGGTTTTATAATCATTTCCTTTAGCCATACCCTGGTTGTTCAGGTAGCCAATAGACATATAATAGTTTATCTGATCAGAGGCACCAGAGGCACTGAGGTTGTAATCCTGATTCAGACCTGTCCGGAAGCTGTGTTCATACCAGTCGAAAGTTTTATTGGCAAGATAGTTCTCCAGATTGGGCCCCTCCATTGCCAGGCGACCGGCCCAAAGCTTATTATCGGAATCTGCGGCATTACCTCCGTAGGCCCTCCATTGGGCGAGTGTGATGCCATACTTAGTCAGATTTGCTTCTGTTGGTTCATCATAAAAGCCCGGTTTGGTGGCTTGAGGGCCGGTCTTATAAGCTTCATATTTACCGGTTGCGGTATTTAATCCGTAGGTCGGCGCAGTATAAAAATCCTGTCGGTACCGCATGTATTCATCAGGGCCGAATACCTCCCTATCTGCGGCTTTAACGGCCAGGCCCACGTTTGATGTGAAGTTGATTCTTGGTTTTCCTGCTTTCCCTTTTTTTGTGGATACAATTATCACTCCGTTGGCAGCCCTCGACCCATAAACAGCAGATGCGGAAGCATCTTTTAAAATGTCGATCTGTTCGATATCGTCAGGATTGATTTCTGATAATTCCCCATAGTATATACTACCATCAAGAACTAGAAGCGGGGTATTACGGCCACCTTCTGTAAATATAGAGCGTATCCCACGGATTTGTATCGCGCCTCCGCCCTTAGCCGAAGGATCGAGGCCAACACTTACTCCGGGAGTACCGCGAAGAATATCCTGTACAGTATTTGGATTTTGATCGGCTATCTTGTCCGGACGAATTTGGGTGATTGAGCCTGTTAAGTCTTTCTTCCGCATGGTACCATAACCTACCACTACCACTTCGTTCAACTGCTTTGAATCTTCCTTCATCTTTACAGTGATCGATGTTCGCCCGTTGATAGCTATCTCTTGCGGATCAAAGCCAAGGTAGGTAATCACTAAAACTGCGTTCTCTGGAGCATTTATAGTAAAAACACCGTTAGCGTCAGTAGTTGCTCCTCCCTGGTTTGTTCCCTTGATTTTTACCGTTGCCCCGATGAGTGGCTGGTTGTCCTGATCCAGGACTTTACCTGTTACATTTATGTCGCTTATTACTACTCCCTGCGGAACAATCGCTATAAGATCATTTTGAAGCAGTTGATAGGTGAACGTTGTACCCGCCAGTAATTGGCTAATCACTGTCAATGCATCCTGATCGTCGGCAGTAACATTAACGTACTTTGCTTTAGGAATTTTCCGCTCGCTGAACACGAAACGATAGGTTGTTTTCTTCTCTATTTCGGAGATTACTTTTTTAAAATCAACCGATTTTAAATTGAGGGTAACTTTTGTTTGTGAATAGCCATTCGCCAGCACTTGAAAGTTCAATACCAAAATCAGGGCTATTGTTAACTTCATGATGATAATTGGTTTCTTGAGGCCATAGTACTCTTGTACACCAGGATGGTGTATTAAAAATTTCATAACTTTACATTGTTAAAGGATGATTAAATGCAGACTCCCGACCAAAGCAGTCTGTGTTAAGTTCTAATTGTCTTTGTATTCAGGGGATCTCAGGATCCCCTTTTTTTATATCGGGCCAGTTCGTTTTTCCATTTTTGTTGTAGTTAGTTTATTAAAGTTTAGTTAATTATGATTTGGTTTTTGTTAATCTTGTAGGAAAAGGGTTCAATAAGGCTAAGCGTTTTTAAAACATCTTCAACCGATTCTTTCTCAAAAGCTCCCGTAAATTTTAAGTTTTCTACCTCCTGATTCCGGATGGAAATCTCTACATCATATACCCGCTCCAACATTTTCGAAATTTCAGCGAATGTTTGATTTCTGAATATAACCTTATTCTGCATCCACGAAGTTTCAATTACTACAGAATCACTTTTTTGGAGATGAGTAACCTGTGTTATCGCCTCAGTAATAACACGTTGTTCGTTTTTCTTTGGCGTACTTTCGTCCGGGATGTTTCTAACGATCAATTTTTCGGAAGGCCTTAACGTTATTCTATCTGAAGGCCGATCCTTTAGGGTTACTTCAATAATTCCTCGTATCAAAGTAGCTTCGCTAAAGCGATCATTAGGATACGACTTAACGTTAAAAGCAGTGCCCAATACCTTGATTTCCATTTTTCGGGTATGGATAATAAAGGGATGATGAGTGTCTTTAACAACATCAAAAAAACCTTCACCGATAAGTGTTACTTCTCGATTCTCCCCGGAAAATTTTTCTGGAAAAAGAAGCTTACTATCCGAGTTTAATGTAACCCTCGTTCCGTCACTTAACAGGATAGCTTTTTTTACAGCCCGTTTTGTGGAGGCTTGCTGGTTAACCACAGATTCCTTCTGATACAACAAGAAAATAGTTGACGAGATTATAGTTAACATCGCCGCTACGGCAATTTTCCAATACAAAGCTCCCTTGTTACGAGCCTTGCCTGACGTAGTAGAGTTTTCCTGCTGTAAGATCTTCTGACGAACCTTATTATATACTAAATCATCCGACGAATGGTCTGGATTGTTAGCAGAAAAGTAGCTGATAAATAAGTCGTACTTTTCTTTATTCCCATTTTCAGATTTTAAGCCCGCAAGTTCCCTGGCCTCATCGGGTGTAAGTGTTTCAAGTACTTCTTTCGTTAATAGCTGAGCAAATCTATCCTGCGACATGTTCTTGGGTTGTAAAGGAAGGAGTGATATTTCGACAGAACTACTTACAATGAAATAAAAAAAAATCGGAAGATGGTATTACTGAACAAACGCTAGTGTCGTGTCAACGATAGAATGCCGTGTTGGTTGTCACCATAAGCACATCGTCAGGCTCAATACAGGCTCTGTCGGAGGGTAATTCGCATGGGCTTCGACTCCGCTCAGCCTGACATAGTACAATGACACGACACTAGCCTGAGATTGAAAAAAAGAAGAAATATTGATTAACAGACAGGGCTAAAGATGATGACCTGTAATAAAACTAAATAACTGGATCAGGGTCAGAATCACCAAAGATGCTACATTAATATTTACCACCTTACCCTTTTCTCTAACCTTTTGGTAATCAGTCATGATATAACTGAGCTTATTCATTGCGCGGTATAATTGCGTTTCGACAGTTCTTGGGGAGATTTCGAGAATTTCGGCGACTTCTTTACATTTCATCCCGTCCTCCTTCACCAATTTAAATATCACTTTACATTGTAAGGGGAGTGATTCTATAGCTCTGTCGAGCTTGTGAAACAGTTCCTTTTTTTCAAACTCTGTGTCAGGCTGATAGGTTTCAATTAGAGTTTCGCTGTTTTCATCAATGCTTATCAGTATCATCTTGGCAGAAGATTTACTTTGACTGATCGCTCCGTTTTTAACAGCTACAAATAAGTAAGTTTCAGGAGATTTTACATGGGCGAGATTGGCTCTGTTTATCCAGCAATGAACAAAAACGTCGGATACTATTTCCTCCGCTACTTCTTTTCTGGGAAAATAAAGCTGGCTAAACTTAATCAGACGAGAATTCAACGCATAGAATAGTGCCTCAAAAGCCTTCATATCATCGTTATGAATCATTTGATGCCAGAGTTCTGTTATCGCTTGTTTTTTATTTCCGCTCACCAGTCTACAATGTAAAAGATAGCTGCCTGTTAGATATCCAGCTTACAATTGGTTATGATAAATATAGGAAAATTATAATCGGAAGTATTTTTTATGTAAAAAATCTAATACAAAGGGGATGATCACAAAAAATGATGATGGCAAATGCCGTTTAAGTCATCTGAGTGGGTAGAAAGATGTGGTACGAAGTCAAAACGTCCGTCAAAGGCGGATGAGCCTTAGGCCAGAAATTGGATTAGTGGCAACTTGAGACAGCCTTATTTTGCGAATTTAAGGGGTTGATTTTTCACTCTTCGACAATTTCGCTGTGAGGATAACTTTCTTCAAGCCTCTCCTCTTTAAAATATCTTTTTTGGAAAATCAGGATTGAGATAACGCCAATTGAAATAGCGGCATCAGCGATATTAAAAACCGGCCTGAAAAAGATAAAATCTTCACCTCCCCAAATCGGGAACCAAGATGGAATTATTCCCTGGATAATCGGAAAATAGAACATATCTACCACCTTTCCGTGGAATAATCCGGCATATCCTCCGCCTGCAGGAAGCAATTTAGCAGTGTCGAAATAAGTACTTTCTGAGAATAGTAATCCGTAAAAAGACGAATCGATAATATTGCCAAGCGCACCGGCAAAGATCAATGCAACGTTAAGTATTAATCCCCTGTGATATTTATTCTTGATAAGATAGATCACGCCATAACCAATCATAGTAACAGCGGCAATTCTGAATAAAGTTAAGGCAAGCTTCCCGGCTTCTCCTCCAAATTCCATCCCAAAAGCCATTCCGTTATTCTCGGTAAAGTGAATTAATGCCCACTTACCCAGCAGATTAAACTCCTGACCAAGAGTCATGTTTAACTTTATCCAAAATTTAAGAACCTGATCTGCGACCAGGATAATCACTATGGCAAGAAAGGGCTTGAAATAAGCTTTCATTAATTTTGCTTCAATTTTGCTTCCATACTTAATGTAGTATGCGGGACAGAACGTAAACGCTCTTTTTGAATCAATTTACCAGTTTCTCGACAAATACCATAGGTTTTATTTTCGATACGAACTAAGGCAGCCTCAAGATTCTCAATAAATTTTTTCTGACGTGCGGCAAGCTGGTTGATTTGCTCTTTCTCTAAGGTAGCCGAGCCGTCTTCTAATGTTTTATATGTTCCCGCAGTGTCATCAGTACCATTAAGATTCGGATTACTTAGAGATTGCGATAATGAAGCCAGCTCTTCGCGTGCAACTCGTAGTTTCTCTAAGATCAGATCTTTAAACTCCTGTAATTCTACGTCAGAATATCTTGTTTTTTCGTAATTTTCCATTTTTAAGCTTTTGTAATTGATATTAGTAATTCCTGCTCATCAATTTCTACTTTCTCACCCTTGTTTAAATCACTAACAAGTTCAAATGAGTCGGCCAGAATTTCAGCGCAAATATATGATAAATTATTTTTCACAGCTTCGGCGATATAAGGGTGGCTGCTTGTACGTACATTTATTTTATCGGTTACCTCAAAATCAAGATCTTTTCTTAGATTTTGAATCCGGTTTACCAATTCCCTCGATATGCCTTCCTGTTTCAATTCGTTGGTTACTGTAACATCTAAAGCAACTGTTAGTTTGCCCATGTTGGTTACCTGCCATCCCGGAACATCTTCCGCGATGATTTCCACATCTTCAATAGAAACCTCGAGACTGAAATCTTCTTTAACAAAGCGAACCATTTCAGCACTTTCAAACTCGTCCAATTGTTCTGGAGATAAGGAAGTTATAAATGCCGCAACATCTTTCATGTGCTTACCGGCCTTCGATCCTAGTGCCTTAAAGTTAGGCTTCACCTTTTTCTTTATAATTCCCGAAGTATCGTTAATAAATTCAATACTTTTAATATTGGTTTCAGAAAGAATCAGCTCTTTCACGCGCTCCACCTTGTCCTGAAAACTGCTGTCTAACACCGGTAATAAAATTTTGTTTAACGGCTGACGAACATTTAAGCCCACCTTCTTTCTTAGAGACAGAATCATTGAAGAAATTTTCTGAGCGATAGACATTCGGTCTTCCAATTCTGTATCAACCAATTCTTCGTGATAAAGAGGAAAATCGGCAAGATGAATCGACTCGGCATTTTCTTTTCCGGTTACATTATTCAAATCCATAAACAAACGTTCGCTAAAAAACGGAGCTATCGGCGACATTAGCTTTGCGACGGTTATCAAGCAGGTATATAATGTTTGGTACGCGGAAATTTTGTCTTCTGTGTAATCGCCTTTCCAGAAACGGCGGCGGCATAATCGAACGTACCAGTTACTTAAATGCTCATCCACAAACTCCTGTATCGCACGGGCGGCTCGGGTAGGCTCAAAGTCAGCATAATAACCATCTACTTCTTTGCTTAATGTATTCAGTAGAGAAATTACCCAGCGATCTATTTCCGGACGATTATCAATCGCTATTTCTTCTTCGGTGTATTTAAATTTATCAATGTTAGCATACAAAGCGAAGAATGCGTAGGTATTGTAAAGTGTTCCGAAGAATTTCCGGCGCACTTCATCCAATCCTTCCAGATTGAATTTCAGGTTATCCCATGGAGAGGCATTGCTGATCATATACCAGCGAGTTGCGTCGGCACTATATTTCTCGATGGTTTCGAAGGGATCAACAGCGTTTCCTAGACGCTTAGACATCTTATTGCCGTTTTTATCCAGCACCAACCCGTTTGAAACCACATTTTTAAACGATACTGAATCATTTAACATCACCGCGATTGCATGCAGGGTAAAGAACCATCCCCTCGTTTGATCAACACCTTCAGCGATAAAATCCGCAGGATAAGCTGATTCGAACTTTTCCTTGTTTTCAAACGGATAGTGCCACTGCGCATAAGGCATTGCTCCCGAATCAAACCAAACGTCGATCAAATCCGTTTCGCGAAACATTTTTTTGCCCGTTGATGAAATCAAAATCACATCGTCTACATACGGCCTGTGCAGGTCGAAATGACCCTCTGTTAAATCCTGTAACTGAGCTTGTGCTTTATCTAACTCTTCATTATCCAGCAATCCGCTATTGATGGCTTCAGAGATCTTTCCTTTCAATTCTTCAATAGATCCGATACATAGTTCTTCGGTGCTGTCTTCTGTTCTCCAGATAGGAAGCGGAGTTCCCCAATAGCGTGAGCGGGACAGGTTCCAGTCTACCAGATTTTCCAGCCAGTTTCCAAAGCGCCCGGTTCCGGTTGCTTCGGGTTTCCAGTTTATGGTTTTATTAAGCTCAACCAGCCTGTCTTTTACCGCCGTAGTTTTAATAAACCAGCTATCCAGCGGGTAATACAAAACGGGCTTATCTGTTCTCCAGCAATGGGGATAACTGTGTTCGTATTTTTTTACGTCGAATGCTTTATTATCTTCTTTTAGTTTTATTGCTATGAGAACATCAGTAGGCCTGAAGTTTTCCGCAGCAGACTCTTCAGCACTAAAATATTCTTCTTTAACATACTTGCCCGCAAAATCAGTCACTTCGTCAACAAACTTACCCTGACGGTTAACCAGTGGTTGTTGCTTGCCAAATTCGTCGGTAACTAAAACTGCTGGTATGCCGCTTTCCCTGGCGGCTCTAAAGTCATCCGCACCAAAGGTGGGGGCGATATGGACGATACCTGTACCATCCTCCGTAGTAATAAAATCACCGGATATTACCCGAAAAGCATTTTTCTCTAAGTCTTCATTGCTTACGTAGGGCATTAACTGCTCGTAACGCAAACCAATTAAATCCGCACCTTTAAACTCGGCGGCAATCTCCCAGGGAATTAATTTATCGCCGGCTTTATAATCTTGAAATGATGCGTTTTGAGCTTCCGCTTTAAAATGTTTTGAAACCAGATCCTTGGCCAAAACAACGCTTACCGGAGAAAACGTATACTGGTTAAACGTTCGTATTTTAACATAGGTGATATTATTCCCAACCGCCAAGGCACTGTTTGAAGGCAATGTCCATGGCGTAGTTGTCCAGGCGAGTATGGTTGCGTCTTCGCCGGGAGTATCAAATAATGCAGAAATCAAAGGATGTACCTGATCTGGTTTAACTTTAAACTGCGCAACAATAGAAGTATCCTTAACGTTTCTGTAAGTGCCCGGCTGATTAAGTTCGTGAGAACTTAGTCCGGTACCCGCTGCGGGGGAAAACGGCTGGATAGTGTAACCTTTATAGAGATATCCCTTATTATAGAGTTCTTTTAAGATCCACCACAGTGTTTCAATGTAGTTGTTCTCGTAAGTAATATACGGATTGTCTAAATCAACCCAATACCCCATTTTTTGGGTCAAGTCATTCCAAACATCGGTATATTTCATCACCTCTTTACGACAGGCTGCGTTATACTCGTCTACAGAGATCTTCTTGCCGATATCTTCTTTGGTTATCCCCAGAGTTTTCTCTACCGCCAGCTCAATCGGTAAACCGTGCGTATCCCATCCGCCCTTGCGCTCAACCCGGTACCCTTTAAGTGTTTTATAGCGACAAAAAATATCTTTAATACTTCTGGCCATTACGTGGTGAATGCCGGGCATTCCGTTGGCCGAGGGTGGGCCTTCGTAAAACGTATATGGTTTGGAAGCCGGGCGGTTAGAGATACTTTTTTCGAAAATATTATTCGATTTCCAGTATTCTAAAATTTCTTTTCCCGTTTCAGATAAATTAAGCTGCTTATATTCTTTATACATCATTTGCTCGCTGCAAAATAAGGTTGCAAAGGTAAGAATTTAGGCTTAAAAAATTTAGAATAAGCGAGTTATTAAGAAAGGTCGTTTATTTAAAATCCAAAACAGCTCGATGTTGAACTGTATTAAATAACATACACTATGGAAACTATTTTATAAAGTCCATTGGGTTCAGTGGTTATCAGAGGCTTTAAAATTAACTGGCTTGATTTTAGCATCAATTAAACGAGGGTTACTAAATTCCTTTTTAAATAAGAATTATGAAAAATCGATTTGTAAGAAAAGGAGTACTTGCATTTGTAGCGGGTATTGGCTTAAATATACTAGGGTATGTAATGAAGTCTAACGGGAATGATTTATTTGCATGGCCCATGCTGCTAGGTACTATTTTATTTGGTATTGGCTTTTTACTGATTTTTTACAGCCTGGTGAGGAAAGTTGAAGCGCAAGGTATAAAAGAAGAACGTGAGGATGTGGAAAAGATGAGCAACCATAATCTTCAAGTTAAATAAACATGACTTTATTTATCAGTGCTTTTGTTCTTCTTACTTATTCTACTCTCAAGAGAGAGGAGTAGAGCAGGCAGTAATGTAAGGTTTGAGATTAATGCCAGCAATAGTGTTATTGAAAGCAAAATCCCTAGCGATACCGTCCCTCCGAAAGTTGAGGCAATGAAAATTCCGAACCCGAAGAAAAGAATTAGCGCCACATAAATCATACTGACGCCGGTTTCTTTTAATGTATCGGCTACAATTGCCGATATGGTTAAGTTAGTAGAACGCAGTTCTTGCCTGTAACGGGTTAAAAAATAAATAGTTTGGTCTGACGCAATTCCCAAAGCAATACTAAAGATCAATATAGTAGAAGGTTTCAAAGGTATTCCGAAAAACCCCATAATCCCGGCGGTAATAATCAGCGGAACCAGATTCGGGACAATTGAAATTAATATCATCTTAAATCCTCTGAAAAGCACCCACATTATTAAAGCAATTAAAGCAACCGCCAATAACAAGCTGTCGCGCAGGTTGTCGAGCAGGTAATTGGTGCCTTTTACAAATATCACACTAGAACCTGTGAGATCTACCTGGTATCGTTCTGGATTAAAAATGGAATCTATTCTGGGTTTTATTTCTTTTAAAAGTTTATTTACCCGAGACGATCCTACATCCGCCATCTGGAAACTTACCCGTGTTACTTGCCTGTTGGAATCAATGAAGCTTTTTAACATGTTTCCGTTCCCTCCCGAATTAGCCGCATAACTCAAAATGAAGTTCATTTCCATTTCGTTGGGCACCCGGTAGAAATCAGGATTACCATCATAAAAACCTTGCGATGAAAACTTCAATACCTCAATCAAAGAAACAGCCCTCGAAAACTCAGGGTATCCGGCTATCATGTCCTGAAGTTTCTCAACTTTTTTGATAGTCGGGAGCTTCATTACACCATTTTTGCGTTTGGTATCAATACTTACTTCAAGCGGAAGCATGCCTTCAAAATTCTTTTCGAAAAAACCCATGTCTTCATAAACAGGATCCTTTTTGGGAAGATCATCTACTACATAGCCATTAATTTTTACACGACTCATCCCCACAAATGAAATGAGTACAAGCACAATAGCGGTAAGATAAATTGCAGGCCGCTTGGTTTGCGCCAGATTATTTAAACCATTAAGCAAGCTGCTCAAAAACGGACTGTTCAGGTGTTTGGTATGTTTGGTGTGCGGATCAGGCAGATAGCTGAAAATTATCGGAATTAGACACAAGCAAATTAACCAGGTAATCATCACACCGATAGCCGCCACACTACCGAACTGCATCAATAACTCACTTTCGGTAAAATATAAAACACCAAAACCAACGGCGGTAGTAAGGTTGGCAATAAACGTAGTGATCGAAATTTTTTCAATTACCGTTCTTAAAGCCAGCTTTTTGTCGCCATGAGCATTAAACTCGCTGTGAAATTTATTAAGGAGAAGAATACTGTTGGGGATACCGATTACAACGATTAACGGAGGAATTAAACCTGTAAGAAGAGTAAGCTCGTAACCAAACAGAACGAGAATTCCGACGCTCCATATTACCCCCGCGACAACTACCAGAACGGGGAAAATCACCGCATAAAAAGAGCGGAAAAACACCAGCAAAATAAGGGACGCAACCAGCAGCGACAAGCCCAGGAAAAGCACAAACTCTTCGGATACTTTTTTGCTGATGATAGTTCGGATATAGGGTAAACCCGAATAATGGATATCAATGTTATTCGCCTCCTCAAAAGCTTTTGTTTTGGCCAGGATAGAATTAATTACAGGAATACGCTCTTTGGAATTTAAAACATTCCCGTCGAAGGTAATTGCCATTAAGGTGGCATTACTTTTTGAATTAAAAATAAGCCCTTCGTAGAAACTTAAACTGTAAAGGCGATGCCTGATACTGTCCATCTCTGCCGAGGATGTAATTGCACCCTTTATCACAGGCCTCAGAACAAACTTTTGATTTAAGGTATCCTTTTTTAATTCAAAGAGATTTGAAGCGGAAAGCACTTGCTTAATGCCATTAAGCTTGCCGATATCGACATTTAATTTATTCCAGGCGTTAAACGTGTTATATTGCCACAAAACCGGAGATTGAACGCCCAATACCATTACACTGCCGTCTTCCCCGAAATTTTTCTTAAACTCGGTATAGCGCGCAAAGGCTGTATCAGTAGTGGGGAGTGCTTTCGTTCCAGCAAAAGAAAGACGAACCTGGCTTGCTTTCCAGGCCATAAATGCCGTTACGAGTAAGAACACGATTATAATAGGGAGGCGATTGGATAAGATAAATTTCGAAAGTTTCTCCCACATAAATTTTAATTCGACGGCACTTTAATTTCGGGCAAAACTACAAAAATTACTTAATTTGCTGTTGTACCGATAGCTTACGAATTGTAAAGATTTTACTCATGTAAATGTTTTAAAGCTTTCAAACTATCTAAACGGAATTATTATGAAGAAGTTCTTAAAAGGCTTTATATATGCAGGAAAAGGAGTTATTTATGCCTTCTCTACTCAAATAAACTTTAAGTTTCATACGTTCTCGGCCCTTATTGTTATTGCTTTGGGCTGGTATTTTAAACTCAATTTAAACGAGTGGCTTTGGATCGCTACCGCCATCGGACTTGTTGTTGTAGCCGAACTGTTTAACACTGCCTTAGAGGTTCTGGTAGATCTGGTGTCGCCGGATTATAACGTAAAAGCCGGAATTGTTAAAGACCTAGCCTCTGCCGGGGTTTTGCTTACCGCGATTTTATCCGCGATAATTGGCCTTTGCGTCTTCGTCCCGAAAGTTCTGGAACATGCTGCATAAAACCAGAGGGATTGTACTTAAAACCACCGATTATTCGGAAAGCAGTGTAGTAGCGCAAGTATTTACCGAAAAATTCGGACTGCAATCCTATTTAATCAACGGTGCAAAAAAGCCGAAAGCTAAAATAAAATTGAACATGCTCCAGCCGCTTCACCTGCTAGACATGATTGTATACCATAAAGCAACCGGGAATCTTCAAAGAATCTCCGAATTACGAAATCAGCCCCTTTTGCAAACTATACCCTATCATGTTGTAAAAAGCTCTATCGCGTTGTTTATTAATGAAGTACTCTATAAATCGTTAAAACTACATTTTGAAGACGAGCCTCTGTTTAACTTCCTCTTCAGAAGTATTGAATTGTTAGACAAGAGCGACGAAGGGATAGCTAATTTCCATATTTACTTTCTGTTGCGTCTAACAAAATATCTTGGGTTTTACCCCGACAGGACAATAGAAAAAGAGGGCAGATTTTTTGATTTGCGAGAAGGCACTTATACATTACACCAGCCTATACACCTTTTTATAATAGATGAAGGCTTGATTGAGGACTTTAAAAATGTGATTGGATGTTCATATGAGAGGCTTGTGCTGCTAAGTATTCCTGCGGCCAGGCGGAAAGCATTGCTTCATAAAATATTAGATTATTACCGATTGCACATCGAAAGTTTCGGAGAAGTACGATCGCATCTTATTCTGGAAGAGGTGCTTAGTTAGGCCGATTTAGATCGGTTGCTCAGCATCTTGTCAATTACCAGCTCCAACTCGGTTAAATCAAAGGGTTTTTCGAGATAAGTATCCGCGCCAGCCTGTTTAGCCAACGACTGAATGTCGTTATTGGCCGAAAAATAAATTACCGGGATATCCTTGAGGTCGGCCTGGCTTTTTATAATTTGAGTCGCTACAATCCCACCTGTATCCGGAATCCAGTTGTCCATCAGAATGACATCAGGCTTTATACTTCTAACCGTTGTATCAATGTTATTGCAATGCGGAGAAGTATGAACTTCCCAGCCTTGCTCTTCTAAAATATAAGTGCAAATGGAAAGGATATCAACATCGTCATCAAAAATTAGTATACGTTTGGACATACTTGGAATCTTTCGATTTACTGGCTATAATAGTGTTAATATTTACAAGGAATTTTTTAATTTCCAATTAATCACCCCGATTTATAATCTATCACTCATCTACCTTAGATTATAGTCTTTTTAAAGAACCTCAATCTCGCTATAAATGTTTTTATTTGATAAATTTTCTTACTAATTAATCATCTCAAACCGGGTATACGGAACTAAAGCCGCGGGAATTTTTATTCCATTTTCGGTCTGATTGTTTTCAAGTAAGGTCGCGACAATTCTAGGCAATGCTAGTGCGCTTCCGTTTAATGTATGTGCAAGTTGCGCCTTTCCCTCTTTTCCTTTAAAACGAAGTTTTAGGCGATTACTCTGAAAGGTTTCAAAATTAGATACCGAAGAAACTTCCAGCCAGCGGCCCTGTGCGGCACACCAGGTTTCCATATCATAAGTAAGAGCCGAAGCAAAACTCATGTCGCCACCGCAAAGGCGCAAAACTCTGTAGGGCAATTCGAGCTTTTGTAATAAAGACTGAACGTACGTACTCATTCTTTCTAAAACCTGGTAAGACTCGTCGGGATGAGCGATTTGCACTATCTCGACTTTATCAAACTGATGAAGACGATTTAACCCTCGAACATGCGCTCCGTAAGAGCCTGCCTCACGACGGAAACATGGAGTATACGCGCAGTTTTTTATAGGGAGTTCTTCTTCCTTAACAATTACATCTCTGTATAAATTAGTTACCGGAACTTCGGCCGTAGGGATAAGATACAAATTATCGATCCCGACATGGTACATTTGACCTTCCTTGTCAGGCAGTTGTCCGGTTCCAAAGCCCGAAGCTTCATTTACCACAATAGGGGGCTGCATCTCGCGATAGCCTTCTGCTTCAGCGTTGTCTAAAAAGAAATTAATCAGCGCACGCTGAAGTTTAGCGCCTTTACCTTTATAAACAGGGAAACCTGCTCCGGCTATTTTATTTCCAAGTTCGAAATCGATAATATCATATTTGGCGGCCAGCTCCCAATGGGGCAATGCATTGGCCGGAAGCTCGGGCTTCTGTCCGTATTCAAAAATATTTTCGTTCTCTTCAGGGGTTGATCCTTTAGGAACTGAAGCATGGGGAAGATTAGGAAGCAAAACAATTTTCGACTGCAAAGTTTCTTCCAATCCAGCAAATTTTTCTCCCAACTCTCTCACCTGCTCCTTTAAAACCGGGCTTTCCGCTTTAAGGCTTTCGGCTTTCTCTTTTTCACCCTGGCGCATTAAATCTCCGATCTGCTTTGCGATAGCATTAGATTTTGCCGAAACCTCGTCTAATTGAGTTTGGGTTTTGCGGCGCTCTTCATCTAAGCTGATAATTTCATCAACCAGTTCGGGCTGTTTAAAGTTCTTTACGACTAATCGCTCTAAAACCTTTTCCCTGTTTTCACGGATATAATTAACTTGCAGCATCTTTAAAATTTTCGACAAAGATATAATCTTTGTGAGTTGCGGGTGTGGATTGTGCGTTTTTTTCAGCCTAAACCCATGAAACTCTATAACAAACACGTATGCCAGATATAAATGAACTGGTTTCGCTGATTGGTGAAACTCAGAAATATTTTCAGCAGCAGGCGCAACGGCAGGTAAATACCGCACTTACCTTGCGGAATTGGCTGTTTGGATTTTACATTAGTGAATATGAGCTAAACGGAGCGGATAGGGCTGAGTATGGGCAGGGGCTTTTTAAAGAGATAGCGAGTAGAGCCGTAAATATTTCCGGTATGTCTGAAAGGAATCTATACCTTTTTAAGTCATTTTATATAGCATATCCTCACATTTTGCAGTCAGCGACCGCAAAATTACATCTATCTAATTTTCAGCACTTTAACATTTTGCAGTCGGCGACTGCAAAATTTGAAACAGCCGAGCGTACCCTTCTTCCGGAAGGACAACCAACAGAAAAAATACTTGATATTGATAACCTGATAAATCAACTCAGCTTTACTCATATTATCGAATTATTAAAAGCAGACAGGCTGGTAAAACGTAGTTTCTACGAAATAGAATCCTTAAAAAACAACTGGTCGGTACGCGAACTGCAACGAGCCATGAACAGCATGCTTTTCGAACGCACCGGATTAAGTACCGATAAACAAGCTGTATTAGACAAGCAGGCAAACAAGGAACGACTCTTACCGGAGGATGTATTTCGCAACCCTTATATACTTGAGTTTCTAGGATTAAAAGAAGAAACTGAATACTCCGAATCCGAGTTAGAGCAGGCCATTATTAATCACCTCCAAACGTTTTTACTGGAAATGGGAAGAGGGTTTTGTTTTGAGGCACGACAAAAACGCATCACTTTCGATAATACCCATTACCGTATCGACCTGGTTTTTTACCATAGGATATTAAGATGCAATGTACTGGTAGATTTAAAATTAGGTGAGTTTAGTCATGCTGACGCAGGACAAATGAATGTATACTTAAATTATTATAAAGAAAACGAAACCCACGAAGGAGATAATCCTCCGATAGGAATAATTCTTTGCGCCAGCAAAAATGAAAGTCTGGTTAAATACAGTACCGCGGGTTTACCACAACAAGTATTCGTAAATAAATATATGATCAACCTGCCGAAGGAAGAAGACTTGCAAAAAATCATTCAGGAAGAACAACTAAAAATAAGGGGCTAAACATAATGACAGGCAAACTCTATCTCGTCCCTACTCCTATCGGTAACTTAGAAGATATCACTCTTCGGGCTATCAGAATATTAAAAGAAGCAGATATTATCCTTGCGGAGGATACGCGCACCAGCGGCCCACTACTTAAACATTTTGAAATTGATAAAAAGGTTTTCGCTCATCATCAGCACAATGAGCATAAAGCCAGTGCTGAGATTGTTCGGTTTTTAAAAGAGGGTAAAAACGTAGCCTTAATTTCCGACGCAGGCACGCCAGCTATTTCCGATCCGGGATTTTTCCTGGTTAGGGAAGTGCTCAAAAATCAAATTGAGATTGAATGCCTCCCCGGAGCCACGGCCTTTGTACCGGCGCTGGTAAACTCGGGCCTCCCCTGCGACAGGTTTACTTTCGAAGGATTCCTTCCTGTAAAAAAAGGGCGGCAAACCCGGCTAAAAGAACTTTCGGTTGAAGAACGCACCATGATCTTTTACGAATCGCCGCACCGTATTCTAAAAACCCTCGAAGAACTTGCTGCGGTATTTGGCGATGAACGGCAAGCGTCTGTATCCAGAGAACTGACTAAACTTTTCGAAGAAACAGTAAGGGGAACATTAACAGAGATAAAATTATATTTCGAAACTCATACCATAAAAGGAGAATTTGTGCTTTGCGTAGCGGGGAAGGTAAAGAAAGAGAGAAGGAATGATTGAGGAAAAGAATGAAGGAATGATTGAAGGAGAGACTGAAAGAAGGATGAAGAATATGAAGAATAATAAGCCAGCAATAATTTTTAATTTTGATTTTTAACTTTTGACTTTGACAATCATGCGCATCGAACCCTTTATAAATGAAGAGCAGGATCCTAAAACAGCCGAAAAGGTTTTAGGTAAAATAGCTGATATGCTAACTCCCGGAGAACAGGTAGTTTACCTTGCTGTTCAAAAAAAACCGGCTGTAAACCTTATTCCCGACTCTATAGTAGTTACTGATAAACGCCTGGTATTTTGTAAGCCGGGAAACCTTGGCTTAACTACCAATTTTGATATTTATAGCTGGAGAGACATCAAAGAAATCTCTTTCAAAGAAGAGTTTTTTGGCGCCAAGTTTACAGCCGTTCCCTTAACTGGCGAAAACCTTACGGTGGATTACATTCCCAAAGTTCAGGCCCGAAAGCTTTATCAGTTCTGCAATCAACAGTTGGAGAAAGACAGAGAACTTGAAAGAGCAAGAACGATAGAAAGAGAAAAATCCTTAAAACCACAAAACGAAACTGAAACAAAACCTCTTTTAGAAGAAAGTTTTCAAAGAAATTTTGATGGCCCTAGTGTTCCGGTTCAGCCAAGCGTGCAAGATGCGCTACCCACTGTTCCAGCTCAGGAAGCTGCAAAATCTACCGAAGACGAGTTAACGCAAAAACTGCAAAAACTCAGAGGTTTGTATGAAAAGCATTTAATTACCCAGGAAGAATACGAGGCTAAGAAAGCCGATATTTTATCTCAGCTATAACCCGTGCGAAATAATTACCTTTTTGGGCTGGCTACCGCCTTTACGGCCTGGCTTGCCTGGCCGCCTATACCATATACTTCTTTATTGCTTTTAGCAGCATTCATTCCGTTGCTGCTGGCTATAGAAAACATAATAACTTCTGAAGCCATAAAAAAAGGCAAAAAAGTTTTTGCGCTGTCTTTCTTCACTTTCGCAATCTGGAATACATCCTGCATTTATTGGGTCTTTAACGCACTTAATTCGGCGATGCCAGTGCCTGTGGCCCTCTTTGTATCACTAATACCCTTTGGGCTTGCCGCACTCTTAATGACTCTTGCCTTTTGGCTCTATTACCGTCTGAGATTAATTCAAAGCAGAACCCTAAGTTACCTCGGCCTCGTCAGCTTTTGGCTGGGTTATGAATATTTACACCAAAGCTGGGATCTGGCATTTCCATGGATGAACCTGGGAAACGGATTTTCAAACTTCCATCAAATCATTCAGTGGTATGAATTTACAGGAGTTTACGGCGGAAGCTTGTGGGTACTATTGGCTAATATTTTGGGCTTCGAACTCTATCTTGCTATCCGCAATAAATCAGCAAACAGAAAAAAACTGTCGGTTGCTTTTAGCACCCTTATATTGTTGCCTATACTTTACTCGGTAACGGTTTACACAAATTATAAGGAGAAGATAAACCCTGCTAACATTGTGGTTGTACAACCCAATGTTGATCCTTATATGAAGTTCGAAACCCCCGCAAACCTCCAGATAGAGGGCTTAATACGGCTCTCAGATTCAATCGGCCAGCCTAATACCGAATATTTTATATGGCCCGAAACCGCTATTTCGAAATATGCTGATGAAACAAATATCCGGACGAATGCTAACTTTTTACAGGTACAGAATTTTATTCGCAAATACCCTAACGGGAATGTACTTTCGGGGATCGAAAGCTATCTGATCTATGATTCATTAGCTTCGGCTACGGCCCGGTACGATAAGCAAAGCAAAAAATATTTCGACAGTTTTAATGCGGCTCTACAAATTGAAAACTCGGCCCGTGTGCAGTTCTACCATAAATCAAAACTGGTTCCGGGAGTAGAGCAAACTCCTTTTTCATCTGCGCTAGGATTCATGAAGCCGATTTTTGCGGCATTTGGCGGCACAACGGGCGGATATGGCAGCCAGAAAGAACCTTCGGTATTTTACAGCCAGAGCGGCATTGGTGTTGCGCCGGTAATTTGCTACGAATCTATCTGGGGAGAGTATGTTTCAGATTACATCCAACAAGGCGCCCAGTTTATCGCGATTGTAACAAACGACGGCTGGTGGGGAAACACCTCGGGCAAAGACCAGCACCTGCTGTACGCAAAATTGCGTGCCATCGAAACCAGGCGTTGGGTTGCCCGGTCGGCTAATACAGGAATTTCAGGATTTATTAATCAGCGCGGAGACATTACGCAACGCAGCGGATGGTGGCATGCAACTGCTTTAAAAGAAAATATCAATCTCAACGAAGAAATAACCTTCTACACCCGCCATGGCGATTATATCGCGTTAGCGGCCAGCCTAATTAGCGGTATATTTATGGGCTTACTCGCCTTAAACGCACTCCAAAAAAGCACGAAAAAAACATCCTGATAGTTGTAGGTATTACTTGCTTTTATAAATATTTTTATAGTTTCGTAAACGATTACGAACCTTGCGCACCAGAACCACATTACTCGATATCGCCAAAAAGCTGAATCTGACTCCGGCTACAGTATCCCGTGCGCTCAGCAATCATCCGGAGATAAGCGCAAAAACTAAAAAACTTGTACAGGAAACCGCTATAGAGCTGGATTATAAGAAAAATAATATCGCTTCGTCTTTGCGCTTAGGAAAAACTCACGTTATCGGCGTATTGATTCCTACTGCCGAGCATATTTTTTTTGGTTCGGTAATACATGGCATCACTAATATCGCCAACTTACACGGCTACGATGTATTAATCTACCAGTCAAACGAAACCGAAGAGAATGAGATAAAAGGAATTAATGCTTTCATAAGTGCCCGGGTAGACGGGATATTAGTATCGATAGCCAAAAACACCAGGAACTATTTACATTTCAAAAAAGCTCAACACGAAAATATTCCTATCGCTTTTTTCGACAGAAGCAATGACGACCTCGATATTCCATCAGTGGTAATAAACGATTTCGCAGGTGCGTACAAAGCAACAGAAAGCCTGTTTCAGAATGGTTATAGCCGGATAGCTCATGTTTCGGGCCCCCAGCATATTCAAATATTTAAAGAACGGCTGCGGGGATACCGGGCCGCCCTCGTCGCGAATAACCTTGTTTACGACCCGGCATTAGTTTATGAAGGCGATGTTTCGGTTGAAGCAGGAAGAAAGGCCGCCGCCGCTTTAATGAATCTCGAAAATCCTCCCGACGCGATTTTCGGAGTAGAAGATCTTACAGCCCTGGGCATTATCAAAGAGTTAAAAACCCGATTAATAAACGTGCCCGGCGATGTAGGTGTATTTGGCTTTTGTAATGACGTGTTTGGGGAACACATTACACCAACCCTTTCAACAATAGACCAGCAGACAAATAAAATGGGCGAGGAAGCATTCAAACTTATTCACAATATGATTCTCCAGGGACATAATACGGTAGCCCCGTCTAAAATAGTATTGGAGCCCTTAATGATAGTGAGAGATTCGTCAATAAAAACTAACCTTTAAAACCAACTTATGGGACATTTACAAACACTCGATTATCTAGTCTTCCTTATTTACTTCCTTATCGTAGCTATTTACGGAATATGGATTTATCAACGGAAAAAGTCTGCCCAATCTAATTCTAAAGACTATTTTTTGGCCGAAGGTTCGCTCACATGGTGGGCTATCGGCGCATCGCTCATCGCATCAAATATATCTGCGGAGCAGTTTATCGGCATGAGCGGATCGGGATTTAAGATGGGGCTTGCCATAGCGAGTTATGAATGGATTGCGGCGGCAACGCTAATAATTGTTGCTGTGTTTTTTATCCCTGTATACCTTAAAAACAAGATCTATACCATGCCTCAGTTTCTTAACCAGAGATACAACGGTACGGTAAGTATGATTATGGCAATATTCTGGTTACTACTTTATGTAGTAGTAAACCTCACTTCTATTCTCTATCTCGGAGCTTTGGCTATTAACAGCATATCGGGTCTTGATAATACATTTTGCATGTATGCTCTCGCTGCTTTTGCCATTATAATTACTTTGGGAGGAATGAAGGTTATCGGTTATACCGATGTAATACAAGTGTTTTTTCTGATTCTCGGAGGCTTAGTAACCACTTACATTGCCTTAGGATTGGTATCCGACCATTATCAGGGCAATGGAGTAGTAGACGGATTTAATTTACTCACCAAACATGCTCCCGATCATTTCGACATGATCTTCGATAAAAGCAATCCGAATTACATGGATCTGCCCGGATTAAGTATTTTATTGGGAGGAATGTGGATCTCTAACCTGAGTTACTGGGGCTGCAACCAATATATTACCCAAAGAGCTTTAGGTGCCGATTTAAATACCGCCAGAAACGGAATTTTATTCGCCGCTTTTCTTAAAATACTTATGCCTGTAATTGTGGTATTGCCGGGTATCGCGGCTTACGTGCTGTACATGGACGGTAGTTTTCAACAGGAAATGCTGCATAATGGCGAGCTAAATCCAGACAGGGCTTATCCCATTTTACTAAACTTACTTCCTACGGGACTAAAAGGCTTATCATTCGCTGCGCTAACGGCGGCGGTTGTAGCATCCCTTGCCGGGAAAGCCAACAGTATCGCAACCATTTTCACCCTGGATATTTACAAAAGAAAGTTAGTGCCCGATGCTACCGAAGCCAAAATGGTTTGGATTGGTCGTGTTACCGTAGTAGTGGCTATGCTTTTGGCGGTAATTATAGCCCCTAAACTGGGCATAGATAAAAAAGGCGGATTTCAATATATCCAGGAATATACCGGCTTCGTATCGCCAGGCATTTTCGCCATGTTTTTACTGGGCTTTTTCTGGAAAGGCACTACATCCGGCGCAGCTATGTTTGCAACGATAGGAGGTTTTCTGCTTTCGTTGTTTTTTAAGTTCCTTCCGAAATTTGCTGATCTTTCGTTTATGGCACCTTATGGCTTTTCGAAAATGACTTCAGACGGGGTTTATGAAATTCCTTTCCTCGACAGGATGTCATTTGTATTTATTCTTTGCGTTGCGGGAATGATCATCATCAGCAACATAGAAAGAGCCAGAGGAGTACAGGCAAAGGGCCTCGAAATAGACCGCGGCATGTTTAAACTATCGCCGGCATTTACAGCGGGGTCTTTACTAATACTGGGAATACTAACAGCACTATATACAATCTATTGGTAATATAAAATCAGCACAATGACTTATCAACCATCACCCGATCGCTACACGAACATGGAATATCGCCGTTGCGGAAACAGCGGAGTAAAATTGTCGGCCATGTCTCTTGGCTTGTGGCATAATTTCGGGCACGTTAATGATTACGAAAACAGCAGAAACCTGATTAAAACTGCTTTCGACCATGGTATAACTCATTTCGATCTGGCGAATAATTACGGCCCGCCTCCGGGCTCGGCGGAAGAGAACTTCGGAAAAATTCTGATTCAGGATTTCGCCAACTACCGCGACGAATTAATTATCTCTACCAAAGCAGGTTACACTATGTGGGATGGCCCTTACGGAGATTGGGGATCAAAAAAATACCTGGTTTCAAGTTTAGACCAAAGCTTAAAAAGATTAAACCTTGAATACGTTGATATTTTTTATCACCACAGGCCCGATCCGGAGACACCGCTTGAAGAAACAATGGCCGCTTTAGACCTTATTGTACGTCAGGGAAAAGCATTGTATGCGGGGATATCGAATTATCGTCCGGCAGAAGCAGAAAAAGCATTTAAAATTCTAAAAAGCCTGGGAACTCCCTGTATCATACATCAACCAAAGTTTTCGATGTTCGAACGTTGGGTTGAAAAAGAGGGCTTACTTGATCTGCTTGAAAAAGAAGGTGTGGGCTGTATTCCATTCTCGCCGTTAGCGCAAGGGCTTTTAACCGATAAATATCTTCAAGGTATTCCCGCAGACTCACGGGTTGCTACAAGCGGTATATTTCTTAACGAAAATCATATCACACCGGAAAGAATAGAAAAGGTAAAGGCACTAAATGAAATCGCGAAACAACGAGGGCAAAAATTGGCTCACATGGCCTTATCATGGATATTAAAAGACCAGCGAATTACAACTGTATTAATCGGAGCCAGTAAACCAGATCAGATCACAGACTCGCTGCAAGCCCTTAAAAACACAAGCTTCAGTTCGGAAGAACTAGCTTCAATTGACACAATTTTAGGTTAAGATATGCCAAAGTATACGCTGCTTATAAACGGAGCAACAAAAGAAGTTGAGGTACCCGTAGCCATGCCCTTATTATGGATTTTACGTGACGAACTGAACTATACCGGTACAAAATATGGCTGCGGAGCAGGCGTTTGCGGTTCGTGTACGGTATTGATAGACGGAGTGGCTCAACGATCGTGTCAGCTCAATGCGCAATTCTGCCAGGGAAAAAAAATAACAACGATTGAGGGCCTGTCAGCAGATGGGAATCATCCTGTACAACAAGCCTGGGCCGAAATGAGTGTACCGCAATGTGGCTACTGCCAATCCGGACAAATAATGGCTGCTACCGCTTTATTAAACCGGACACCAAAACCCACCGACCTGCAAATTGATGAAGCCATGTCGCAAAACATTTGCCGCTGCGGTACTTACTACCGAATCAGGAAAGCTATACACAGGGCTTCGGAAATAGCCACCACCAAAAAAATATAAGATGAAAAGAAGAAGTTTTATCCGCATTTCGTCTTACACAGCAGGAGCCTGGCTCTTGTCTGAAGTGATACCATTGAATGCCTTCGCGATGGATAGCAGCGATACAAATTGCTTTCAGCCTAATCCGCAGATACGCGTTTGCGAAGACGGAAGAGTGATCCTGTATATTATTAAGCAGGAGATGGGGCAAGGTGTAATAACCTCACTACCTTTAATACTGGCGGAGGAACTGGATGTAGATCCGGAGAAAATCGTGATAGAGGGTCTCCCATACGACGCGGCGAATGCCGGAAAGTATAATACCTATGCAAGCGCGAGTATAAAGGGAGCATATAGCTCGTTCAGAAAAGCAGGTGCCACCGCCAGAACCATGTTAATAAACGCTGCCGCTGCAGAATGGAACGTAAATGCGGAAGTACTTAAAACCGAAAACAGTAAGGTAGTTAACACCTTAAACGGACAATCTATAAATTACAACCAACTCATAAAACGAGCCAGTGCCTTACCGGTTCCCGAGAATCCTGTACTGAAGAACCCTAAAGACTTTAAGCTAATAGGAAAAAGCCAGCGAAGGTCTAATATTGCCGGCATTGTAACAGGAAAAGCTCTTTATGGATTCGACCTCGTTCTTCCCGACATGGTTTATGCCGCGGTTGTTCGCGCACCTTTATTTTACGGGAAGGTAAAAAAGTGGGATGACTCTGCTTTAAAGCAACTCGGTCCGGGAATTCTGCAAATTGTAGAAGTGACCCAAATGGCAGGTGGAGTTGATAACCGTAACGGTGTAGCCGTTGTAGCCACAAACTCCTGGCTGGCCTTGCGTGGACAGCAATTGCTAAAAGTAGAATGGGATCTGGGTACCAAAGGACTGTTCGACAGTACTGAAATATCACAGCAACTTAAACAGGCTCTGAAAACCGATACTGCCGCTCTAACCTATGATAAAAAGGGCAAAAGCACGGCATTCACACCATTAGAAGGAGCAAACGTTTTCCGTACCATTTACGAAATGCCCTACCAGGCGCATGCGGCTATGGAGCCGATGAATTGCACAGCTTCCTATAAAGATGGAAAGTATGAAATATGGGGCGGTTTTCAGGCG
Organism: Sphingobacteriaceae bacterium; assembly: GCA_014380615.1. Lineage (GTDB taxonomy): Bacteria > Bacteroidota > Bacteroidia > Sphingobacteriales > Sphingobacteriaceae > Paradesertivirga. Next base: position 70,203 of record JACMJM010000064.1, read on the forward strand.
CCGGGCGAAATAGCGAAAATCTTACCAAAGGCTTTTGGAGTTGCAACCGATGCTGTTTTTGTAAATCTTCTGCCAATAGGCGGAGCTTTTGGGCGCAAAGAAAAGGTGGATAATGCGGCTGAAGCCATGCAGATCAGCAAAGCAATCGGAAAGCCAGTAAAAATGATCTTTAGCAGGGCCGATGATACAGGAAATGACTTTTACCGTCCTGCAAGCTATCATCAGATTAGCGTTACCGCAGATAAAACAGGAATTACGGATTGGGCGCATCAATTAGCAGTTACGGCTTTTCCCGGGAAGAATATCTCGCATGTGCATCATGGCATAGGCGGGGCCGTTGCCGATTTAATCTATCCTGTAAAAAATTACCAGAGTGCGTTTTATCCTATAGAATCGCCTATTCCGATAGGTTCATGGCGAGCTATCGGGTTTAGTCACAATGTGTTTGTTGCCGAATGTTTGATTGATGAGCTGGCCGCAAAGTTTAAGGTTGATCCGGTGGAGTACCGCTTAAGTATTTTACGGCAGGAATCAGACAAATACGTCAAAGATCGCAAGCGACTGGAAAACGTATTAATTAAATGCGCCGAGGCCATTAACTGGAACCACAAGCCTTTGGCTAAGCGGTTCAGAGGCATTGCCTGCTGTGCATATCCTCATGCACAAGGATATGCGGCCCATGCCTTTGAGATCAGTGTAGCTCCAAACAACGCGATTAAAATACACAAAGTAGTTTGTGCCGTTGACTGCGGATTGATCGTTGATCCGGAGGGATTCAAATCGCAGATAGAAGGCAGTTTGGTTTGGTCGTTAAGCGCCACTTTAAAAGATGAGATCTCTTTGCAAAAAGGCCAGGTACAGCAACAATCGTTTTTTGATTACGACGTAATGCGCCTGAAAGAAATGCCGAAGTTTGAGATTGTGATTATACCGAGCGATGAAGCTCCGGGTGGCGCCGGCGAGCCTGCGGTTCCGAGCGTGAGTCCGGCACTTTGCAACGCGATATTTGCCGCAACGGGTAAAAGGGTTCGAAAACTGCCTTTGAAAAAGGAAGGATATACGATGGGCTAGGAATTATTTGTAAGCTTCTCATAATCATCAAGAGTATCGATATCGATATTACCCAAGGGAAACGGCACTGGTTCTACATGCTCTGAGTGGCTTAACAACAATTTTTTGGCTCCTTGCTGACCTTCTAAGGATAAAAGTTGCGAGAAGAAACCCCGGTCGAATAAAGCAGGTGTTCCTAAAGTATTGTCATACCTGCAGGCGGCGATTGCTTTTCCGATAAGGTGCTTTTTTGAAATAAGCTTATTTAATATTCCTGCGTCAACAAAGGGCTGATCGCAAAGCATTATGATGGCTTCAGAAACATCTGGCTGGTTTTGAAGCAGTGCCTCAATGCCGCACTTTATGGAGGATGACATACCATGCTCCCAGTTATGATTCACTACAATTTGAACCGGGCAACTATTGATCTCTTCACGAGAGCCCGACTCATTCGAGCCAAGAACAACAACTATAGGCGAACATTCCGAAACAATCCCCTCTTCTACTGCATGCCGCAAGAGGCTTTTCCCTTTGTAAATAAGCATTTGCTTGGGTTGCCCCAGGCGACTAGATGAGCCCGCCGCAAGAATTATAAGTCCTGTCATAAATTAAACGCACATGATGCGATTTTTTTTCGTTTGCGTGGTTTTAAGGAAATACACCCGCCCTATAACTACAAAATCAAAATTGGCCTGTTCAGCAAATGTTCACCAGAAGGCAGTAAATTAAAGGTACGGAAAAGCATGATTTCTTAGCTACAATAATCTTAGCTATAGCATTATCATTCATTAACCCACCCGCTTCATATTCATAATGGCTAATTTATATAAACCAGCTGTAAGTATACTTTAAAAACGAGTTACAGCTGAGTTAAATATTTTTAAATCAGCTGCAACTATGTATATTTGTATAGTTACAGCTAATTTGTTTTTAAAAAATATGAATGCACTAGTCGGACGAAAAGAGGAACAGGAAATACTTAAAATAGCTTTAAATTCACCTGAAGCAGAGTTTATTGCTGTTTATGGAAGAAGGCGGGTGGGAAAAACATATCTTATCCGTAAAGCATTTGAAAATCATTTAATCTTCGAATTCTCGGGAGTACATAATGCCGGGCTTAAAGAACAACTCACTAATTTTAGTAATGTGCTTAATGAGCATCTTAAAATGCCCGTTGCGTCTGCTGTGCCGCAAAACTGGACTCAGGCATTTCAGATACTCAAGAACTATGCGGAACCCCTGCTAAAAAAACGAAAGTGTGTTATTTTTCTCGATGAATTCCCCTGGCTAAGTTCAAACAGGTCGGGTTTTCTTCCGGCATTCGAATACTTCTGGAATTCATGGGGAACAAAGCAGGATAACCTCGTTATGGCTATTTGCGGATCAGCCGCTTCGTGGATGATAAAAAAAGTGGTGAGAAATAAAGGAGGCCTTCATAACAGGCTGACCAGAAAAATCAGGTTACTACCATTTACCCTTAAAGAGACCAGTGAATACCTGAAATCGAATAACGTAAATCTTGATCATTACCAGATCATGGAAATTTATATGGCGATGGGAGGAATTCCTCAATATCTAAAAGAAATACAACCCGGAAAAAGTGCGGCCCAGAATATTGATAAAATATGTTTTACGAAAGATGGCGGGCTTCAGGGCGAATTTAAAAATCTCTACCAATCACTCTTCGAAGAGGCGGATAAACATATAGATATTGTACGGGCTCTTGCAGGAAAACCATCCGGCCTAACCAGAAAAGAAATTATAAGCGCGTGTAAGTTACCCGACGGGGGCAGTACAACACAGCTTATTGAGGAACTCGCAGAATCGGGCTTTATAACCGCCTATATTCCGTTCGAAAAAACGGTGAGAGACAGCATCTATAAACTATCGGACGAATTCTCCCGGTTCCACCTTAAATTCATGGAAAATACCCGTGCTACCGGCGCCGGAACATGGATTAAATTATCAGCCGCACCATCATGGCGTAGCTGGAGCGGAACAGCTTTTGAAAGTGTCTGTTTAAAGCATACCCCGGAGATTAAAAAAGCTCTTGGAATATCCGGTGTATATACCGAAGAATCGGCTTGGCGGTATGTTCCCGACAAAAATCAACCAGGTGCTCAAATCGACTTGCTTATTGACCGAAGAGACCAATGCATTAGCATTTGCGAAATGAAATTCTCAACAAGTGAATTTACGATTGATAAAACTTATGCCACTGACTTACAACAAAAGCTAGACGTTTTTAAACAAAAAACTAAAACGCTAAAAACCTTATTTTTAATAATGATCACAAGTTTCGGTACAAAGTCTAATGACTATAAAACCCGTTTGATACAGAATGAAGTGACACTAAACGATCTGTTTGCCTGAGCTCTGGCGAAGGGCAATTCGCATGGGCTTCGACTCCGCTCAGCCTGGCAAAGTACAATGACACGACACTATAACGCTTTCCGGGTTAAGTACTGGCCTATAGAGATGATGACATCGTCATCCGGCATTATAACAGAATTCTGTTCTACCTGTCGAAACTTTAAAGAGGTTCCTTCCCTGGTGGAGAGGACTGCTTTAATCTCTGAAACGATAGACAATGCGATCTCTTCCGGAGTTTCAGAACCTATATCGAGCCCCGTGGGACCAAATATGGAATTTAATTTTTCTTCAGAAATATGTAATCCCTCGTCCTCCAGTTCATCCAGCATCCTCCGCAATTTCTTTTTAGGTCCCAAAGCACCAATATATCTAAGGCCGATACCCAAGAGCTGTTTTAAAGTCGCGAGATCATAATTATAGTTATGTGTCATCAACACTGCCACCGTCCAGTTATCAAATACCAAGCCTGATAACGCGTTTTCGGGCTTAGAAACCAACACTTGGGTTGCCGAAGGAAAACGATCTGCGGTAGCATAATTTGAACGCCCGTCTACCACAGAAACTTCCCATCCTAAAATGGCGCAGAAACGCACCAAAGGTATAGCATCGTTTCCTGCCCCGAAAACTACCAGGTGAACCGGCGGCTTTAAGTATTCTACGAAAGCCGTGGTATACTGATAGTTGTTGATGAGAGATTGTCCGCTTGCTAAAACCCTTTCGGCATCATCAATAAATCTCTTTTTTGTAGACCATTCGATGTCGGTTTGTATGTTCATCCCTTCGGTTATAAGGGCGCAGGTTCCGGGTTGCGCGTGTTTATCTTCCATTGAGAAGAAAGTGCCAAGCACGGCGGTTTGCCGTTTAGCAAGAAAGCTTTTAAAAAGATTGACGGGATTGAGTTCATCGCTTGAATTTACAGGTTCGAGCAGCACTTTAATGATACCGTTACAACCAAGGCCCACACCTAATGTAGCGTCATCCTCGTCGGTAGTATCGTAAGTAACCAGCATTTTCCGGTTTTCCAACATCGACTGGCGGGCCTTTCGCAAGGCATCGCCCTCGAGGCAGCCACCACTAATGGCCCCGGTAAGTTCCCCGTTTTCTTTAACCAGCATGCGTGCGCCCTCGTGCCTATAAGCCGAACCAACTACATGCACCACAGTTGCTAAAGCCGTTTTCAAGCCGCGCCTTTCGGCATCATCAAATGCTTTAACGATCTCCTGCAACTCTTTCATTAATTTTTTATTTGGTTTATACGTAAAAATCTCGTTTTACTGGTAGAAGTGCAAATAAAATAATCTGCTGAATAGTAACATTTATAAGGGGCAAAAAAAAAACGGCCGGGCCACATACGTAGACCCAACCGCTTGCTTAACCCTCATCACTCAACCTTTGTCTTTCTTAAGAAAATTCTCAGATTACTGGATTGGGTACTTGAATAACAAAATTCCCATCGGTTTGTTTAGGCCTAATTAAGACAGCTCTTGTGCTTCAAAACCCAGTTTTTCTATCAGCTCTGCTACCTCTTGAGAGTTTGTGTTTTCAGCCTCTACAGTTAAAATTTTCTCGGGGTTCTTTATATCTACTTCCCAGCTTGTGATATTTTCATTGGCGTTTAAATGTGGGGTAACTTTCGCTACACAGCCCGCGCAATTGATAGTTGTTTTAAATTGATACTTTTCCATTGAATGTAATTGTTATTTGAATTTTTGTATTTGTTTTAAGCGGCCCCGATAAGATCGGTTCGCTAAGTTTTTAATGTTGACAAGCCAACGGCAAATGTGTATGAGTACAGACTGATATTTAAAGTTTCATGTATTTTAACCGTAAACTATTGGCTACTACACTGATGCTACTCAGTGCCATAGCACCACCGGCCAACATCGGGTTTAGTAAAAATCCGGTAAAAGGATACAGAATCCCCGCAGCCAATGGTATCCCGATGATATTGTAGATAAAGGCCCAGAAAAGGTTTTGCTTAATCACCTTTACTGTTTTCCGCGAAAGCTGAATGGCTTTTGGAATTTGGAGTAAGTTTGAAGAAATGAGTGTCATTTTTGCCACATCCATTGCTATGTCGGTGCCTTTACCCATGGCAATACTCACATCAGCCAATGCAAGGGCTTCACTGTCATTTATCCCGTCGCCTACCATAGCCACTTTTTTGCCCTCCTTTTGCAACTTCTTTACAAATGCCGCCTTATCTCCCGGCAGGGTTTCGGCCTGGTAGTTTAATATTCCAACCTGTTTGGATACCGCTTGAGCAGTAGCTTTATTATCGCCGGTAAGCATGTACACATCGATATTCATGGCCTGCAAAATCTTAATCGCTTCTGCCGATGTAGCCTTTATTTTATCCGCTATCGCGATAGCCGCAAGCGCGGTTTCTTTGTTCGCAAGCCAAATAACTGTATAAGCATTATACAACCACTCATCGGCTTTGGCCTGTAAAGAATCGTTTATTTTAATCGCGTTTGATGCCATTAGCTTAGGGCTCCCTAAGAAATATGCGTCGCCCTCATAGGATGCGAACACACCCTCGCCGGTAAGGCTTTCGAAAGAGTCCAGACGAAGTTTTTTAAACTTTTGAGCTTGAAAATATTTAACCACAGCCTCTGCAAGCGGATGCTCGGATTGCGATTCAATACGGTAAATTAGTTCCGAGAGTTGTTCAGTATTAGCGTCAGGGTGCCACTCAATGCCAATCACATCTGGTTTACCTTCGGTAATGGTGCCGGTTTTATCCAAAATTACGGCATCGATATTTTGAGACTGTTCAAGGCTTTCCGCATCTTTAATCAGAATACCATTTTCCGCACCCTTGCCCACGCCCACCATAATTGCTGTGGGGGTAGCTAATCCTAAGGCACAGGGGCATGCGATAACCAATACCGTAACCATGGCTAAAAGGCCTTGTGTAAAGCCGTTTTCTCCGCCCAAAACCAACCAGGTAAACAGGCACAAAATGGCAATGCCCATAACTACGGGCACAAACACACCGGCAATTTTATCAACCATTTTTTGTACCGGAGCCTTACTGCCCTGCGCATCCTGAACTAGTTTAATTATTTGGGCCAGCAATGTGTCTTTCCCTACCTTCTCCGCAACTAAGCGAAAACTTCCCTTTTGGTTTATGGTGCCGGCGAAAACAGCCGAGCCATTTTCTTTCAATACGGCAACAGGCTCGCCGCTAATCATGCTTTCGTCGACATACGAGGAGCCTGCGATAACCTTCCCGTCGAGCGGGATTTTCTCTCCAGGCTTAACAAGAAGGATATCATTAATTCGCACTGCTTCAATAGCAACCGTTTCTTCGGCATCGCCATTTATGCGAATAACCGAATTGGGCTGCAGGCCCATTAGTTTTTTAATTGCCTCAGATGTATTTGATTTAGCACTTTCTTCAAGAAGCTTCCCCAGAAGAATAAAGGCGATTACAACAGAAGCGGCTTCGAAATACACATGCGCCTCTAGTCCGCGACTAGTCCAAAATTGGGGATAGAGTGTATTAAAAACGCTAAACAGATAGGCAATACCGGTACTTAAAGCAACCAAAGTATCCATGTTAGCATTATGATGACCAGCCTGTTTCCAGGCGTTAACAAAAAACTGCTTACCGAAAATCAGAACAACCGGAGTTGCCAGGGCCCACTGGATATAATTGCCATACGGCAAGTGCATAAAAAACATCCCCATCGCCACTATTGGAATAGACGATAAGATGGCTAACCACGTATTGCGCTCAAGGGCTTTAAATTTAGCTTTTTGTGCGGTTTCAAAAGACGCTTTCGCTGAAGAAGAATCTTCTACAATCAAATCGTAACCAACCGACTGAACCGCTGATTTTAATTTTTCTGGTGTTGTAACAGAAGGTTGATATTCTACAGAGGCGGTATTATTGGCAAAATTTACCGCGGCATTGGTAACACCCTCCTGCGATTGCAGGATGGTTTCGGCACTTATAGCACAGGAGGCGCAGCTAAGCCCTGTAACCGGGAAATTCTCTTTTATAGTACTGAGATTATTCATATCAATTTCATTTGATAGTCAAATGTCGTTGATAACAAGGGCTTTTCTTTATACAATCATGGAAAAGATTTATAAAATTAAGGGTTAATAAGCCCCGGAAGACAATCGAGCTATAAGTTTGATACGCTTGCGTGCTTTTGAGCGACTATAACAAGTCGCCCCACTATCAACGAAAGAAAGCTTAGGCTGAGGAAAGTGATGATTACAACCGCCATAGGCAAGGCGGAACCGTTATGCAAATAGCTGACCGCCGCAGACGAAAGGCCCGCAAAAACCATAAGCATTAATTTTATACCTCTCCTTTCCACCATGATTTAATTGCTTAATAGTTCATTCCTTGAAAGGAACGGCATATTTCTCTTATTGGTTTTAAAGCTCTGCCGCGGTTAGGCGATAAGGACAGGTAACAAATGCCAAATGTGATAACTGCAAAATTGGGCATATTGCCTGCGGAAAAAACTTGCAATTATATAGCCGTTGGTGACCACAAGCTACCTGCGATAGAATATTTCATAAAAAGAAATAAATTTCATTAAAATATTATAAAGACAAATAAAAATTTCTACATTGCACTACAAACCTATGGAGTAAGCCGAAAATCCCTAATAGAGTAGGCAAATAAACTTATAATTCTTTATGAAGAAACTAATTATTCCTGCGTTATTGCTTGTAATAGCAATATTAATTTATGCATGTTCTAAGAATGACAGCATTGAAGGTCTATCGCAATCCAACACTAATTTAACCGAATTAGCTGCAACCCTATCAAACGATAAGGATTTTTTAGCCTTGAAAGCTGCGCTGAATGCAGAAAAAATTAAAACAATAAATCTGCTGAAGCAAAATTTAGTGGCAAGCAAATCTCATCAGTTATCGATACATGAGGTTAAAGTCCTTTTGAACAAAATAAATAACACCAAAAATATCAAAAACATTAAAGGACTAACATCTACTATACGAAAAAAATTCCCTCAGCTTCAATTACTATCTCGGACAGAACGACTTCAAACCTTTAAGTATACAAATGAAAAATTGCCGATGGGTTCTTCAAAATTTAACTTTAGAATTAACTCTTTATCGGATTGTGCGGCGGATTGCGAAGCTGATAAATCATCAGCACTGCAGGAAAACGATGAGTATATGATGGACGAAATTCTTATAATAGACCAAAAGTTTGAGAGTGCAAATGACATTTGTGACGGAATACAAAATTACTATGACCGTGAAGACTGCTATGATCAAGCTTGGGCTGTTTATGGCATGGACTATAACGAGCTGTTCGCCCAGATTTGTATTAGGGAAGCTCAGATCGAATCGGATTATACTGACTGTTTAGCAGATTGCCCAGAAGATGATACATGCGAAGGATACAAAGACGGCAGGCGTTATACAGTCACACCATGCTCAGGTACTGATACAACCTGGTATGCTAATTAAGAAAAGGAAGTATACAGGGCTCCGCCTGTATACTTCCTTTTAACTGCAAAATGAGAGTGTAAGCAAACTTTTCAGTCTTATTCACCTCTTACGAGTACCCCTATTGAGAGCGAAAGCAGACTTCCCAATAAAAAAGTTACAATCACGGCTGTCATAGGCAAGGCGGAACCGTTATGCAAATAGCTGACCGCCGCAGACGAAAGGCCCGCAAAAACCATAAGCATTGTTCCGCTTAGAGCGGAAGCAATTCCGGTATTTTTTTCGAACGGTTCCATAAACAGGGATGTAGCATTAGGCGTTATAAAACCCTGCATTATTACAAATAGAAATACAAGGATGAACGTACTTATAGGCCCGATTATATTAATTACTGTTCCGAGAAAAAGCAACAGGCCGCTGCCAAATTGAAAAGCAACGGCCGGAAGCAATACCTTTTTACTGCTATATTTCTTTAAAAGATATCTGTTTACCTGACTGCAAAAAATGAGGCCGAAAGCATTTGCGCCGAAAATCCAGCCGTACTCGGTTTCGGTGACATCGAATAATTCCATAAACACGAAAGGCGAACCGGCGATATAAGCGAACATCCCGGCCGAACCAAAGCCGCTGGTTAAAGCATATGTTAAAAACCTGGGTTGTTTTAAAACCAGCCAAAACCGACTTATAACCTGTTTGGGTAAAAGAGATGCCGACGCATCGGGGCCCTTACTTTCTGGTAATACTTTCCAGGAAGCGATAAGCTGAATTGCAGCGATGATGGTTAGGGTGACAAATATATACCGCCAGCCCAATCCAGAAGTGATATAGCCACCAAACGTGGGTGCGATAATGGGCGACACTCCCATTATTAACATCAAAATCGAAAAGATCCTTGCTGTTTCCGAGGGAGGAAAAAGATCTCTTACCATTGCCCGGTTGATCACCATACCAGCACATCCGCCTAGTGCCTGTAAAAAGCGAAGCGCAATTAAGCCATTTACAGACGTGGTTAAGGCACAGCCAAGCGAAGAGAGAAAATAAAGAATTACTCCGAACATCAAAGGGCCCTTTCGGCCGTATCGGTCTATTACGGGGCCAAAAAAGAGTTGGCCCGCAGAAATACCGATGAAATAACTGGTTAATGACAATGCAACCTGAGGGATAGTGGTATTTAAATCCGCGGCTATCGCAGGAAAGCCCGGCAGATACATGTCGATGGATAAAGAACTTGTGGCACTAAGCAGGCCCAGGGTAAGAATAAGAGCAGTAGAATTCCTTTTTTGCATGTGAGATAACCAATAAGGCTTAGGGAACCCTATAGGTTTTTAAAAAGGTTTATTAAAATCTTCCCCTGATTTGCGGCCTGATCTCTTCCTCATAAAGTTCATAAAGTTGCCGATGAGTATCATTCGGCAAGGGTGCCAGGCCCGAAGCCGCCACGTTACTCTCTACCTGGCTTACTTTAGTTGCACCGGGAATTACAGCTGTAACCTGTGGATGATCTAAAATCCAGCGGATAGCCCATTGTGCGGTTCGATTATCCGGAAGCATACCTGCGATATGATCGGCCAGTTTTACCCCTTTTGTAAATTCAAGACCCGAGAAGGTCTCGCCCACGTTGAAAGACTCGCCATTAGCATTATAGTTTCGGTGGTCATTTTTCGCGAAGAAAGACCCCAGATTATACTTTCCGCTAAGCAAGCCGCTGGCCAAAGGTACACGAACAATCAGGGCTACGTTTTTTTCGGCCGCTTTGGCGAAAAACTCTTCCGCATAATGCTGCCGGAAAATATTAAATATGATTTGAAGAGATGCTAAACCTTCCTGCTCCAGGCAAATAAGTGCTTCTTCAGCTGTTTCTACACTCACTCCCCAATTTTGTATCAGGCCTTCTGCCTGATACTTTCTTAAATTTTCAAACACATTTCCGCTGCGTAGTTCTTCCTCCGGAATACAATGCAATTGCTCCAAAAAAAGAGACGAGAGATCAAGATTTTTTAGAGATGACTCGATATGCGAGCGCATTCCATCATACGAGAAGTTTTGCGGCCAGCCGTTCGTTCCATCACCCCGCCGACCAAGCTTTGTAGCAACAAACAGGTTTTTATTGGTTGTTTTAAGGAATTTTCCGATATAGCTTTCGCTGATACCCATGCCATAAACATCGGCGGTATCAATGAAATTACCACCTAATTCTACAAATCGGTTTAGTATCGCGAAAGCATCTTCTTCCCTGATATTTCCCCAATCGGCACTTCCTAATTGCCAAGTCCCTAAACCAACTTCTGATACAGATACCTCTCCGAATTTCCTATAATTCATACCTGCAAATATGCTACTTTTTATTCCTTACCGCGGCAACTTCTGCTACAGTAACGCCACTAGCTTTGTTGCCAAAGTTATTGCGAACATAAGTAAGCACATCAGCTATTTGCTGATTGGTAAGGAAAGCATGAGCAGGCATTACATTAGAATAACTTTCGCCTTCAATATCCACGCCCGACATTCCTTTAAGGATAATATTTATCAAAGCTGGTTTTGAACCGAGAACTTGTTTGGTTTTAACAATAGGCGCATTCATACTCGGCACACCACCCCCATCAGGCTGATGGCAGGAAATACAATACATATTATACACCACTTTTCCTCTTGCCATTACAGTAGGTGTAACAGCAGCAGATGCTGTACTTGCCTTTGCCGCTGGTTTCTTTGCCACCGGTTTTTTAGTTTGTGCGGTAACCGAAATAAAAATTGAAATGATTAGCAGAGTTAATGTTGTCCTTTTCACTATATAAATCTATTTGTTGAAAGAAATTTTATAAATCGCACCCTTAGCATCGTCTGTAACATACAAAGAGCCATCGGGGCCCATCGCTAATCCGCATGGTTTATGATCTGGCCTGCCAGCTGCGGCTTTTTCCGGAGATCCGGCAAAACCATCAGCAAATACTTCCCATTCGCCGGAAGGCTTGCCATTTTTGAATGGAACAAAAGCAACCATAAAACCTTTCTGAGGCTCGGGAGAGCGATTCCAGGAACCATGAAACGCAACAAACGCACCATTTTTATATTTTTCAGGGAACATATTGCCGGTATAGAATAGTAAGCCGTTTGGTGCCATATGTGCCGGAAACGCTACCACCGGATCAATAAATTTGCTGTCGCCTTCCTTTTTTCCGTCACCACCATATTCCGGAGCAAGGATTTTCTTTTTTTGGAATGGATCGAAATAAATATACGGCCATCCCGCATTATCTCCATATTTGATCATGTACATACATTCGGCAGGTAATTCCGCATTTAACTTACTATCAAACAACTCTGGAAACATGGTTAACTGATCTCGGCCATGCTGCATAACAAAAAGAGTGTTATTTTGCTGATTCCAGTCGAGCCCCATTACGTTTCTAAGTCCCGTAGCATATCGTACTCCTTCTGGGTAGCTTTGGTTAAACTTATCAATTTTAAATTGCCAGATTCCGCCCGCAGTTTCAAGAATCGGGCAGTCGGGCTGACCTAATGAACCCATCTGACGATCTTTTATCTGGCACGAGTTGGAAGGTGCGCCGATGTTAACATAAATATTCCCATTATTATCAAGCACAAGCGACTTTGTTTCGTGTTGCTTTCTGCTTACCAAACCCTTCACGAGAGTGTCGGGCTTATTGGGATTGATTACATGCTCGTTAGCGTCCAGTTTATATCTGAAAACGGCTTCGTCTGAAGAAGCGTACAGGTAATTATCTTTTAAATACAGGCCTGTTCCGATATAATCGCCAAATGCGGTTTTGGTTTCATATTTACCATCGCCATCCTTGTCTTGAAGCATTAAAAGCCCTTTTTCTTTTACCTTTCTGAATAGCTTAACATAAATATCGCCTTTCTTAGTAATGGCGATATGCCTTGGCCTCCCGGTTGTATCGGCTACAATACTTGCTTTAAATCCTGCCGGCATTGTTAATCCTGCGGTTTGTGCGTTTGACTGCAAAGCAATAAGTGTGAACAGGGCTGTTCCTGCTAAAACTCTTGATAATTTGGTTTTGTATTCCAATGATTTAATTCTAAGTTTCAAATATGTGATTTTATTTCCAATCAATCTTTAGTAAAGACACTCCCTGACGGGGCAATGCTATACTTAACTGATAATTTCCGGTTTTAGTCTTAACTTTTTGTGTTTTACCTAAAGTTTTTAGCTGTCCGGCCTCTTCAAGGGCAGTGATTTCGGCTTTATTAGGGTTTTGAGGCGAGCCCATTTTTTTCCATAACTCGTAAGAATTGCTATGCTTATCATCTATCCGGTAATGAGTTAATGTAAACTTCTTAGAGGGTATATTCGCGATGGTTACTTCAATCGGCTCTGCTGCTCCCTGCTTATCGTCGTCATGGTAGTTCCAGATCATTACAGCGGCAGTGTTTTTATCATTCGAAGCCAGGCCGCCAATATCGGTATGTTTTCTGATACTCGAATCTAAAACCGATTTAAGATCATACATGCGATTACCGGTAACTTCAACACGTTTGCCAGTCATTTTCCCAAACATCCTGAAAACATTCAGCACCGGCTTGTCTACGCCATTTGTTGCGAGATCGCGGAAGCCATAGAACCATGGCTGATCTTCAAACTCAAAAGACCATGATACCGCTCCAATTAAATTAGAGCCATATTTATCGGCAAGATCATACTTACGTGCAAAAGATGCAGCGGTATAACTCGAAAACATTGTTCCGTTTCTGTAGGCGTTTTTAGGATCGGTTGCCATTCCACAGGCGGCACAGCCTTCAGGATCAGATTCGCCGATGATAACAGGAAGGTTTTTCACTTCAGGGATTGAGGCAACCAATTTTAAATGATCTTCGATGTTTTTTAACTGGCGTCGTACATCCATACGCACTATGCCATTTACAAGTTGAGGTGAGCCTTTTGCGTGAAAAAGGATCACATCTAATGGCGAACCAACTTTCCCTGTAACGTAATTAGTGCCCGTAAGACAGTGTTTAATAAATGCTCCAAGAAATTTCATCCCTCCGCCCGTACCATTTGCGCCGCCGATCTTTGCAGTTGGTAAAGCCCGGCGCAAGCCATCAGCAGAATAATCATATAATTTAAAAAACTCCTCCTGGGTACCCTTCCAATAGGCTTGGTTTGCCTCGTTCCAAAGTTCCCAGTACCAGGATTCTACTTCGGCCTTGCCGTAGCGCTCTATAGAGTGTTTAGCCCATTCGTAAACCAGGTTGCCAAACTTGACATAATCTTTTGGCGGATAGGCCCAGCCGGTGTAGATAGTGTTGTATGGGTCGCCGGGTTTCCAGTTATGTTTATAGGGCTGAGGTTTTGTTGATAGTGCCTCGGGCATAAAACCAATCTGCACCAGGGGCTTCATTTTCCGCTGGATATAGGTATCGAAAATACTGTCGACTATTTTCCAGTTGTAAACGGGATTGCCGTTCGCATCTTCTGTATAGGCATTGGTTGATCCCCATTTTAATGCCGGAGTGCCGTCGCCACTGCTTAGTAAACTATGGGTTCTCACAAAAACCGGCACAGGGCTCATTTCCGACAATTCGGTCAGTAGTTTCTTGCCATCTTTCATATAGGTATAATTCGGTTCATCATACCCGAACCAAGCCCAGATGGGGGTCATATCGCCTTTTTCTTTTGCTAAATCGACCTTGATGGTGGCCTTTGCGTTCTGTTGAGCATACGTATTGATGCTTAATACTGCAGCGATAGATAGAACTAAACTAAATTTCAACCTGATCATATCCGTAATTTTACCAATCCAGTTTCACTAATGAAACACCCTGACGGGGAAGTTCCATTTTATAGGTGAAAGTACTGCCATTAACTTTCACTTCTGATGTTTTACCCAGCATTTTTAATTTTCCTGCTGCTTCAAGTTCTTTGATCTGCGCTGCTGTTGGATTTTGAGGGGAGCCCATCTTTTTCCATACTTCGTACGAGTTACTGTGCTTGTCGTCGACCCTGTAATGAGTTAATTTGAACTTTTTAGGCACGTTGTTAATAATTAATTCAATAGGTTCTGCCGGACCTTGTTTATCATCATCATGATAATTCCATACCATGATGCCAGCAGTTTTAGCATCTTTAGAAGCCAGCACGCCAATATCGGTCTGCGGGCCGCGGATACTTGAACTTATTGCAGTCCTAAGATCGTACATCCGGTCGGATTCGGCTGCAACTCTTTGTCCGCTCATCTTACCAAACATTCTGAAAACATTAAGTACCGGTTTATCCACACCATTAGTAGCCAAATCGCGGAAGCCATAAAACCAGGGCTGATCTTCAAATTCGAAGGCCCATGATACGGCACCAAGGAAGTTCACTTTGTACATATCGGCTAAGGCATATTTTCGTGCAAACGTAGCGGCAGTATAGCTCGAAAACATTGTTCCGTTACGGTAAGCATTTTCTGGATTGGTTGCCATTCCGCAGGCAGCACAACCTTCAGGGTCAGACTCGCCAAGAATTAAAGGCAGGTTTTTTGTCTGAGGATAAGAAGCGGCAATCTTAAATCCAGCTTCAATATCTCTCATTTGCGGAGCCATGTTCATCTGCACAATACCATTCACCACTTTCGGGTTGCCTTTTGCGTGAAAAAGCAATGCTTCTAAAGGTGCTCCTATCTTTCCGGTAGCATAATTAGTTTCGGAAGTGCAGTGTTTGATAAAAGCCTGAAGCCATTCGGTGCCACTCTTGCCACCGGTAGCAGCCACATTGGGGCCCCCTATTTTCGCAGTAGGTAAAGCACGTTTTAAGCCATCAACAGAATAATCGTATAGTTTGAAAAATTCTTCCTTGGTTCCTTTCCAATAGCCATTAGGTTCGTTCCACACTTCCCAGTACCAGCTTTCTACTTCCTTTTTTCCATAACGCTCAACAGAGTGTTTTGCCCACTGATAGATCAGCTCACGCCATTTATCATAATCTTTTGGAGGATAAGCCCAGCCCGTAATGATCTTAAAGTAGGGATCACCCGGCTTCCAGTCGTGCTTGTACGGATCAGGCTTTGTAGATAATGCCTCGGGCATAAAACCTATTTGCACCAGGGGTTTCATCCCTCTTTTAACATAAGCATCGAATATACTATCTATGATTTTCCAGTTATAAATGGGATTGCCGTTCGCATCTTCGGTATAGGCATTGGTAGAACCCCACTTGAGTGCCGGAGCACCATCGCCGGTAACCAATAAACTGTGTACCCGCATGTTTACAGGAACGGGACTTAGCCCCTGAAGCTCTGAGAGTAATTTTTTACCGTCTTTCATATAGGTATAGTTGGGCTCATCATGCCCGAACCATGCCCAAACCGGACGCATTTCGCCAACTGGCTTTGCCAGGTCGACTTTAATATTTGCAGGCTTAGTTTGTGAGTAGCTATTAAACACAATTCCTGCAAGTAGCAGAAACATCATTTTTACAGTCTTCAACATATTCATATTGGTTAGTTTTATTTATACGCTTTAATTTTATTGAGCATTTTCTTGTCCAGTATCTGTATCGAAGATGCCGGGCCCAAATCGGGGTTATCCCATTCACTCAACGCCCAAACAACTTTTTTATCCTTTGTTACCTCAACCAGTTGAACCGTTCCTGGCCATTTCTTGGAATCCTTTACATCCGCCCCGCACCAGTTAGCAAATAGCGTGTTACCGTTAGGCAATCGCTCTGCGGCCTGGATAATAAAAAGTTTAATTTCTGGTATGTCACTTTGATTAAGCTGCCAAACCACCTTTCCATTCGGGTCCACTTCATTTATCGTATTATGATAGTTAGAGATCAAGGTATTACCATTAGTTAAACGCGAGGCAGACCATGGGCCTCGACCCTTAAACGACCAAACTGTTTTCCCCTGTATATCATATTCTGCCACCATATCAGAATCCAAATGCGCCGCCAAAATGTTTCCTGAATCTAATATACGAACTCTTCTGAACTGTAAGTGAGCGCTTTTCTTCCCGGTAGGCAAGGTAAACTCCCGCTCGGTTTTACCGGTTTTAACATTCACTACCCGCCCAATTGCAGGAACTCCATTGGTAACATACATAACCTTATCATTGCCGATTGCCTGTACTGCATGTATTTCTGTTCCTTTTGGTGCGTGTACATTCCAGACGGTTTTCTTCTCAGGAGTTACCTCTCTGGCACCCACTTTAGTACAAAAAACAACATTGCCGTTTGGCCGCATGGTTGCATCACCCAGCTCCTCCATTGTTCCGGTAGAATCTTTAAAAGGGATATCGTAGGTCCATTTTACTTTACCATCACGAATGAGGTAGATCGTTTGAACCTGTTTGCGGTATTCCCATTCGCCGGTGTAAAGAAAATCATGCTGCTTTAAGCCCTTACCGGGAAGTTTTGCGAGCGACTTTTCCTGCGCAATGCTAACAACGAATAATCCGCTTAGCAGTACAATGAAAATACCTATAGCAGTTCGTTTCAAACTCATCCTATTTTTGCTGATGTCCAGTGGCCATCTACAAGTCGGCCTATATTTAGCGGATTCTTATTCTGCAACTCTGCGGGGAGTAAATGATCAGGGAAATCCTGAAAAGCAACCGGACGCACAAAACGAAATATCGCGGCAGAGCCTACGGAAGTTGAACGCCCATCTGTTGTTGAAGGGAACGGTCCGCCATGTTGCATCGAGTGGCAAACTTCCACCCCGGTTGGATAACCTCCATAAATAACCCGTCCGGCTTTTTGGGTAATTATCGCCAGTACAGATTTAACCGTTCTTTCATCAGAAGGAGTGGCATGTACTGTTGCTGTTAGTTGGCCCTCAAGTGATTGAAGGACCTCTGTTAGCTGAACCTCATCCTGGCACAACACAAAAAGAGTGGAAGGGCCAAAAACTTCTTCAGCAAATTGCTTATTTGCCATAAAATCGGTGGCTTTTACGCTATACGCTGATGGCTGTGCTTCACCTTCGGATGCACTCGTGCCCGATTTAGCAACTAAAGTTATTTCTGAAGCATTCTGCAAAGCAGATACCCCTTCATTATAGGCTTTACAAATGTTTTTGTTGAGCATTGTTGCCGGAACTGTGGCGCTTAATTGGGTTGCAAACTCACTAATAAATTCCTTGGTACGGGAGTTTTCAAGCATCAAAACCAGTCCGGGGTTAGTACAGAATTGCCCCACGCCAAGTGTAACTGAGCCCGCTAAATCTTTTGCAATTTTTTCTTTGGAAAACTCGATAGCTCCCGGAAGGAGAATCATTGGGTTTACGGCGCTCATCTCAGCGAAAACCGGAATAGGTTCGGGACGAGTTATTGCGGCATTAAATAAACGCATCCCTACATTCCTTGAACCGGTAAATCCTACTGCTTTAATTACGGGATGTTGGACTAAACGAATTACATCCTCGTGAGAGAGATAAAGAGATGAGAACACCCCTTCCGGCATTGCGGTGATTTCTGAAGCTTTGATTATTGCAGATGAAATAAGCTCATTTGTTCCGGGGTGGGATGAATGCGCCTTTACCACAACAGGGCATCCCGCTGCCAAAGCTGATGCAGTGTCACCTCCAGCAGTTGAAAAAGCCAGCGGAAAATTACTGGCTCCAAATACTGCAACAGGCCCTATCGGGATAAGCATTCTTCTGATATCTTGCTTAGGTAAGGGCAGACGATCGGGCTGTGCCTTGTCTATGCGGGCATCTACCCACCAACCGTCTCTTAGCAATTGAGCAAATGACTTAAGTTGTCCGCAGGTTCTTCCGCATTCCCCTGTTATCCTTGCGAGTGGCAAACCTGATTCGGCCGAGCAGCGTTCAAGCAATACATCTCCGAGTGCCATAATTTCATCTGCAATCGTATCCAAAAACTCTGCTCTTGCAGCTGCAGAAATCTGGCTGTAAGCCGGAAAAGCTTTTCCCGCAAGGCGGAGAGCATTTTGAAATTCTTCCTCAGTAGCTATCTTAAATTCTTCGTCCAGATAGGCATTTGTTTTTGGAGAAAAGGCCTTGAATGTTTTATCTCCTGATGCACCACGCGTAAATCCTGTAAAGTTTGCTCCTGTAATTGCCATATTATTATTCTTTTGTTTCTGCCGCTACATAAGCGTGCAATTGTTCATTTTTTGTTAAAGGTCCCATCAGGAACCACACTATAAATAGGCCGATAACCGCTGATATTCCAAACATGAAAAACAGGTAGTTATAGCCGGTATTGTAATCACTACTTTTAGACACTATTGAAAGTGTTTCTCCCGAAAGGGCCTGAAAAACAGCTCCGCCTAAACCCGTACCAATGCAACCCAAACCCCAAACCGATGCTGCTGCACTTTTAGGGACGATATCAGCTGGTGTTGCCAGCGAATTCGAGGTGTAAGAGGTGTATCCAAATCCGGCTATACCGAAAACGATAAGGGCTGTCATAGGAGTGTTAATTATAAACGGAGCTGCAAGCAATGGTATTGCCATAATTGCTGCTGATAAGCAAATAGAAAACTTTCTTGCCTTATGAATGGGCATACCCTGTTTGATTATAAACTGAGTAAAATACCCTCCTATCAGGTTCCCTACATCCGCAATTAAAAATGGAAGTATCGCGTACCAGCCAATTTGCTTCAAACTGTAATGATGAACATCTACCAGGTAGCGGCCAATCCAGAAAGTTACGAAATACCAAACCGGGTCAAGGAAGAATTTTGAGAGCGTAAACATTCTTACAAAACGGGTTTTAAATAATATTTTCGCAGGAATAATTCTCGCCTTTGATTCTTTAACTGAATGTTCGGGCGTATAATAGATAAACCAAAATACGGCAAGCCATAAATAGCCCATAGCTGCAAGAATGATAAAAGTCATTCGCCAGCCGTATTCTATACCTAAAAATGCTACAAGCGGCGGAACGATTATAGCTCCTAATGCAGCACCACTATTAAAGATACCTGATGCTGTAGAACGCTCGTGCGGAGGAAACCATTCGCTGGTAAGCTTTAGCGCTGCGGGCCAGTTACCGGCCTCGCCAATGCCAAGGAAAAACCGTACCAGCCCAAACTGGAAAGGTGTTACCACAAAGGCGTGGAATAAACCTGCCGTAGTCCAGAAGGCCATGCACAGGGAGTAACCTAAACGGGTGCCTAATTTGTCGATAACAAACCCTGAGAAAGCGTTTGATATCATATAAGCCACAAAAAAGGCTGTTCCGATATAGCCGAATGCGCTATCGGGAATCAGTTGGCGCAGTTCACCGTCGGCGCTTAAATAATTAAAAGATAAGCGATGAACGTAATTTAAGACCGTGGCCAAAAAGGCCATGCCTACCATTACCCATCGCATTTTGGAGGGTTTGCCGAAAGTTTCGAGGCTTAGGTTGTTCATTGGTTTGGTTAGTTTATTTTATGAATCTTTTTAATCACTTTTTTACCCCTCAGTCCTGCGGACAGCTCCCCTTGAAAAAAGGGGAGCAATACAAAACGCCTAAATAAAACGCACTATGTTTAAGCGCCAACTTAAAGCGTTTTACTCCCCTCCTTTTTTCAAGGAGGGGATCAAGGGGTGGTCTAATCCTTCATAACCATTCTCTTACACAGACCGTATTTCAATTAACTTTTCTTCCTCTCCTTCTATTTTCAAATTGTTTTGAAGGGCTCTCCCCAAGCCGTTCCATTCAACTTCCATTAAATCGCCGTTTTCTAATTTTATCCCGCTTCCGAAACTAAAAGCATCTGCCCCAAAAAAATGCACATGTGCCTGCAATGGAATGCGATGCCCGGAATATTTAAAATGATGGTACTCCAGATTATCAAGATTGTGGGCCATGTTCCTCTCACCTGTTTGAATATTAGCAGACCAGACCACTTCAAGACCTCTTTTTACTGATACTCTTCCTTTAAAGCCACTAAAATCATCTGTTATGCACAACTCCGGACCAATCGAACACTGGCGTAATTTTGAGGGAGCCAGATAGAGGTAATTCTTCTTTTCCATGATATGATCAGAGAATTCGTTACCGGTACTGAAGCCAATCCGGAAAGGATTTCCTGCCCTGTCGATAATGTAAATTCCTGCTATTTCGGGCTCCTCTCCGCCGTCATTTCCATATGGAGGAATCGTTAAACTTTCACCATGTGCTTTGAGCATGTGCCCGTTTCCTTTATAGAACCATTCGGGCTGTACACCAATATTCCCTTTTTCCGGAAAACCGCCATCAACACCCCATTGGTACATCTGCATACTGTCTGTGGGTTTATTATCAGACTGGTGCATCATCTGCCTGTTTAAGGCGCTGTTTTTATGCGTAAGACCCGTACCTGCTACCAGGCAGCCGAATACACTTTCGGGATGGTCAAAAGAAGGAAGAAGTTTCCAATCGCTTTCGGCATTGTAGATCGAATTGTAATCCAGCTTTTCTTCCGAAAGATTGGATTCTATAAGCGATGTCAGCTTTTGCGAATCATCTATTGCCTTCAGAGCAAGTTCGTAGACTGAACTATAGGTCTTTATCAAAACCAGGTTCGGTTCCTTAACCAAGGCAATTCGTCGTCCCTTATCGGGATGAACGAGTTGAACCAGACGTGTTGCTTTCGTATCCATAATTACTGCGTTACCCAGCCTCCGTCAATTGAAAATCCGGCACCGGTTACAAAGCCTGACGCCGGGCTCGAAAGGTATAAAGCGATTCCGCCAATTTCGTGCGGCTCAGCCCATCTTCCCATTGGCACTCTTGAAATAAATGCTTTGTATTTTTCAGGATCGTTGAGCAAAGGGAGGTTTAACTCAGTTGCAAAAGGGCCCGGCAAAAGCGCGTTGACATTAATTCCTGTGGTAGCGAGTTCCATAGCCAAAGCTCGTGTGAATTGTAAAATTGCACCTTTACTGGTAGCATAAGGTGTACGCTCTGGGATTGCTGTTAAAGAAAGCATGGAGCCAACATTAATGATGCGGCCATACCCCTGCTTCTTCATGTAAGGTACAACTTCACGGCTTGCTACCCAGGCACCGGTTACGTTTACTTGTTGCACCTTATTGAAATCGTCCATAGACAAATCTTCAATCTTTCCCCGGATATTTATACCTGCTGAATTGATCAATATATCAATCCTGCCAAACTTATCCGCTGTAGCGGAAACAGCGTTTTTGATACTTTCTTCTGAAGTAACATCACAACTGTTGCTGATACACTCAACAACGTAAGTTGATTTTATTAAATCTTCGGATTCTTTGTTGGTCTTTTCATCCCTTGCGGCGATAGAAATATTCGCTCCAGCTTCGGCTAATGCTTTTGCCATTGCAAGCCCCAGGCCACGGTTGCCACCCACAATAAGGGCGGTACGACCGTTTAATTTAAATTGCTCAAATACGCTATTCTCTATCATGACGGGTTATTCGATTATCTTGAAGTTTTCCAGTCCTTCGGTTTTAAGAGTCAAGCCCATTCCCGGCTTGTTATCGTCCAACTGAAGCTTTCCGTTTTCGGCAACGGCCTCGCCGTCGAAAATGTACCAGAACATTTCGTTACCCACTTCAATTTCGGTTTGAGGGAAATACTCTGCCATAGGCGATGCAAATGAACTCATCACCACATGTAAATTATGCATTTGTCCGCCATGGGGGATTACTTCAACTCCATGTAAATGAGCCATTGTGCAAATTTTCTGAGCTTCTGTAAAACCTCCCACCCTATTTGTATCAAATTGGAAAATATCAAGCGCATCTGCTTTTAGCAAATCATAGAATCCAAATCGTGTGTATTCATGTTCACCGCCAGAAAGCGGTATGTCTGTGTATTGCTTTAGTTTTGCGAAGTTGTGGATCTCATCAGGCAACATCAACTCTTCCACCCAGCGCAAATTATACGGCTCAAGCTCTTTTAAAAGTTGCTTTGCATACGGAAAATTGAAACCCATATAAGCTTCGAGCATTATTTCCACGTCATCACCTACTGTTTCACGAACCACCTTTACCATCTCCACATTCTTCTTCATTCCAGCCAGTCCATCCGTAAGAGGATATCCGCAACGCAATTTCATGCCTGTAAAGCCTTCTTTTTTATAGTGTTCTGCTTCTTTCTGCAAGCTCTCAAGATTCCGCGTATACAAGCGGCTGTAATAAGTGGAAATATATTCTTTCGTTCTCCCACCTAAAAGCATGAACACTGGCTGTTTTAGTGCCAGACCTTTAATATCCCAAAGAGCGATATCGAGCGCACTAATCGCTGCGATTACAGCTCCTTTTCTTCCATAGGCTACCGACGAACGATACATCTTTTCGTACAGGTATTCTGTATTCATCGGGTTCTCACCGATAAGAAGAGACTTTAATTTCGAATCAATAATCAGCTTGGTAACATCTGGACATAATCCTGCGTTTCCAATTCCAACATAACCCTCATCGGTTTCAATTTCTACAACAAGCCAGCTGAAGAAGCGATATGCTGCCTGAGAATCTGTTTGAAAGGGGAGCAGGCTTACGGGGGTTGCAAACACCGTGTCGGTAGTTTTTACTGGCCCGTTCCATTGATAGAGTTTAGTTCTGATGTTGGTTATCTTCATTGTAAAATATGGATTGATAATGATTAGACAAAAATATCGAGGTATACAACCTCATCTGTGAAAGGTAATATTCCGTGTTTTTGAAGTGTGTTGAAATAGAGGCTGTCTCCCTCTTTTAAGTGATACTCAACTTCTCCAACCTGCATCTTCATTTCTCCCTTTAGAATATAAATAAACTCTTCACCTTCGTGAGATAGCTGGTGAGGCTTTACTTCACCTTTTCTTGCCACAAAAAGAAATGGCTGCATCTTCTTTTCGTGATATTCGGATGCAAAAGGGAATATGGAATATCCTTTATCGGTTGCTGTTAAATTTTCTTCTGCCTTTTGTTTACTTGTTACTATGGCATTTAAAAAGCCGTCGTGCTCCAGCAAGTTAGAGATATTGGTCCCTAAAACCTTTGAGATTTTTACAAGTGCCGCTACAGATGGAACAGTTTTATTGTTCTCAATCTTAGAAATCATACTTTTCGAGAGATCGCTGTTATCGGCTATCTCCTGTAAAGTCCTTTTCTGGCTTACACGTAAAAGTTTAATCCTGTCGCCTATCTGCAGGTTATTTTTGTTGGGCATTAAGAAATGTTTACTAAGGTTTATTTTTATTCAACATTGTTGAATAAGCAAATGTATTTTTTAGAATTGATAAATGCAAATAAAAAGTTTGGGGAGGATTAAAGGGCTAAGTTTACGGGGCTGCGCCTTTTAAACAAGTGGATCACAACAACCTTACAGTTAGCCAGAAGGGGACATATTAAAAGTTATCCGCCTGAACCCATAAAAAAAGCAAGGCGGATAAAAAGTATTTCATCAGATTTTAATCAACCTCGACCATGGCTTTTATAACGCCGTTTGCAGGATCGAGCCAGCCCTTAAACTCATCCTTCACCTGATCAAAAGTTACGCGATGAGTGATATAAGTTGCCGGATTAACCAAGCCATTTTTCATGCTTTTAATAACGTGTTCAAAATCACCGCGGGTAGCGTTTCTGCTGCTCATCAGCGTTGCTTCACGTTTATGAAACTCCGGGTGGCTGATGCTTAGCTCGGCTTTCTGCAGGCCCACTAAAACATAGCGTGCGCCATGCGCCATATATTGAATACCATTGTTAATTGCTCTGAGATTTCCGGTAGCATCAATTACAACGGTTGGAAAATCGCCGTTGGTGATTTCTTTTAATCGTGCGGTCACATCCTCTGTCGTGGGATTGATGGTGTGATGAACCTTTAATTTTTCACTGCAAAAAGCCAAACGCTGATCGTTTATGTCCATCGCGATAACTTTTCCACCTGCTATTCTGGCAAACTCCATAATACCCAGTCCGATAGGCCCGGCACCGATAACAAGAACAAATTCGTCCTTTTTAACGTCGGCTCTTCTAACGCCATGGGCACCAATAGCAAGTGGCTCTACAAGAGCCAATTCATCAAAGCTTAATCCTTCTCCATGGATTAGTGAATAGGATGGAACAGAAAGATATTCGGCCATGCCGCCGTGAACATGCACGCCGCACACTTTAATACTTGCGCAGCAATTGGGTAAACCCGAGCGGCAGGCGATACACTCTCCGCAATAAAAGTAAGGGATAAAGGTTACTGATTCGCCGGGTATAAACCCCTCAGCACCATCACCTTCAACAAATTCGGCGGCCAACTCATGGCCCAAAATTCTTGGATACTCGAAAAAAGGCTGCGTGCCTTCAAATGCATGAAGATCTGTTCCGCAAATACCAATGCGTTTAATTTTTAATATGGAATGCCCTTTTGCCGGAACCGGTGGTTCGCCTTGCTGGTATTCAAAAGAGCCGGGTGTAGTACAAACTAAAGTTTTCATCAAATCTGCTTCTTATGCGTTTGCCAAAGCACGATCTAAATGAACGTATCCTCCGTCAACATAAATTAGCTGACCTGTTGTGTGACTTGAACGCGGGGATAATAGAAAGACCGTTGCGTTACCTAATTCCTCAGGTGTTGTCATCCGGTTTTCAAAAGGAATTAGTCCGGTTATTTCTTTTAGTTTCGCCTCAGGGTTAGGAAGTGTTTTGATCCACTTTGAGTAGGCGGGTGTCCACGATTCGGAAACGATAATGGCATTTACCCGAATGCTGTATTTTAACAATTCTACCGCCCACTCGCGGGTTAAGGCGTTACGACCTCCGTTTGCAGCAGCATAGGCCGATGTTCCGCCCTGGCCAGTTTCGGCAGTTTTCGAGCTAATATTTACAATAGAACCTTTCGATTTTTTAAGTTCTGGAAGTGCAAAATGTGCCAATAAGTAATAATGAATCACATTTCTATGCAGCGAAGCCATAAAATCTTCATAATTTCCATGCTCAAGGCCAACGCCATCATTTACACCGGCGTTATTTACCAGACCTTCAATACGACCAAATTTTGCAATTACCTCTTTAATCACACGCTCGCACTCTTCGGGTTTGTTAAGTTCAGCAGCAACCTGGAAACCTTGTCCCCCTGCTGCTTCAATTTCGGCAAGAGTGTTCAGGTTGTCCTGCTCGTTTCTACCTACAATCACTGGAATTGCACCTTCGGCTGCAAGCGTTTTAACAATTCCGGCACCAATTCCTTTTGCACCACCGCTTACAATAATTACTTTATTTTGTAGTTGTAAATCCATGTTATTCCCCGCAAAGCGGATATTTAATTCGTTAAGTTATAAAAATTAATAGCGTTCTGACCCCAAAATTGCGCCTGCTCATCCTGGCTTAATTGAGATGTATAATCTTTTACAAGACCTATCATTTTACTGTAGCCTCCGGCAACTTCACATACGGGCCAGTCCGAGCCATACATTATCCGTTGAGACCCAAAAGCTTCAAATATAGTATCTAAATAGGGTGTAAAGTCTTTGGCTTTCCAATTTTTCCAATCGGCTTCGGTTACCATGCCCGATACTTTGCAGCAAACATTGTAATGGCCAGCCACTGCCTTAATATCTTTGGCCCAATCGTCAATTTTTTGATCTTTAATATTTGGCTTTGCTATATGATCGATTACAAATCTTTGATTGGGGAAAGCAGTAACAAATTCTTCCGTATACTTTAGCTGGTCGGGATAAATGAGAATATCATATGTGAAGCCATAACCTTCAAGTAATGAAATACCTCTTTTAAATTCGTCTCTAAGCATTAATGAACGGTCCTCTTCGCCTTGCAACACATGGCGGAAGCCCTTCATCTTATCATAGCCTTTATAAAACTCCAAACTTTCGTTAATGTTTTCTGCTCTAAGATCCACCCATCCTACAATTCCTTTGATAAAAAAATTTGCAGCAGCCAACTCCAACAGAAATGCATTTTGTTCTTCAGATTGATCCGCCTGAACAGCTACACAGCCATCCATGTTGTTTTCTTTAAGTACAGGCTCCAGATCTTCAGGCAAAAAATCGCGCTGAATGTTTTTCATTTCATCGTTGATCCACGAATCTCTTACAGGATCAAAACGCCAGAAATGCTGATGTGAATCAATTCTGTTCATATGCTACACCTTTCTGAGTTGAAGTGCCTAAGCCATCAATACCCAGTTCCACAACATCGCCTGGTTTTAAATATACCGGAGGGTTAAATCCTAAACCAACGCCGGCAGGGGTTCCTGTTGAAATGATATCACCGGGAAGCAACGTCATAAACTGACTGAGGTAATGAACCAGGAAAGGAATCTTGAAAATAAAGGTTTTGGTATTTCCGTCCTGCATTTTTTGCCCGTTTACATTTAACCAGAGGCGAAGATTATCGGGATCGCTGATCTCATCTTTTGTGGCTAAATAAGGGCCCATTGGAGCAAAGGTATCACAACCTTTTCCTTTATCCCAGGTACCGTTACGCTCTAACTGAAAAGCTCGTTCGGAAACATCGTTATGCAGGCAATATCCGGCAACATAATCCAAAGCTTCAGATTCTTCTACATAGCTGGCTTTTTTGCCGATTACAAAAGCAAGTTCGACTTCCCAATCGGTTTTAACAGAGTTTTTAGGAATAACGATATTATCGAAAGGGCCCGAAAGGGCCGAACTGGCTTTCATAAATATCACTGGTTCTGGTGGAATGGGCGCACCTGTTTCTTTAGCATGATCCGCGTAATTTAATCCGATACATACTATTTTTGAAGGGCGCGCTACACACGATCCGATACGACTTCCATCCGGAATCCGCTCCAATTTTCCCTTGTTTACTTCCAAAAAACTTTTTAGCCGTGAAAGACCGTCGCTTTCAAAAAAAGTCTCGTTAAAATCTTCCCCAAGAGCCGATACATCATAATACACATCGTCAATAATTACTCCTGGTTTCTCTTTGTTCAATTCTCCGTATCGTATAAGTTTCATATCGTTAAAGCAAGCTTTAGTTATTCAATTTTATAAATCCGCCGTCTATCGGATAATCGCAGCCGGTAATAAAGCCGGCCTCGTCAGAGCAGAGATACAGTGCCAAAGCCGCAACTTCTTCGGGTTGGCCCATGCGCCCTATCGGCTGGCTTTTTGATAATTTTTCAAAAATTTCGGCCTCGTTACCAGGATAATTTTTTGCTATAAAACCATCTACAAATGGTGTGTGAACCCGGGCGGGAGATATGGAGTTACATCTGATTTTATCATGTAGATAGTCGCGCGCCACAGACATGCTCATGGCATGAATAGCACCCTTGCTCATCGAATAGGCAAATCTATCGGCAATACCCACCGACGACGCAATAGAGGCCATATTCAAAATAGCACCACCACCCTGGGCTTTCATTAAAGGAATAGCGGCGTAGAGACAGTTGTAAGCACCTTTCACATTCACGTTATACACCCGGTCGAAATCTTCCTGACTGGTGTTTTCTACTTTGCCGATATGGGCGATACCCGCATTGTTTACTAAAATATCAACCTTACCAATTTGCTGAATAACTTCAATAATCTGATTCTGCAGACTTACATCTGCACTATAGGCGAATGCCACTGCGCCCTGTTGTTTGATTTCATCAACCGCCTGCTTCGCGTTTTCGGAACTTAATTCGATGATATGCACAACCGCTCCCTGACGGGCGAAAAGTGTAGCGATCGCCTTTCCGATACCACTTCCTCCTCCTGTTATTACAGCACTTTTTCCTTTAAGACTAAACATTATAATTCAAAAATTTTATCCGTCATAACCCATTTTTCTCCCTCTTTAGCCCATGGGATAGAGCTTTGAAACTTCCACATCAGCTGCTCCCATTCCTGAACTTTAGGATTAGAGGCATCCATCGCCGCTTTGCGTTCAAAGCTGAAGCTGTCATCGGTTTCCATAATCATAAACAAGCGATTACCGGTACGGTAAATCTGCATATCGGTAATACCAGAATCTTTTATACTGGCCGTAATTTCGGGCCAGGCATTACCCGGTGCATGGTACTTTTCGTATTCGGTAATTAGGGCCTCGTCGTCAACCAAATCCAGGGCTAAACAATATCTTTTCATCTTTATCCTAAGACTCTGTCTTTACGACTTTATACCCAGTGAAACCAAAGATTGCAATAACGATAAAGCAAACCAGTGGAACCAAATACCCATTTTGGATATCGTTGGTAGAATCACTGATTATCCCGAAAAGGGGAGGAAGAATAGCACCACCCACAATAGACATAATAATCAGACTGCTGCCGTACTCTGTATCGCCACCAAGATTTTTTATACCTAAAGCAAATATGGTTGGAAACATAATTGACATAAAAAAGCAAATAGCGATAACTGTGTAAACGGTTATCATCCCCTGACCATAAATCGCTACTACGCATAATAATACATTTACTAGTGCATAAATAGCCAATAATCTTTCGGGCTTAAATATGGTCATCAGGCCGGTTCCGATAAATCTTCCGGCTAAAAAAGCCGCCCCGCATCCGCTTAGATAAGCCGCAGCTTCCATTTCTGTAATTCCGGCCGACTTAGTTGCATACAAAATAAATAAACTAAAAACGGATACCTGCGCACCAACATAAAAGAACTGCGCAACTACCGCCCAAGAAAGATGCTTGTGTTTTAAAGCATGAAAGATGCTTTCACTTTCTCCATGTTCGTCGGAATTTTGGATAACAGGTAATTTGGTGAAAGCAAAAATAATAGCTATAACAACCAATACTAGCCCAAGAATGAGATAGGGGCCTTTTACAGAAGAGGCCTCTGCCGCCAGAGCGATTTTTCGGGCACCCTCGGTCATTGTACTAAGTTCTGTATCGGTGTAACCTTTGGTAAGAATTATTTTTGCGCCGATATATGGAGCCAGTGTGGCCGCTAAGCCGTTGAATGATTGAGCAAGGTTTAGGCGGAATGTCGACGTTTTAGGGTCACCTAAGGCGGTTGCGTATGGATTTGCAGCGGTTTCTAATATTGTTAAACCACATGCGATGATAAATAACGCGATAAGAAAGAAATTGTATGATTGATTATCTGCCGCCGGTATAAATAAAAATGATCCTGCCGCAAAAAGTAGTAAGCCAACTATAATACCGCTTTTGTACCCGTACTTTTTCATAATCATTCCGGCTGGAATAGCCATAACGAAATAGGCAATAAATACCGCCGAATCGACAAGAGTTGCCTGAAGAGTGGTTAGCGTAAAAGATTTCTTTAAATGTGGAATTAAAATGGGATCAAGATTATGAGCAAATCCCCATAGAAAAAACAAGGATGTAACCAGAATAAAAGGAAATAGGTACTGATTTTTATTAGCCATGTGCTTTTAGGTTAAATTAGTTTAGTAATTGACACGCAATTAAAGAATCTTTAAGCGAAGATTGAATTTTATTCTTAATTATTCTATTGATTCGAATAAAATAGAATAAAAAGCTTAATACTTTGATAATTGAATATTTCAATCAACCTAAATAACCCGAATTAGAGCCTGGCTAAAACTGCGGCTCGTCCATCGGCTGGTTTTGCGGCTCACGTTCATTTCGCCTGTTGCGTTGCGGCAAATCAGATTGTCCGAAACGGTAGCTAAAAGTAAGAGTGGCCTGGCGGCCCTGCATTCGGCGCTGAAATTCAGAAACAAAGCGTTCGGTTTCTGTTATCATGCCCCATCTTCTGGTATTGAATACATCGCGCATGTTGAATGAGAGGCTTGCCTTTCTTTTCATCATATCAAGCTTTAAAGCCGCGTCCAAACCAAACATTTCCTTTCCGCGGCCCTGTGCTGTGATACGCGGCCCCATATAATTCATATTTAGTTGCCCGGAGAGGTTAAAGGGCAACTGAAAGGATGAGCTTAGGTTCGAATTCCAGTTGTAGCCCTCATTGGAGTTGAGTCCATACTGTTCATTTCCAAAAAACTTATTATAAAAGAGATTTACATTGGCTGTAATATTAAAGCCCTTGGCTATATCGGCACGGCTGATTAATTCGAGGCCCGATGCCTGCGTTTTACTGATATTAATAAAACGGCTGAGGGTAGTATCGCCGTTTAAGGTGCTGCGGTAATTTTGTACCACATCGTTTACCTGTCGGGTAAATAAGGTAGAAGTAAACGTAATAGCGTTCCATGATTTCATATAACTGAACTCCAGCGAATGAATATCTTCGGGCCTTAAGTTGGGGTTACCCATACGTTGGTTATTAGGATCTGTTACATCAAGAAAGGGATTTACCTGCCAGCCGCGAGGCCGATTAACTCTGCGGGTGTAACTTAACTGTAACTGATTATCGCCCTTAAATTTCTGTGTAAAGAATACACTGGGATACACACGAAAATAATCCAGCTTGCCTTTTGAACTTGTTTGGGCAAGAGTTGCTATATCGGTGCCAATATATTCAGTATTTAGATATGCCTGCTCGGCTCTAAGGCCCGTTTGAAAGCCAAATCCTTCAGTCAACTGATTCTGGTAGTTCACATAAAACGCATGAACAATATCCTCCGAAACGAAATCATTGGTTAATGAGTAATCTTTTTCAAAACTAGCGGAGGGAAGATTATAACGCTGCGAGTTTTGTCCGTCTTCTCCCAGGCCGATAGAGGTACGGTATCCGCTTTCGAACTTCTGTTTTGAAGTGAAGGGAATGGTGTAATCGAGCTGAATATTATAGTTGGTTCTGGCTTCGGTGTTATTCGTTATTCTACGATCAACGGTATCCTTTTGAAAGCCCTGAGCATTGAAGAAGTTTTGATTAAAGAAGGAATCCTCATCCTCAGCGCTTTGGCCAAAACTAAAATTGGCGATTAGATCATGGCCCTGCTTTTTAAACTTCCGGCTAAAATCCAGACTTAAGTCATACCCTTTATCTTCACCTTCTTCTTCCGAACGCCTTAAACTTGTACCATTTCTTGATAGAATATAGTTCTGGTAGATATAGTTAATGTCTTCATTATCCTTGCTATCCCGCAAATTAAAATTAGCGGACGCACCCAAAGTGGTTTTACTGTTGATATAGAAATCGGCACCTACTTTGGCATTATTACCAATGTTGTTTCTTGTTCCTTTGGAATTATTAAACGTTTGGCCGCTGTTGATAAATGAGGTATTATTAAAGCCGCCCCCGTTTCGCGTTCCATATCTGAAACCGTAATTACCGTAAAGATTTACGTTGCCGTCGCGATAGCTGAGATTAGTATTGGCGTTATAATTTTCCTGCGTTCCGGCAGACAGAGCCAAAGCCCCGTTAATTCCTACTTTTTTGTTTTTCTTTAAAACGATATTAATAATCCCTGTTTGTCCCTCAGCATCGTACTTAGAAGATGGGTTAGTTATTAATTCGATTGTTTCGATTGAGCTTGCGGGCAGCGATTGCAATACGGTTGAAATATCACCGCCGCCGATAGCAGAGGGTTTCCCATCAATTAACACCCGCACGCCCCCCGATCCTCGTAAGTTTACATTACCGTCTATATCTACAGAAACAGTAGGAACGTTAGCCAGCAAATCTGTGGCAGAACCGCCCTCACTTACAAGACTTTGATCTACACTGAATACTTTTCGGTCTACACCCAGCTGCATATTACTTCGCTGCCCTTGTACCGTTACCTGCTTTAAAACATTCGATTTGCTTTGAACTATAGTAACCTGCCCCAGATTTACCTCCGGATTCTCAGGTGTCAGCATGATTGAATCCCGTGAAAACGGCTGATAACCCACATAACTAATCTTTAATCTGTAACTTCCTAAGGGAAGATTAGATAAGATAAAGTTTCCTGAACCATCGCTTTGCGCTGTTTTTACTGCCTGCCCGCTTTCTCTGTCAATTAAACCAATACTGGCAAAATCGACTGCCGCATTCGTTGTTGCGTCGACAACTTTACCCGAAATTTTGCCGGTAGTTTGAGCGAAAGCGGTATTTACACAAAGTAGTGTAAGAACAATTATATAGTATATCTGCTTCATTATCATTTAGCTGTAGGCTTAGCAAAGAACGTGCAAAGAAAAGCCATACCGCTAAAAAGTAATCGTGGTAACTACTTTATTACTGTAAAAATATTAACGCAAAAGTTGGGGTGTTAATCGATAGTAACGCTGAGGCCTTCCTGTTGCAGGATCTTCCGATATACTTCAAGCTCGGTAAAAGTACCTTCCAATACAGCGCATTTGCCTTCGTTATGAATGGTCCAGGCAATTTTCTCGGCCTGGTTACTGCTATAATCAAGATATTTCATTAAACAGTGAATAACATGATCGAATGTATTCACATCGTCGTTCCACAAAATTAAGCGGTGTGTTGGTTTTATACCGGCAAGAATTTCTTCGAGAGTAAAGGTTTCGACTTCTGTTTCGGTTCCGGCACTAGTAATGTTCATCCTGATTAAGCAGCGTTTTTTAACTTGTTTGAGGTTATATAATTTACAAATTTAAGCTTTTTTAAAATTCTGTATGATGGTTTGTAAAATAGAGCGGTTGTATGGAGCCCACCACTCGTCTAAAATTTTCTTAATAAGGTCGGGCTGATGGGGCTGAACGGCAAAAATGAGGTTTCGCCGGATGTTTAATTTACTTTCTTGCCATACCACTTTATTGTATTGAAGGTATTTCTGCATTTGCCTTACGGCCGAATTAATTACTGATTGCTTACTAACTACCTCATCTACAAGTCCAATAGCCAAAGCTTCAGCAGGACTCAGCAATTTACCATCGAGCAGATAACGGTTGGCTTTAGAACGACCTATGCGAGATGTGTATAATTGAAAAAAGCTATCGGGAATAATGATTCCCAATGATACTTCATTGAGTCCTATAGAATGATTACCCTCAGCCAGCACGCTGTAATCACTACATAAGCTTAGTATTGTGCCTGCTGATGGCGCATGTCCGTTTATTGCAGAGATAAGTGGTTTTTTAAACGACGTCAGAATATAAATCAGGGAGAAATACTGTTCCCAAAAGGTTTTTATCTGCTCTTCTGAATATTCAAAAAGCTCCACGAAATCAAGGCCCGCACTAAAATATTCGTCTTTACCGGTCAGTATTACTCCCGAAACGTTATCGTCTTTCTCTATATTCTGGAAAATGTCTTTAAGCTCAAGCACCATTTCCATACCAATGGCATTAGACCTCCCTTTGTCGAGTGATAGGAGAGCAATTTTGTCTCTTACTGTAACTTTAATTGAATTCATTTCACACTAAATCGATATACCTGTCTGGTTACAGCACCCTTTAAGTCCAGCCCTTCTATAACAGCTTTATAAGTCCCTGGTTTGTCTGCCGTAAAAAATTCAACTGAAGCGTTTCCATCTGTATCGGTTAAAACATTGGGTGCCCAAAAAATTGTTGTCCTCCAATCTGGCATACCCGATGGAGATGTATCGTACTTCGGAGA
Organism: Sphingobacteriaceae bacterium; assembly: GCA_014380615.1. Taxonomy (GTDB): domain Bacteria; phylum Bacteroidota; class Bacteroidia; order Sphingobacteriales; family Sphingobacteriaceae; genus Paradesertivirga. The sequence continues at coordinate 104,362 of JACMJM010000064.1, forward strand.
GTAAAACTGCCTTGCGGTATGATATCCTACCGGCGAATATGCAGCTATCCCCTGAGCAAAGCTGCGGGATGTCATATTTCTCTCGCCACGCTTGGTGGTAATAATTAAAACACCGCCTCCGCCTCTTAATCCATAGATGGCGGTATTCGAAATCCCTTTTAGTACTTCGATCGTTTCAATGTCGGAGGGGTTAAGTATAGAGAGGTAGCTTGGATCTACATAAACGCCGTCTACTACTAATTGCATGGGAACAGGGCCAGAAAATGAACTATACATACTTCGGGTTAAATAGGCTATACCGTTTTGAACAACGAGCCCTGCGATGCGCCCCTGTAAACAAAACGCCAGATTTTGACAATCTTTCAATTCAGCTGCGGTTACTACTGCGTCGGCGTTACCGGCCCCGTTTAAATTACTGGAGTTTTTCACCTTTGGCTTCACCTCGGTAACTTTTACTTCCTCTAAAACTATGCTGCGGCGCAGCAGGCCGTTTTGACGCATCTCGGCAAATTGCTGATTTCTGGTTGTGATATAAGGCAGCAGCGATTGATTTACATTTATTTCTACACTCGCCGCATTTTGGCTCTTAGTAACGATATGCTGCAGGTTTCTGTTGATAAGAATCTCGACATTCTTTTTCCCTTTAAAATTCCTGGCCTGAACGATGAAAGATGTACTATCATTAAACATCAGGCTGTCGAAACCGAATTGGCCCTGCGAGTTAGTAAGTGTTTCTAAAACCATTCCCGTCCCGGCAGAAGATAATAAAGTCACCTTAGCTCCGGGTGCGGGGCTCGAGTCGGGATTAACGATCTTCCCGCTAATTGTAAGCGTTTTCTCAGGCTCAAATACTAAAGCAGGGAAATTTTCGGAAGTAATGGTGTTCCATTCAAATTTTCGCCAGCCCTGGGTAAGCATCAGATTATCGAGTGCCCGGTCTTTTGCAGGCGATAGATCAGTAAAATAATAATTCGGGTTCTCAATATATCCTTTCAAATCAGAGCTTAGTAAGAGGTTGGAAAGTATAGTCACTTCACGGGAATCATCAAACGGCACTTGTGTCTCATCTGTTACTGATATGGAAAACGAGCCTTGAGCCGCTTTTCCGGCAGAATCAAGTGCCCTAAACGCCATCTTTACTTTTTCCCGCTTAGAGTATACCGGCTTTTCGGTACTCAAGGTTAAATTGAGTGCGTTCGGATGTCGGATAAACACTAAACGCTCGGCAAGGGGCTGATAAGAAGAGTTAAATAAGGTAAACTGAATTACGCCACCGGGAAAACGTTTCTTGGGGACGACCGCCGAAAGCACATTATTGCTGAGTTTATTTCTTGCCATAAAGTGCGTTAAACCGTTTGCCTGCCCTATGAGAATAAGTTCATCATTATTCAAAGCCTTCGCGGCAATTACTTTCACTACAATATTTTCAGCTCCGGAATCATGTATCGAAATAACATACCCGGTTTCCGAGGCTGCGGGCAGGTCAACTTTCTTTTCCGATCCGTCGTCAAACTTTACAACAGCCGTATAAATTTTGTCTTTTAGAGGTGTAAACAGAAAGGTTCCCATGCCGGCATATTCCGAAGAAAACTCCGAGACTGTTGCCCCGTCCTGGTCGGTAACATATCCTGTAACCGTTTTCCCGAGGCCATCGGCCCCTACAACTTTAAACGCCACACGCGATCGGATATTCGTTACTAATGACCCGCTTTCGGGAAAAAACTGTACATCCGCACTTGCCGAAGTGGTTTTAACAGGAAAAGACTTTTTAACCAGGCTCTTTTCATTCAGCTTAATGTAGGTATTGATCTTCCCCGATTTGAGAACAAAGGGCTGAGCGTTAGTAAACTTAATTTTCAATTTCCCAAGGCTATCCGTTTTCCCTGTGCCCTTTAATATATTCCGGTGGTCGAGCTCGATGTCGTAGCTTACTTCTCTGTTTTTTAGCGGCTCTCCCTTTATGGTGGTATAAACTACATCAGCATCAACATGCTCCCTTACACCGGTTTTAGTATACGTATAGTTAACGTTGCTTACCACCTCACTCGAGAGCGAATTGCCAATCTTAATGGTCTTATCAAAAAAATAGGCTTCATCGAAATTGCGCATCCAATTAGTATAGGCCCTTATACGGTAGTTGCCCTCGGTTAAAGAGTCTGCCAGGGTAAAATCACCCCATGATAACCCTGCAATCACCGAGAGGCGAAGCACTTTTTTAACGGAGTCTTTTTCATTTATAAGCTCGACATATAAAATTTTACTGAGGTTAGAAAGCTGGTTACTTTCGGCACTAACTACATACGATTTAAACCAAATAGTATCTCCAATGCTGTAATAGGGTTTATCGGTATGTATATGAACTTTTTCCTGCGGGTAATTATTTCTATAACGATCAAGTTTGGCAAGAAATACCTTTAAAGGATCATCATCTGTAATAAAACTATAGCACAGTGCCGATGAAAATAGTATAAACAGAAAAAAGGCATATCTGGGTTTCATCGGAGGATTATTTGTGTATCGCTATAGAAAATACAAGGAAGCCTCAATTTACTAAAATTGAGGCTTCTATACTATTCTTAAACGTAAAATATATTAAAAAGTATTCTTCCACATCATGCTCTCGACAGGCTTGGTTGTTTTCCGGTTGTATTTTGCGTTACCCTTGGTGTTGTAAAAAGTGTCAATCTCGCCGCTTACTTCGAAATAAATAAGTTGGCCTATGGGCATTCCGGCATAAATACGTACTGGTTGAGTTGATGATATTTCGAGGGTCCAGGTATTGCAAAAACCTACATCTCCCTTTCCGGCTGTAGCGTGTATATCTATCCCTAAACGCCCCGTACTCGATTTCCCCTCCAGGAAAGGAACGTGGCTATGAGTTTCGGTATATTCAACCGTTACACCCAAGTATAGGGTATTCGGCTGTAGAACAAAGCCGTCTTTGGGTATTTCAAAATGATCTATTTCATTATGAACTTTGGCATCCAGCACCCTGTTTTTATAGGTTGCCAGGTATTTACCCAGATGCACATCGTATGAATTGGTGCCTAAACATTCTCTTTTAAAAGGTTCAATAATTATAGTACCCTTTTCTATTTCTTCTAATATGCGTTTATCTGAAATAATCATAATTACCAAAGGTTTGGCCTAAAGTATGATTATTTTAAGATAATTTTACGAGCTATTTGAGATTCGAAAAAATAGCAAACAAACCCTCTTTGTTATAATTATATTTAAATATTTAAGTAAAAGCATGGCACTCGCCTACCACAAAAAGCTTGACGAAAGCACCGAATTCGCGATTTGGAAGATAGAGGAATCTCCCGAGGAGCTATACGCGCAGTTACAGCTTCGTGAACATGAAGAAAAAGTATTAGAAGGCCTTAACAACGGAAAACGGAATCTTCACTGGTTAAGTACGAGGGTGCTTCTACGGCAATTACTAAATACGGATGAATATATCGATTGCCAGGTAGACGAGCACGGAAAACCGTTTCTACCTCATTCGCCCTATCATATTTCGTTTAGTCATTCTTTTGATTACGCGGCAGTAATAATCAGCAAAGACAAACCAGTTGGCATTGATGTAGAAATTATCAAAAACAAAATTGAGCGTGTAGCCCGGAAATTTTTAATCAGCGAAGAGATTGCATTTATCGATCAGGATAATAAAATCGAACATTTGTATATCTGCTGGTGCGCCAAAGAAGCTATTTATAAACTACAGGGTAGGCGAAACGTTTCATTCAAAGATAATATACGACTTCAACCCTTCGCATACCATGAAAGCGGCAGCTTTAGGGCAACGCTTGAAGCTGATCAGGAATGCAAAACATTCGATGTATTTTTCGAACGGTTTGAGAATTACATGATAGGATATGTGGCAGGATGCACAGAGACTCCTCATTTATCCGCAATAGCAACGCCCCTTAGTAATGCAGAATAAAAAAACCTTTTTTCAGGATTGGGGACTTCTTGATTATCAGCAGTCGTGGGACAGACAGGAGGAGGTTTTTTCCACAACCGTCGAAACTAAAACCCGGAACCGGGCACATGGATCTGATGACCCAACTAATAATTATCTGATTTTTGTTGAACACCCACATGTTTACACCATCGGCAAAAGCGGAAAATCAGAAAACCTCCTGCTTGATGAGAAAGGACTCGAAAGCGTTGGCGCCACGCATTACAAAATTAATCGCGGCGGCGATATTACTTACCACGGCCCCGGGCAGATTGTTGGATACCCTATCCTTGACCTGGATAATTTCTTCACCGATATTCATCTTTATTTAAGGACCCTCGAAGAGGCGGTTATTCTTACCCTGGCATCATACAATGTTAAAGCGGGGCGGTTTCCCGGATATACAGGCGTTTGGCTTGATGCCGATAATGCCAAAGCAAGAAAGATCTGCGCTATGGGCGTACGGTGCAGCAGATGGGTAACTATGCACGGCTTTGCGTTTAATGTTAATACTGATCTAAGCTATTTCAAAAACATTGTTCCATGCGGTATTGAGGATAAGGATGTTACATCTCTCGAAAGAGAAACAGGCCTCAAAGCTGATATAGAAGAAGTAAAAAACAGACTAAAGGAAAACATAGCCGGATTATTTAAAATGCAACTTATTAATTAATCAGCATCCGAAATGAAGATGATCTCGTATTATATATGATGAAACTATTTCTTCTTCCGCTGCTTTTGATTGTAACTTCCTGCAAAAAGGATGAAAAAGTAACTTACGCTGAGAGTGTTTCTTATCCTAAGCCCTCTGCCCCTGCCCTTATTACCAAAAACTTCAGCTATCTGGCCTTGGGTGATTCGTATACCGTTGGACAAAATGTTAGTGCTTCGGGTACATTTCCAGCACAGCTTTCTACATCCCCGCAAACCGGCACACATAAGTGGGTGGCTGCTCCTTTTACTGTAATCGCTCAAACCGGCTGGACCACCGATGAACTTATAAGCGCAATTAAAAATAAGAATCTCAGCGGCACTTTTGATATTGTTACTCTACTAATCGGGGTTAATAATCAATACAGAGGATATAGCACAACAACTTACAGAACTGAGTTTATTGAACTTTTGAATATAGCGATAGCCTATGCAGGAGGAGATAAAACCAGAATGTTTGTACTTTCTATACCCGATTGGGGAGTAACGCCATACGCCCAGCACCAGGATAAAGCTAAAATAGCTAAAGAAATCGATGCCTTTAATGCGATAAATAAGCAAGAAACGGAGAATGCGGGTATTAGCTACACCGATATAACCCAAATCTCGCGAATGGCAGAGGGTAACAGATCTCTTATTGCTGATGACGGCTTACATCCATCTGCCGGTATGTATAAGCTATGGGTTGATAAGTTGGCACCGAAGGTAATAGCCAGATTACAAAACTAATAACGGTGTATGAAACATCTCTTAAAAATCCATCATGCTTCCCTGCTTTTTTAAACACCTTACAGGTTTTGATTGTCCGGGCTGCGGTTTCCAGCGTTCTGTTTTAGCATTATTTAACGGCGATTTTAAAATGAGTATCACCCTTTACCCAGCGGCCGTATTTATTTTAATTTTTACGTTTATCAGCCTGGTAAATGCATTCTATCCCAGGAAAACATTTAAAACAGCAGAAACCATTTCCCTGTATCTCTCAGTAATAATTGGGGCGGTTAGTTATTTAATCAAAATCATCAACTATACTTCAGAGTTTACGGCTGCGTAGTTATAGTCGGTAATAAGCGTTTGAAGAAACGTGAGATCATCCATGCCCTGAGGGAGTACTATGTTTAAGTGTTCCTTTAATCTGGAAGATGTTTGGTATAATAACGGAAAATTATCGCTTCGTTTTACGCTACTGATAACTTCATGAATTAATGTTATTTCCGAATTCCGCAGTTGGATGGCTTGAGGAAAAACGGGCTGATAACCTTCGGGGGCTGGCGCAAAGGCTACCTGGCTAAAATCAGTTCTCGGATGTGTTCGTATAAGAGTAGTGCCTGCGACAATGTCTCCGATGCGCTGGTTTTTTTCGGTAAGCACCGTAGAAACTAACGCTCCGAGTTGAAGTGTAACCATAAAATCTACAATTCTGAACATCCACCGCATGAGGTATTGACCTAAAGAGGGACTGCTTCCGTCAAGGCTTATCACTCGTATCTTCATCACCCGTTTTCCAACGCTCTGACCATTAAAAAAGGCTTCAGAAATAAGGTCGTAAAATGCGAAAAGCAATACCAACAAGAGCATTATTAACGGAAAGCCCCTAAGAAAATCCAGTTTAAAGGAAGGAAATAGCACCTGAGAAAGGGCGGCTGCCAAATACAACAGAAAGAAAACGGCCAGGTCAATCAGCCTCGCTACTATACGCTCCCCTAAGCCCGCATATTCATAATCTATATCGATGTTTTGGGAAGTTGTTATCCTGATAGTGTGCATGTAACAAATATAATTTTCTAAATTACTTTTTTTGTTGCGGATTTAAATATTGTCACTATTTTACCTGAAATATTCCTACCTGGAATTACGATGAGGGAAGCCCTGTTTGTTAAACAAAATTCGAGTAAATGGGAGAGGTATGAGAAAGTACATTCTCAGGATCCCGACGAGCTGGCATCACAGTTTATAAGCCTGACCGATGATTTAGCTTTTGCGAAAACTTTTTATCCCAAATCTAAAACCACTGCCTATCTAAATGGCCTGGCATCCAGGTACCATCAATCGATCTACCGAAATAAAAAAGAAAAAAGCACCCGGTTTTTGCTTTTTTGGAAGGTTGAATTGCCCCTTTTATTTAAAAAATATCAAAAACTGCTATTTTATTCTCTTCTATTTTTTCTTGTGTTTGCATTAATCGGTATACTTTCAGCAAAGTACGATGATACCTTTGTGAGGCTTATTATGGGAGATGGGTATGTGAATATGACGAATGAAAATATCGAAAATGGCGATCCGTTTGGAGTCTATAAAAAACATGATTCCTTTATTATGTTCCTTTATATAGCTATCAACAACATTTTTGTTTCATTTTATATTTTTGTATCCGGCATACTGTTATCTGTAGGCACACTGTATAACTTACTTAAAAACGGCATCATGTTAGGTGCTTTTCAATATTACTTTTTCAGTAAAGACCTGGGGTTAGAGTCTGTACTGGTAATTTGGATACATGGCACTTTAGAAATATCCGCCATTGTAATTGCTGGTTGCGCCGGGCTGGTTTTGGGTAACAGCATTTTGTTTCCCAAAACCTTTACACGAATAGAATCATTAAAAAGAGGGGCCAAAGACGGCATAAAGATCGTCATCGGCCTTGTACCCATTTTCTTATGCGCGGCTTTTCTCGAAGGATATATAACCCGGCATACCGATATGCCAGTATGGCTAAGCGTTTTTATCCTCACTTTCTCTTTTGTATTTATTTTATGGTATGTAGTTATCTACCCCAATATCATTTTTAAAAAATTAAACCCTAAACTTAATGAACCAGAACATTGAATTTCGCCAGGTACGCGACTTTGGCCAACTTGTTAACGACACTTTTATCTTTGGAAAACAAAATCTTAAGCCCCTTTTAAAGGCTGTTTTCACCATTTGTGGCTTTTTTCTCATCGCCAGTTGCGTAGCCGCTATTTTTTATGCTTTAAGGTTGCAGGGGTCGATGGAGAGCGGCGAGATTGTTAAGCCGGGGCAAGTTTTTGGCTGGGAATATGCGTTAAATTTAATTTCTATGCTTCTTTTTTATACCTCCATCGCTTTAACTGTATTCTGCTATATTAACCTGTACATCCAAAAAGGAAATGAAGCTCCGGGAGTCGAAGAAGTTTGGGAGAATGCCAAGTACTATTTTTTACGTGTTTTAGGCTCTGGTTTATTGCTCGCCATTCTATTTATGGTTGGAGTTGTACTCTGCGTTATTCCCGGAATATATTTGTGGCCTATAACCTCACTTATGATCGCAATAATGATTTTCGAAAACGGCACCTTCAGCTATTCTTTTGATAGAGGATTTAAACTTATTAAAGGCAGCTGGTGGACAACGTTCGGAGCAATGTTTATCGTATTTCTGGTATTATTCGCCGCAACTATGGCCGTTGTTCTGCCTGTTTCTTTGTTAACGGCCGGAAGCATCTTTCTTACCAAAACTCAAGCATCTACACCCATTTTAATCCTTAATACCGTATTACAAAGCTTCGCCCAAATTTTTTATGCTCTGCCGTATATCGTTGTGAGTCTGTGCTATTTCAGTCTGGTTGAGGCAAAAGAAGGTACGGGTTTAATGGAAAGGGTTGACATGATAGGAAAAAGTGAAACCGACAGTGATTTACCTGAAGAACAATATTAATTGGAATGACTGGTTTGCGGGTAGCATTATTTTTTTGCTGGTTTAACATCTTAACGTTTTTTTCTGTATTCGGACAGGCCGGCACCACCCTCTTGAAGGATAGTAGCAGGGTCAATTTGAGGCACTTTGACTCCCCGGCACTAAAGAACTACAGGCTTAGTAAAGATTTTCAGTATGGTGCTATACAACCCGATATATCACCCGGTTTATGGGATAAATTCTGGGATTGGTTCTGGAGTTTATTTCGCGGAGCTTTGTCTACGTCTACTCCTGGCACGCTTCTTCAATACTTTCTTTTTATACTTGGAATTGCCGCACTGATATTCCTGATAATAAAATTATCAGGAATGGATTTATCGCATTTATTTACCGGTAAATCCAAAGAAATTGAAATTTCTTATGATGAAAAGCTGGAAAACATTCATCAAATCTCTTTTGATGAGGAAATTGAGAAAGCCATGATAAATAATGACCTCCGGCTTGCAGTGCGACTCCTGTATCTCAAAACACTCAAAATTTTAAATAGCAGGGGGAAAATAAAGTGGGAGTTGGATAAAACTAATACCAGTTACATTAGCGAATTACAACACCCCGCACATAAAGAGAAATTCCGGCTGCTAACACACCGTTTCGAATACGTGTGGTATGGCAGTTTCAACATAAGTAATTCTTTGTACGAAAAGATCAGCCGGTCATTTCATGAATTTAATTCGATGGTGTGATGAGAGATTTAAAACTTTATCTGGTCATCGCTTTCAGTCTGCTTGCGTTTTATATAATAGCTCAGTATAACCGCCCGCGACCCGTAAACTGGAAACCAACATTTGATAAAAAAGACAAAATTCCATTCGGAACCTATATTCTCTATAATCAGCTAAAAGATATCTTCCCGAACTCCCGTATCCGGCCTTTAAGGAGTGCGCCCTACGTTACACTTGAAGATCAAAAGGCTGCGCCGGGCAACTACTTACTTATTGCGCCTTATGTTAAATTAGACGAATACGATTTTAAAGAACTATTTAAATACATGAAGACAGGTAACAATGTCTTTATTGCCTCATTTAACTTAAGTTCGTATTTAGAGGATAGTTTAAAGCTTAAGATAAATAGTGAAAGGAAGTTTGATTTAGACGCCGCTATCCCTGTAAATTTTGTAAATCCCTCTCTTGCCCCCTCAAAAAAATATGTATTCGACAGAGGTATTGGCGAACAATATTTCAGCAGCTTTGATACTTCAAAGACGGTAATTTTAGGTGTAAACAAAACAGGGCACCCAAACTTTATAAAATACAACTACGGAAAAGGTGCGTTATACTTATTGGCGAGCCCGATGTTCTTCACTAATTATAATTTATTAAAACCCGGCGGTGCGGATTATGCAGCAAAGGCACTTTCCTATCTTCCCGCAAAATCCGAAATAATATGGGACGAGTTCTCATCACTCGGGCCACCAGACGATGGAGAATCTCCGTTAAGGGTATTACTTACTTTTACTCCCTTAAAGTGGGCCTATTTTATTTCCCTTTTCAGCCTGATAGCATTTGTATTATATGAAATAAAGCGCAGGCAACGCATCATACCGGTAATCGAACCTTTGCGAAACTCGTCTGCCGAGTTTGTCAGGGTAGTCGGACAAGTGTATTATCAGCAGAGGAATAATTCCAACATCGCCCATAAAAAAATCTCTTATTTCCTTGAAGATATCCGTGCAAAATACAACCTCAAAACCCAGATATTAAATCAGGAGTTTGCCGGTCTGCTCGCCGCGAAATCAGGAGTGAGCAACCACTTAATCACCACCCTTTTAAACCAGGTATCGGAATTAAGGGAATCCAAAAAGGTAACCGACCTGCAACTTATCGCCTTAAATAACAACATCGAACAATTTCATTATCAATCAAAGCAGTAAATGGAAGAAAATATTTTTGAAAACAGAACGGATTTAAGCCAGCTGAGTGAGGCGGTTGAAACTATAAGAGCATCGCTAAGCAAAATCATTATAGGCCAGCATGAGATGATTGACTTTCTCATCGCCGGAATATTGGCGGATGGCCATATCCTGATAGAGGGAGTGCCTGGTGTTGCCAAAACCCTTACAGCAAAATTGATTGCCAAATGCGTTAACGCAGATTTTTCCCGAATTCAGTTTACGCCAGATTTAATGCCCTCAGATGTATTAGGCACATCAGTTTTTAATCCAAAAGACGCTTCTTTTGAGTTTAAAAAGGGACCGGTATTCGGAAACATCATTCTTATAGATGAAATTAACAGGGCTCCGGCCAAAACTCAGTCGGCATTATTTGAAGTAATGGAAGAACGCCAGATTACGATGGACGGAAAAACCTATAAAATGGATGAACCCTTTATGGTGCTGGCGACTCAGAATCCTATTGAGCAGGAAGGCACCTACCGCTTACCGGAAGCTCAATTGGATAGATTCTTGTTTAAAATTGAGGTGGGCTACCCAAGCCTTGAAGAAGAAACTCAGATTCTTATACAGCAACATCAGCAAAAAACCGAGGAAAAAATTGAGGAGATTAAGCCTGTACTGAGCGTTAATCAAATAACGGAGTTGAGGCACAAGGTGCGGCACCTGTTTGTAAAACCAGAAATACTTCAATTTGCGGCACAGATAATCCACGATACACGCAGTAGCAAGTCGCTGTTTTTGGGGGCATCTCCCCGGGCATCCCTGGCACTGGTAAATAGCGCAAAAGCATTGGCGGCCATGAATGGGCGAGACTTTGTTACTCCGGATGACATTATTAAAGCAGTAAAACCTGTACTCCGGCATCGCATTATGCTTACCCCCGATAAAGAGATGGAAGGAGTGTCGCCGGATGAAGTTTTGAATCAGATTATTCATAAAATAGAAGTTCCCAGATAATAATAATTTCAAGCATTTGAATAATCTCCATACAAAGTTCTACAAGAATCTCTTCCTTCTGAAACGCTTGTTCGCAGGTCTTGGATTTGTAGTATTGCTATTTTTATTTTCTTTCTTTTTTCCATGGCTGGGAGACATTCCCATGATATCTTTTGTATTGGTTATCGTATTATTTGCGGTAGACATCATACTTCTTTACAAAATTGAAGCGGGAATCTTTGCGAGGCGGAATTCATCAGAACGCCTGAGCAATAGTGATGAAAACAAAATATCTATTCACATTGAAAGCTTCTATTCTTTTCCTGTAAAAATCGGAATCATTGATGAAATCCCTTTTCAGTTTCAACGAAGAGATGTTTGGTTTAACAGTGCGTTAAGCTCTTACCAGAAAAAAACAATAGAGTACTACCTGCGGCCGTTAAAGCGGGGCGAATACAGTTTCGGCGACATTCATCTGTATGTTCAATCGCCACTGGCACTAGTAAGCAGGCGCTTTACTTTTGAACAAAGCCAGGTTTTGAAGGTTTACCCTTCATTCCTGCAGATGCGCAAATTCGAATTACTGGCCATTTCGAATCGGTTGCTGGAAGCTGGCATTAAAAAAATCAGAAGACTGGGCCATAGTATGGAGTTCGATCGGATTAAAAATTATGTACCCGGCGATGACTATCGAACTGTTAACTGGAAAGCAAGTGCCCGACGCGGCGACTTAATGGTTAATTCGTATACCGATGAGAAATCGCAAAACGTTTATTGTGCAATTGATAAGTCGAGGGCAATGAAGATGCCTTTTGACGGCCTCAGCTTATTAGATTATGCTATTAATGCTTCTCTGGCATTAACTAATATTGCAATGCTGAAAGACGATAAAGCAGGAATTATAACCGTTTCGGAAAAAATAGGAGCGGTTATTCCGGCCGACCGAAAGCCAGCGCAGTTGAATAAAATACTGGAGGTCCTTTACAAAGAAAAAACACGCTATCTGGAACTTAATATGGAAGCACTCTACCTAACCGTAAGGCATTCTATAAAACAACGTAGCCTCATTGTGTTCTATACTAATTTTGAAAGCATGTCGGCACTTGAAAGACAATTACCTTATCTAAAAAAGATAGCCAGATTTCACCTGCTACTTATCGTATTTTTCGAAAATACCGAATTAAAAAAGCTAAGTAGGGAACCAGCAATTGACGTTGAAGGAATTTATATCAAAACAATTGCGGAAAAGTTCGCTTTTGAAAAAAAACAAATTGTACTCGAACTTGCTCGTCATGGTATCCAATCTATTTTAACTTCTCCGCAAAACCTTACCGTTAACACTATCAACCGATATCTTGAAATTAAAGTAAGGCAGGTGATTTAACCTACATTCCTGGCAAGACTATCCCCGCCCTTTTTAGGTCATTAATAAGCTTCTCATGAAAATCCAATTTAGCATCGGTAAAACCATGCGGATTAACCCAAATGTTTACCGCCACTTTATATCCGTCTGCTTCTAAGGCCGAGATCCCGATTCGTGATTCGGGACTTTTTAAGATACTTTTTGAAGCTGTTATAACCTCCTCAATTATTGGCTTAACCGTATTAAAATCGGTACCGTAATTTAATTTCAGTTCCATATCCAAACGCCGTTTCCCTTCGCGGCTGGTGTTTATAATGATTTCGTTTGAAAGCTTGCTGTTAGGGAAAATAACTGTTTTATTATCGAAAGTAGTTACAACAGTATAAAATACCTGTATTGAGTTAACCGTACCCTCCTGCCCTTGCGCGATAATATTATCTCCCACCCTGAAAGGCTTTAAAATAAGTATTAGTACACCGCTGGCGAAGTTTTGCAGCGTTCCTGACAATGCCAAACCTGCTGCCACACCAAAGGCACCGATTACAGTTGTAAAGACGGTGAGTTGAATCCCAGCCGACTGCATGATCCCGATAATAAGAAGCACCTGAAGGGAAATGACAATAAGACTCTGGAGAAAGGGTTGCAATGAAGGGTCAAGATCTCGCTTCTGCATGCCTGCAATCAGCCATTTTTTTATAAGCTTAATAACCCATAAGCCAATAATAAGTACAACAAGGGCAATAATAGCTTTAATGCCATTATTTATGACTATGTCAGTAAATGACTCTTCGCCAGTTTTGGCTTTTTCTGGAACTATAGCAAGGAGAATATATAAAAGAGAACTCATTTGTACAAAGGTAACATCTGGAAAATACTTTCATAAATAGATTGCTACTTACTCGGGTATTAAACGAGAAGCCCCAAAGCGAATAGCTTCAGGGCTTCTTATTATATATCGGAGTGAATTATTACATCATTCCACCCATGCCGCCGCCCATTGGAGGCATACCACCGTGTCCACCTGCACCAGCCTCTTCAGGCTCGTCAGCAAGTACACATTCAGTAGTTAATAGCATAGCTGCGATTGAAGCTGCGTTTTCTAATGCTACACGAGAAACTTTAGTAGGGTCGATAACACCGGCTCCGATTAAGTTTTCGTAAACATCTGTACGGGCATTGTATCCAAAATCAGCAGTTCCTTCTTTAACTTTTTGAACTACGATAGAACCTTCGATACCTGCGTTTTCGCAAATTTGACGAAGTGGCTCTTCGATAGCACGACGAATAATCTGGATACCAGTATTTTCGTCTTCGTTAGCGCCTTTTAAGTTTTCAAGAGCTGCGATAGCACGAATGAAAGCAACACCACCACCGGCAACGATACCCTCTTCAACTGCTGCGCGAGTTGCATGTAAAGCATCATCAACACGGTCTTTCTTCTCTTTCATTTCCACTTCAGAAGCAGCACCAATGTACAATACTGCAACACCACCAGAAAGTTTAGCTAAACGCTCTTGTAATTTTTCTTTATCGTAATCTGATGTAGTAGATTCGATTTGAGTTTTTATAACAGATACTCTTGCTTTAATGTTCTCAGGATCACCCGCACCGTTAATTATAGTCGTGTTATCCTTATCTATTGTTATTTTTTCTGCTTGTCCTAAGAAAGACAGTTCCGCGTTTTCTAATTTGTAACCACTTTCTTCAGAAATTACTGTTCCACCAGTTAAAATTGCGATATCTTCAAGCATTGCTTTACGACGATCGCCAAAACCTGGAGCTTTAACAGCAGCAACTTTCAGAGAACCACGAATTTTATTAACAACTAAAGTAGCTAGAGCTTCACCATCTAAGTCTTCAGCAATAATTACTAAAGGCTTACCAGTTTGAACTTGTTTCTCAAGAATCGGAAGAAGTTCTTTCATTGAAGAAATCTTCTTATCGTAGATCAGGATGTATGGATTTTCCAGCTCTACTTCCATTTTGTCAGCATTGGTAACAAAATATGGAGATAGGTATCCGCGGTCAAATTGCATACCTTCAACAGTTTTAACTTCTGTTTCGGTACCTTTTGCTTCTTCAACCGTAATAACGCCCTGAGTACCCACTTTTTTCATGGCATCAGCAATCATTTCTCCGATAACATCATCGTTATTTGCAGAAATAGAGGCAACTTGTTTTATTTTGCTAAAATCGTCGCCTACATCTTGCTTTTGAGCTTTCAAGCTTTCTACAACAACTCTTACAGCCTTATCTATACCACGTTTCAAATCCATTGGATTTGCACCAGCAGCAACATTCTTGATACCCGAAGTAACAATAGCCTGAGCTAAAACAGTTGCGGTTGTAGTCCCGTCACCCGCAATATCCGCAGTTTTAGAAGCTACCTCTTTTACCATTTGCGCGCCCATATTTTCAATAGCGTCTTTCAATTCTATCTCTTTCGCTACTGTAACACCATCTTTGGTGATAGCCGGAGAACCGAATTTTTTATCAATAATAACATGGCGACCTTTAGGGCCCAAAGTAACTTTAACCGCATTGGCTAAAATATCAACCCCTCTTTTCAGGGCATCACGTGCTTCAACGTTATATTTAACTTGCTTTGACATTTTTAATAAATTTAAATGTTAGAATTAACGAATAGAGTTATCAGTGAATTTTGTAATAAAGAATATCTGCATCAAAATTCAGCACTCTTTTTAGATAGTTGCAAAAATATCAGACTCACGCATGATAAGGTATTCTTTACCATCAATAGTGATTTCTGTGCCAGCGTATTTACCGTACAAAACTTCATCACCTACTTTATACGCCATAGGGATCAGATTGCCTGTTTGTTCAGCATACTTACCAGGGCCCACGGCCACTACTGTACCTTTTTGAGGCTTTTCTTGTGCTGTTTCCGGGATATAAATTCCAGAGGCAGTCATTGTTTCAGCAGGAGCAGCTTCTACAACCACCCGGTCTGCGCTAGGTTTAATATTTAATGCCATAATTTTGATATTATTTGTTTCTGTTCCCTGTTGGTCACTTTTTGTGCCAAAGCCCTGAAATCTGAAAAAATGATAGGTATTTGTCAAAATTACATTTATTCAAATAAGCTTAATCCAGATTTAACTTACTCAATGTCATGCTGTCAGTGAATGTCAGAAAACAAAAAAAGCTCCCCGAATAGGAAGCCTTCATATAGAGTTAAGCAAGATTATTTCTTCGTAGTATCTCCTAAACCCGGCAATGGTGTTGGCGTCATTTGCGACGACCCGGCAGGTTTAGAAACCTCATTTTGCAATGCCTCGCTCGAGCTTACAGCCTCGCCCTGAGGTACAACATTTAAAAGCAGTATAATAACCATTAATGATACGATTAACACCCATGTTCCTTTTTCAAGGAAATCGCCGGTGCGCTGTACACCCATTACATTATTAGATCCGGCAAAGCCAGATGACAGGCCGCCACCTTTTGGATTCTGAATTAATATAATCAGTGCCAGAAGGATACAAATAATAATCGCCAGAATAACAAGTGTAATAAACATGAGTATTTTATAATTAATTGAGCTTTTGTTCTATTTCCCGAATTTGGGTTGCAAAGTAAGTGCTTTTTTCCGGGAATTTCAAACTTAATTTTTGATAGATATCGATAGCCTTATGATAGAGCATCTGATCGTTATATATTCTTGCAAGGGTTTCCGAAACAAGGTCAAGATTATCTTCCGAGCTTTTACGTGCCTTATTTTCTGTATCGAGCTTTATAGCCTTAGGGGCACGAATTTGAGGATCTTCATTAATAAATTTCTCGATAAGCACATCTTCCCGCCGCTTGATACCAAAGTTTATAGGTTGTCCTATCTGATTTTCAAAAACGTTTATCTCTGGCTGAATATGGAAGATATTCTCCATAATTTGCTGATCTAACTGACCAGTATTTTGTTTTTTTACTGGCTGAGGAGTGATATACGATTTCGACGACGCATAGGGCTGATAGGTATCAGCATGCTCTTTTCGGGTTTTATCAAGCCACCATAAAAATGAAAACGGAAGTTTATCGTCGTTATATCTCGCAACTGTTTCTTTACCAGCCAACGAACTTTGACTTGTAGCGATTAAATGTGTTTCATCCTGGATTTCTTCATCCTTTTGCAAGGGATCAATAACCGACTTATCGAATATAAAATAGTCTGTGGATGCTATGCTTCCAATAATTTCGTTCTGAGCTGGTGCTGTTTCTGCCACCTCTTCAGTTATTGCAGCCGCAGACAATCCCTGATCGGCCCGAGGCGTCAAATCATCAAATTCAAAATACTCCGAATCAGGAACTACAGTTTCGATAGTATTATCAAAATCATGTTGGCTGATGCCGGAAAAGCTTATTGGAGCCTCAACCTCAGTGGGTTTTACAGGCTCTTCGCTTTCCGCGGACTCGTCCAAAACTGGCTCTTCGACCGAGATTTCCTCGACGCTTGTATCTATATTTTCTAAAACAGGCTCGTTTAACAAATTATCCTCGACGGAAGTTTCTGGTTGCTCCTGATTTTCGGGTAAAATTTCTTCTGTATAAAGCGGTTCTTCAAACCCGGATTCCTCGAAAATCAGTTCAGTATCTTCTGTAGATTCAACCACATCCGACCATACTTCGGACTCTGAAGGCAAATCAGAATCAGAAACGGTATCAGGAAATTCCGCTGCCTGAGACTCTGCTGTATCTGCTGTATCTTCGTCAGATTGCTCTTCCTCTAAAGTTTCAATGCTATTATCCCCGGTAACAGGGGCCTCATAACTTTCATCAATAAGCTCAACGTTTGCTTCCTCCGGCTTTGGGTCACTTTCAGAATGTTCTTCAGATTGAAAATCTATAGGCTCTTCTAATGCCTCATCGGGTTCATAAAGATCTTCGGGAGTTTCGATTGAAGCCAGATCTTGTTCGAAGGCACTATCCTGAATCTCTTCCTGTTGGCTATCCGGCAAAACATTCTCCTGAACAGGATTAACAGTTTCATCTTCCTCTAATTCAGGCTTAGCGGTTTCATCTTCAGCAACTTCGGTCCAGATGATATTCTCATTACGGCTCAGTTCCGCGGGCTGTTCATCAGCAGTCTCTTTAACAGATGGAAAAGATACCGGGTTCTCAAACTGATCAATATTGTTGATGATTTTGAAAAGCAGCGTTCTATCGGGCGTATAAAGCGCCGCTTTAGAAAGATAGTCTTCGAATTTTTCGGGTTTAAACTTTTTTAAGGCAAAAGCATAAGAGATATGCAGGGGAAATGAGAAAGGATATAGTTCTACTAAATCCTCAAGCATAGCCATATCAAAGACTGTTAAAGTGGAAGGCTTAGATATCAACCTTGAAAACTCGCGGGTATTTACAAAACTTAAATCTGCCACTTCTTAATAAAAAGATGAAACTAACAAACGCTTTACCAATTTGCAAAAGCTTTATTGAAAATATCTTCAGTAAGTCTTTTAGTTACTATCGGAATAATTCTTGGCTCTTGTGTTTGAATGGAACCATTATCAAGAGAAAATTGTTCGAACTGAGTGAATGATTGTTCGAAACTAGACTCCGGATCTAAGGTACTGGTATATTTTACACTTACTGTTATACTTAAACGAACAAGGTTTGCTTTCTCCCCGGCTGTTACCGCTACGTTTGTTAAGCTGTAATCAGTTATTCTGCCTTCAAAAACAGCATCCGCATTATCACGGATAATATTTAACCTGCTTTGAGTCCTGATACGTGTTTTCAATTCTTCTGTAAATGCCTGACTAAGCGTGGGCACAACCATAGAGGCGGTGTTCTCAAAAAAATCTACCGCTACGGTTTTCATATTTGCGGGGATAGATGCCCCATTAAACTTGTAGACCCAGCACGACTGCACCGTCATCATTAAAAGAACCAGTAACAACAGTCTGTTCGAAGTATTCTTCATTTCTAGTTAAGATCTAATTCTTTAATCTTCCTGTACAAGGTACGTTCGGAAATACCAAGTTCTTGCGCAGCAAGCTTTCGTTTTCCTTTATGTTTTTTAAGTGCCTTTCGTATCAGATCAGATTCTTTGTCTATTAAAGATAACGACTCTTCAACTTCTTCGGTATGATGACTATAGCCGAAATTTTTATTGTCGTTATCCGGATGATGAAGGGTAACGATGGGCGCGTTAGGCTGTGCTTGCGGCAATTCTATATCGCTGTACAACTGATGTATTAATTGCGGGTTGGCTGAAACCGCCGCAACATTACCTCCATTTTGTATAATTTCCGCAACCAACTTTTTAAGCTCCACCATATCACGCTTCATATCAAAAAGCACTTTATATAGAATGTCTCGTTCTGATATATCCTCCTTTTTATCGTGGTTTAACCTCATTGGCAAATTACCGCTTTCTTGCGGAATGTACTGCTGTAAACTTAAAACAGTTAAATTTCGGTCTTTTTCAAGTACCGCGATCTGTTCCGCTACATTCTTTAATTGCCTAACGTTACCCGGCCAGCTATAATTAATAAGCATTTGCTGGGCATCGGCATCCAGCTGCACGTTCGGGCTACGGTATTTATTTGTAAAATCGGCTATAAATTTTCTGAAAATTAGATGGATGTCCTCTTTCCGTTCGCGCAAGGCGGGGGTTTTTAAAGGAACCGTGTTTAAACGATAATAAAGATCCTCTCTAAACTTTCCGTTTTGCACCGCATCAAAAACGTTAACGTTAGTGGCCGCAATAACCCGCACATCTGTTTTCTGCACTTTAGACGAACCCACACGCAGGTACTCCCCTGATTCTAAAACCCTTAACAAACGAGCCTGTGTGCCCAATGGTAGTTCTGCAACCTCGTCTAAAAAGATAGTACCGCCGTTAACTACCTCGAAATATCCTTTACGAGCTTCGTGAGCACCGGTAAAAGAGCCTTTTTCGTGACCAAACAATTCGGAATCGATAGTACCCTCGGGGATAGCACCGCAGTTTACTGCAATGAAGGGCCCATGTTTGCGGGCACTAAGCTGATGAATGATATGAGAAAACACTTCCTTGCCACTTCCGCTTTCACCTGTGATGAGCACTGAAATATCTGTAGGAGCCACCTGCCTTGCTATATCGATAGCGCGATTAAGGAGTGGCGAATTGCCTATAATACCGAAACGGTTTTTAATGTCTTGTATATCCATAAATAAGAGACAAGAGTTAAGAAGCCAGAGTTAAGATTAGGTGCCGGCGTTATTTAAAATTCGTTCTCGAAACGAAAATATCATTTTTTGAACTTCTGAAACAAGTGCCAGGCATCCCTCTAATTTCTCTTTTACTCCATAATGTCTTCGTTCGCAAATTAGCAGTTGCGTTTCTGCTTCGTATGATGATGTAAGTGACGTAGTTAAATACTCGGCGAAATGAATCTTGGTTCTTTTACCCGAGCCTTCCGCAATATTCGACGGGATTGAGCAAGAACTTCTGTTGAGTTGATCTATTAAATTAAACCGCTCATCAGGAGGTAAGCCTTTGCAATAGTCATAAGTTAAATCTGTAAAATCCATAGCCTTTTGCCAAATTTTAAGATTCTTGAAATTATGCGCCAT
Organism: Sphingobacteriaceae bacterium; assembly: GCA_014380615.1. Lineage (GTDB taxonomy): Bacteria > Bacteroidota > Bacteroidia > Sphingobacteriales > Sphingobacteriaceae > Paradesertivirga. The sequence goes on from JACMJM010000064.1 coordinate 124,505, forward strand.
CGGGGGTTCTTGCTTCCTGATTCTATATTCTTGATTCTATTTCAATCCACTATTTTCCCCAGCAAAGTCGCCGTAGTACATTCCTCGGCCAAAACGTATGCGTATTGTCCTGGTTTATAATTATCATGAACAGGAAATACCACCATAGCATTATGATCGTTTCTGCCGGCATAATGCAGTTTTGATTTTTTGGAGAATCCTTCAATTAACACCTTTTGAACTTTACCCAACTGCAATTTTAAACGCCCGTGCGAATGCTGCTGCTGTTTGGCTACAACTTCCTGCAAGCGTCGAAGCTTAACATCCTCGGGAATATCATCAGTATAGCGTTTTGCCGCCAGAGTTCCGGGCCTTTCCGAGTACATAAACATGTAGGCAAAATCATACTGAACATAATCCATCATACTCAGGGTTTCCTGATGTTCTTCTTCCGTTTCGGTACAAAAACCTGTAATCACATCGGTGGAGATAGCACATTCGGGAATGATTCTTCTGATCGCGCTTACCCGTTCCATGTACCATTCACGGTCGTAGGTGCGATTCATTAAGTCGAGAACCCTTGAATTGCCCGATTGTACCGGAAGATGGATGTAGTTACAAATATTATCGTGTTTAGCGATAGTAAACAAAACCTCATCGGTAATATCTTTAGGATGTGATGTTGAGAAACGCACACGCAATTCCGGATCAACGGCAGCAACGAGTTCCAACAGGCCCGCGAAATTTACTCGCTGCGTTTCTTCTTCATTTGTCCATTTATACGAGTCTACATTTTGGCCCAGTAAAGTAACTTCCCGGTAGCCCTCGTTAAAAAGATCCCGTACTTCATTAACTATCGAATGCGGATCGCGGCTTCTCTCCCGGCCCCTGGTAAAAGGTACTACACAGAAAGAACACATATTATCACAACCGCGCATAATCGAAACAAATGCGGTTATGCCGTTAGAATTTAACCTTACGGGATTGATGTCCGCATAGGTTTCTTCTCGCGAAAGCAATACATTAACAGCTTTATTTCCATCATCCACAGAGCCGATAAGATTAGGCAAATCGCGGTATGAATCGGGACCAACTACTACGTCAACCAGTTTTTCTTCTTCTAAAAATTTCGCTTTTAGGCGTTCGGCCATACAACCCAGCACGCCAACTATAAGTCCGCGGTTCTGTTTTTTTACCGCACCAAACTCGCGTAATCTATTGCGAACTTTTTGTTCGGCATTTTCGCGAATAGAGCAGGTATTTATAAACACAACGTCGGCTTCTTTATAATTAGCGGTGGTTTCGAAGCCCATATCTGTCATGATCGATGCTACAATTTCGCTATCCGAAAAATTCATAGCACAGCCATAGCTTTCTATATACAGCTTTCGTCCGTTGTGTTTTGATGCGGTTTCGAGTAAGAGTGCTTCGCCCTGTCTCGCTTCATCATGCACCTTAGCGTCCAGCACCGGAGCCATTTCGTTTTCACCTGTAAGCGGATTGTACATCGTTATTCTTTTGGACTGCAAAAGTAAACAATTTTAATAATGACAGGATGGCAGTTATATAATTCATGTAAAAAATGTATGTTTAGAAGCAAGAAGCGTGCGTAAGCGGGATGCAGATTACTCCGGAAGAGAAAACGAAACTATCAAAGAAATTACAATGGGTATCGGTATTGTCAATGACATTACTGGGTATTGCTTTTTGTGTTTCGGTATACATATATTACCAGATAGAGCCGCTGGTTGCCTCAAGGCTCAGGGAAACTATAAAAACCTCTACTAATGGCCTTTACAATATCTCCTTCTCTAAATTAAGCATAAACCCTTTCAGCGGAAATGTAACCATCAGGGATATTGTATTTAAACCCAATCCGGCAGTATATAACAAGTTTAAGCGCGACCGTATTAATCCGGGCCATTTATATGAGATTAAAGTAAAAATTCTGAAACTTAAAAGAGTACATCCCTTAAAAGTTTACCTGAAACGCGATCTCATTATCACTTCAATACTCATTGAAAATCCTGTTATCAGGGTGTATTATGAAAAAACATCCGCCAAAGATTTGTCGAAAGTAGATACCCGAACAGCCTGGCAACGCTTATCTAAATATTTGCATTTAATAAAGGTTGAAAAGGTGTTTTTCAAAGACATCGACTTTAAATACATTGATAAGCGTTTACAAAAAGCTGAGATCAACAGTATTCAAAACCTTTCTATCACGATTAATGATATTTTAATCGATTCACTAAGTCACCTTGATAAATCAAGATTTTACCACACGAAGGATGTGCTGGTAGAGGTGCTTGATAATCAGTTTACCAGCAACGACGGCATGTATACGGTTAAGTTCGATAAACTCGAGATGTCTACATTAAACAAGTATGCCATGGTAACGGGTTTAAAAGTTTTGCCAAAATATCCCGAAATAGAATTTTCTTTAAAATGGAACTACAAAAAAGCGCGGTATTTAATCGGCGTAAGCGAAGCCAGGCTAAATGGTATTGATTATAAGTTATTAACCGACACCCGCCACCTGTATGCTAGTTCTCTCAATTTGCAAAATGCCAGCCTGGATGTTTTTATGAACAAGCTGCTACCCAAACCTAAAGGCGACCTTGGCGAGAATTTTCCGCAACTTATGATTAAGAATTTGCGCCTTGTTTCGCTTATCGACACCATAAAAATTCAAAATTCGCAGCTTAGTTATTCGGAATATGACCCTTACACGGTTAAAAAAGGCAAAATTTCTTTTATAGGACTAAACGGGCAGTTGCTTAATGTAACCAACGACTCGTTGGCTTTACAAAAAAACCACTGGACCCGGGGCCGTTTCATGGCCTACCCTTATGGCAAAGGAAGAATGGATTTTCAGATTAACTTTAATCTCACTTCGCCTGTACAGGAATATAACTACTCGGGAAAACTGCATAAAATGCAGGCCAAATACTTTAATCAGATCACTCGCCCCCTGGCACTGTTGGATGTAAGTTCGGGCAGGGCAGATTCGGCTACATTTTCGGTAAAAGGCGATTATCGGAACGCCCTGGGCAACTTAACCATCGTGTACCAGGATTTAAACATTGGTATCCTGAAACTGAACAAGAATAAAAAACTGCAGAGAAGTACATTGCTATCCCTGGTAGCTAACAACCTCCTGCTTAAAGAAGATAACCCTTCGAAGGGTGAAGCGTTGCGCAACGGAAAGATAAGTTACTACCGGCCCGATTCAGTATCTTTTTATAGCATGATTTGGAAAAGCCTTTTTACCGGGATAAAAGAAAATATCGGAATGACTCCTGAAAGAGAAAAGCATCTTAAAACCCAATTTGAAAAGCTTAAGGGCGACGGGCCGGAGAAAACTAAAGAGGAGCGAAGAATACAGAGGGAAAAACGAAGAAAACGGAGGAGTAATCGAAACTGATTTCATACTGTTTTGCGGCATTTAAGGCCATGCGCTTGTAGAAAAAACCTTTATTCCATCTCTTTCTATAATTAAATGCCTGAAATTAATTTAAGTACTTTTGATCGGGGCACTTCTGAAATAGGGTTGAAATCTTATATTTGCAGCGCAGTACCAAACATCAATTCGGGATGTAGCGTAGCCCGGTATCGCGCCAGCATGGGGTGCTGGAGGTCGTCGGTTCAAATCCGGCCATCCCGACAAACTTTTCTGAACAACATACTACCCACCTAATTACTATCAAACATCGCTATTTGTCTTTGATAGCCCTCGGGCAAAATCACCTTTTTAAGAACAGCTTCTGCTTGAAGTAGCTTGAATAATTTATACACTTGTAAAACAGGAATTAAAAACGGAATGCCCCCCAGCGATAACAACTTGTTAACCCGCCGAGGAACGATTAATACTTGAGCTTCCCTAAGAATTCTGTATCTAAACCAGCCAAGGTGCTTTTCATATTGCTCAAACAGATCTCCGGTAAATTTGCTCGAAATAAGATTTTCGGCTAATCCTTTCTCACGCATATTTAACCACTCCGTATAATTTGTGGGCAAACCCTTTATTCTCATACGGTTTCCTACTCTGTTAAACACTTCAAACACTTCAGTCTTTTCGGCCCCGGTAAGCTTTCTTTCAAGAACTTCAAAAGCCCGGATAGAATAATCAATCAGCATAAAAAGAACATCCCGGTAGGCCCAGTCGGGAATTTGGGAACCGCGACTTTGTTCAACCCCTTTATGTATTGCCGTGATTTTATCAATAGCAACAAGAGCATCATGATGATTTGAAAAAACGATCTGCCGGGCGTACGCGACAGTGGAAAACAAACGCCCTAAAGGATCTGCAGGGAGCTTGCCTGTAAAATAGAGCCAGTCTACCGCTTTATTTAAAGCAAATTCTGCGGAGGCCCCGGCAAAAATAAAGAGAATAGTGTCGCTACAGCCCCAAATCTTTCGCACTATAGAATCTTTATTTACAAATAGTTTCATATCAAATTTAAATAAAATGGTGTAAGCGATCATCGTTACCTTTTTTGATTCGAGCAGAGTAGTTGTCTCTGAATTTTTCAACTATCACGACCAGGAAAATGCCCAATGTATAAGCAAGAATGTCGATCCAGGTGAAATAATTACCTATAATGGTATTGGCAAGTTTTGAATCTTTCAAGCCCAAATGCTCTACCAGATTGAGATATTGCAAGGCCTCTATCAGGTAAGAAAATAGTAAAACGCCGAATGCCGCAAGACGAGTAGGCAAATCTAAAAAGCTTTTCGCAAGGCAATACAACAAGATCACAACAAGAAAATCGCCGACATATGGCCGGATGATTTGATCATGGGCGTACAGGGCGATTAAGATCTCCGTAAGAAATAGTAGAATAGAAAAAAGGAAATAGTATCTGCTAAATTTTATCATCATACCTTCCTATTGAGTTACTTAAAATCTGCAAATTGATACTTTCCTCAACCTGAGACATGGTTTCTCCCTTTTCACCGTATTGCTTAGCTATTCGATTTTCTGGATTCTTATCATATAAATATAGCACCGTAAGAAAAAACCATTCTAAGGGTTTCATCAGGATATAAATACTATCAGATACCAGTTTATGATTAAATGCTCCGTAGTAGCAATGTATAAATCCGCCAACTTTGTTATAAATATTTCTGATTGGTTTATGTATAAAAGGAAACTTTTGCTGTAATAAGTCCTCAAATGCATTCGAAACTAATAACTGCCGATTGCAAACAATAATATTACCTGCCCTCCTGCCCAAACGTATAGGTTTTACTAATCCGGTGTGGCCCTTGGCAGCAATAGTACAAAGAAAGTGGCCTCCGGGGCAAATGGCATTAAGGCATTGTTCGTCTAATTGCGAAAATCCATGCTTATAGGTATCCGTGAAGGCTCTCACTGCCGAGTCGGGCTTTTGGCCTAGTAACATTAGGAGAACTGTCAATAAGCTAAGGATTGGGCAGCAAAGAATAATAAGTATCGGAAATTTCAGAAATATGTTTAGGTTCAAAATCTTCCAGGCAAACTTTTGAAAACCAGGCTTAAAATCTTCCCCTACGAGTTCGTTTCCGCATAAAAGCAATCTTTGGTTTCTTATCAGGGCTTTGCTATACAATACAATAATGATAATATTTACCAATGAAAGATCGTCGCTCTTACTATGCTGGTACGCAATAAATACATTAAGAACTATACCTGTAATCAAAAGGCAATTGACACCAAGTTCTATCAAAGGTCCGGCAGCTACCACTCTCCGCCACGAAGAATAAAAATAAGCGACTATACACAGGGCGATTACGATATATATAGTCAGCAAATGCTCGGGGGAGAAGAATGCTGAATCAGAACAACAGTCATTTACCGGACTGCTGATTGAGAGGAATAAAAGCGGAAGGAATATCACATATACTATTTCAAAAAAGGCGAAAAGGATCGAATTCAAATAGCATCTTCCGCAATACAGGTAATAAACAAGGTCACCAAAAATTAAGATAGCCGGAAGAATCAACAGTATAAATGCAAGTAATATATCCATCACTATTTTTTATTTATATCAGGCAATTCTCTAATTCTTATTCCAGTTTATCTTCTGTGAGAAATACATCAAGGCCGCTACAATCACAAATAATCCAACACTTCCGAAAAGTAAAGCCATATCCTGTAATTGAATGATCACAAAAATGAAACTGTAAAAAATGCTTAGAATGCCCCCAAAAACGATTGCCGCTTTTTTATTCTTTAACAACGAAGCAATAAAAATCACTATAAGTGACACCGTTGCCACCGAAGCGATAAAGTATGCGATATTAAAACCCACCTGTTCGCTAAAAGACAGAAGTAATGTATAGTAAATGGTCATAGCTGCGCCAATTAATACATATTGCAGCATATGCACTCTTCGTTTGGTTAGCAATTCGGTAAAAAATAAAGAGATAAAAGTTAAAATTATGATGAGTATGGCATACTTTGCAGATCTCATCGTTTTTTGATACTGATCTACCGGTAAAATAAATTTCACACCGAACGACGCATCCAGAGCACTAATGGCGGGTTGTGTTTCAGAAACCCATTGCTGGGGATAGGGCCTGTTGAAATAAGGCATTTTCCAAACGGCATTGAACCCCTCAGACGATATAGTTCGCGACTCGGGGAGATAACGTCCTGTAAAACTCGGATTGTTCCATTTTCCCTCAATAGTTACCACTGTACTCTTACCCATATGTAGGAAGCTCAATTCGCTGCTACCCCGTAAATCCAGATCGAAACTAAACTTAAGTGCTGTATTCTTTGCCGCACTTAAATCTGGAGTGATAATTAAGTTATTGTCGAATAATTTAAGGCCGGAGAAATCGGGTTCCACGGTGTAGTTAGTATCCTGAAGATTTATCACCGGATTGTTTTTTAAGCCTTTCAAATCACTCAGCCCTATATCAATTTTGGCCTTATCCCATAAAATCAGCGCAGGGTTAATCCCCGATTTCCTTAATTCCAGCTCACTAAATTTCCCCTCTACTCTAATTCGCGTATCATACACCACGGCATCAAATATCCCCCGGTGAAGAACTTCGGTATTGGCTGTACTTTTAATGTTGAGCATCTCGGGAAGGATATAAATATTTGTTACCACCTCTTTATAGGTTATTTTACCGGCATTATCCTTCTGATTAACCAGGGTTTTGTATGGCAGTACCATTACCGGGCCCTGCACCAGTTGTTTACCTGATACTTTATCGGATATCTCCGCAATTACCTCATCCTGTCTTTGTTGTCGCTCCAAAATCAAATCCTGAATCAGATTAGAGGGAAGTAGAAGCAATAGTGTTAAAAGTCCTATCAGGCTAAGTTTAACCAATACAGACTCGCCGAACCATTTGCCGGGCTCGAGGCTTTGCGATGTTAGTTTAATCTCCATAATTTACAATTTAAAAAGTACTTTGAATTTCAAAGTATGTTGATAAAAAAATTTATAGTTTCTGTTGTTTAATTAAATTTTCCAGTGCCTCCAAATGCTTTTTAAAGGCCTCGCGCCCCAGTTTCGAAGCGGCATATTGCGTATTGGGCTTCTTGCCCACAAAACTCTTGGTAATAGTAATATACTCTTCCTTCTCAAGTGCCTTAATATGCGACGCTAGATTTCCGTCGGTTACGTTAAGTAACTCTTTGAGGGAGTTGAAATCATAACTTTCATTAGCCACCAGCACGCTCATTATCTGGAGGCGCAGGCGGTTTTCAAAAGCTTTGTCGAACTGTTCTAACGATACCTTCACTGATTATATTTAAAATGCATTATCGAACCATACAGTATATGCAGCAGGCCGAAACCGATCACCCAAAAAATTATCCCATATCCCGGAAACAAGGCGGCAAGTAATCCCAGGATAATCTGGCACAAACCAAGCCATTTAACATCGGTAAAAGTAAACTGACTGCCCGCCACCAAAGATAAGCCGTAAAACACCAGACATGCTGAAGCGATAATTCCGTAGTGGCCTTTACAAATTAAGATGAGAATGAAAATACCGCCGGTGATTAGTGGAAACGCCATACTAACCAGCAAACGCTTACTTACCGGATTCCAATAATTTTCACCTCTTTTCCTGGCCTGTCGAATTGTAAGCAAAATGCCTGTAGCCAGCGACAGTACAAGAACCACTACCGCCACTAAAAACAAGGGTAGCCATACCAATGGATCATTTACATATACATCGCGAAAACGCATTCCGCTGCCATCTGTATACACCATTTTGTACCCTATCCAGGCACCAATTAGCGCATATACTCCAGCCATAATTCCAGAAAGGCCGCTAAGTGATATAAACTTTGTAGAACGCTCCATTAACGACCGAATGGAATTCAACTCTGTATAAATTTCATTTTCTTTCATGTAAAAGTACTTTGAATTACAAAGTAATGAAAAATATTCCGATTCTGCAATAGGCTCGAAACTAATTTATATTTTTTGTCGTAATTGTTAATATGTATGTAATGAAGTAGGGTGTAAAAACGTTTACTGTTTATATTCGCAATGAATGAGTGACAAGCAAAAAAATTCGGTTGTAATACTTACAATCATAACTGTTATATTACTGATACTTTTTATACATCCCGATAACGAGCAGAATCTTTTTAAGTCATCGGCCCCGGTTTCTGAACCGTATTTTCCGACAGTAAAAGATCCGCAGACGGAAACAATGGAGGCACTTCTTAGCGGCGAACTAAAACTTGCGGGCAAATGTTTAAAAATTGAAGGAAACCTCATAGTCTGGCCTTATGGATTTTCAGTTGTAAAAGGTGATACCCTTGCGGTTATCAATGAAAAAGGGAAAGTGGTTGCGAAGGTTGGTGATACAGTTAAATTAAGCGGCGGCCAGGTTGGAACCGATGGATCGCCTTCGGGAAACCTCGCTGAATATACAAACGCGGATTGCAAGGGCCCTTTGTGGATAACCGGCGAGGTAACGTCAGTTAAATAAAAAGCCCTAACATATAAAAAGCCCTTCCCCGTTAGCGGAGAAGGGCTTTTTATATTATTTAACATTCTACCAATAGATACCGTAAATAGCTACAAGTAATCCGATGATAATAATGGAACCAACCGCAAATCCGGTAGTGGTTTTAAACATTTTAGTATCCACTTCCAAACCTGTCGGACGTAGGCCTTTACTATTCTCAATCATACTGATAATGTACATTCCGATGATGCAGAAAAGGAATACAAAACCCATACGGTCAAGGAAAGGGATTTCGTAAACACCATTTACAGCAACGGCAAAGCCAGCAGGCTCAAGGAAGGAAAGATCTGTCCAGTTTGGCAGGAACTTAAGCAATAACGACATTAAGAAACCGCCAACTGTTGCGAACAGGGCCGCATTTGAAGTAGTTTTTTTCCAGAAGAAACCAAGTATAAACATGGCGAAGATACCTGGTGATACAAAGCCGGTATATTCCTGAATGTACTGGAAACCACCTTTTTTATCGATTCCTAAATGGGGTGCTATAATAACCGCCAGAATCATCGATACAACTACAGTTATTTTACCGGTATTAACCAGATTTTTTTCGCTGGCGTTATGATTGAATAGCTTTTTGTAAACATCAAGCGTAAAGATTGTAGCGATACTGTTTGCCTTTCCGGCCAGAGATGCCACCACCGCTGCGGTTAGAGCTGCGAATGATAACCCTTTAAGTCCGGTAGGAAGTAGATTAAGTAGAACCGGATAAGCCCTGTCTGGATTCAGTTCACCGTTGTGTAACATATCGGTCTGAAAGCTTCCGGCACCTTCTCTGTATAATACATATGCCGCAATACCTGGCAATACCACAATTACAGGCATTAAAAGCTTCAAAAACGCAGCGAAAAGAATACCTCCGCGAGCGGTTTTAAGATCGGCGCCTAAGGCACGCTGAGTGATATACTGGTTACATCCCCAATAGTTTAGATTCACGATCCACATACCACCCACTAAAAGGGTTAATCCCGGAAGGTCGATAAAGTTAGGATTGCTTTGATCGAATATCATATCGAAGTGGTCGCTGGCTTTAGTTGTCATCAGATTGTAACCGTTAAGCACTCCGGTTGTTCCGTAATGGTCAGCTACCAGATTTAACGCTAAATAAGTTGTAGCTAAACCACCCAGAATTAAAAAGAATACCTGGATAACGTCGGTATAACCGATTACTTTCATACCACCTAATGTAATGATGATTGAAAATATTGCCAGGGCATACATACACATGGTTAAATTCAATCCCGAAATACTGTTGATAGCAAGTGCCCCCAGATAAAGAATAGAAGTAAGATTTACTACCACGTATAGCAACAACCAGAATACAGCCATAATCATGGCTACCGTACCGTTATAACGCTGGTGCAAAAACTGCGGCATGGTAAAAATCTTATTCTTAAGATATACCGGAATAAAGAAAACCGCGACAATTACCAGAGTAATGGCGGCCATTAACTCGTAAGTAGCTATAGCAAGGCCCATTTTAAAGCCCGATCCGCTCATTCCGATAAACTGTTCGGCAGAAATGTTTGAGGCTATAAGTGATGCTCCGATTGCCCACCAGGTTAAAGAACCTTCGGCAAGGAAATAATCTTTAGAGCCACTGCTTTCGGACTTTTTCTTATTATAGATATACAAGCCGTAGCCTGCTACTATAATAAAGTAGATTAAAAAAACAATGTAATCTTTCGTGTCAAGTGTATTCATATTTGGTTAGGTTATTACTTTCTAATTGTTTTTAACATTATGAAATTGTAGTTCTTTTCGTCACTTAGTGTCATTAAAACACTTAATAATTGCGGTGCTCAAAGTAGAAATATTTCTTTGAATTTTAATAATATTTTTTTTGATGCTCATCCTTGTTTATTAGATTGTTAAAGCAGTCGTGCCAGCTCCTTCTTCGACACCCGCAAAATTGAACCGTGGCGGATACCTTTCGGCAGGCTTATTTTATCCGAGATGTCTGTCCAGCTCTTCAGATCGGTTGAACTGAGCGCACCATATTTATGAGAGGTATATTTATCATAATAAACAATCCATTTATCGCCCATTTTTAATGTGGTAGGGCCCTCTGCCCAAACATTATCCGTAAAAGGCTCGCTTGCTTTTGAATAAGGGCCGGTAAGATTCGCCGCATAAGCTATCTTCAGATTCTTTTGTGCGGGTTCACGGGTTTCATCTTTTAAAAACATTACCCAGCGTTTCCCGTCCTTTACAATAGTCGCGTCAATGGAGTTAAACCCCGGATCGTATAGAAGCTTTGTAGTGCTGAAAGTTTCAAAATCTTTAGTGGTTACATAATAAATTCTATGATTCAAGCCGACATCGGCCTTTATCTGTGTCTCTGTAAATCGGCCCGGGATTGTGGTTGCCCAATAGATCATGTACTGCTTATTTTTTTTATCGTAAGTAACTTCGGGAGCCCATGTGTTTCTTGCGCCTTCCTCATGTTCCATTACCGGGATATATTTTTGCTCCGACCAGTTAATAAGGTCTTTTGAACTTGCGTATCCAATGCCTTTTGCGGTCCAGCTTACGGTCCAAACCATGTGGAAAACACCATCCTTTCCCTTAATGATGCAAGGATCGCGCATAAGCTTGTCCTTACTTATTACAGGCTTTAGAAAAGAACTGTCGCCTTTCAGAGCTTTCCAACTCAACCCATCGTAGCTGCAGGCCAGATGTAATCCATCCTCACCGTTCCCTTTAAAATATGAAAACACGTAGGCAGCCTTTTTTTGCGCGAATGAAGCAGAAGCCAGGCTCGCAAAAAAAGCAATCGTAAAAAACAATCTTCGTATCATATTTCTAAGTGTGTTTATGATGAATAAATATAGTGCTTATACCCATGTGTGATACACTTTAAATTAAATTGTATCTAAAATGCAACGGAATATTTCTCTGCGAGATCTTCTAAGCCCTTAACAACGTCTGGATACAGCACTATCCCGATTTCTTTTTGTTCCTCACGTAAGGCCAATGCCCGCTCGCCAGGCATCCTAACCTGTTCCGAAGCATTTAAACATTCGTCTTTTAAATACTGTGTTTGTCTGATAAACGCATCGGTACCACCAAAAGCGGCAGGATTTATTACTTGTATAAATACCGATGCGGTCCATACGGAAGGCTGCTCGGCACGCCCATAGCCACCTAAAGCACCAGTAAGAGCTTCTATTAAAATTCCGAGAGCGAAACCCTTATATCCCAAATCTAATCCGCCCAAGGGTAAGATAGTAGATGGCGGGTCCTTGTAGAATGTGGCCGGATCATCTGTTAAACCTCCGGCATTATCTAAGAGCCATGGGTGGGGAAGCTTCTTGTTTTCATCGTTACTGCGTTTAATAGAAGCATTCGCTGTAGCAGACATACTTACATCAATAAGAATTGGTTTCCCCTCGGTAGGGATGCCCGCAGCAAGCGGGTTGGGACTGTAAACACCTTTTGTGCTTCCAAACGGCGCTACGGTTCTATTTATCGGATCGGAGCAGGAAACAATAATCATTAACCCTTTTTCTGCTACCTTTTGGAGATACGCCGCCAGACAGGCTATGTGGTGGCTTTTCTGAATCACCACGGTTACTACCGGATGCTCCGCAATACGCGACAATGCCAGATCTATCGCTTTTTGAACCAGCCAAGGGCCAGGCAAATAGTTGCCGTTCCATAAAATAACAGACTGCGAATCTTTTAAAACCTCCGGTTCTCCCGTTTTAAGCATAGTGCCATCTTCGAGTGCTTTGATATACGCTGGTAAAAACTGCAGGCCATGAGTGGTATGGCCCAACAGATCGGCTTCAACCAAAATCTCGGCCGTTACTTTCGACTTTTCGTAGTCAAGCCCGGCTATTTCTAAAATTGAAGCGGCGAAGTTTATAAGTTTTTCTGCCGAGAATCTGGATCCTGAAAGCGTCATAAATACTATTTGCCCGAAGATACAAATACTTCATATTGAGGAATAATGTTTACCGATTTTAAGATTGTCGCGTCTTTTCCTTTAAAAGGCTCGCGAATACCCGCTTCAAAATAGATTTGCCGCTCATCTGTAAGGGGTACGATTTGAAAAAGCAGCTTCTTCCCCGAAAGTGAGGAAGAAAACCTCTTTAATCCAATACTCATGGGCAGCCCCGACCAGAAATCATCAGCAATAAGTTTTCCGTTCAAATAAGCGGCACCGGTATCACCTGTATAATCCAAAGAAATAAACGCGTCACTTATTCCTTTCAAAGCATCTTCAGGAATGGTTATTTCGAAATAGCGTGAACCATCAACAGCTTTCAAATTTGTCTGATACTGAGGGCCCGGGCTCAATACATTCATCTCTGAGGTTCGATTATCCTCGGGCAACTTTTTACCGGAGTTTTGATAAGCCTTCAAATCTGTTACTTCTTTAACTCCGGCTTGTATATTCTTTACAGGAAGCTTGAGGCTAAGCGCAGAGAAAACGCCATCATTTGAGATGGCGGGTATTCCCGAAGAAAACTTGAGGCTTGATAAGGCCGGATAAACAGAAAATTTCACTTCCGGATTTAGTGTACTCTGAAAGCGAATTTTATCCTTCATAAATATCAGGTCTCTGCCAGATAGAAACAGCCTCTCGGCACCAAAAATATCCGCTTTCCATGCGTTTAAGGCTTGAACAGCATTGAGAGTGATTATTTTAACGACTTTTCCGCTTTGCAGAGTAAGTTTCATGGTGCAATCTGTACCAGGCTGTGTAGTTCTTATAAGATAATTTCCGTTACCGGAAGTAAACACCGCATCATTAACTTCAACGGCCTTCAAATCAGCTTCCCGAAAGGAATATTCTGGCAGTATTCCTTCCGGAGAAAAGAAAATGTAAACCGGTTCGCTGGCTGCTAATCGGCATAATGGCTGGGCGGTAGCATAATTCAGGTTCAGGCCATCCAAATCCATGTTAAAAGGCAATATCATTTGTACATCGCTTTTAACCGTTAAAGGAGTTTCGGGAAACTTTAATACGCCACCATCTTTGAGCTTTAACTGAACTTGAACATTTTGGGCGTAATTCATCTCCAGCTGCCGCTGAAAGTTACTGATAAACACAAAGCCGCTATTGTCTTTCGATCTCACCGACATGCGAAGCGTGGTACTATCGGCCGCAGCCGAGGGCTTTTTATCGGGGAAAGAAGGATAATACTGAACCAGCCTGTCGCCAAATTCGCTTAAAAAAGTATGAATAACCTTAAAGCCCCGGTATGATGGCCTTAACTGCCCCCATTCTCCTATCGGGGATAAAAAATCATAACTTATTATGGGATAGTCGTTGGGGTATTTAGTAGCCTTCGACTCCTGAAGGGTTGAAAGCTTTCCGATAGGATTCGAGCCGCCATGAAACATGTAATATCCCATTAAATTAGCTCCCGAACCCACCTTCACGTAAGTGAGAGCGGTTACATCATTTGCCTCAATTATTGGCCTGCGGTGGTAGGTGATCTGATTTCCACCTCCCATTTCGGCGGTTGCGTAAGGGTAACGGTATCCTTTGTAGTCCGTTTGCTGTTCATGCTGCCCTAAAAGGTCACTGCCAATAGCAGGGTCGTTTCTTAACGAACCGAAAAGATAATTTCCTGAGAGTGCAAGTTTAGATGTTTTCTTGTCCCAGGGGGCCTCGGGGTATGCGCCCCATACCGGAATTATTTCGTCCTGCTTTTGATTGGAGCCGGGCCAGCCGGTAGCACTATAAAAGGGTACATCTATTCCAGCTTCAACAGCCATTTTCTTTAAAGTGAGCATATGTGTTAGCCCCGCAGCATTATTGAAGCGAAATTCGTTCTCTAGTTGGGTGCCGATAATAGGGCCACCATCTTTAAAGTATAAGCCTTTAAGTTGTTTCCCGATTTCGTTGTAGAATTTTTTCACTGAAGCCAGATAGACAGAATCATTCTTTCTTACATTTCCTCTTTTTACAATCCAATCCGGGAAACCGCCGTTTCTAACTTCTCCATGGCACCAGGGACCAATGCGGACAAAGAAGTAAATATTATGTTTCTTACACAGTTCGGCAAATGCCCGTAAGTTATTATCGCCAGACCAGTTAAATTTTCCTTCTTCTTCTTCGTGATAAATCCAAAAAACATAGGTGGCGATAACGTCAATTCCGGCAGCTTTCATTTTCAAGATAGACTCTTCCCATTGTGCTTTAGGATAGCGGGAGAAATGAATTTCGCCCATAACAGGGTACCATGGCTTACCGTTTTTTGTAAAGTACAAACTGTTGGCATCTAATACTTCTCCCTGGAGATTTTTATTGGCCCCGAGTTTAAGATGCCCGGTAATTATTGGCGGGCCCGGCTGACTAATATCTACGGTATAAATATCCGGCTCGTCTGATTTCCAGAAAATAATAAAGGGTATTATCAAAACACCTAAAAATAATATCCGCCGAATTACCATTCTCATATTCAATTGCTCGTATTGTAACCTTTTAATTAACGTTAAACCGGTAAACTCCCGAGTCGGAGGTATTACCCGCCGAATCTTTTGTTATTACTTTCCAAAAGTACGGGGTATTAGCCGTAACAGTTACATTAGATAATTCAGTAACCGTTACGTTACCGTTAAGTAATGCCGGAGAGCTGGTTGTACCAAGGTAAACGGCATAACTTACTATATCATTGTCCGCATCACTGCCTGTCCAGTCTAACGTAACTTTGCTATTAACAGCATTAATATTCTGATCAAAAACAGGGCTCACTATTTCTGCCGGAAAAGGAGCGTAAGAAATAGCCCCCTCACCTGAATTATAAAATTTCCAGACTTCGCTTTGGGCGGTAGATGAGGCTTTCGCCGATTTTGAAATTACATACCAGGAGTAAGGCGTGTTTTTCAATAAGGTAACCGATACAGAAGGTTGTGAACTTGTGGATTTACTTTCAGCGTTCGTAAACAAATTTTTAACAACAATTTCATACGTATCAGTATTCGATGCGGCATTCCAGCTCAATAAAACTGCGCTTTGTGATGCTGAAACACTTGTACCTTCAATACAAACGGCATTTTTAGCGGGTGAAATTAACACGGCTTTAGAAGGAGGCAGCTCCTGTGTACCTGGCTTGGATCCGCCTTTCTTACACCCGAAGGCAGTTATAAGAGTCAAAACAACTAGTATTACTATTCTCATTGCTTTAGTATTTTATAAAATGATTCTGAATTATCTAAACTAAGCTTTAATACATATACGCCTTTAGCCAGGTGCGATAGTTCAAGGCTGATAGTTCCGTCGGCATTAAAATATTGTTTTTTAAATACCTGTTTTCCATCTGTGGACTTAACTTCTATTACAACTTTTTGTGATTCCTCTGTTCCCAGTTTAAGATTCAGAGTATTTTCAAATGGATTAGGATATACAATCGCTTTATCATTAAGGGTTACAATTTTCTCGAATACTCCCTGACACTGATTCTCTGTACTGACCTTCAAGCTATTATTTCCCTTTATTAACGGGAGCTCAATAATACTTTTCTCCGTGCTATAATTACGGCCATTTAATGTAATATGATAAATTTTACTTCCCGATAAGTTCAAATTAATTGTATTATTCAATCCATCTATTGACGAATAAACAGAAAGGTCTGCCGGTTCTTTTACAACCAAATCATTAAAGCACTGGCTATACGTTGGTTGGCCGCTTACCGTGATACATAACGAATAGTTACCCGCGCTAAGATTGCTTATCGTTAAGGTGTTGTTAAAAGTATTCTGGCTACTCGCTCCGTTAGAGGTAAGGGTTGCGGTGTAATTCAAATTTTCCGCAGCTGTAATAACGATCTTCCCGTTATTGCTTTCCTTACAGCTCTCGGCATTTACCGCAACACGAAAATTAGATGCCGGAAGGGAAAACATCTTGGTGACTACAGCCGGCTGTGAAACACTTTGGCATTGCCCGGAAGTTATACTTACGGTATAAGATCCGCTTTCCATTGCTGTGTACGAAGATGTTCTTGCGTTACTTATCTCGGTTCCGTCTTTCTTCCAGCGATATGTAAATCCGGTACCTGTATTCGCGTTCAATATCACACTTCCGCCAGTGAAAAAGTTGAGCGGACCGCCAGCTGTAATTATAGCAGACGGCAAAGCGGCAAGGGTTACATTAACTGCTACTGAAGGCGCAGAGCTGCAACAAAGATTGGTTGATTTTACGGTATATGCCCCCGAAGCTGTTACCGAATAGCTTGTTCCGGTGGCGTTTGCTATTGCTACACCATCTTTAAACCATTGGTTTCCGGTAGAAACGGAAGATGTAAGCATTAATTCGCTACCCGTACACAATGTTGCCGCACCGGCAGGAGTAATAACGGGTGTTATTGGCTGAGCAACAGCCAGGGTAATATTAGGAACCGAGGGAGTAGCCATGTCTGTGCCGAGAAAGAACCCGGGATGGGGAGGTTGATTGTAAGCCGCGTTTTGCCAGGCAACCGCTACTCTATATTGCGGATCGTGCATTAATGTGGGGATACGATGCGTAGTGGGAATATTTGTGGTAAATAATATAAGGTTGGTATTATCAGCGCTGCGATAAACCATTTCTTCGCGCCAGTCTCCAAGAATATCGGCACTAACGCATGGATTAGCTTTAGTTCCATTAATCTGACTGGCTGTTTCAATGGTATGAATTGAAAACAACCGTGTGGACGAATTGGTAGCCGTATTCCATTTATCCAGTTTAGTACCGTCTAAAAGCTCTCTGCTCAAATCGCCATCCCACCAGATTGCAAAGTTGAATGAAGGCACATTTGTACTTATAGGCACACCCTTACTGCTATAAACATTTCCGCCTGTTGCGCCCCATAATTCGTATCCCGGATAGCGGGGATCAATATCAGCAGCCATGGCCCTTCCAATATCTCCTGTAGCCTGAACACCCCAGAGCAACTCTCCGGTTTTTGCTTTTCTTAGCGTGAGCCCGGTTCCTCCGTAAGAACTCTGATCTTCATGGCACATCCAGATTTCCTGTCCATCTACGGATGGATCCATATCGCTCATGTGCAATGCATCACCGTGACCTTTGCCGTCGGTCCATAAACCCGATCCGTTGTCGTTTATAGCACTTGATCCATTAAATATTTCGTCTTTCCCATCACCATCTACATCGCCGATAGTCATCTGATGGTTGCCTTGTCCGTAATAAGCTCCGTTTCCTGACGAATTACTATCGAAAACCCATCTGCTGGTTAGCTGGCCGTCGCGCCAATCCCATGCGGCCCGTACCATACGTGTGTAGTAACCCCGGCCCATAATTAAGGTTGGACGCGCCCCATCAACATAGGCTACCGCGGCAATAAACCTGTCGACCCGGTTTCCGTAACCATCGCCCCATGAAGACACGGTTCCCCTTGCGGGAAGATAGTTTTTAGTAGCCATTGCGGCACCGGTACGGCCATTAAATACCGTCATGTATTCCGGTCCGGATAAAATATATCCTGATGAATTTCTAAAGTCGGCGTTCGCATCACCGATCACGGTACCTGCGCCATCAACCGTACCATCGGCCGTTTTACAGGCAACCTCAGCATATCCGTCACCGTCAAGATCGTAAACCAAAAATTGCGTATAATGTGCTCCGGCCCTTATATTTCTGCCCAGATTTATTCTCCAAAGGCGGGTTCCGTTCAATTTATAAGCATCAAGATATACATTACCCGTATACCCCGACTGAGAGTTATCTTTTGAATTAGAAGGATCCCATTTTAATACAATCTCGTATTCGCCATCTCCATCCAAATCCCCAACACTTGCATCATTTGCGTTATAGGTATAGGCCTCACCGGCAGGAGTTATACCACCGGCCGGTATTTGAAGCGGTATATTCAGATAGTTTTGGTTCCATACAGATACAGGACTGGTTGCCGTTTGTTCAACACCGTTTATAACCGGCTTTATCGTATAAATACCATTAGAACTAGCATTATCAGTATAATTGGTTGATGTTGTTATAGGTGATGAATTGAGCTTTGCGCCATCCCGATAAACATTAAACGCAATGCCCGACGGGTCTGTGCCAAACATTCGCCAGCTTAGATAAACCTGTGTACTATTAAGCCTTACAGCAACTAAACCACGGTTTAATAGTTCCATTTGCTTCGGGGTACTTACCACCGGATCGGGCCCTGGAGGGGGCGGCGGCGGCGGGGCCTCGGCAGAGAATAGCCTTACCACAGGGGTAACAACCGAACTGCTATTGGTGCGTGTGTAAACAACGTATTCTTTATTATTAGCACTTGCGGCTAAGAAAATGTTCTGGCTCTGATCATCAATGCCATAAGTAGCCGAAGCATGAACAAGTTCTTTCCAGGTAGTGGTTCCTGCCGGGAGTTTGAATACTCTGCACGTCGGGATATTTACCGAACTGCTTATTATATCAATAAATGAGGTATATAAATCGCCGTTAAGGCCTTTCGTAATATTTATATAACTGGCATCACGACCGGATAAACTACCCGACAAACTCCATTCGGAAGTAGCTCTGTTGTATTTTATTACTGTTGCCCGATTTGAATTTGAAGCGTTAAAATAGGCTACAGATAAGTTGTTATCACCATCTAACGCGATAGCACTGTGCCTGGCGGCTGAAACCGATCCGCTGGTTGCGCCGTTAACGGTTAATGATACCGGAAACGCAATTGAGCTCCAGGTAGTGCCTGTGTACGACATAACCTTTAAAGGCAACACCGTGCCCGAGCCTGCAAGATATACAATGAAAGGTGTATTGGTGGTTTGATCAATTGTAATACCTACTCCCGGTGCCTTGTCGGTTGAAACCGGCCCGGCCCCAACAGTTTCCCAAGCGGCGCCGATAAAACGCTTTACATAAGGATTACCACCTAAAGAAAAATCAGAGAAAATAACGTACGGAACATTGTTTGAATCAAACGACATCCAGCTATTATGCGAGCCGTTCAAGGCTGTACCATTATTTTGAAGAATACTTCCGGCTGATAAATATAGATTGCCGGATATTCCTCCCAATGGCTCCCAGGCACTGGTACTTGCATTGTAAGTCTTCACCGCCAATCGGTTTGCCCCAGTTGCCGATGCATCCACATAATTCAGGTAAACTTTTCCGTTAGCATCCGAAAAGATATAAGTGTAGCTGGCATTACCTTCAGAAACGTTTCCTCCCACGCTCTCCCATGCTCCGTTTATTAATCTTTTAACTTTCGCGATTCCCGACTCAGTAAAAGCAACATATGGAACCGATACATAGGAGTCGTCTCCAGCGGCTATTTCTACAGTGGTTATGGAGGTGTAATTTGAAACGCCGACAGCCACTTGACTCTCATTACCGATAACGGGCCAGGTTTGGGCCATTGAGGGTAATGTGAAAATTGTCAACAAGCTTAATGTAATTAATTTGGCAGGCGATAAACGGCCTTTTAGTTGTAAAGGTCTAATCATACAATTTAATAAAGTATTTCCTGGTGAGGAATTGCAATTGGTTTGTTAGGATAAAAGTACAGAAAGAAAATATAAACTTCTTCCACCGCTGTCAAAACCGCGACTTAATAATCTATAGTTTCCAAATTCTTATACCGGCCAAAGCACTGGTAGGTTGCGCAAGCTCCCGTACTGCGTAGCTTTAATTTGGTTTTCAAATCCACCGGAAACCTGCTAATACCTTAAAATTCGCAAGCGATTAAAACGGGGTAAGCCTAAGGTGTTACCTGTGCTTTATTGTGAAGTTTAAAGCGCAACCCAAGTGAAACATGATTAGCTATGGTGGAAATATTACTGGCCAGCAATATATTATAATACAGTTTTATCCCCTTAGAAATTCTCAGATTCATATCAATGCCAGCCATCATATTAGGGGTAAAAATACTCGATTGCCTCACTTCTCGGCTGGAGCCCTGGGTTCGCGTACGAATTACTTTCGCCTGCAAAATTTCTGCTCCGCCAAGAGCGTTAAACATTACACGTCGTTCTCGCCGGGTTAAATTGTAATTAAGAATAAACGGAATTCTAAATCCGGTTAACTTATAACTTGTTCCCTCATAATAAGTACCTACACTGCTGTATGAAAGTTCGTCATCAGCAAAAAAATAATTAAACCCCGCCTGGATTTTTAAATTCCTATTTTTAGTCCAGGATACCAGAACTTCGGGCCCGCCACCCGGAAAAGTGCGCCCTTCCGTGTACGAAAAAAATATCGCGTCGACTTTATACCTGTCGAGCTTAGGAAACGTAACTCCCGAACCAGCAAATCCGGCCGAAATGTAAACAGACTTAACGTAGGCGGTATCCTTGTTTTGTGATAAAGCAAGAAAAGGACAGCATACAGATATAAACAAGATCAGGTATTTCATCGATAACAATTAGGCAGAGCTAAACTAATAAATATACCTTAATCGTTTATTGACTTTGCGGGAGTATTTTTCGATCGGGATATTACTTTATGGCTGCCTGCTAAAATTAACCACCTCCCAATACGCTTTCTTTTTTTGCAGGTTTGTATCAAAAAGCAAAGGGTAATTTTTGCGGCCGGAAACCGGGTAAGTATCCAGCCAGGAATATCTGTCAGAGATATTCCAGAAGGTAACATTTGTAATCACCTTAGGGTATTCCCGAAACACCTTGAAAATTTTCGAATATTGATCCAGTTGTTTTTGCTCCATATCGGCATTCAATATATCCGATTCTCCCGGCCGCTTTTTCCTCTTTTCTTTCTCCCAGGGATAAACCGATACATCGAGTTCGGTAATGTGAATTTGCAAACCCAGCGAAGAATACTTTTCTATCGCGGCTCTCAATTCAGATTCGGAAGGTTCAAATATCGACCAGTGCCCCTGTAAACCTACGCCATGTACCGGAACATTCGCATCTTTAAGCTTTTTAAGCAGCTTATAAATCCTGTCACGTTTTTCAGGCCGTTCTGTGTTGTAATCATTATAAAAAAGCAAGGCCGAAGGATCTGCTTCATGCGCATACTCGAATGCCTTCGCAATAAACTCTTCGCCGGTTATTTGGTACCATTCGGTGTTGCGTAAAAAATTCCGGGGATTATCGTCTATCGCTTCATTCACTACATCCCAGGCATAGATCTTGCCCTTATAACGCTGTACAACGGTAGTAATATGCTCTTTAAGCCGTTTCAAAAGCACTTCCTTACTTACAAAAGCGCCCTGCTTGTCTGTAAATATCCAGCCCGGTGCCTGTTCGTGCCATAAAAGATTATGGCCTCTTACCCGCAGGCCGTTTTGGTGAGCGAAGTTTACTATTGAGTCCGCGTCTCGCCAGAAATAACGGTTTTCTTCGGGATGAATGGGGCCCATTTTCATTGCATTCTCGGGTGTAATGCTATTGAACTCGCGCAACAGGAGTTGAGCCTCATCGCCGTTTAATGTTTGGGTGCCAACAGCTACCCCAACCGGGAAATATTTCTGGTAATAATCTTTTAACCCCTTAACCAGCGGCACTTTACCCGCCCCCCTTTTAGTTGAGCTGCATCCGTAAAACAAAAAAACCGCAAACACAATTAGTATATGCATGCGGGCTATATGGTTGGTATACCTCGTCATTATATTTTAGTATTGGGGAAACGTAAAGATTGAAGAAAAACGGAAAACTACGCAATGGTTATATCACCATTGCTGGTACTATATTACCTGTATTTAAACAATACAATAAATGGGCAACTATTAATGAATCCCTTACGTGGCCCTTATAATCGTTATGCCGCCGTACTTATATGCTTAACCAAGCTCCTCTTTGCCAAAGGCAGTAAGGTTTGCTCCAGCGGAAAAGTAATATCACTTTCTACATGATAAACGGCAGGATTAGGAAATTCTCTCCTTTTCACTATCAGATCATTTTTAATCGCTTCGGGAGTGTAAATAAAACTCCTCTCATAGCTGGTAACAAACAAAGTATTTATCCCCCTGTACTTCTCGTCTTTACTCTCAAAAATAGTTACCTGATACTCATAAACGTTTGTCGACCGCTCATCACCATTACGCAATAAAAGATATCCCTGGTAAGGATATAGCGGCAATACTCCAATTGGCTCGATACTTAGCCGACTTTCTACAAAATCATAAATTTCTTTTCCTTCCGCAATTGCGGGATTCAATTTGGTTAACGAAAAGCCGATAATGGTTTCTATTTCCTGCATTAACGAATCGTCTTTCACCATCTTCTCATAAGTTAGCTTTACTGCTTCAATATCGGCATGAGACAAGCGTTCGGGAAAAGCCTTTTGCAGAGCCGACTTATTATCCTTGAACTTAACAAGGTTATTATAATGAAATACCAGATCATTTAAATCGGGATATAACTTAGTTTTATGAAAGTGACGATTAATTTGCTGCAAATAGGCAAGCAACTGATATTTTTTCCGCTCGAAATCTACCGAGCCTTCTATAAACCAATTTACACTTAATGTTTGCATACGTTTGATTTAAAATGATAATATAACGGATTAAACTGATTTATGCAATCTTTTTATCTGTGCAATCTTTTAATAGATTTGTAAGGATGCCTAAAGGAACACTATTTCTACTTCCGGTACCTCTTGCCGAAAACTCGGCCGGAAGAGTACTTACAAACTACCAGTCTGATCTTATTAACAACATTTCTGTCTATATAGTTGAGAACGAAAAAACCGCTCGTTTCTGGTTAAAAAATATGGGATTAAAAATTCCGCAAAGCGAGTTGTTAATTCATGTGTACGGCAAGCATTCGGAAAAAGTTGACATTCGGAGCTATTTTGCCGAACTGGAGAATGGAAAAGATGTTGGTTTAATGAGTGAGGCGGGTTGCCCGGCAGTTGCCGACCCCGGTTCGGATATCGTTGCCGAGGCGCATAAAAGAGGAATTAAAGTGGCTCCCATGGTAGGTCCAAGCTCAATCATTCTGGCACTTATGGCTTCGGGATTTAACGGACAAAGCTTTACTTTTCACGGCTATCTGCCGATAGATAAAGCCCAAAGGAGCAAACGGATTAAGGAGCTCGAAAACATCGCCGAAAGGCATAATCAAACTCAAATTTTTATTGAAACACCCTTTCGTAACAATCAAATCCTGGAAGACATTTTAAAAACCTGCAACCCACGAACACGGGTATGTGTGGCATGCAATATCACGGGAGACGACGAAGAGATCATCTCTCAACCGGTAGAACAATGGCGAAAAAAGAAGGTTGACTTTCATAAAAAGCCTGCTATCTTTTTAATTTCTAAATGAACACCTTACCGGGCCATAGTTCTGTAATTATTGTGGGTGCCGGGCCTTCAGGTTTAATGATGGCGGCCCAATTGTTGCGATTTGGGATACATCCGGTTATAATCGATTCCAAAACCGCCCTTTCAACCGAATCAAGAGCATTGGCCGTTCATGCGAGGTCGCTCGAAATTTTTCGCCAAATGGGCCTTTCCGATGTAGCGGTGCAGGAAGGAAATATCGCAAAACGCATGATCCTCCACAGTGATACTGAAGAAATCGCGAAAATTGATCTCTTTAAACTCGGGGAAGGAAAAAGCCTTTTCCCTTATATATTAATCCTCGAACAAAGTAAAACCGAAAGGATCTTACTTGATTATCTCACCGCGCAAACCTGTCCGGTTTACTGGAACACCAAACTTGTTGACGTGCATCAAACAGATAAACTGGTGAATTTAAAAATCCTACGGAATAACAGTGAGAAAATAATCAGTTGTGATTGGCTCATCGCGGCAGACGGAGCATCCAGCCCTGTACGCAAAAGCCTCAACATCCCGTTTTCGGGCGGAACTTATGAACACCGATTTTTTTTAGCCGACCTAAAAATCAAAGGCGGAGTATCTTCGGATGCTACCAGAGTGTTTTTACACGACGACGGCTTTACCGGGATTTTGCCCATGAAAGATTCTAATTACAGATTTATCGGCGTTCTTCCCAAAGCCTTATCAAACAGCACAAGTCTGTCTTTTGACGATTTGCGACCTTATCTCACTTATAATTTCGGCTTTCCTGTAACCGAAGAATGCTGTAACTGGTTCTCTACTTACAGGCTGCATCACAAAATGGCCGAAAAATTCAAATCGCAAAGATGCTTTCTTATCGGAGATGCCGCACATGTTCATTCGCCTGTAGGTGGACAAGGGATGAATACCGGACTCCAAGATGCTTATAATCTTGCCTGGAAGCTTGCGGGAGTAATTGAAAAGAAATATCCCGCTAAAATTTTGGATACTTATGCTGAAGAGCGGATGCCTGTGGCTAAAATGCTATTGAAGACAACAGACAGAATGTTTACCATAGCAATTGGGCGAAGCTGGTTCATAAAAAAATTTAGAAACTGGATTCTGCCTTTACTTTTAAACGGGTTTAGAAAACTCGGACTTAGCAGTAGTAAAACTTTCGGCATGCTTTCGCAAACGGCTCTTCATTACAGGCAAAGTCGTTTATCGGTTCATCATAGTCAGGCCAGAATAATCAGGGCTGGAGACAGGCTGCCCTTTTTAAAACTTTATGATGAAAAACTGAAGCAGGAAACAGATTTGCACAGTTGGTGCGGCTACGCCGGATTTACGCTAATGGTTATTGGCTATTTAAGTCAGCGGGATATTTTGGCCCTGGCCAAATGGATTAAGCTGAGTTATCCATTTGGGTTAAGTTTTTTCTATCTACCCTTTTCTGAGCGCAACAAACACTTATTCGAGTATTTTGAAATTGGCGAGAACAGAAAAAAGGCTATTATCGTTCGTCCGGATATGCATATTGGGTACATCAATGACGTGGTTGATGTGGAACTGTTAGGCGGATATTTTCAAGAAGCGATGGGGTGGAAGAATTAACCGATCTTGAGTTCATGCTTCAAAATACGGCTCAAAGATGACTTAGATCTATTCCTTCCCGGATTTTAATTTATAACCAATACTCTTTCTTGATTCCGCTGGCTGGTCTTTTTTTTCCAGTAATTCATCTAAGTATTGAAACACGATTTCCATGTTCTTATCCTGATGGTGTAATTTCTTTTTTATGTTCTCTATATCCAAACGCAATTCCATATTATCTGAAAGCATTTGACGGATCCGGGTGAACACCCTCATGATTTGGATATTCACAGCGATTGCCCTTTCGCTATTTAAGATGCCTGATAACATTGCGACACCCTGGTCTGTAAATGCATAAGGCAGTTTCCGGGTTCCACCCCAACTTGATGTTCCATTTTGGAATATCAAGTCTTTAAACTCTTCATTACTTAATTGGAACATGAAGTCGTCCGGAAAACGCTTGATATTCCTGCTTACAGATTTGTTCAGGTTTCCGGTACTAACCTGATAAAGCCCGGCCAGATCACGGTCTAACATGACCTTCTGTCCCCGAACTACAAAAATTTTATTCATTACGATTTCTTCAGGAACAACCTGAACGTCATCTTTACTCATTTAAGATCGCTGTGGTAACTTATCCATGTATCGTTTCAGATTTTCCATAATTCCGGATCACCTGCGCTTCATAATCCAATAACTCATTCCATCGCTTATCCACATCAATCGTCTGCGCATATTTTTTTGCCATTTTAATAAACATCGCATAATGTCCGGCTTCGCTAATCATCAATTCATGGTAAAAGTCAGAGAGTTGCTCATCATTAATATTTTCTGATAAAACCTTGAAACGCTCGCAACTCCGTGCTTCAATCATAGCAGAAAACAGAAGGCGGTCTATCAGTTGAGCTTCACGGCCACCTCCCTTGATAACGAATTTAGCCAGTTCATTAACATAATTATCCTTCCGTTCGCGGCCCAGAACAAAACCACGCTCTAAAATAATATCATGAACCCGTTTAAAATGATCCATCTCTTCACGCACTAGGTCGGCCATTTCTTGCACCAAATCTGAGAGATTTGGATTTTGAACGATTAAGGTTATAGCATTGCTTGCGGCTTTCTGTTCGCAAAAAGCATGATCGGTAAGAATCTCTTCGATATTACTTTCTACCACATTTTTAACCCATTGCGGATCCGTAGGAAGCTTTAGTTTAAGGATAGTTTTTTCATTACTCACGGGGCAAAGGTAAATACTTGCAAACCGATTTAACGATATAAATTTTTGGATTCAATAAAATCTAACACCGTGTCGGGAACAAAAAACTGCACATTCTTTCCCTTTAATATCGACTTTCTAATAAAGGTGGAAGAAATTTCCATTTGGGGTGTATCTGTAATGGTAACAGATGGATGAGATGCCAATTCCGGGCTTTCAAATCCTGGCCGGGGGTAGACCATGATCTTATAATCTCTTAAAATGACCTCATAATTTTTCCATTTTTTTAATGATGCTAAATTATCAGAACCCATAATCAGGTTAAACTGATGTTCCGGATAGCGTTCGCTAAGATGACTTAAAGTATCAATGGTATACGAGGGTTGAGGCAATTTTAATTCTACATCGCTTACTTTAATATTTTCCGAATTGTCTGTAGCCAGCTTGGCCATTTCAAGCCTATCGTACATATTAATTAAATCGCTCTTGCTTTTAAGCGGGTTGTGAGGGGAAACTACGAACCAAACCTGATCGAGAGTAGTATAATGTGCAATGTAGTTGGCAATTATCAAATGCCCGATGTGGATAGGATTGAACGAACCGAAGAATAAACCGATGTTCATAAGCGGCGATTTTGAGTTTTCAGTTGTCTACTTTACAAATTTCAGATATTGATCTTCTGCATTTTCAAGAAATCCCCTACCAGCCTCTCCGCCTCGTTACAAGCAGTTTTCAGATCGTAATTAGGAAGTATTATATCAAACTTATCTGCATAACTTAGTTCTTTACCGGCCTTGTCAATCCGTTCTTTTAACTTCTCAGCACTATCCGTGCCTCTGCTTCCCAGCCGTTGAATCAAAACCTCAAGCGAAGGCGGCTGTACAAAAATCGCTAATGCCTGATCTTCAAACTTTTTCTTCAATCGAAGTCCGCCCTCTACATCAATATCAAATACCACTACTTTTCCCTCAGACCAGATTCTGTTTATTTCGGATTTAAGCGTACCATAAAAAGTTCCCGAATAAACCTCCTCAAATTCTACAAACTCATGTTTAGCAACTTTGTGCAAAAAATCCTCTTTAGTAATAAAATAATAATCCTTTTTGTTAACCTCTTCACCGCGACTGGCTCTGGTAGTAGCGGAAATAGAAAACTCCAGCTCGGGGAACTTATTAAGCAAATAGTGAACTATAGTGGTTTTACCTGCACCCGAGGGCGCTGAAAATATTACGAGTTTACCTGTCTTCATGGAGTACGTAGGCCTGATTTATTTTTAATTACCTACTTTATAAAACGTTTAACAATTGCTCTTTCACCTTTTCCAGCTCTTCTTTCATACCTACAACAATTTGCTGGATGTGGGCGTCATTAGCTTTAGAACCTATCGTATTTATCTCTCGGCCTATCTCCTGCGAAATAAAACCCAGTTTCTTTCCGTTCGCGTCAGGCGATTTTAATGTCTCCAAAAAATAATCGCAATGGCTTTTTAAACGAATTTTTTCCTCCGTCACATCCAGTTTATCGATGTAGAATATCAATTCCTGTTCTAAACGGTTTTGATCATAATTTTCTTTTCCAACATTCTCTTCTAAAAGAGTAGTCAGGCGATCTTTAATTTGTGGGATACGCTTCGGTGCCTCCTCTTCAATTCTTTGCAACGATTGATAAATACTATTAACCCTCGCTACTAAGTCAAGTTGCAAAACCCCGCCCTCATCACTCCGAAACTTCTGAAAATCAAGCATTGCCGCATTAAATGTTTTATGCATCTGAATCCACTCCTCGTCAGAGATGGTATCTTCTTCATACTTTACCACATCAGGAAAGTTGAGTGCCATTTGCAAAAGATTGCTGCCAGAATCATTTAATTGGTCGGCTGCTTCGCGAAGCTGATTATAGTAAGATTTAAGTAACTCGCTATCTATAGAAGCGGTTTTTTTCTGAACCTCAGAATATTCTACCGTAACAGCAACGTTTACTTTTCCGCGTTCAATTTGTTTGCTGCATTCATTTCGCAAAACAAACTCCTTATCAGCAAAAGACTTGGGAAGCTTTAGTGCCAGTTCAAGAAACTTACTATTAAGGGATTTTATCTCAACGGTATATTTGGCATTAGCAAAATCGGTTACCGCAATACCGTAACCGGTCATTGATTTAAGCATTGGCAAAGATATAATTTATTCATTAACCTTAACCAGGCAAAGAAGTTCTGAATTTTGATTTAAATACAAAGGGTTTCGCAGGCCTTTTCCGCCGCTAGTTTTTCGGCATTCTTCTTATTGTAGTCGCGTCCAGAGCCCATGTTCTCGCCGTCTACCGATACCTTTACGGTGAAGAGTTTGGCACTATCTCCGTCGGCATTGGCAATCAATTCAAACGTAACGTCTTTGCCGTGCCGCTGGCACCATTCAATCAGTTTACTTTTGAAATTTGTTTCGGTATTTTCGAGGGTATGGATATCGATATGAGGTTTAATAATATGGTTGAAAAGAAAATTCTGAGTAAAATTATAACCTCTATCCAAATAAACAGCACCAATAAGTGCCTCAAACGCATCGCCCAGCAGCGATCCTTGTTTGTTCGGATAATTCACAATCCTGTTATCATACTCAATAATATCACCTAACCCGAGTTTCCTGGCAAGCTGATTTAAGTTTGCTCGATTAACGATTTTTGAGCGCATTTCGGTTAGAAAACCCTCGTCTTTGTAAGGATAACGTTTAAATAATTCTTCCGCGATAACCGAACCCAATACCGCATCGCCCAAAAACTCCAGTCGCTCATTACTGTTTTTAGTTCCGTTTTTTAAAACCACGGCTATCGAGCGATGCCGGAAAGCCATTTTATAGAGCTTTATATTTCCCGGAACGAAACCCAAAAGATTAGTCAATCTTCTGATATACTTTCGATGAGGAGAAAAGTAAAGTTTATAAACCTTCGAGAATGGCATCCGTTTATGTTAATAAGATAATATTAACCAGTTTAGGTATAAACGGCAGTGTTACAACTTTCATAACACTGCTGTTTAATTATGCTTCATATTTTTTGAAGATAACTGATGCGTTGTGTCCGCCAAAGCCAAACGTATTACTTTGCGCAGCTCTTACAACTCGTTTTTGAGCTACGTTAAAAGTTAAATTCAAGCTCGGATCTATTTCCGGATCATCAGTGAAATGATTTATTGTAGGGGGAATAATGTCGTTCTGAATAGCCATAATACAGGCAATACTCTCAATCGCACCAGCAGCACCCAATAAGTGCCCGGTCATTGATTTTGTAGAGCTGATATTTAGTTTATAGGCATTTTCACCAAACAAATCGATAATTGCTCTTGATTCGCTGATATCGCCCAAAGGTGTAGAGGTACCATGAACGTTGATATAATCAATATCAGCAGTTGTTAAACCGGCATCGCGTAATGCGTTTGTCATTACCAAACGGGCACCAAGGCCTTCGGGATGCGGAGCCGTAATATGGTTAGCATCAGCACTCATCCCTCCGCCTATTAGTTCGGCATAGATTTTAGCACCTCTGGCTTTCGCATGTTCCAACTCTTCCAGAATAATTGCTCCCGCACCTTCACCGGCAACAAATCCATCTCTATCCTTATCAAAAGGGCGCGATGCGGTTGCAGGGTCATCGTTACGGGTAGAAAGTGCGTGCATGGCATTAAAACCACCCATCCCGGCTTCGTTAATAATTGCTTCAGAACCACCCGAAATAATTACATTGGCCATTCCGAGCCTGATGTAATTAAAAGAATCTATCAGCGCGTTCGTTGACGACGCACATGCGGATACGGTTGAGAAATTAGGCCCTCGCAGGCCGTATTTAATTGAAATATGACCCGGCGCAATGTCCAGAATCATTTTTGGGATGAAGAACGGGTTGAAACGGGGTGTCCCGTCGCCTTTAGCGAAATTCACTACTTCATCCAGGAACGTTTTTAATCCTCCGATACCCGAACCCCAGATTACTCCAATGCGATTAGTGTCTAACTCGCCAAACTGTAAACCCGAATCTTTTACAGCTTCATCTGTAGCCGCAAGCGCATAATGCACAAAAGGGTCGAGTTTTCTGGCTTCCTTACGATCTAAAAAATCTTCAGGATTAAAGTTTTTAACCTCACAGGCAAACTTTGTTTTAAAGTTTGTAGTATCGTATTTGGTAATTGGAGCGGCTCCGCTTACTCCATTAATCAATCCGTTCCAATATTCCGAAACGGTATTTCCTATGGGAGTAAGCGCACCTAACCCTGTAACTACAACTCTTTTTAGCTCCATTTATACTGAGGCAGCGAGATTATTTTACGTTTTTCTCTAAGTATGCGATTGCCTGACCTACTGTGCCGATAGTTTCAGCCTGGTCATCAGGAATAGCAACGTTGAACTCCTTTTCAAACTCCATGATTAATTCCACGGTGTCTAGAGAGTCAGCACCAAGATCGTTAGTAAAAGATGCTTCAGGCGTCACTTCACTTTCATCCACACCTAATTTTTCTACGATAATTGCTTTTACTCTTGAAGCGATATCAGACATAGTTTCTATATTTTAATGGTTAAATAATTCTGTGCAAAGAAAAATAAATTCTAATTAATATCAAACCTTTTTGTTTTTGCCTTAAAACTGGCCTGATGTGCTTATTATGAGGGAATCTTTAGTATTTTCGTTTTTCCAAAGATATAAAATTGAATCGGCTTACTCTAAAATACGAACTCGACCTTGATTTTGTTTTAATCGCCATCACCTCTCAACTGAAAGATTACATGCTTTGTTTTAAATTAAACAGGCAGCTCAATTTAAACTTGTACAAGATAGATGAACTTTGCCTTGAAAGCAATTCGAAAGAAATATTTTTTTCAAGGTATCAATATCAACTACCCGAATCAGAAACAGACGTATATTTGCTGGCGAATAAAGGAGACCAGGGATATTTAATCCCTGAGATGAAACGAGTTGATTACTTTATCATAATACGAAATTACATAAGTGAAGAAGAGGTTGAGCAGCTGATAGATAATATAAATAAGCTCCCCGAAATTCTTGCTGCGATAGAAGTTGATCCAAGAAAGTTGAAATCTAAAGAAAATCTGATATTTTAGCTGAATTATTAATAGTGTATTAAATACACCAACATTATTTAAAAAATAGAATATAAATGGAACAAGTACATAAACGGACCAAGATAGTTGCCACGTTGGGCCCGGCGTCGTCTAATAAGGAAGTATTACTTAGTATGATTAAAGCCGGAGTGGATGTTTGCCGCCTTAATTTTTCTCATGGCAACCAGGCCGACCACCAGGAGATTATTGATACCATTCGTGAAATAAATAAACAATATAAAACCCATATTGGTATCCTGGCCGATTTACAAGGCCCGAAAATCAGGATAGGAATGGTGCAGGATGGCGGAATCCATTTGATAAACGGCAGTAAAATTGAAATTACCACCAACGAACTTTTGGGCAACGATAAGCAGATATACATCACTTACCAAAGCTTCCCGAGAGATGTAAGAGCGGGTGAAATTATTTTATTAGATGACGGTAAGATCCAGATGCGCGTTATCAGCACCAATAATAAAGATACCGTAACCTGCGAAATAGTACACGGAGGAATTCTTACTTCCCGTAAAGGAGTAAACCTTCCGAACACTAAAATTTCGATCCCAAGTTTAACAGAAGAAGATTTAAGTAACCTTGAATTTGCCTTACAAAATGATGTGGAGTGGATCGGACTATCATTTGTGCGTACAGCAGAAGATATTATTGAGCTAAAAAGAATTATTACCCGCAGTGGTAAAACCGCACGCGTTATCGCCAAAATCGAGAAACCTGAGGCGATTGACAATATAGATGCGATTATTTCGGTTACTGATGGCTGTATGGTTGCCCGTGGCGACCTTGGGGTGGAGATGCCGATGGAGCAGGTTCCTGTTTTACAGAAAATGATCGCACGTAAATGTCGTGAAGCTTCAAAACCTGTAATTGTGGCTACTCAAATGCTTGAGAGTATGATTACAACTCCGCGTCCAACCCGTGCGGAAGTAAACGATGTGGCAAACTCGGTATTAGACGGAGCAGATGCCGTTATGCTTAGCGGTGAAACTTCAGTTGGTGAGTTCCCTGTTATCGTTATCGAAACGATGAGCAAAATCATCAGGAACATTGAAGATTTCGCTTATCCGTATCAAACTCCCAAAAAATTAAATCCGAACTCGCCAACTTATAACGCCGATGCTGTTTGCGGATCAGCTGTTTATCTTGCTGAAAAAACAAATGCAGTTGGCTTAGTGTCGATGACATCTTCGGGCTATACAGCTTTTGAACTTTCGAGCCACAGGCCTAAAGCGCAAACCTTCATTTTTACAAGTAACCGTACTTTACTTAATACCCTTAGCCTACTTTGGGGAGTAACTGGTTTTTATTACGACAAATTTGAAACTACTGATAAATCTATCAGCGATGTGAACCGTATTCTTAAAGATGAGAGAATGGTTACTACCGGGCAGATTGTAATTAATACCGCAGCAATGCCGATTGAGAAAAAAGGCAAAACCAATATGATTAAGGTAACTGTGGTAGATTAAATAGATTTAGATATTAAATGTGAAGGCCGGACTTAGTTCCGGCTTTTTTTTTCTCTCATAAGGTTCATCGTATCGGAGGGTCAGGTGTGACTTGTCCAAAGTTCGTTACAGTTGTGGGTGAAAAATGAGATTCTTTTTGAAATATGATTTGGGCGTCCGGGCGGGCTCTCCGTTACAATCTTTTTACCCTGAAGAAGGGCAAAAAGGATTTCCACTGCGATCCCTGACGCAAGGATTTTGTCATATTCTGGTTCGTTCGATAAACGGGTGAGGGATTCTGCACCGAATTAGAATTCCCGTTTGTACTTTACGATTGCCCTCGAGCTGACAATAACAGGCCGGATAAGGATACGAGTGCCTCCTACACAACGATGATACCAAAACCTACCACCGCCCTTCATTCCCGGGCGGGAATCCTAAATGCAGCAAAACAAACAGCTTATATTACTTCATAAAAAACAATCCGGCCTTGGAATATTTCCTCCTTGTGTCCTAAAACATTTAGTGTATAAAAAACTTCTAAATCATTCTGTTTTTTGAAGTTATCCACATATTAAAGCATTAAAAATCATCCATTTATCTATCATTCATTATCACAAGAAGGGGTACACCAACAGGCTGTGGAAAAGTCAAATTTCAGTTGAGCTTGGTATAAAGATAAATTTGATAAAAACTCCTTATAGTTTTTTTAGGTGAGAAAATAGTTCAATACCAACAATATAAATTTACAGAGATGGGCAAAAGTAATGCAACCAAAAAAGGGGCTGGAAAAGGTTTACAGTTCCAACGCTACTTCAGTAAAGAAGGCGTAAATGTTTATGATTTGTTTCAATATGAGAAACGTTCATCAGTGATTAGAAATCCTGCAGGTGATGCAGTGTTTGAGATGAACGATGTTGAAGTTCCCGGATCATGGAGCCAGGTTGCAACCGATATTCTTGCCCAGAAATATTTTCGTAAAGCAGGTGTTCCTCAACCCGACGGAACCACTGGTTCTGAAAAGAGCGTAAAACAAGTTGCCCATCGTATGGCTCATTGCTGGAAAAGCTGGGGTGAGCGTTACGGATATTTCGCATCTACCAAGGATGCTGATATTTTCTACGACGAGTTGGTTTATACTATCGTAGGTCAACTTGCTGCACCAAACTCGCCGCAATGGTTCAATACCGGATTGCATAGCTCTTACGGCATCACCGGAAAGCCTCAGGGACACTATTTTGTTGAGCCTGAAACAGAAGTGCTTAGTAAATCTACGTCTGCTTACGAGCGCCCGCAGCCTCACGCCTGTTTTATCCTATCTGTAAGTGATGATTTAGTAAATGATGGTGGTATCATGGATCTTTGGGTTCGTGAGGCACGGATCTTTAAATATGGTTCTGGTGTAGGTACCAACTACTCGGCCATCCGCGGAGAAA
Source organism: Sphingobacteriaceae bacterium (assembly GCA_014380615.1). Classification (GTDB taxonomy): domain Bacteria; phylum Bacteroidota; class Bacteroidia; order Sphingobacteriales; family Sphingobacteriaceae; genus Paradesertivirga. Next base: position 159,458 of record JACMJM010000064.1, read on the forward strand.
ACGAAAAACTTTCTGGTGGTGGTTATTCATCAGGATTAATGTCGTTCCTTAAAATAGGTGATCGTGCTGCAGGAGCAATCAAATCTGGTGGTACTACCCGTCGTGCCGCTAAAATGGTTTGTTTAGACTTAGCCCACCCGGAAATTGAAGGATTTGTAAACTGGAAAGTTGAAGAAGAGCGCAAAGTTGCTGCCTTAATAGCTGCTGGTTATTCATCAGATTACGAAGGCGAGGCTTACCGCACCGTATCCGGACAAAACTCTAATAACTCGGTACGTATCCCCAACTCGTTTTTCAAAGCACTTGAAAGTGGAAAAGATTGGGATCTGATTGGCCGCATCAACGGAAAAGTTGTTAAATCGATCTCTTCTGAGAAATTATGGCAAGATATCGCTTTCGCTGCATGGGCTTGTGCCGATCCTGGTGTTCAGTACGATACTACAATCAACGAGTGGCACACTTGCCCTGAAGGTGGACGCATCAATGCATCTAATCCATGTTCAGAATATATGTTCCTGGATAACACTGCTTGTAACCTTGCTTCACTTAACCTGGCACATTTCTATGATCCACAAACTTTTGTTTTTGATGTAAAGGGTTTTGAACATGCTTGCCGTGTTTGGACAGTAGTTCTTGAGATTTCTGTTTTGATGGCTCAGTTCCCATCTAAAGAAGTTGCTCAGTTATCTTATGACTACCGTACACTTGGTTTAGGTTATGCTAACCTTGGCTCAATGTTAATGGTATCTGGGATTCCTTACGATAGCGACAAGGCCCGTGCAATTGGTGGTGCAATTACAGCTATCATGACTGGTACCGCCTATGCTACTTCAGCAGAAATGGCTAAAGAGCTTGGAACATTCCGCAAATACGAAGAAAATAAAGAACATATGTTGCGGGTAATGCGCAACCATCGCTTTGCAGCATACAACTCTACCGAAAACTTTGAAGGCTTAGAAATTGCGCCTCCGGGAATTGATCAGAAACATTGCCCTGATTACTTACTTTCTGCAGCCTGCAACTCATGGGATAAAGCAGTTGAACTGGGAGTAAAATACGGTTATCGTAATGCTCAAACCACTGTTATCGCTCCAACCGGAACTATCGGTTTGGTAATGGATTGCGATACAACTGGTATTGAGCCTGACTTCGCCTTGGTGAAGTTTAAAAAACTATCTGGTGGTGGTTATTTTAAGATCATTAACCAGGGTGTTCCATCCGCTTTGCGTAACCAGGGTTATAAAGAGCATGAAATTGAAGCAATTGTAAACTATGCTAAAGGACACGCCACTTTACAAGGTGCGCCGCATATCAACTTCGAAACTCTTGCGGGTAAAGGATTTACTCAGGATGAATTAGAAAAAGTTGACAAATCTCTTCTTGCTGCCTTCGAAATTGGTTTTGTATTTAACCAATGGTCGTTAGGGGAAGATTGCTTAAAGCGTTTAGGTTTTAAAACAGAGCAATACAATTCTGCTGATTTCAACATGTTGCGTGCATTAGGCTTCAACCGTCAGCAAATTGCTGAAGCGAATGAGTTTATCTGCGGTACCATGACTATTGAAGGTGCTCCTTACCTAAAAGAAGAGCATTATCCAATTTTCGATTGCGCCAACAAATGCGGATCAAAAGGTCAGCGTTATATCCACGCAAGTGGTCACATCAGAATGATGGCGGCAGCGCAACCTTTCCTATCGGGTGCAATTTCTAAAACCATCAACCTTCCAAACGAAGCTACAGTTGAAGAGATTAAAGAATGCTACGAACTTTCATGGAAATTAGCGTTGAAAGCGAATGCGCTTTACCGCGATGGTTGTAAACTATCTCAACCGCTTTCAACTAAATCTTCTGATTCTAAAGAAGACAAACTTGATGCGATTGAAGAAGTACTTGGCGAAGCAGCAAACGTTAAATTAAGCGACCTTACTGCTGATCAGGTTTTAGAAGCGGCTCGTGCCATCTTAGAAAGATCAACCGATACTAAATTTAAGCGCCAGTTATCTTCTGTAGTTGAGCGTAAGAACTTGCCAAGCAAACGTGGTGGATTTACCCAAAAGGCTGCAGTTGGCGGACAAACAGTATTCGTTCGTACCGGAGAATACGAAGACGGAACTTTAGGAGAGATCTTTGTAGATATGCACAAAGAAGGTGCAACCTTCCGCTCGTTAATGAACTGCTTCGCTATCGCGATTTCTGTAGGCTTACAATACGGTGTTCCTCTTGAAGAGTTTGTAGACAAATTTACATTCACGCGCTTCGAGCCATCTGGAATGGTTTCAGGACATGATAACATCAAGAGCTCAACTTCAATTATCGATTATATTTTCAGAATGTTAGGTTATGAGTACTTAAACCGTACAGATTTGGTACACGTAATAACTGAGCAAAATGCGGTTATCGGAAATCCTCAAATGGAAGATACTGACAAAAACCCTCAGGATAATAATTTTGCAGAAGCTAAATCTGATAAAGTATCTGGAGATAAAGTTTTAAAACCGGTATTGGATATCTCTGGTGGTGGCCAGTCTGATGCTCCGGCTTGCGGTAACTGCGGACACATTATGGTTCGTTCGGGAACTTGCTACAAATGTTTGAACTGCGGTACGCAGGGAGGATGTTCGTAAAGAAAGGTTAAAGGCGAAAGCTAAAAGGTTAAAAGCCCTGCCAGAGATGGTGGGGCTTTTTTATTACATATTGGTACGCACGAAAAACGCTGACAGGGTTTCAAACCTTGGCAACGTTACTTAGTTCCAGGTAAAACCTTCTGACTTCTTCCTATCAATAAGTATATCAAAGAGCCCAACACAGGCAGAAAAAACACAATCAATACCCACATTAATTTGGTTGTAGAATCTTTAAAATCAGACTTTGCAATATCAATAATGCTAATCAGCATTAAAATAAATGGTATGCCTCCAATAATAAGGATTAATATTTCGGGAGTGCCAAGGTTAAGGAATAACAGACTGCTCATATAATTTTTAATCAAGGTATAAATTTTTAGCCGATCTCCGAAACATGCTTCTCCCCGATCTGCTGACGCCACATTGCATAATACAACCCTTTTTCCACTAACAACTCGGCGTGCTTTCCAGATTCAATGATATGGCCCCGTTCAAGAACAAAAATCTTATCTGCGTGCATAATGGTCGACAAGCGGTGGGCGATAAGAATGGTGATTCGCTCTTCCATATGGGATACATCTCTGATTGTTTTGGTAATCTCTTCCTCTGTTAAAGAATCGAGAGCAGATGTTGCTTCATCAAATACCAGGATATCGGGTTTACGTAACAAAGCTCTGGCAATAGATAAACGTTGCTTTTCGCCGCCGGAAACTTTTACACCACCCTCTCCGATCACCGTATCTAAACCTTTATCAGCACGTGCCAGTAAAGTATGGCACGCTGCTTTATGCAAAACATCCATACATTCTTCGTCGCTCGCATCGGGCCTAACAAATTGCAGATTTTCCCGAATGGTTCCTGAGAAAAGCTGGGTATCCTGAGTTACAAAGCCTATACGTTCGCGCAGGCGGTCTAAATCTATTTCTTTGGATGATGTATTGTTGTAAAGCACATCACCCTCCAGAGGCTGATATAGGCCTACGAGAAGTTTTACTAAAGTAGTTTTCCCCGAACCGGATGGGCCAACAAAGGCCACTGTTTCGCCTGCGGCAGCTTCAAATGAAATATCTTTTAAGGCATTAGTAGTAGCTGTACGATGCTTAAAGCTTACCGAATCGAAAGAAAAACGATTAACCCTCTCGAAATGTACCGGCTTTGCAGGCTTAATATCTATTGGGATATCTAAAATGGCTTTGAAATTGGCCAGCGAAACTTCGGTTTCGCGCCAGGTTAAAATCACGTTTCCAAGCTCTTGTAATGGGCCAAACAGGAAGAATGAGTAGAAAAGAAATTGGAAATATTGCCCCTTGGTAATGGCGTCATCGAAGATTAGAATGAGTAATATCACCACCATAGTACTTCGCACCAGGTTTACTGTGGTCCCCTGGACGAAACTCATGCTTCTAACATATTTTACTTTTTTGAGCTCCAATCCGAGTATTTTATAGGTCGTGTTGTTTAGTCTCTTTATTTCCTGATCGGCAAGTCCGAGGCTCTTTACCAACTCAATATTTCTTAACGATTCAGTAGTTGACCCAGCCAGTGCTGTAGTTTCGCCCACAATTTTTCTTTGTATAGTTTTAATCTTCCTGCTTAAAACAAGGCTTAAAATCGCGATAACCGGAATTGAGGCAAAATAAACGAGGGTAACCTTATAACTTATCGCCAAAGAGTAAACAATAACGAATACCATCCCTATAATGCTGACGAAAAGGATGCTGATGAAAGATGTTATAAATTTTTCTACATCCTGTCGTACTTTTTGAAGTATCCCCAAGGTTTCTCCGCTACGCTGATCTTCAAAAACCTGGTAAGGTAATTGCAACGAGTGCTGCAAGCCATCGGCATACATTTTTGCTCCTACTTTCTGAACGATGATATTGGTAAAATAATCCTGAAAATTTTTAGCTATCCTCGACACCATGGCAGCTCCTACCGAAAGCCCGACCCACTGTAAAGCAAGCGAAATATAGTCCTCTCGTGCTAATTCCTCTTTTCTGTCAATCACATCATCCAAAATCCTACCAGTAATATAAGGATCAAGCAAAGAAAAGCTTTGATTAATAGCAGCCAGGAAAAGGGCGAGTATAACCACACCCCTATGCATGCTCAAATACTTTAAAAGTAATTTCATGATTTTACAAAAATGAAAAAAGGAACGAGCTAATTAACCCATTCCTTTTATTTTGACTTTTAGATTAAATATTAGCTAACGTCACTCTGATCTTGTCGAAGAGCAGACCGAATTTCAACCGCTCTATGTTTCGACGGGCTCAACATCACGCTAACCTAAATGGTCATTATATCTTTTTCCTTCGATTCAACAAGCTTATCTACTTTAACAATAAAGCTGTCGGTAAGCTTTTGAACCTCCCCCTCACCTGTTTTTATTTCATCTTCCGAAACTCCTTCAGATTTAAGGCGTTGAATTTTTCCGTTTGTATCTTTACGGATATTACGGATCGAGATACGGCCTCTTTCTGCCTCTTCTTTCGCCTTCTTGAATAAATCCTTACGGCGTTCTTCTGTAAGGGGCGGAACGTTCATTCTGATCACCATTCCGTCATTTTGGGGATTTAATCCGATGTTTGAGTCGATAATGGCTTTTTCAATCGGGCCGATCATATGCTTTTCCCAAGGTTGAGCAACCAGGGTGCGTGGATCCGGAGTTGAAATACCGCATACCTGCGACAAAAGAGTTTGGGTGCCATAATAGTCGACGGTTATTCCATCGAGCATATTGGCTGAAGCCTTACCCGCACGTATTTTAAGTAGTTCAGCATCGCAATGTTCAACAGCTTTATTCATAAGCGTTTGTGCATCGCTTAGTTGTTTTTTTACAAGGTCGTTCATTGTTCAGTTTATATTTTTTTAAATTTTAAATTATCCTTTCACTAATGTACCAATAGCGTCACCGTTAGCAATGCGCATAAAATTCCCGGATTTGTTCATATCAAAAACAATAATAGGGAGTTTATTCTCCTGGCACAATGTAAACGCTGTCATATCCATTACGTTTAAGTTTTTATCATAAACTTCCTGGAAGGTGATATTCTCATACTTGGTCGCTGTAGGATCCTTTTCCGGATCAGCGGTATAAATACCATCCACTCGTGTACCCTTCAATACTGCGTCTGCATTTATCTCAATTGCACGAAGCGAAGCAGCAGTATCGGTAGTAAAATATGGATTACCTGTACCTGCTCCAAAAATCACAATTCTTCTTTTCTCCAAATGCCTTACCGCTCTTCTGCGGATAAAAGGTTCACAGATCTGCTCCATTTTTATGGCAGTCATTAACCGTGTTTTCACACCCGTTTTTTCGAGCGCATCCTGAAGGGCCATGCTATTGATTACTGTGGCCAGCATTCCCATGTAATCAGCCTGAACACGGTCCATTCCACCTTTTTCGGCACTTAAACCTCTGAAAATATTTCCCCCTCCAATCACAATGGCTATCTCTAAACCAGTATCATGAACTGCTTTTATATCCTGGGCATACTGTAAAACACGGTCGCTATCGATACCATACTGTTTATCACCCATTAATGATTCTCCGCTCAATTTCAGGAGGATGCGCTTATACTTCATTTACCACAATATTTGGGCGAATTTAAGAAAATAGTGCGTTAGTTAAACGGTCATTGGTTAAATAGCTGAAATGATTTCATAATCTTTTCAAACTAATTATTGTTATTTTTGAGTATCAGCCGTATAAAATATGCGATTTTCGGATTTAGACTTAAACAAAACTTATTCTTACGCAGACTACCTTAAATGGCAGTTTGACGAACGAATTGAATTGATAAAAGGAAAGATCTTTCATATGATTCCCGCACCCAATACTATCCATCAGCGGGTATCGGGTGCGGTTTTTACGGAATTATATACGTACCTGAAAAAAATGCCCTGTTCGGTATTTTCTGCTCCGTTCGACGTGCGTTTGCCAAAAAAATCGTTAGAAGATAATACAGTTTACACCGTGGTGCAGCCGGATATTTGTGTTATTTGCGATCCATTAAAAGTTGACAAGAAAGGCTGCATTGGAGCGCCCGATATTGTCGTTGAAATTTTATCGCCGGGAAATAACAGAAAAGAGCTTAAGAACAAATTTGAGGTTTACGAGGAAGCCGGTGTTAAAGAATATTGGATCATTCATCCCAACGAGCAGACTTTCCTCAAGTACTCGCTTACAAAAGAAGGCAAATTTAACGCAGAACGCCTATTAACAATCGGGGATGAGATTACCTCTTCCATACTTCCGGGATTTGTATTAAACCTGGATGAGGTTTTCATAAATCAATAATATATTAACAAAAAATCCCTGCCATTTCTGACAAGGATTTTTTTATGATAGTTTATTAGTCCATGGACTATAGACTAATAAACTATTAAGCTCCTAATTGAACGCGTTTGAATGCGGTAACAGTTAAGCCACTTTGTACGCTAGTTAAAAATTGTGCAACAGTTTTAGACGGATCCTTAACAAATTCCTGATTCAATAAAGTAGAATCTTTGTAGAATTTATTTAGTTTTCCTGCAGCGATTTTCTCAACCATTTCTTCTGGTTTACCTTCTGCACGGATTTGCTCTTTAGCAATTTCAAGCTCACGCTCGATAGTTCTTGCATCAACATCCCCTTTATCTAAAGCAACAGGGTTCATCGCAGCAATCTGCATTGCAACATCTTTACCAGCTTCGTTAGCATTAGCAGCATCAGCGCTCAAAGCAACTAACACACCTAAACGGTAGTTACCGTGGATGTAAGCGATCACTTTCTCGCCTGTAACAGTTTCAAATTTAGAAACACCAATTTTCTCACCGATTTTGCCGGTTTGATCGATCAAAGCATCGGCAACTTTAGTTCCGTTAAGGTCTAAACCGATAAGTTCTTCAGCCGAAGCAACATTTTTATCAATTGCTAATTGGGCCACGCTGTTTGCGAAAGCAATAAAATCAGCATTCTTAGCAACGAAATCTGTTTCGCAATTTACTTCAACAATAATTCCACGCTTTCCGTCAGCAGTAGTTTTAGAAATAACTACTCCTTCATTAGATTCACGATCCTGACGGCTGGCAGCAACTTTAGCACCTTTTTTACGAAGGTAATCTGTAGCAGCTTCGAAATCGCCGTTAGCTTCTGTTAAAGCTTTTTTGCAATCCATCATACCTGCACCTGTTTGCTGGCGCAGTTTATTTACGTCTGAGGCAGAGATTTGTACTGTAGACATGTGTTTTTGTATTTAACCTCAAACCTCCGCCTGTTGGCGGAGGTCGAGAAGATTTAACTATTTATTTCGTTTACTTCCCCTTCAGGGGGCCGGGGGGCTTACTCAGCGCTTTCAGCGGCAGGAGCATCGCTTCCTGCAACTACAGTAGCTTCAGCTTCTGCAGTTACTTCTACCGGAGCAGCAGTTTTACGCTCACGACGGCCAGATGAAGCACCTTCTTCTTTAGCTTCCGGAGCATCAGCTTTCGCTTTAGCTACAGCAGCTTCTTTTTCAGCTTCGTCTTCTTTCTCGCGTTTACGCTCATCTAATCCTTCCTGAATAGCTTTGATAATGATATCAGAAATCAATTGGATTGATTTAGTAGCATCATCATTAGCCGGAATAGGGAAATCGATGTTTGAAGGATCTGAATTAGTATCTACCATTGCAAAAGTAGGTACGTTCAGTTTCAACGCCTCAGAAACAGCGATATGCTCTTTCTTAACATCAATTAAGAATAATGCAGCCGGTAAACGGTTCAGGTCAGCGATACCTCCTAAAAGGGTTTCTAACTTGATACGCTCACGCTGAATCATCAATTTTTCTTTCTTAGAAAGTACATCGTAAGTTCCGTCTTTAGTCATCTTGTCGATGTTAGACATCTTTTTGATCGACTTACGTACTGTTGCGAAGTTAGTTAACATTCCACCTAACCAACGCTCGGTTACGAAAGGCATGTTTACTGAAGCAGCCTGAGCAGCAACGATATCCTTAGCTTGTTTTTTAGTAGCTACGAATAATACTTTACGGCCAGATTTAACGATTTGTTTAATCGCAGCAGCAGCTTCTTCTAATTTTGTTAAAGTTTTATTTAAATCTATAATGTGGATGCCATTACGCTCCATGAAAATGTACTGAGACATTTTCGGATCCCATTTGCGGGTAAGGTGACCAAAGTGTACACCTGCATCCAATAAATCCTGATATGTAGTTCTTGC
>JACMJM010000065.1 GCA_014380615.1 Sphingobacteriaceae bacterium
TCATTACTTGTACAGTACATCAATGGGCTGATGTGTTTACACGAAGAGAATACATCGGCATTTTACTCGAGAGTATTAGATTTTGTCAATCAACAAAAGTCTTAAGAGTTTACGCCTGGGTTCTGATGAGCAATCACATTCATTTGATTGTGGGCACTAGCAAAGACAGTCTAAGTGATATAATCCGGGATTTTAAGAAATATACTTCCAAGAAGATCTTCCAAGCAATTGAGAACAATCCACGAGAAAGCAGAAAGAAATGGTTGCTTTGGCTCTTGAGAAAAGACGACAAGGTTTGGTTTTGGGAAGAAGGGTATCATGGAGAAGAGATATTCTCGCAGGAGTTCTTTGACACGAAATTAAGCTACATTCATTTGAATCCTGTACGAGCAGGACTGGTAGAAAAGGAGGAAGAATATCTTTACAGCAGTTGTGGGGATATTTATGGAGTAAGAAAGGGTTTGTTAGAATTGGCGCTATAGAGGATTACAAATCCTCTACTATCTGTGTATTCGACATGCCTTGCAGAACATGTCGAATAGCGAGGGTTTCAATCCCCTTGCTAGCGCGAGCGTTTAGATGTCGCTGGCACTTGATATCTGCAACGGACACCACAAAGTCAGTTAAAAATCTACCTAAAGTCATAAAAACTCTCTTCTTATGCCAGGCAAATAGTATGCGCCTATTTTTGTTGTTTCTTAATTATGGCTATGGCAGAGTTCGATTTAAGCAACATCTCCTTTTCTATTCTCGATCTTGCTTCCGTAGCAAGGGGGCAAACTTACTCAGATGTGTTTAGAAATAGCCTCAACCTTGCACGGCATGCCGAGTCGTTAGGCTATACCCGTTATTGGTTCGCCGAACATCACAATATGGTCAGCGTTGCAAGCTCTGCAACAGCCGTACTTATTGGCCATATTGCGGGCGGAACTTCCACACTAAGGGTAGGTTCTGGGGGTATTATGCTGCCTAATCATGCTCCGTTAATTGTAGCAGAGCAGTTTGGAACCCTGGCTTCAATCTATCCCGGCCGCATAGATCTGGGTTTAGGCAGAGCTCCGGGAACCGACCAGGTAACTGCCAGGGCAATCAGGGGTGAGAACGTTGAAACCGTACATAGTTTTCCGCGGGATGTGAAACAGCTTCAATTGTTGTTCTCCGAAGATAACAGCTCTAATGAAGTGCGGGCGATACCCGGTGAGGGATCTGATATACCCATCTGGATTTTAGGTTCAAGTACTGATAGCGCCAGGCTTGCTGCCGCTATGGGCCTGCCATATGCCTTTGCCAGTCATTTTGCACCCACGTACTTTGAGAATGCTATCGAAATTTATCGCCAAAACTTCCAGCGTTCCAAAGAACTGAGCAAGCCTTATGTATTGGCCTGTGTAAACGCTGTTGCAGCCGAGACAGACCAGCAAGCAAATTACCTTGCAACTTCTGTGCAACAGTTTTTAATGGGCGTGGTTACCGGAAAACGCGATCTGCTGCCACCACCGGTAAAAAGTATGGAAGGTATTTGGACCATTTATGAAGAAGAGGCCGTTAAGCAAATGCTGAGATATTCATTTATTGGCGGACCTGCAACCATCAGAAAAGAACTGGCTGCTTTTATTGCCAAGTATCAGGTTAACGAAGTGATGGCCACTTCGCACATTTTTGATCATTCCGCAAAGCTGAAATCGTATGAAATCTTTGCTCGAACCATCACTGACTTAAATCTTCCACGGGCAGACTTAAATCCTTAGTCTAAAAAATCAGGACTCTCGCACTAGTTTAAGTATTCCGAATGATGAATAATCTTTACCATAAAACCAGTATTCTGTCCCGCTTGATTCTGCCCTAGTTCGTGTCCCCACGAAACAGACGAATAATATTATTGGTTCGTGAGGACACGAACCTAGGCATGGATTACAAATCCTCTGCTATCTGTGTATTCGACATGCCTTGCAGAACATGTCGAACACGAAGTACATGATAAGGTTGAGCTAAAATAAAGATTTTTCCTACATCGCCGGACAGAGTCATGATTTTTCAAAGATGATTTAAGAGCGCTGCGCTGAACTCTTAAAGCTTAAAAACTATTTAATTACAATGGGGGCATTATTGGCCAGATATTCTTCAAAATACTTCTTTAACTCTGCCTTTTTAGCCGGATCCTCAATAAACTCGTAAACGGGCACTATATCCTGAATGTCTATCATTTCAGGGCTGGTGGAACTTATCGACTTAAGCCATTCTGAAAAGTCTATGTGGGTGATACCGGTTTTCGAGCCAACAATGGTCTTAATTTTAGATACATCGCCTCCTGTTGCTTTAAAGCTTATCTTTTGAGCAAAATTACCTGTTGCGGATTGTTTTCCCATGTGGTCAAGATATCCCGAAAAACTCCCGAATGTTTTTGCCAACGCTACAGAAAAGCCAAGCTCGGCTGCCTCTTCCCGGTCGTGTTGCCCTGTTTCTGATTGATACAGTATGGTGAGCTTAGCACCCAAATTGATGCGTGTAAGCACATGAGTACCATATTTCTCGGTAAGCTGGGCTGATGTATGTGTTTTAATGTCGGATAAAAATGAAGGAGTTAAATAGCCATTCTCGCGCCACATAAAAAATAATATCCGGTTCATGAGCTCGATGCTTTGCCTGCCGTATAAATATTTTGAAGAAAAGGCATCGCTGTTAGGGAAATAACTGCTGATTTCTTTCTTATAATATAGTTTATAGTCTTGTTCCTTAGTGCCAAAGAAACGCCAGTCTTCCGTTTGCGTGGATATTGCATATGCCAGACCTTCAGCGTCCTGAGTAGCCGCATTAAAAGCGCTGGATTGGGTAGATCTCCCAATCACTACACTTGTAGGCCATGCAGCATGTAGTTTCGCAACATTTACTACCTGCTTTCTTGCTGACGCAGAGTCGGCATATTCGCCGGTGACATCATACCCATATCCGAGCAGATGAAATTGATCACGAGCTACAGACTTAGCCGTATAATTTGTGAAATCCTTAACCGTGATGGAGTCATTAGTATAAATGATCTCATCAGCAGGTGCAGGAATGTCTTCTTTCTTAACACAAGAAGTTAACACCATGGCAAGAAGGGTGGTAGTAATAATAAATGATTTCAAAGTAGTTGATGTTTGGAACAAATATAAATGATATCAGCAAATTAACAAGCCATCCTCAACTGGTTTAAGTCTTCCGCAGGGCGAATAAATTTTTACCATAAAAACCAGGAGAGCTAAAAAATAAAAGATTTTCTTCTGCCCTGGTTCGTGTCCCCACGAAACAGACGAATAATATTACGTGAGGACACGAACCTAGGCATGGGTTTTAAGTCTTCCGCAGGGCGAATAAATCTTACTTTTAAACCCGGATTTTTACTTGGAGGGGATTTGCGTTAGGGATTGCAGCGGAAAGCCCACTTGAAGCGCAGCGTAACGAGGACTTGTAGCGGAAAGCCCGCCCGAACGCCCAAAGACAATTATTTATCATCGAACTCAGGTTAATAACAGCTATTCCGTCCCACTTCTAAAGTCAAAGCGGAAGACTAAAATAGAAAGTTGAACCTTCCCCCGGCATACTATCCAGCCAAATTTCCCCTCCGCCTTTCTCAACTATTTCCTTTGAAATATACAAGCCAAGGCCCAGGCTTAGGCCCGCACCTTTATAAGTATTACCAGCTTGGTGGAAGCGGTTAAACACTAGCTGTTGGTGGCTTTGCGGGATTCCTACTCCAAAGTCCTTTACGCTGCATACCATGTTATTTTTTTCTTTGCTTAGAGTGATTAAAACTTTGTCTGCTCCCGGGGAATACTTTACTGCATTGGTTATCAAATTGGTAAGCACCTGCACAACCCGGTTCTGATCGGCCGACACCGTTATTGATTCGCTTTGTGTAATAAGTAATTTGTGGGTGGATGTAAGCAGTTGCAAGTCGTTGATAAGGTCTGTGAGCACGATATTGATGTCAAACTTGGTGGCTTTTAATACCATCTTACCAGAATCAATCCGTGTGACATCCAGAAAGTCTCTAATAAGGCTCTCCAGTCTGTTAACCTGAACTGCCAACCTGCTTAGAGAGCGATGGGTATCGGCATTATCGTAGCCAGATAAAGAGCGAGCCAGCATTTGGAGATAGGCCTTAATGGAGGTAACAGGTGTCTTTAACTCGTGGCTAACCGTACTAATAAACTCGTCTTTTAACTGGGCTGTTTTCCTTCTTTGGGTTACATCCATAAAAGTTCCAACTGCACCGGTAATTTTTCCGTCTTCGTCTTTTAGCGGGGCAGCATTTATCGAAATAAAAACCGGCTCTGCATCAGGGGGCTGCACCCCTATTTCGTGGTCGAACACAGCTTCCCCAGTCTCCATACTAATGTAAATAGGGTGTTCATCGCGGTGAAGCGGTGTGCCATCTACTCTCAGGTTTTTCCAGCGGGTGTCATAATAACTGCGTTGGATAATTTCTTCTTTATTTAATCCCAAAAGCTTTTCTGCCATTGGATTGGCATAGATAATTTCTCCCTCGCTGTTCACAATCCCGATTCCTTCGGCCATGGTTTCCAAAATGGTTTGAAGTCTTTTTTCACTTTCTTCTACCTTTTGGCGGCTGGTTACATGGCCGGTTACATCGTACCCAAAGACTATAATGCCGTCAATTTCATTTGGCGACTTGTATCGCGGTTGATAGATAAAAGTCCAGAATACATCTTTAAGCGGCCCGTCTTTTTGTAGAACGGGTGAAATCCTAACCTCTTTTTGTACGTAGGTTTCTCCTTTTTCAAATACACCCCTTAATATCGGCAGGATATAACTATCCTTTAGCTCAGGAAACGCATCGGTTAAGCCCTTGCCTAAAAGCTCGCGATCAGGGAAGATGCGCAGGTGAATGGCGTTCTGAAATTCATAGATAAAATCCGGACCATCAAGAATGGTAATAGCTGCCGGAGCCTCCATTAGAAGCGAATGAAGGTCGCGCCGTTTAGCTTCGGTAACTTCACGTGCAATCCTCTCTTTTTTAGCAAGATCGTATGCGCCTGTAATTTCTACTGTTACATGAGAAATATAGACGATGTCACCTCTTTGGTCAAACACTGGATTATTGGATGCCTGCCAATACTTAGTTTCAAATTTGTCTGTTCCGCGAATGGGGACGTCGTATCTTTTTCCAGGAAGTTCTACCCTTTTTCTTGTTAAAATACA
>JACMJM010000007.1 GCA_014380615.1 Sphingobacteriaceae bacterium
CGTGATATAATTATTACCCTAAACTTAAAATTTGAGGTAAAAAGATATCACAGCATTTGTTTAAACGGAAACATTTCGAGTAATAGTAAAAAATATGTTTTAAGGATTCTTTATTATAGAATTACTTGAAAAACTAAAGGCGAAATGTACTCACAGCTTCCTGGAGGTCCTGGGCCATATTAGCAAGGTTCTGGCTAGATGGTAAGCGTAAAATAGTCCCCACATTGGTCAACATAGAAATCTATGAGATAATCAACCCAAGAAAATACTTGGGAGAGTCGATAATAACATGGATAAGAGTGGATTAGAAACTGAGTGGGAAAGACGCCTTAACGAGCTTGGAACAAGCGGCAACAAAAACTTGACAGCCTGGTGTAAGGAAAAAGGCTATTCTATTCCTCAAGCAAAATACTGGCGTAAAAAGTTGCAAAGCCGGAATGAAATTGAAAACCAGTCCGCCAAGTGGCTAACCTTTGAAATTAACAGCACTGACAAACCGGATATAATAACACGGTCTGGATCGCTTTTAATTAAAATAGGACCAGCATCAATAGAAGTCCATCCTGGGTTTAGTTCCAAATTACTTCAAGATGTAGTGAAAGCATTAAGCGTCATATGCTAAATGACGTACGTGGTCGCCGGGTTTATTTGGCCAGTGCGCCGATGGACTTAAGAAAATCTATTGATGGTTTAGCTGTTATTGTTCAGCATTGCTTCAAATTAGATCCCTTTACTACCAGCTTATTTGTATTTTGCAATAAGCACCGTGACAAGATAAAAATTTTAGAGTGGAGTCACTGCGGTTTTTGGCTGCACTATCTCCGCTTAGAAAAAGGGAAATTTCAGTGGCCAGTCAGTAACTGCACTGGCGCTATGCAAATTGATTACCGTCAATTAAGGTGGTTACTTGATGGGTTGTCGATAGCGCAACAAAAAGCCCATTCTGAAGTAAAATCGCGAATAATAATATGATGAAAAACGGCTTAAAATGCAGGAATTTCGTGGCTTTGTGGCGAATATTATTAGTATGAAAACAATAGAGAATACTTCAAATATAACTATAGAAAATTTGCAAGATCGGTGTAGTCAGCTTGAACAGCAAAAAGCTGAACTAGAGGCTAAAGTAAAATGGTTTGAAGAACAGTTGCGCTTAAATCAACATCGTCAGTTTGGCAAATCCAGTGAACAGACTAATGCCAATCAGTTCGAACTTTTTAACGAACCAGAAGCTGAAGCAAAGCAGCCTGAGGCTGAGCCGACTTTCGAAGATATTACTTATAAAAGGCGCAAGCAGCCAGGGCATCGTGAAGAACAGTTGAAAGACCTGCCAGTGGAGACGGTTGAATACCGTCTTTCTCCTGAAGAGCAGGTTTGTTCTTGTTGCGGCAATGATCTTCATGAAATGAGCACTGAAGTTCGACAGGAATTGAAGGTCATTCCAGTTCAAGTAAAAGTTGTGCGCCATGTGCGCTATGTCTATGGATGCCGCCATTGTGAAAAAGAAGCGGACAAAACGCCTATTATAACCGCGCCTATGTCAGCGCCGCTTTTGCCGGGAAGTTTGGTTTCGCCGTCACTGATGGCTTATGTAATGACGCAAAAATATGTCGACGGTATGCCTCTTTATCGCCAGGAACAAGCACTCTTCCGTTTGGGTATTGAATTATCCCGACAAACAATGGCCAATTGGATGATTCAAGGTTCTACCCGTTACTTAGAAGACATATATAATCGAATGCATGAGCATCTATTGTTGCGCGACATTGCTATGGCCGATGAAACCACGGTTCAAGTACTTAAGGAGCCAGGGCGTGCCGCAGAAGCAACATCATATATGTGGCTGTATCGCAGCGGTCGTGATGGTCCGCCGATAGCACTTTATGAGTACCAAACAACCAGGGCCAGCAAGCATCCTGTACGATTTCTTAAAGGATTTAAGGGTTTTTTACATGTGGATGGGTATGCTGCATATAATGGCTTGGAAAATGTTACTCTAGTTGGGTGCCTTTCTCATGCCCGTCGCAAATTCACCGATGCACTCAAAGCGCTGCCTAAAACGGAACAGGGAACTGTTTTTGTAACAGCACATGAGGGACTGGAGTATTGCAACAAATTATTTAATATAGAAAGAAATCTTAAGGAGCTTTCTAATGAAGAACGTTATAATGCCCGGCTGGTGCTTAGTGCCCCAGTTCTAGAGGCTTTTTTGGTGTGGCTAAAAAAGCAAACTCCACGGGTACTTCCCAAAAGTTCTTTAGGAAAAGCAATTCAATATTGCCGTAACCAGTGGGATAAACTGACTGCTTTCTTGAAAGATGGTAGACTGTTTATCGATAATAACGCGAGCGAGAGGACGATTAAATCCTTCGTAATAGGGCGCAAGGCTTGGATTTTCAGCAATACTCCCAAAGGTGCTAGAGCTAGCTCGATCATCTATAGCATCATCGAAACAGCCAAAGAGAACCAATTGAATCCTTTTCAGTACCTAGCCTATCTTTTCGAAAAACTACCTAATGTTTATATCACAGATCCGTCAGTTCTTGATGAGTACTTACCCTGGTCAGCTACATTGCCGGACTACTGCCGACTACCTAAACAATAGCCTATCATGATGACCCTACCTTTTCTAGGTGGGGTCTTTTTGACGCTTACGTTTAAACTCTAATTCCCATATTTTTTGCTATCTGTACATTGCTAAGTCCGTCCCTTGCCCATGCCTCTATTCTGAGTAGGCCATCGAGTTCAAACCATTCTTTGTATTTACCTCCGGCCATAACGTCACCTCCCTTCCGTTAATTTCTGATTACATCTTCAAAACAATAAAAATGAGCCTACTTTTCAGTAAGCTCACGTTCCATTTTTGCATATATCTTGACAGCAATTAAGGCAATTTAATCCACTCGTATAGGGCGTAAAGAACGGTAAGCCATAACATGACAATGACGTATGCCGCAACCCAAATCTTCGGCTTCATAGCCGGTGGGTTATTCGTGGCCTCTTCGCGGCAAGAGTCTAGCACGCTTGTTGGTATCAACCTTATTGCTAGGGCTATACCAAGTGGCAGAAGGATTACGTCATCCAGATAGCCTAGAACTGGTATGAAGTCTGGAATTAAGTCTATCGGGCTTAATGCGTAACCAACAATAATGGCGGCGAAAATCTTTGCATATAGCGGTGTCTGTGGGTGCTTCAGCGCAAAATACATAGTAATTATATCTCTCTTGATCTTCCGCGCCCATTGTTTGAGCCACTGATTCAGCGTAAGCTCCTGCTCTTTGGATTTTTCTTGTTCCATCTATCGGGACCTCCGTACTTTTTATACTGTAATTGTTATATACGAACAAATCACTAAATACTCACTTCCTCTCTTTTGATATTAAACCTCCATCGCTTTTGCTAACACGGAGAGCTTATTT
The DNA here is from genome assembly GCA_014380615.1 of Sphingobacteriaceae bacterium. Taxonomy (GTDB): domain Bacteria; phylum Bacteroidota; class Bacteroidia; order Sphingobacteriales; family Sphingobacteriaceae; genus Paradesertivirga. The sequence continues at coordinate 3,417 of JACMJM010000007.1, forward strand.
ATCGTATTCCAGTTACGTACAGTTGCTGGTACATCTAATTTGTGGAGATTGTTTGCAAGCTTTGATTTTCCAATACTATGACGGAATA
>JACMJM010000066.1 GCA_014380615.1 Sphingobacteriaceae bacterium
GATTCTCCCAGGACGTTTCTATTTCGGTAAAGAATGCTCCGTTAACCCGGGTGTTCGACCTGATTGAGAAACAAACGGACTATGTTTTTTTCTTCGATTATTCACTTATCGAAAAAAGTAAAAAAATTACTTTTCGTGCGGCTAAGCTTCCCCTTCGGGATGTGCTGGATGCATGCTTTAAAGATCAGCCCTTTGGTTATGATATTGTTGACAAAACAATTGTAATCAAAGAAAACGCCCCGCAGGGAATCAAACCAATTGTTGATGTCCCGGTATTTGTAAGCTACCGTGGCAAATTAGTTGGGGAAGATACACAGCCACTTTCCGGAGCTTATGTAATTGTAAAAGGCACCGACAAAGGCACACAGTTGCTGAAAAAGGAACAGCTGATGCTTCGGTTAAATTCAAACCTGCGATCACGAAGGATGGCGAGTATACCATTTATGCATACTTCCTTCCTAAATATGCAGATATTTCAACAATAGTCCAAGTTTTAGTATTTGACGGTTCAAAAGAAACCCCAGTATCGATTGATCTGTCAAAACATGAAGTAAAGGGTCAGACTTCAGGTGAATGGATAGAAGTAGGCAAATACAAACTGACAGCGTCAGGCAAACCTTCTATGAGTGTCACTACCCGGGGAGCGAGCGGTGTTGTATTAGCCGATGCGGTTTTGTTCAAACCGGAGTTTTAAGACCACCTGGTTGAAATTTTAAATAGCGTGCTCTTTTATAATTAATCCCTCATAACTTCCGATGAATTAGTTGAACTCAGGAACATCAGGTTGCAAATATTCGCAGTTTAAATTAATATTAAATATTCCTTTCTTATCATTTTGACCAGGTCGATAGGATACTATTGTATGAAATAATCAGAAATAACCTGATGCTAAAAGTACTATCATCCAAAACTACTATTTTATTAAAAGCAACAGCTAAGCGATCTCATGATAAACGTACTTCCCTTATTTTCTTTATAATCGCCATTCTATTTAGTTTTTTTCTGTTAAATTTCAGGAGACCAGATGCTCTTGTTTTGCCCCAGCTTTGGGCGGAAGATGGTACTATCTTTTTCCAGGATGTATATAATACCGGCATTAAAAGTTTCGCGCTACCTTACGCTGGTTATTTTCATCTGATACCAAGATTAGTAGCATATTTTACATATTTATTTGTGCCTTATGCTTATGTTCCCGTCGCGTATGTTTTTAGTAGCCTGGCCGGGTTCATACTTGTTTTATTTTATATCTGGAATAGAACCGGGTTAGATGTGCACGCCCGGTTCCTTATGTGCCTGGGGCTAACACTTGTTCCGATCAGCAGCGAGATTGTGCTCAATTTGACCAACGTGCAATGGTACACAGCCATACTTCTTATCGTCATTTTCCTATCTGACCAAAATAGAAAAAAAAATTTGCCTGATGCGATCATTGTTTTTCTCACAGGCTTAACCGGACCTTTCAGCCTTATATTTTTACCATGTGTATTGCTTCTTGTTTTCTCCAATTCATACCGGGCTAAGCTTCAGAAAATAAATCCTGTTATACTGAGTGTATTTATTATAACTGCCCTCATACAATTGATTTCCATCCTTACATCGCCCACAAGAATTGCAAGCGGTATTGGCTTATCCGAGAAGCTGACTCAACTGCCATACGCCATTTACATTCACCTTTTAAACATACCGGGGCTTTTAAGATTATATACGGGGCATATTAATTATCTGATTTTTTCTTTACTTCTGGCAGCTATCGTAATATGGATATACGCCTCCTACCGACAATACAGAAATACGAAAGATTTCAGGGTACTATTCCTCATTATGTTATCATTCAGCCTTATAGGGGCAAACCTGTATGGAAGTAATATCAGCAATAATTACACGCCGATAACCGTAGGAAGGTATTTTTTCCTTCCTACCCTCCTATTAATATGGTCTGGCATAATATATGTTTTCCAGAGAGGGAAAAATTATTATGCCTTTTACCTCTTATATTTCTGGTACTTTATAATAATACTATTCAGAATAGGAAGTATAACTTTAGAAGATAAAAATTGGAAGGCAGAGGCGCAAAAAATAGACAATATCAAAAAGGATGGATTACAATTACCTATCAATCCCGAGGGCTGGTATATTAAATTAAACAACAAAGAAAATCACTAACAAAAAGCCTGGTCAGTGTAATAAACAATTCGTTTTATTGTGGGCCAAAGCAGCCAATAACCAAATGTGATACGGCATACTATAAGTTTCTTTTTCCCGCTTATCCAATGCTTTGTTCGAGGAACTTACCCAACGTCGATCAAACTAAGCCACTCAATTTTTCTTCAAAGCTGGTTTCATCCTGATGAGCCACCATTAAACTTTGATTTTTTGATGGAAGTCGTTTTTTAAAATCTCCTTTCGAAAAGAACTTTTCGATAAAGCAATACATCAGGATAAAAAAATACCTGCTACCCATTTCTTTGATTCTCAACTTCGATACACCTTCTTTCCGGTTACGCCATGAATTGGGAACCACAGAATAACTATAACCACGAACTATGCTTTTTAATGACAATTCAATGGTTAAATTGAAATGAGGAGACATCAGCGGTTGAATCCCTTCGATGGTTTCCCTTTTATACAGTTTGAACGCATTGGTGGCGTCGTTGTAGCGCGTACCTATGGCCATCCGGATAATTGTGTTGGCTATCCGGTTAATTATCAATTTGTGAAATGGGTAGTCTATGACTTTTCCACCTTTAATAAATCTGGAACCGAATACACAATCAACATTATCTTCAATCATACGGTGATAAAAGCGCACCAGATCAAGAGGATCATCTGACAAATCTGCCATCATAATGGCAACACAATCTCCGGAAAACCTTTTCAGGCCATATCTTACCGCATAGCCGAAACCGTTAGGCCCTTCGTTTGTATAATAAACCAGCGTAGGAACCCGTTGTTTAAGTTCTTCCAGTATTTCAATCGTGTTATCTTTTGAGTTATCGTTTACTACCAAGATTTCATGAGCAATCCTAAACTTCTGTAGAATGTCATACGTCGAAATAGCAGTTGCGGATATGGATTTCTCTTCGTTATAAGAGGGTATGACAACAGAGAGTTTAAGCATAATATCTGTTTAACGTTACGTTTAATTTAAAATAAATGCCAGCTCGTCTTCATTATTTTTGATCCAGTCGTATATCTCCTTCATTATTTCTGGCGCTGTGTAGCGAGGTTTCCAACCTGTTTGAGCGAAGACAGAACTGTTATCTGTCAGATAAATCCGCAGGTCCGGAATGCGGTTTTCAGCCACCGGTTCAATATTTATCCTGTTCCCGGTGATCTCCTCACAAATGCCCGTCAGCTCGCTCAAGGACACGCTGCAGGACAAGCCGCCACCGACATTGAATATCTTTCCATTGATTTCGGATAAATGATGCAGTTGCCATTCGACCAGCCGGAAAAGGTCGTGAATATGCAAAATATCCCGGACTTGTTTTCCTCGCCCGCCGTACCCGTTATAAGTCAGATTCTTTTTCCAATAATGACGCGCCATCCACAACACGATCACACCCTGGTCAACCTTGCCCATTTGCCAGGGCCCTGTTATAACCCCACAACGGTTAATTGTGGCTTTTACTCCCAACAGCTCACAGTATTCGGTGATAAGCAGTTCCGATGAAAGTTTGGTGGCGCCATATAAGGATCGCGCCCCTTCCAATGGAAATTCTGTTGTAATACCGTTTTCCGATACCCCCCTTATTTCCTGACGACTACTTAAACTAAATCTCGTTGCCTGTTCCTAGTAACCCACCTGATCGAGCAATGCAAAAGGGTAGATCCGGCTTGTAGAAAGAAATACCATTCCAGCCTTTCGCTTCAGTGCAAAATTTAAGCAGTTAATTGTTCCCAGTAAATTGGTGTTTACAAGATAATCAGATGTAGTGTTAATTCCGGCCAGCACAGAGGGTTCTGCAGCAGCTTCAAAAAATGTGATCCTTGATTCAGAAAGAATTCAAGTGAAAGACGTTCATACCGACGTATCATCAAACGGAAGTTTCGAGTGCTCAACGGCAGCAGGCCAGGGAATAGTATCCAGTTTCAGGCGTTCCAGCCTAAACCCCGTAATGCGCCATTCTTCGGCTTCCTTCTCGTAGCGCTCATGATAGTAGCCGTAGCCGTGAATAACCCTAAACCGAGCGCCAGCCGGGTCAGAGAAGGTCAAAATATCTTCAACCGACCATATGGCCTGGGCGGTAGTTGATGTCAGTAGCTCAATTTCATGGTGGTTCACCTGATGCACTGTCTGCGCATTTTTGAGATAGGCGGTTATTTGGC
>JACMJM010000008.1 GCA_014380615.1 Sphingobacteriaceae bacterium
ATAAATATTCAACGTACACAAATACTAATGTGGAACTTGGTATTTGGAATATACTTTATTTCATTTACTATTGATAATAAAACCATGCCCGTTTTTTCCGATACACTACTTGTTTTAGCGGGTGTTAGTTCAACGTTTTATCTGGGTTCAAAAATTCCTGAGAATACCAATGCAGCCCCCACTCCACCTCCGCCGAATGATTCCGGTAGTGTTTGATAAGTTTTATGCTATTAATTCAGTTTACGGGGCTTTCCGGTGCGGGTAAAACCACTCTGGCACTGGCGGTTAAGGAAAAATGCGCCCGTCGAAATATTCCATTGGAAGTTATTGACGGAGACGAGTGCAGGAAAACGATCTCAAAAGATCTGGGTTTTACACGAAAAGATCGTGAAGAAAATATCAGGAGATTGGGTGTATTGGCAAACTCATACCGGCAAAAAGCTTCGGTAAGCATTATTGCCGCCATAAATCCCTTTGAAACATCGCGTGAAGAATTAAGGCAACTGTATAACGCTCCGGTAGTTTGGATCGATTGCCACATAAAATCATTAATCGCCCGCGATACCAAAGGTTTGTACAGGCGAGCATTACTTCCCGAGTATGACATCGGGAAACTGCGTAACCTATCAGGAATAAATGATTTTTTCGAACCTCCCGCAGAAGCGGAACTAATTATAAAAACTGATAAAGAATCAATTGAGGAATCTGCCGGGAAGATTTATTCATTTATACTTGAAAAGTTAGGACATTGATTTTTCAATCTGATGCGTTCCAGCTTCGTATAAAGTGAATTTACTGTTTTAAGTGAAGGCAGTATTTCTGCCCGGCCATTTTCAGAAAAGGCCAGATGGGGGTGTTTAGCATTATACCTGCTGCGCTCTTTTATCGCTGCCCATTCTTCTTTAGTATAATTAATCCCTGTTGCTTCAGATACTTTTTGAACCATACCCATCGGCCCTTCACTGTAATTTATAAGGCTTGAAAGGCGATCTTTGGCAGAGACTTCAATAAATTCGGCGAAATATTTTTCAAGTACCTGTATCATATAGCCGTCGAGGCTGATTTCTGCATTTTTATTTTCAGAAAAACCAAAAATTTCGGGCTCAATTACTCCGGGCACGGCTTGCATTCCTCTCAGTTTCTGATGAGAACGTATTACTTCATCGGGCGATCGGTACAGAAAGATAAACGGCACATCAGGGTACATTTCTCGTAACTCCCGCCAGAAAAATATATGCCAGCTATCAGCCTTGATAAATAGTTGCGATTCAGTTCCAGTGCGTTTTTGTGGGTATAGCTTAATCGCGGCTTTTAAATATAATTTGTAATCCTCTTGACGGTAATAGGGCCGATACCGCAAGCGAAGAAGTTCATCAAATAGGGGCACTTCTGATAATACCAGATGATTTGCGGCTAATCCCAGTAACTGGGAAAGCAGGGTAGAACCACATCGGGATATGTGAAATATAATTGCCTTAGGTGCTGCAGCGTCAATGTTTCTGGTTAAATCTTCTAAAAGATTGAGCGTAGTAAAACTTTTAAAGGGCGTAGAATTAAATGCGAGGCTTTTACATTTGGCAATGGTTTCATCAAAAAAAGGTTCTGTAAATGCTTTGGTGTTAAAGTACAACCACCGGCAAAGCAGTTGATTGTTAATACGTTCAAGTTTATACGGGAGCCAACCGTTGTAAGGGTGCATTAGGATATCAGCCACACACTGTGTTCTAAACTTTCGGCCAGATTGTTAGCCGCTTCTGTGTTTTGCTGCCTTAATTCGTTTATAATAGCTATTTGCTCTTCGAGATTATAGTCGGTTTTACAAAATTTTTCAGAGTGGGAAAAGATATTTTCCAGCCAATCGTTCACCAGGCAATCTACTACAAGGTGTATGCGGTCGGTTGAACCGTGATTTGCCACGTGGTGCGTAAGGCTGGCATTAATATACCAGCACTCGCCTTCGAGCATAGTTATTCTGTCTTCTTCAAGAAAAAACTCTACCTGAGGGTTAGTGAAAATAGGAAAGTGTAATCTTGCCTCGCCTTTTTCAAAGGCAAGTTCATGATCGCAATGTGGCTTAATGTATGCCCCCGCATGCAGATTTAAAAGTCTTACCGATAAAACTGGACAGCTAAGAGAACTTATAAAAGCACTTATCGCTTCACAATCAGCCATTATTATTGTGTCGGCATATTCTTGTTTCTCTATCAGATCAGGTACAATATCCGCTTGTCCGCCAGGGCTTCTAAGGGCCAATGCGGTCCATTTTCCATCATAGTTCAGGGTGTTGAAATGGGGTAACCATTCTTGAGTGATTCTGGAAACTTCGAGCTGGAACTTAGGGGTATCTATAATCAGGGGTAGTCTGGAATAGCAAATCATTAAGGGCGGTATTGGTTAATGGTAAATGTGAAATTATTTTCGCTAAAATTAAAAAAATATATTAATTTTCTCCTATGAAATTTTGCGCATTACCTATATTCTTTTTGGGATTAATAACCAGTGCCGCTGCACAAAGTATCGGGCCGGGTGCCATGAATAGTAATGGCAGTAATGCCAACGCCATTACCACCGCTGTTCCTTTTTTAACCATCTCGCCCGACGCACGCTCAGGGGCGATGGGAGAGGCCGGAGTTGCCTTATCGGCAGATGCGAATGCGATTTACTGGAATTCGTCGAAACTGGCGCACATGGAAAATACATCAAATATGTCTGCGTCATACACTCCGTGGTTGCAAAAGCTTGATAACGATATGTATGTGTCTTTCTTCAGCTTTGCGCATAAATTAAGCGATCGAAATGCTTTCGGGCTTTCTTTAAAGTATTTCAATTTGGGGGAGGTTAATATTTACGATGAAAACATCAACAGTTTGGGGCAATATAAGCCAAACGAATTTACGTTCGACGCCGCCTTTGCGCGAAAATTTAGCAACAACTTTTCACTGGGATTAAACCTGCGCTATATCAATTCCTCATTAACAAATATGGGAGAGGTGGAGGGCCGACAGGTAGAACAGGTAGATGCTGTGGCGCTTGATGTTTCAGCGTATTACAAAAAACCTGTTAAACAGTTCGGATACGATGCGCTGTTGGCGTTTGGAGCCAATATGTCCAATATCGGAGAGAAAATAAATTATTCGGATTCACAAAACAAGTATTTTTTGCCAACCAATCTCAAAGTTGGCATGGCCAATACCTGGTATCTTGATTCGAAAAATGAGCTTACTTTTGCGCTCGATCTGAATAAATTGCTTGTACCCACACCGCCGGTAAGAAATTCTACAGGGGCGGTAATTGACGGTAAAGACGATAACCGTTCGGTAGTATCAGGGATATTCGGATCTTTTGGCGATGCACCCGGAGGCTTCAAAGAAGAGTTTAAAGAAATAAGTTACGCTTCGGGCCTGGAGTACCTTTATAATAAGCAGTTTGCTGTAAGGGCAGGCTATTATTACGAAAATCCGGATAAGGGTGCCAGAAACTATTTAACACTTGGCGCGGGGTTGAAATATGAAATGTTGGATCTGAATTTTTCTTATCTGGCTGGTGCCGCGGATAGAAGCCCCCTTGCCAGTACATTAAGGTTCTCCATGATTTATAACTTTACCGGTAAGTAACCTATTCTTAAAAGGCGCTCTATCTGATGAATAAAATAAGTATTGGCCTATTATTGCCATCCTCTAGCATATTTCCTATAAGTAAAGATTTTGAAAAGGGGTTAAATGCAGGTCTGAAACAAAATGATCCTGACCTTGAAGTAGAGATAATAAAAGCCTTTATTGGCCAGGGAAGCGTATCTCAAACAGAAGATGCCTGCAACAAATTTTTCACGTATGATGATGCCGATATTGTAACGGGCATTATTTCTGGAAAAGTAGCAGACGAAATAGCAGAAAAGTTTAATAAGCGTAAAACGCCTTTATTGGTAAATACCCTTGGTGAATATATCCCCAATTTTTCAAAATTAGGCGACCATGTATTTATAAATAGCCTGAATCTTTGGCAGCATGCCTGGTCTTTAGGATATTACGGGGTGAAACATTTTGGGAAGAAGGGTATGTTTATCGGCTCGGTTTATGATGCGGGCTACGATTTTTCAAAGATGTTTCATTTGGGCATGAAGGCAGCCGATGAGGAAAGTGAATGGTCGTTTTCTGTACCACCTATGCCTGCGCCGGGTCAGCTTAGTAACATGGATGTGATCTTTCCATTTTTAGAGCAGTACCAGCCAGACTTTGTGTTTGCTGCTTTTTGCGGTACAGAAACCACCATGTTTATCAATGAGTTTATAAAGCGGGGATGGCAACATCGAACCAAATTACTAGGCTTACCGTATCTCCTAACTCCTTTTTCTCCTCTGGGAGATGATATCAGCATTTATACTACCCTGCTCTCCGAAGAGCATCCGGAGCTACAGCCCGATCGTGCATTTTACCATTTGGGATTTCAGTCGGGTTGTATGATTTCTCAGGCAGCTTTAGAAAATGCAGCAAGTCTCAGTGATTCGCTTTCAATACAATCTCATTTAGTTAATAAACGCTACCCGGAACATATTGTGGCAGAAATTAATAAAGCAGGAAAACTAAGCTTTGTACAAAACGATATTAAAGCACATGATACTAAGATTAGTAGGCAGAAAATAGTAGAATACGAATATATGCCGCATCTGTCTAAAATTAATCCTCCGATTGATGAGATCAGAGCCGGGTGGTATAATCCCTATTTAAGTATTTGATATAAATAACGCACTTTTACTGAGGACGATTAAAATTATCTTTACGATTAAATAATGTACATATATTCTATTTTTTTAATACATTACAAAACAAATTAACATAATCTTTTAACCTTTAAACAATTATTTATGGATGAGTATTTAGCAATTATTAAAATGTTCGGGGGTAATTTTGCTCCACGCGGATTTATGCTTTGTCAGGGACAAGTTTTGAGTATCGCAACAAACACTGCCTTGTTTTCACTTCTGGGCACTACGTACGGTGGTAATGGTCAAACTACTTTTGGCTTGCCAGATTTACGTGGAAGAGTACCAAAAGGTGCGGGAAACGGGCCTGGTTTAACGCCGGTTAATCCTGGAGATGTGAGCGGAGTTGAGAATGTAACTATTTTGCTAACCCAAATGCCTTCGCATACACATGTTGCAACTTTTACACCAAGTGGTGGTGGTGGCGGCGGTGGTAGTATTACCGCAACTTTGAATGCCTCTAATAAACAGGCAACCCAGAGTGTTCCTGGTACTGCTGGTGCCAATACCTTAGCGGCACCTTTTGATACTGGGAATAGTGCTTCAATTGCGGGGTATGTTAGCGATGCAGCTCCGACCATTCCTCTGGTAGGTCTGACAGTTACTGGAGGTGGTTCGTCTGGAGGTGGAGGGACCGTAACAGTTGGATTATCGGGTGGAAATCAGCCTATGAGTATAGTAAACCCTTATCTGGGAATGAATTATATCATATGTACTGAAGGGCTGTTTCCTTCAAGAAACTAATTGCTATAGAGGCTGCCTTTTTGAGACAGCCTCTTTTTAATTTGAAAGCACTTGCATCATATAAGTATCATATGATTGTTTTTACCCGAATTTCTACTGGCCATGGTAATAAATCCCACTGTCGTTACAGTGTTTCTTACTGTGATTTATTATTCTTACAAGAACTCAAAGAAGGTTAAAAAGATAGTGATAAAGTGCATCACCTTCTACATGCGTATTAAATTCTAAGATTTAATTATTGTCAATACTTTATAATACTAAAACTGGATGGATTATTAGCATTGAAGTTAATTGCATTTCCGGCATTAATATTTTGACACACTACTTTAACCACGTCTGCAGCGGTTAATCTTTTTATAACGGTTAACATTCCTCTAGACTGAATATCCGTCAAGGAAGAGTTATTATTCGCAACGCCAAAGTCTGTAGCAACTCCATTTATATATAAAGCTATCCATGGATTATTTGAAGGAGTGACAGCAGCAAGTGTAATGCTTATCTGATAATTTCCGGTTTGCCCTGTGCCTACAGTATAGGTATAATTAGTCGTATTAAAACTTCCTAAAGTTGGTGAAACTGTTGTTGCGTTAAATTGAATATCGCTCGTACTGGATGTTGCGATCGTTTGTGACGAACTCATGTAAGCTATTAAATCGACTGTTGGACCTACAGACCATGTTTGGTCACCTCTTAAAAATGTTGTAGCATTTGCAGTACCAGATCCCATTCGTGCGGTAGGTACAGTTCCTGTTGCCAAATCAGATGCATCTAAGTTAGTAAGTGCAGAACCATTAAAAGCAGGCAATGTACCACTGGTAGCCATTTTTCCCACGGTTACAGCATTGTTTGCTATCGTGGTTGCAGTTGTTCCAGCGGTCATAGTAACGTCTCCTGTAAGGGCTGGCATTCTGCCTGCCGGCACAGTACCACTTCCTAAATTACCTGCATTGAGAGCTGTTAAATTAGCACCACTGATGGCAGGTAAACTGGCCACAGCGGTTACACCTGCAGAGGTAATGCTTATATCACCAGTAACTGATACAGGTGTAGTTGGTACTGCGCCAGAAGCACCAGTTAAATATACCTGGCCTGATGTTGAGCCTGCTGATAAACCGCCTCCGCCTGCTGCCGCCCAAGTGTTGTCGCCTCTTAAAAAGGTAGTACTATTTGCAGTTCCTGAAGAACCTAATCTAGCAAGAGGTACTGTACCTGAACTGAGTTCGGCAGCATTTAGGGTAGTTAAACTTGCCCCACTTATAGCAGGTAAACTGGCTATAGTTGTTGCTGTACTACCGGCAGTTGTTGTAACATTTCCTGTAAGTGCAGGCATAGCTGCTGCCGGTACAGTGCCACTTGTTAATTGAGTAGCATTTAAAGCAGTAAGAGCAGAGCCATTGAAAGCAGGCAATGTACCACTGGTAGCCATTTTTCCCACGGTTACAGCATTGTTTGCTATCGTGGTTGCAGTTGTTCCAGCGGTCATAGTAACGTCTCCTGTAAGGGCTGGCATTCTGCCTGCCGGCACAGTACCACTTCCCAAATTACCTGCATTAAGGGATGTTAAATTCACACCACTGATGGCAGGTAAACTGGCCACAGCTGTTACACCTCCAGAGGTAATGCTGATATCCCCACTAACTGAAACAGGTGTAGTTGGTACAGCACCAGAGGCACCTGTTAAATATACCTGGCCTGATGTTGAGCCTGCTGATAAACCGCCTCCGCCTGCTGCCGCCCAAGTGTTGTCGCCTCTTAAAAAGGTAGTACTATTTGCAGTTCCTGAACCTAAAACGCCTGTAGGTACCGTACCACTAGTTAACTGTGTAGCATTTAACGCTGTTAAATTAGATGCATTTCCCGCACCAAATGTACCAGATGTAATATTAGCAGCAGTTTGGCCAGACAAGGTAAGTTTAGATGCGCTGATAACATCAGCATTCCAAGTACCTGTTGCTACAGTACCTAAGGTGGTAATAGATGTCTGTCCAACATATGACGATGAAATATCTATAGCTGGAGTAGCTCCGCCACTGGATGTAATTCTGTTGGTTGTACCTGAAACTCCTGTAACTGTTCCGCTCCCTTTAGCATTAAGTTGTGTTTGAATAGCC
>JACMJM010000067.1 GCA_014380615.1 Sphingobacteriaceae bacterium
ATGGTTTTTGTAATACCTGATACCGTTCCTGTAAACGTTGGTGATGCTAATGGAGCTTTCAGTGCTAAATCTGAAGCTGAACTTTTTAAATCTAAAGCAGATTGGGTGGCAGTAGAGATGGGTTTATTTAAATCTGTAGTGTTATCTACATTTGCCAGGCCTACCATTGCTGCAGTAATTCCTGAAACTGTGCCCGTAAACGTTGGTGAAGCTAATGGGGCTTTCAGTGCTAAATCTGAAGTTGAACTTTTTAAGTCTAAAGCAGTTTGAGTGGCAGTCGAAATCGGTTTTAGTAAATCAGTGGTATTATCCACATTGCCTAAACCAACCATGGTTTTTGTAATACCTGATACCGTTCCTGTAAACGTTGGTGATGCTAATGGAGCTTTCAGTGCTAAATCTGAAGCTGAACTTTTTAAATCTAAAGCCGTTTGAGTTGCTGTAGAGATAGGTTTATTTAAATCTGTGGTGTTATCTACATTGCCCAGCCCTACCATTGCTGAAGTGATTCCCGAAACCGTTCCGGTAAATGTTGGTGAGGCTAGTGGTGCTTTAGCATCTAAAGCAGTTTGTGCAGCCGTTGATATAGGTTTACCAGCATCGGTAGTGTTATCTACATTACCCAAACCAACCATAGACTTGGTAATACCTGATACAGTGCCTGTAAATGTTGGTGAGGCTAATGGTGCTTTTAAATCTACATCTGTGGTAGATGCTTTTGCATCTAAAGCAGATTGTGTAGCTGTCGAAACCGGTTTTAATAAATCGGTGGTATTGTCAACATTTCCTAAACCAACCATCGATTTGGTGATACCAGAAACAGTTCCGGTGAAGGTTGGTGAAGCAAGATTCGCCTTTAGGGCAATATCCGCATTGGATGCTTTCGCATCTAAGGCAGTTTGTGTAGCGGTTGAAACTGGTTTATTAGTATCGCTAGTGTTATCTACATTCCCCAAACCAACCATTGATTTTGCAATACCTGACACTGTACCTGTAAATGTTGGTGAAGCTAGATTCGCTTTCAAGGCAATATCCGCATTAGATGCTTTCGTATCTAAAGCTGTTTGCGTAGCAGTTGAAATGGGCTTATCAGCATCACTGGTATTATTCACGTTTCCTAAGCCAACTTTAGACGCACTTATCCCAGTCGCAATTTTCGCATCGGTTACACTTGCATCAGCAATTTTTGAAGTAATTATCGCATTCGATGCGATTTGGGGTAAAGCTGATGTACCTGTTAAATCGCCGGCTAATTGCAGTTTACCTTTTACGCTACTTGAAGCATCCGGTATTGAAACGGTAGCTATTGCCGCATCGGTATAAGTTTTTACCGCTTTTTCGCTAGGGTATTTCACATCCGAATTTGAGGCTAAAGTACCATCGGTACTCTTGTTTGCCATTGCTTCTTTTGTTGCTTCGGCTGCTGTAGCACGTGTTATTTCGGCTGTTAAGTTGGTTGCCAATGTAGCGTCCGCAGCGGTACGATTGTTAACTTCCGCTATTATTTCAGCGTTGTTATTGGCAGCTAAGTTAGCCTCTGCAGTTGTGGCCCTGGTTATTTCTGCGTTTAATGCTGTAGTATTGGTAGCCGTGTTTTCATCTACATACAATTTTACCGATTTTACACTTGGATATTTACTATCAGAAGTTGCATCGGCAGTTATATTTGTTGATTTATTGGAAACGTTTTCTTTCAAATCCAACGCAGCCTGTACAACTGTACCCCCCGATTCATTAGTAGGGGCCCAGGCGTTACCATCCCACTTTAACACCTGTCCGGTTCCCGGAGCTGTTACACTTACCGCGAACCCTTGTATTTTATTTACTGTAGGATTTGGGAAACTTCCACCTAAATCTCCCGCCGCAGTACCCGAAGGCGCTGCCGAAGTTGCATAAATAGCATACGGCACAGATTGAAGCTGCGTAGTTCCCATGTCTATAAAGCTGAAACCACCAGAAGGATCTATTTCTACTTGTAAAAATTTATTTCCGGTTGCCCAGTTTACGGTCAGCATACTTCCGCTTTGCGAACTTGCCCCTGTGCTGCCAATAATTACAGTAAACAAACCAAATTTATTGGTTGTTCGTTGTCGGGTTTCTGAGTAAACGCTATTGCCTGTTGCCGCACCGTCACGAATGGTAAGCCTTAGGGTTATCGATTGCTCTGTAACCGGACTGCCGTCGCTTTTTCTGGCCACACCCTGATAATTAATCTGGGGTAATTGTTGAGCAATTAGCGGTGCGCTAAACATTAAACTAAACAAAACCGCGGTACTGAATAATTTTATTTTGGAAAAATTAATCATAGAAATTTTATTTTAAACTAGTTTAGAATTGTGATAAAACCTTTTTTTATGGTTGATTTCCCATCCTTTGTAAGTCTGAGAATATAGTAATAGGTGTCTTGAGATAAGGGCAGACCAGAAATGTCGCCCGACCAGTTGTTTTGATAATTTTTGGCTTTGTATACCACCCGTCCGGCACGGTCGAAAACCGTTAATTCGTTATCGGGATATCTTTCAATTTCTTTAATCACCCAAACATCGTTTTTTCCATCGCCGTTTGATGAAAGAATATTATTGGGGTAAACCACCATTACATCTGCTGTGTAATGAGCAGGAACAAGGGGTTGTAACATTCCATTGGTGATAATGGCTGTTGCCGAAAATTGTGTTTCAACCAAAGCAAGCTCGCCTACGCTCCAGTCAAAAACAATATCATTCTGATTGAACGTATTGCCTGTTGAATTTACTGCCGCAGAAGAAATACTCTGCGCATTTCCGTTTATGGTCATAAACAGAACAAAAAATATAAGAAGAAACAGTTGGTTAGAGAAGACAAAGTTTGGCATAGTAATGAGTTAACAGTGTAGTGGATACTATTACTCACTATGGGAAATATAGGTTACATTTTAAGTAATTTTTTTAATTTTAATTTTACACAACCTATAAATATAATTGAAATTTAAAAGACTAAGTAAAAGAGTATTGTATTCCTTTTCTAAAAAAACCTTCACAAGTCATTAAAAACAAAATTTTTCAATTTTTTCATCCCTTGCTTAATTATCTCACTTTAGCTTTCATTTGAAGATATTTTTATGGGTAATGGCTACTACAATAATTCTTTGGCATGATAATTATTGGTAAAAAACTTGTCTTTACGAGAGGGTACTTTATTCAAAAAATGAATTGGTATTGCGTTTGAGCGATGCTGATTCTCTACTGACAGCACGACCTTAAGCAGAATAAAGTCATGTGTTTATCCCGTCCTCCGCGGCCAATCGGGATTTAGTACTGGGGATTCATTCTGTTATAGGTTAGATTACAGTATTGAGATATAGATTAGGGCTCCGCGGAAAAGGCGGATCGGTTTTCGGTTATAATCTTTTCGCCGCGAAGGGGGCAAAAAGGATTTTCTCTGCAACCCTTCACCCAAACCAAGCATCGTTTATTGGTTTTGATAAAACAGCACTAAGCAGGTGTGTTGCTTTATCAGTAATTATCAAATCTTGTTGTTTCGTTGTTACCATAAACGATTGATAATTTTGAATGAAGAAGAGCAACATGTGTGTCTGTATATATCAATAATCATAGTGATGAATATATTTCTTTCATTTTTTAACTATGCCCTAGATTGTGTATTTGCATTCGATTACATTATAAATAATCCAATTTTCTTACCTGAATATTTTTTGGTTTTCTTGATGTTAAGAATTTGGATAATTGTAGTAATACTAATTGGATATAAAATGTTGTCAGAAACTTGGAAGCCTTTAAACTCTAATTACTGGAAATTTGGGTGATTATATAGAATTGTGACCTGCAATCTATTTCATTCTAATTCTCTTCATACAAGTATAACTTAGAATGAAAAAAAGTCAAGTTCTTTAACGCTGACTTGATAATAGAAAATATCCAAAGAACGCTATAACAGCGAGTGTTGAATAAATTGATCCAAGGGAATATAGATTTGTGCCATTCATGATGCTTCCATATTTATCCCTTCCTTTTCCATCCACGTTAGTTATGTTTGCTTGAAGCCGACTTCGTAACATCATACGATAATCGATTAATAATAATATACCTGAATTGAGAGTGGGTATTATTAAACTCCAACTTGGAACATCTTTTCTTATAGCTATGAGAGCGAAATATCCAGCGATAAGTAAACTATTAAGGCTAAATAGTTTGTCATGTATTCTATCAAAATATTTCATTGTATCAGCTATGCCAGCCTCTTCTAAACGCTCATATCGTAAGTCCATATCTCGGAGTTCCTGCTCTGTCATAATGCCAAGCTCTCTACATTCTTCGTCATTCATATCTAAAAGGTTAAAAGCTCATAGGTTTTTATTAGATCGCATACATGCTTTTCTTTCGTAATATCCTTATTGGTTTTTACTGGTATCAAAGATTTCTTTTCAATATGATGCAAATAGATATCAGCATTACGTGATATATATAATCCGTAATTAATAGTATGTGCTACACGTTTAAGGTCTTCGGTTCGGGAAGACTCTCTTATGGCTTTCAGGAATTCAAATCCGTTCAATTTTGGCATAATGAGAAGGATACTTTAGGTATTAATTAGTACAAGATACTTTTTCTGATTTTAACTGCATCAATTTACTAACAATGTTAGTAAATAAATTTTAATTGCGATTCTTACATTGAGTAAATTTGTTCTGTAGTATCAAATTACTGCAAAAGAATATTATGGCAAAAAGTGGCCAATCATCTAAAGGTGTAGCAAAGCTTGCTTCCAAAGTTTTAACAAACCCTAAATCTTCCAAAACTGCTAAAACATTGGCAGGTTCGGTGTTATCCCAAGCACCGAACAAGAAGAAAAAGTAGTCTGATTAAAACTGAAATTTTATGAAAATTTATTGACTGCCCCTGCTGAAGAAGTTGGGGCTTTATTATTTTCTTTTCATTGAAAGCTGAACATGCCCTCCTTCTGCTTCATTCATGTACAATGCTCCATCATTATCATCAAAGCTAAAGAATACGCTCCCCTCGTTCAGGGCAATGATATTTCCATTTAAGGTACAGGTAAAACTTTTCATGGTGTTTTCATCATCTAATAATTTTGCATCCATTCTGATTTCAGTGCCAGATCTTGAGAATGTATACTTTTCATTATCGGAATAGAATGTTAATGGTAGGTGCTTAGACCACGTAAACGGATCTTCACCATCACGAGCTAAAAGGGGAACGCTATCTCTGCTTATTTCTTCATTCGTAGTGGTCTGCATCGATGTATCAATTTTTTCAGGTACAGAAGTATTAGAATACTGGTTATTATAAGTAGGACTTGAGTCGTAATCCGCATTGTTTGACGATATACTACAATCTATATTATAACTTTTGACAGATGAAGGGTACATCACACCACCAGCTATTTCTATAACATCAAAATTTATACTTATGCACTTTGAATTGGTGATTTTTACTTTCTCATTATTCCAAACACACGTTATAGTGGCATAAGTCTTTATCCCCTTATTCTGATCGTTTACACTTGCTGGTAAGACTGAAAGTTCACCTTTATAATCTGGCTCACCCCATACTTCAACGATTTCATTATAATGTAAGTCTTTCACCGAATCATAACACTCTTGAAGAGAGCCATATTCTTTACTCAACTCACTACAAGAGTATAATAACATAGAAAATATGAATAAGATGCAGGTATATAAAGGCTTCATTGTTTAAAATTTTAGAGGTCTAACATAGAAATAATATTTATAAAATACAACCGATGCGTTGTACATCATTTCAGTTGTTAAAAACACCTTTATACTTCCGATGGAAAAGGAAGTATTACTTAAAAAGCTTGGTGCAAGGATTCGTGAAATACGTAAGGAGAAAGGTATGAGCCAAGCTGAATTAGCTAATACCATTGGGAAGGATCAGCAATCCATACAAAGGTTGGAAGCTGGAAATATTAATCCTTCCTTTTATTACCTTTATGAAATATCTCAAGGTTTGAAAACTGAACTAAGAGAGTTAATAAAAGAATGAAATACCATTAATTTAACTGTTGCATGTTACCGAAGAAGAAAAAGCAAAATAAAATCGAGCCTGTAAAAACTACCAAAATGGGAGGCAATACAATGCCTTACAACGATCTTTTTACTATAGATAGTGACGGTAATTTGGTGGCAAAGCAAGATCTATTAATTTCGGATATCACTTTCTCCAAAGAACAAATTATTGAAGAGACCATCGTTGATGAATTTGATTTAAAAAACGAAAAAATAATACTAATGTGTAAACGGGTAAAAAACATGATTCAGATTGTCGGAATTGCTAACCCTTCATAGTATTGAAATAATCATATCTCAAATCGGCTGATTTAATGCCATACTTTTCAAATACTATTTGAATATCATTAAACATCATATCAGTATTTGATAAAGCAAATTTCTTACATTCATCATTAGTGAACGTGATGCTAACACTACTCATGAGATGAGAATGATCTTTATTAATGTTTTTTTCCCATTCATCTAATACTTTATTTTCTTCCATAATTATAAATATCATCTTAAATGGAAATCGCTATCGGAGTATTAGGATTAATTATCGCATGGTTTACCTACCAAAAAACCTTCCTTGCTGAACCAAAAGATGAGAAAGACAATTTGTTAGCCAATATCAAAGCCAATCAAAATCTATCAAGAGAAATATTGGCAAAGCTTACCGAGTTTGGTAATAAACATAATGCGTTTGATGAAATAATGTTCTGCAAAGTCCCTTTACGAAAGTATATAGACACTATGCGTATTGAGCATTCGAAAAATTTATCTGATGAGATGTACGATAAAGTGAAAAATAGTAAGCTAACAAAGCCTCTGATTGAATCCATGACCAAAAGTATTATTGCTCAACAAGAAGATCTAATTAAAGTACAAACAGCAATCAAACTATACTTGGAAGATACCAATAATTAGAAGGAGGTTATTAACCCTCCTTCAAGATTATGCTGCTATTCTATGCTGACCTTTAAGATCTTTATACATTAACCTTCCAGTAGTAGCTTTTAATACAGTATCAAACTTTGCTTGAAAATGCATTTGACGCATATTATATCGTGCGCTTGCTTCTTGCATATAAAGATGCCTATACTTCTTGCTGATCCAGATATGTGATGTCTCATGCCTTTTTACATATGACCAAAAACCCTCAACTGAATTTGTTGTGCAATTTCCATTCATGTATTGTTTTGCTTTATGATTTACCGATTCCATATTTTTAAAAGCATAGTGCATCAGGTTATATCCAGTAGAGCTATCGGTATATAGTAACGCATTCCGATCTACGTTTTGAATAGTACAATCATGTATTGTTAACGCCTCCTCATTGGGAATTTCGAGAACCCGAATTTTTCCATTTTCTTCAAGCATAGCCTGAAAAATAAGCTTATCCTTATAATTAGGGTCTATATTGTTTTGAATATACTTGATTTTCTTATCAAAATGACGGTTCTTATTTAATCCTCCTAAATGTCCCTGATCGATTTGGACAATACCTGTTAACGGTTGGCCATCATCTATCTGTGCCATAGCATACCTTAACCTGGTAGTCATAAACCATGCGGTTTTCTGAGTAATTCTTAGATTTCTCCCGAGTGTAGTACTTGCTATACCATTTGGATGTTCTATGAGTTTTATAATCACCCTGAACCATTCTGAAAGTCGCATCTTGGAAGATTCGAATATTGTGCCTGTTGTAGCTTTGTATTTACGCTTACATTTACAGCACTTATACCTTATTCCATCCTTAAAGACCCATACCCGATCACTGTTACATCCCTTATGAGGGCAAATCATATAACCTTGCCATCTTTGTGCTGCTAAATATTGGTGGCAGTCTACTTCATTTTTAAAATAATCAGTGAAGTTAGATTCACTAATCTTTGATAAGTCAATTGTCATTCCTTGAGATAATTTAAACTTGTTAATATGTTTATTTTCTTCTTAAGAAATAGATGCTTATATTTGACCTGTAGGTCTAAGCCGATCTATTTCAATTATCTAAAAAAGACCACGTGCCCTCGACAAGTAAGTGGTCTTTTTCTTTGTTATTTATACAGTTCAGGTAAGTAGTCTTCTTTAAAATTTCCTTCTTCATCACGCCAGTTGCGTAACCCCCAATACGTGTCTCTTTTTGAACCTGTTGGTGAGTAGTTAATCAGCATTCCTTCTTTGCGTAAATAAGTGAGTTGTTGTGATAAATAGCTGTTAATATCAGGATCTGCTTCCTTCAACTTTTCTACTATTTCTCCAGAAGTCATTACCCGATTATTATCACTTACGGTAGTGAATATCTTTGACCGCATACTTGTCCTACTTACATAAGCAGGTTTTTCTTGTTGATCTGGAACAACCAGTTCCTCCTGTTGAGGGACAGATGTAATATCAACTCCATCTGCTCCATTAACTATAATTCCTTTTAAGCCCAAGTAAAAGGTTCTTGCATCTGGAAATAGTTCGTAAAAAGCACTCTCCAATTGTTCTAAAGCTGTGACCAAAATAACCTCCCTGTCAATGATAAATCTTGATACCCTGGTTTAGGAAGTCCATTTGAATCCAACCATATTGGTAAACCCCAATAATAATCTTTCCGAGAGCCTGAAGGTGAGTAATTAACCAGTATACCCTCTTTCTTCATTTGATTTAGAATGTAAGAGATACTGTAGTTCACAGTAACACCATTTGCATCAAGCTTTGCTTCAATCTCTTTCAGTTTAGCAAATCGGCAAATATCTTTTACAGCCTGTAGTATCTCAGGATTAAAATCTGAACTCTTTTGATGCCTGTTTGCTTTAGCTCGTTTTGTAGAATATTTTGCAAGCTTAATATCACCATTACTGATATGCTTTAAAACCGTGTAAAGTGGTTTAACCTCAGGATGGAGTCGGAACATAGCCAACTCGATCCTTCTTATAGAATTTATTTCCATATATTTTTATTTATGAGGCGGCAAAAGTAATAAAGGAAATTATAAATTTAACTTTTAGTTAATGTTTTTATTTTAGATTTAAAAATAAAATCTTATATTATTGCTAGCGCACTGTATATCAGTATGTTATATTTTCCTTGCATGAAGAAGTAGTATATAGTAGAATAGAGACCTTATATTTACATTACATAAAATCAACCATGATAAAACTTGAAGAGGATGCACAATTAAGAAACTATTGCAACGAATGTTACAAGGAAACTAATCATAAAGTAGTTAGCATTCGAACCATTGAAGGAGATCATGAGTATAGGGTTGAGTCAAATTATATGATTTTAAAGTGTTGTGGATGTGATAACTTATCTTATCGGACTGAAGTAAGAGACTATGAAGATATGAGAGAGGATGATAATGGTGAGTGGCAGCCACATTCAAATATCGAAACCTATCCACAATATATTCCTCGACATAGGGAAATTCAGACATTCTATCTACCTCGTCAGCTAAAAATTATATATAAAGAAGCTATTGATTGTTATGCAGCAGGTTGTTTAATATTAGCAGGAGCTGCGTTTCGTGCACTTATTGAAGCGATTTGCAAAGCGCATGATATTAAAGGTAGAGATTTACAGGCTCAAATAATTAATATGGTTAAAGCCAAACTAATAACCCAAAAAGAGGGAGCACGGATGCATGCTATTAGGTTTTTAGGTAATGATTCCATACATGAGTTAAAGAAGCCAAGTAAGGAAAGTCTTAAAATAGTTTTGAATATAATCGACCATCTACTAAATAATCTTTATATTATTGATAATGAAATAGCTGAAGAGAAAATTGAAACCGTTATCTCGTCTTATAGCACATTTAGAGAACTTCTTGAAGATTTTCTGATCTTTAAGTTCGAAATAAATGATTCCTATTCAATAAGAGGATTCTTTGGAAAACTTCATAGAAGAATTCAAGAAAAGTTACCCGATTTCGAGGCTGAACTCAAGGCTGAAATTGCATCTGGTAAATTTGACTTCTTAAAGATAGATGCGATGAAACCAAAGCTAAAGGAGCAGACATATACATTAATAAAGAAACCAGATTTTAGATAAACCAGTTTAAGGATTGTTGTGCAGGGTTCTCCTACGAACAAACTTGATTTTAATCCATTCTGATTTATACTTGTATTTGGGGGATTAGAATGAATTAGAATGCAGGTCACAATTCTATATAATCACCGAAATTTGCTTTTGTGTTATTAATATCTTTCTTATTTTCATATGTATTCTTTTATCAAGAATACAGCCGTTATATTGGAGAATATAGAGACTTTAAATCCTTTTTGGCGTATGCTTTTTCTGGTATTAGTTTTTCTATTTTTTACGATACCGTTTTTAAGAAGGCAGCTTAAAAACTCATGTTGCATCCAAGGAAAGAGCTTAAAGGAAATAGATGATGACACATTATAAAACCCAAGGATGAATTATATTCCGATGCACGCTATTTACAAAGGAGTAGTTGGTTAAAGCCGATAGATGCCGTATTCATACAGATCGTAGCGAAACGCTACGATCTGGTTAACTGTTCTAGTTATTGACAACCAAATATTTGTATGACTATTCTCGAGTTGATATTCATCCGTTAACGGCAGGCCATTTGGTTATGAATAAGACTATTGTGTTTTTTATTATGCTTTTTCTCTATGCCGTGGTTTTGATGGTGTTATACGCAATTTTCTATTGGTTCAGTTCAGCGCCTAGTATGGGACTTGGTGAGTTTGTATTGGGAGGGATTCTTATGATATCATTGTTACAGCTATGGATAATAGCACCCGCAATGTTGCTGTATTGGTGGGTTTTTGAAGAAAACATTGAACTTCTAAGAGCCCTTTCTGGTACAGTACGGACTGTATTAAAATATGAATATATAATGGTTGCCTCAGTAATTTGCTCTTCAGTTTTTTATTCCGGAGAAGGGAGAAGCGAAATGTTAACCACAATACCATTTTATTTTATCGCAGGAGTGATCCTATTAATGGTTTATGAAAGATACTTTAAAGAAAGTAAAACAAGCTGATTAAACTCAAGTATGAATAAATCTACAAGCTCGTATGAAGTGATGCCAGGTTTACGCTTTAGCAATATGCAACACTAAAGAATTAATATAAAAAGGGTGTCTCTCGATTTAGCATAGTCGTATTTTGGCTCTGCTTAATCATCTATTCATTAATCTGTAACAATCCTTCTGTTCTTAATATACCTATAACTCCTACCAGCACCCAAAAAACGTTCAACAGGGTATAGGCTTTATCCTTTTTTAGGATTGCACACCACGACAAGAGGATCGCATCGGCCGTATTAAAGGCCCAAACGAATAGAAAAGGACTTTTGGGCCCAAGCCAGCTAACCAAGGTAAAGCTTATGATGCGCATGATTACCCCCGTCATTTCGAGCGGGCGGATGTGTTTTAGTATAAAATTATTTATTCTGTTCATGGTTGGTCAGTAATAGGCGATCAGGAGTCTACAAGCTGTCATTACTGTCAAAATTGTTGAGGTAATGATAAAAGGCCCCCATCATTATAGTTCCCCCTAAAATATTTCCCGCCGTTACCGGGATAAGGTTGTGCATAACTCCCTCCATTGATATCGTTCCCGGATGATCTAGCACAAGCGCGATAGCGAACGTACACATATTCGCTACGCTATGTTCGTATCCGGAGATGAAAAAGCAAAATACGAAAAGCACCATGGTAAATAATTTTGGTCCGTCGCCTTTTAGGGCCATGGGGATGAAAAACGCCATACATACCAGCCAGTTACACAAAATAGCTCTGTAAAATAATTCGTCGGTCGGGAGTTGCATCTTGTGGCTTACTAAATTCAGTAAAAAACTATTAACGATGCTTTCTTTGTAAAGCCCTGTGCCCAAAATCAGGAGCGCGAATAAACAGGCACCGAGGATGTTTCCGAGATAACTTAACAGCCACATTCGGATTACTTTGGGCCATTTAAGTTGCTTTTGCAAAGCCGCGTAGGTGAAATAAAACGTGTTACCGGTAAACAAGTCGCCACCGCCGTAAGCAATAAGAATTATGGCAGCTCCAAAGGTAAATGCAGCCATGGGATAAGCGAAAGGGGAGTGTGTAAGATAAAAGTAGTTTCCCGTTTTAAATGCCACTATCACACCAAAGCCGATAAACATACTTGCCAGCATAGAACGCAACAGGAATCTGAGCTTACTGTAATCGTATACTTTCTGTTTTTTTAGAGCCAGTTCCAGTACATGTTTCAATGTTTCTTTTTCCATGGGTCAAAGATTGTTAAATTATTGAATTAATTATGTTTGTTGCCGGGGAATACAGTGAAATCGCTTTTAACTTTTTTAAGCCCCGGACTTGCCAAAAGTTCCAAACTTTTGGCAAGTTTTTTCGCGATTAATCCAATTTCGGAAGATGGATGTACAGTGTTAAAGCTTTATAATTTTAAAAGCGATTTCCCTACCTGGGAATAGAGATATTTTCTATTTCTCCTTTGGTTTACCGAAGTTTAGAAGGCTTTTATATCCCTTGTGAAAATTCTAAAAAAATTAACTCAGGAGCTTTTAAACAGCTATCTTAGTAGCAGCATGAACCTTAAAAAAACCGCCCCGGTAATAGTAATATCACTTGCCTTTATATTGGGTACCCTATCACTTGATACTTCGATATCGTTGTCCGGGAAATTAGAACTCTTATCAGGGCTTGGTGCTTTCGAAGTATTTAAGTTAGGTGGAATATTACTTTTAATAGTTTTATTGCTCCGGTTTTTGCCCGCAGTAATTAGCCATTTCAAAACACCCGATCCTGAAGTTTCATCGCTTTCTCAAAGTGTTTTGCCTGAAAATTCGGTAAATGATGAAGCGGAACATGTTCAACTTAAAAGCACTGCCCAGGAAAACTAAGCGATGGGCATGCCAAGCCCGATAAAGTTTATTTTTTTTAATTCTTCCTGCTATATTTGAATATACCAAGGCATAGTTACGAACGTTTAATAACCGTGATAATGGTATCCACACACACATTTAAACACAATTTTATTTATGATTCTCTCAGTGCGAAAAGTCATCATTCCGGTGCTTGCGATTTTTAATTTACTTTCAGTTTCCTGCTCTCAAAGTGGCGGCAAAGTCTCTTCCGATACAGATTCTCTCGCGGACCAGAATTCACGGACAGCGGTTTCAACAGTTGTTAAGGCTAAGGACATGAACTTTACCGCAAATGAGCTTGGAAAGGTAATGGTTCTCGAATACCATTTGATCGGGTATCCGGAGGACCGTTGGAGAAGAACACCTGAAAATTTCCGAAAAGATCTTCAGATGCTTTACGATAATGATTTTTATCCGGTATCAGTATTAGACATAGCACGGGGTAATTTGAATGTTCCGGCAGGAAAAACACCTTTCGCAATTACGTTGGATGATTCGAGTGCGGGGCAGTTCAGGTACCTGGAAAAAAACGGGCAACTGGTAATTGATCCGAATTGCGCTCTTGGAATTATGGAAGACTTCAGGAAGAAATATAAAGATTTCCCTATTACAGCTTCTTTCTATGTATTGCCCGCCATTAAACCAAAGCTTAGGCTTTTTGCACAGCCCGAGTATCAGAAACAGAAATTAGAATGGCTGGTTAAAAACGGGTATGAAATCGGAAGCCATAACTGGTATCACTCTATGCTTTCGAAGTTGAGCGATGCGGAGGTGCAAAAGCACCTTTCGATGTTTGTAAAAGAGATTAAAGCTTTTATTCCTGATTATGAAGTTAAAACCATGGCCTTACCACTGGGGATGCACGCTAAAAATCGGGTACTTGAGTCGAAAGGAGAGTTCGAGGGAACGAGATACAACCATCAGGCGGTGTTGCTGGTAGGTTCTGTAAGTTCGGTTTCGCCTTTTTCAAAAGATTTTAATCCTCTGGCTATTCAGCGGGTGCAGGCTGGCGAGCATACCGAAAACCCGGAAACATTTATGAAAAGCCAGATAAAGCATAAAACCAGGTTTGTATCCGACGGCGATCCTAAATCAATTTCAGCTCCCGAAAAATTGAAAGATCAGTTAAAGCCCGGCCTGGATAAAAAGTTCAACATTAAGTGGGTTAAAGAAGAGGAGAAATCAACGGAAAGTTGATCGAACTTGTAATACTTCTGGGAGAACGCTTGTATAATCTCTAGCCTAATAGTATTAGTATTTACATGGAACATTTTAACGTAAAAACCAGTAAAAGCTAAAGCTATCAGGTTATTGAGAGGTTAAATGAAAACAGGCTTGTTTAAGTTTATTGTATTTATGCAATGTTCCCTGCTTTTTGTGGACGGCAGTATAAACGGTAACCTGTTTAATGTACCAAAAGCTCCTCCTCCGGCCTGTAAAGAAATAGACTGGGCGGTATGGAGTTCGGTTGCGGGGAATAGCGCTGCAGGTGCTATATCCAGTCAGGGAAATAACGTAGGCATTACGATAAACTCCAGCTTTGATTTGGAGTCAACATCTCAGATATGGCGTCACGAAGAATTTAAAAGGTATAAAGCCATTATTCCAAACGCCACGGTTCCGCGAACTTCCTGGTCTAAAGCACCCAACGGAACTATTACGGTGTGGTTCACGCAATCTGTAAAAGAGCCGGTACTTTTGCTGGCATCCTTAGGGAATTACAAGGAACGCATTGCGACAACTATTCGGTTTTCCGAGCCTTATGTAGTTCTGCATAATGCGGGAGGTATTATAGAGGATAATAATAACACCCTAACCGGAAGAGAAGGGTATGCTTTAATAAAATTCCCGGGGGATATTAAGTGTATTACAATAAGTTCATCAACATACGAGAGTTTTACAGACCTGACCTGGGGAGTGCCGGTTTGCCCGGAGGGAATACCAAAGCCTGTATCGAAGTCTAAACCGACAACACCGGAGCTACCCGTGATGCCGGTTGCGGCCGCACCTAAACCAGTGGTAAAAGCCGCTGAACCGGAGCCTGTTCCCAAACCTGTTGCGGCGTTGCCGAAGCCTGAACCTGTAGTCGCATCGCTTCCAAAACCAGTGGTAAAAATTGCCGAATCTGAACCTCTTCCCAAACCTGTTGCTTCGGTACCCAAGCCTGAACCGGTAGTCGTATCGCTTCCAAAACCAGTGGTGCAAATTGCCGAAGCGGCACCTGTTCCCAAACCTGTTGCGGCGGTGCCGAAACCTGAACCGGTAGTCGCATCGCTTCCAAAACCAGCGGTAAAAGCCGTAGAACCGGCACCTGTTCCAAAACCTGTTGCGGCGGTACCCAAGCCTGAACCGGTAGTCGCATTGCTTCCAAAACCAGTGGTAAAAATTGCCGAATCTGAACCTGTTCCAAAACCTGTTGCGGCGGTGCCGAAACCTGAACCGGTAGTCGCATCGCTTCCAAAACCAGTGGTAAAAGCCGTAGAACCGGCACCTGTTCCAAAACCTGTTGCGGCGTTGCCGAAGCCTGAACCTGTAATCGCATCGCTGCCTAAACCAGTGGTAAAAGCCGTAGAACCGGCACCAGTTCCCAAACCTGTTGCGGCGGTACCGAAGCCTGAACCTGTAGTCGCATCGCTGCCTAAACCAGCGGTAAAAGCATTCCAAACTAAGCCCGTTGCTGCCCCTAAGCCAGTAGCCTCGGTGTTGGTGCCGAAACCTGAACTCTCCAAGCCGATGACGATTGTACGAAATGCCGGAATTAAGAAAGAATTGATCACTGCTGACCCTAGGCCCGCGCCTGATAATAACCTGCTAAAAGTAGAACTTTCTGATTATGACGGTATGGATTATGATTCTGTTTCTTTGAAACTGAATGGAAAGCCCATTGGCCCGCAATCAATTCAATTGCAGTTATCAAGGCGAAACGGTATGTCGAATTATACGTATCAGTTGCATCTTCAAGCTGGAGAGAATACATTGGAGATTTATGCGATAGGTGAGGGTTTAAAGCCGCTTACCACTGTTTGCATACAGATATTTTACGATGATAAGCCTAAAAAACTTTACTTTGGATTAAAAGCTAAAGAAACCACCCTTATTCGTCTATAGAAATTGATCTGGTTAAGTATGGGGGGTAAAAGAAAGAACTTAACGTTGGATAACATTCAAACTTGATACTCACGTAATAGGTACTGCTTAGAAAATGGATCTGGTTTAGCTTTGGAAAATAGAACGATTTAATTTTTATACTTGTATTCTATTTTACTGACATGAATACCGTAGCACAAGTTTTAATTTTAATTATCGCCTTAGAACACTTGTATATTCTTTGGATTGAAATGTTTGCATGGGAAACCAAGGGGAGAAAAGTGTTTAGTAAAGGCCTTTCAGCAGAATTGTTCAGCCCGACAAAGACTTTAGCGGCTAATCAGGGTTTGTATAATGGTTTTTTGGCAGCAGGGTTAATTTGGAGTCTGATAATTACCGACATAATATGGCAGCATAACGTGGCGGTATTTTTTCTTGCCTGTGTGAGTGTGGCAGGGATTTATGGTGCTTTTACCGCTGATAAAAAGATTTTTGTGGTTCAGGCTTTACCAGCTTTGGTGGCCTTAATGGTTTTATTTTTCTTCTGATAACCTTTACGGGTTGTTGCCATAACAGAAGTTTTTTGAAAAATAAACCTGATTGAAATGGAAATTGCTTTGTAGCCTGTGCGCAGCCCGCAATTGCAATGTAAAGCAGGGCTTGCGGAACATATTGCCCGATAGTTGCTTTCAAAAAAATATCCTTAATTATTAACATTTGTTACAAAGTTGGCATTCTGTTTGCTTTAACTTTAACAAACACACTTATGAATTAGCGATGAAGAAGCGGCGGATATTAGTAATAGAAGATGATGATATAGTGAGAGATACAATCGAACTGTTGCTCAGCTATAAAGGTTTTAAGGTTAGTACATCGGCAACAGGGCTTGATATATTACCGAAAATCGAAGAATTTAAGCCCGATTTAATTATAACCGATATTTTTCTGGGCCAGTCTGATGGACGGGTTATTTGCCAATCGGTAAAAAATGACCCGAAAACCCACCATATTCCGGTTATTATAATGTCGGGTGCTGCTACTGATATTTACAATACAATTATCGGAGCAGGAGCGAATGATATTGTGTTAAAACCTTTTGATGAGCAGACTTTGTTGAGCAGAGTGCAAAGGCAGCTTTCTGCATAATGTAATAAATTTAAGATAATATAGTATACAAGAACAGGCTTAAAACTGCCTGAATAAACTTTATTTAAGTGTGTGTGTTATTTGTATGAAAAATACTACGCATGTTTAAAATTTTACTTTTTTTTTCTGTATGCCAGCTGTATGCTTTTAGTTTAAAGGCATATTCGCTTTTAACACACGAAGCGATAATTGATGTGAGCTGGGCAAAGTCTATACAACCTTTATTATTACTTAAATACCCTAAAACCAGCCCCGAGCAGTTACTGGAGGCCCATTCTTATGCTTATGGCGGGGCCATTATGCCCGATGTGGGGTATAGCCCGTTTGGAAGTATGATCTATACCGATTTTGTTCATAATGTACGTTCGGGAGATTATGTAAACGCTTTACTGGAAGAGGCTGAAACCTTAAATGAATATGCGTTCGCACTGGGATCGCTCGCGCATTATATGGCCGATAATTATGGACATCTTTTAGGAACTAATGTTGCTGTTCCGCTGATGTATCCGAAAATTAAACATGAGTTTGGAGAGGTGGTAACTTATGCTGACGATAAACTATCGCATTCGCGGATGGAACTTGCGTTTGATGTATTGCAAACTGCCAGAGGAAATTATGCTTCTAAAAATTATCATGATTTTATAGGTTTTAACGTTGCAAGGCCAGTTATCGAAAAAGCTTTTTACCGAACATACGGGATGGATGTAAATGGTGTTTTCGGCGATATGGGTTTGGCTATCAGTACGTTTAGATGGACGATAAAAACATTCTTGCCCAATATTGTAAAAACTGCCTGGGCCAGCAAGAAGAATGAGCTTCGAAAACACAACCCTTCTCTGACCGCTAAAAGGTTCTCTTACCGGATGCGGAACCGTACCTATTATCATGAATTTGGGAAAGGACATCAGAAAGCGGGCTTCTTCCCAACAATTATTGCTTATCTGGTGCCCCTGCTGCCTAAAATAGGGCCATTGGCTAAGCTCAGGTTTAAGGCTCCAAGTGCCGAAGCAGAACGTTTGTTTATTAAAAGCTTTGATACCACATTGGTTCACTACCAATCGGCCTTGAGCCGGTTACAAACTACCCCTTTTCTGAGCTTGCCAAACCGTACTCTTGATACCGGACATAAAACAGTTATGGGCGAATATTCTATCGCTGATAATAATTACCGGGAGTTTTTATTAATGCTTTATGAAAAGAAATTTGAGAACCTGAGCCCGGAAATTAGGAATAATTTAATTTCGTTTTATAATTCGATACGAATACCAGCGGTCAAAAATAAAAAGGAGGCAAAAAAATGGCAGGCTGTTGAAGAAGCACTCACAGCTTTAAGAGCCCCGGCCCCGCAATATATTTATTGAATTTATGTAAGTATCAACAGGTGAACACAGGATGCCGCTTTGGCTCGTGGGAATGAGTTGACGAAAGTTTTTTTATTGGACTATTTATAAATCGGGTATCTGAAATTATAGAAGTGCCCCGGCACTTCTATAATTTTTAAATCCATTGGCAAGCAGCACCAATTAGGATTGCCGCATCGCCAAGTACAGCCTGTTTTATGGGTACCTTTATTCTTCTATCTTCCATCCTGTCTTTAACGTGTTGTAAAAACTGCCCCCAGGCATCGGTATACCCACCTACAAGCACAAGATCAGAATCATAAAGACTTGCGTATTGTGCCAAAAAGGTGGCGAAGTTTTCGCCGTATTCGCCAAAAACTAATTGACCAATTCCGTCGTCGGTTTTAGCCAGTTTGGTTAATTCACTTAATTCGGTAACATCCATGCCTGTAAATTCCTTATACCTTTGTGAAATCCACTTGATATCTAAATAATCGTTGGCTATGCTGTTTTTGAAATGAACTTTCCAAAGATCGGCATCGGTAGCTACACCGTCTGTATATCGGGCCGACCCAAATCCCGAGCTTAATATAAAACCCAGTACATTATTGTATCCCTTTGCAGCACCATGTAAAACTTCTCCATGTAAAAAACAAGGTGAATTATTTGCTGTCCGGATATTTTCTTTCGGGATGTTTAACCGCTCTGAGAGCAGTTCTTTTATGTTCATTTGGTACAGCGCATCGAACTTCTGAAGATTTTGGATCAGGAAAATACCTTTATCATAATCGAACGGGCCGGGAACCGCTATACCTATATGCGATACCTCACTGCCGTGTATTTTCAGGCTTTCATTTATTGCATCTGTCCAGCAACTGAGCAAATTTTCAGCGCTTTCCATCGCATTGATGGCTGTTTGAACGTTAGTGCCGGGTACAATCTGTTTAGACTCAAGGTCTATTATTGCTACCTCAACCCGTTTAACATGTATTTCTACTCCTACAACGTATTTAATCATATTTTAATTGGTATTATTAGAACGCTTGATGGACAATCTAACAAAAAGCATCCATAAATACGTAAAACGCTGGAACTAGTTTCAGTATTTTTACGAAAATACAGAAGGTTTAAATGTTGGTATAGATAGACAGGCATCATTTTATAGAACCTGTATTTGTCTGCTATGCCTTTTTTCGTAAAACCAGCTTCTTGTTTGGAGATTTCGCGATATCTTCCATAAACTTTTGCATTTCGGAGTATTTGGAAGCGGGAATAATATGATTACTAAGTTGGAATTTGGCGGTTGCTACAATACTATTGCGGTTAATTTTTTATATTTTCCCTAACTATTTTAATATAAATGCCGTAATAACCTTTTCACAGCCTGAATATTAGAGACAGTGGTTTCAAAAATGTTTAATACCATTACTATCCGCATGGCCGAACCTGAGGATGCTGCTACTATAGCGTATTTCAGTCGGAAAACATTTTATGAAAGTTTCAATCAGCAAAACTGCAAAAGAGACATGGAGAAATTTCTCAAGTTTCAGTTTTCTGTTAAAAATTTGATGGCTGAAGTAGGCCGCAAGCACAATACCTTTTTGTTAGCTTACAGATTTCATACACTGGTGGGGTATGCACTGATGAGGGAGATTAAAAGTCCGCCTGAAATAGGTTCGACATTAAGAGCGATGGAAATTGCCCGGTTGTATGTAGACCAGCCTTTTAAAGGTACTGGTGTAGGTAACGCCATTATGAAAGAATGTATAGCCACGGCAAGACTTAAAGACAAAGAGGCTCTTTGGTTGGGCGTTTGGCACGAGAATCAAAAGGCGATTGATTTTTATACTAGATGGGGATTCGCAAAATGCGGCTCAAAAATTTTTATTCTGGGCGACGATCCGCAAATTGATTGGCTTATGAAGAAAGATCTTCAATATTAAAAATGCCGGGTTGTTTATTGATGATGATTTTCTAAAACCCTTATTTTTTCTGCCACGAAGGCTCAAAGACACAAAGGGTTAATGCTTCTTACTTAGTTCTTTAAACACCCAAAATTAAAGTCTTTATAAAAAACTTGGCGGTGTAACCAGAGTCAATTTCTCACCAGTAAGCGTGAAATACATATTTTGTAATTGATGCATAGAATCGATGACAACCGCTAAACGGCTTTCTTCCATAAAGCCACTTTCGAAAGCCGAAAATTTGAAAAGGATAAAGTTTTTTGAATCCACCCAGATTTCATCATTGTCGGGTGCCTTAGCAAAGCCTAGTTTTGTAAGCCATTCTTCGCTAAGTTCAAGCGGAAGAATTTCATCGAATTTTATCCTGAAATGATAGCCTTGCCTCGGAGTTACCATTTCGCCGATTATGCTGGATTGTTGAATATCTGTTAGGAACAATACTCCCTCTTCGTTCTCACGCGGACTTATTTTTATAAGATTCCCTAATTTCAATTCCTGTATTTCCATTCAACCAAAGTTAATATTCATTTTTTTAATACTCAATTTTCATTGAGAATGTTACCACTTGGTGTATTAAAACATACTTTAGTGTATGACTACAGAACTGATCCTTCTCTGTATAGTTTCTTGCTGCGCTGGATTTATTGATTCTATTGTGGGCGGCGGAGGGCTTCTTCAAACGCCAGCTATGTTAATTATTCTTCCGCATTATCCGGTGGCTACCTTATTAGGCACCACAAAAATCCCATCCTTAACGGGTACTGCTTTTGCGGGATACAGGTATTCCAGACAGGTAACTATTAATTGGAAACTCTTGTCGGCGGTTATACCCGCTGCTTTTACAGGAGCAGTATTAGGAGCTTACGTAATAACAATAATAGATAATACCCAAATTAAACCGGTGATTTTCATTCTGCTTTTACTGGTAGCTGTTTATACTTATCGGAACAAAAATTTCGGTTTGCATACCGCCAGAAATTACTCGTATACCAGTCAGGTGCTTATGGGTACTATATCGGGTTTTGTTATTGGATTTTACGATGGCTTGGTAGGCCCAGGAACGGGTACCTTCTTGATTTTAGTTTTTATCGCTGTACTGGGAAATGATTTTATTCATTCTAGCGCACATGCGAAATATGTAAATGCCGCAACAAACCTGGCCGCGATAATTTACTTCGCGAGTACGGGCCACATTCTATACGAATATGCCATACCCATGGCCCTATTTAATCTTGGCGGCTCTTACCTGGGAACAAAACTTGCGCTATTAAAAGGTAATAAATTTATCAGGGTGTTTTTCCTGCTTATTGTGTTTGGAACGATTCTGCGCTTTGCTTACGATATTTTTTTAAAAGAATAAATTAAGCCATACTGTAAAGTTCTTCCCTTTGCTGTTTCACTACATCACTGTTAATGTATTCATCATAAGTCATTAGCTTATCAATAATGCCACCCGGCGTAATTTCTATAATCCGGTTAGCAACGGTTTCGGTCAATTCATGATCTCGTGATGTAAATAAAATTACACCTCTAAAATCTTTCATTCCGTTGTTTAACGCGGTAATCGATTCGAGATCGAGGTGATTGGTAGGCTCATCAAAAAGAAGTACATTGGCCTGCTGAAGCATCATGCGAGAGAACATACAACGCATTTTTTCGCCTCCGGATAGTACTGATGATTTCTTTAAAACTTCTTCGCCCGAAAATAACATCCGCCCAAGAAAGCTTCTTATAAATTGTTCGTCTTTTTCTCCTGCGGAGTATTCTCTCAGCCAGTCTATCAGATTATCGTCCTTACCTTCAAAATAACCCGAATTATCATTGGGTATATCAGCGGTGTTTATCGTAACCCCCCATTTAAATTCACCTTTAAAGTCTGTATCTCTACCGGTTAACACATCGTAAAAGGCACTTGTGGCCAAACTATTTTCGGATAGAATAGCGATTTTATCTCCTTTATTAACCATACAGTTAATGTTAGAGAATAAAACTTCACCATTCAACTCTTTTCTCAGGCCGTCGATTTGGAGAATCTGATCGCCGGCTTCGCGGCCCTGATGGTTGAATAATATGGCAGGATACTTTCTGTTGGAAGGCTTAATTTCTTCGAGATTAATTTTATCAAGTGCTTTTTTACGGCTGGTAGCCTGCTTTGATTTCGAAGCATTCGCGCTAAAGCGACGGATAAACTCCTGAAGCTCTTTAACCTTATCTTCCATTTTCTTGTTCTGGTCGGAACGCTGACGAGCGGCTAACTGGCTGGATTCGTACCAGAAAGTATAGTTACCCGTGTAAATGGTGATTTTGCTAAAGTCGATATCCACAACATGTGTACAAACAGTATCCAGGAAGTGCCTGTCGTGAGATACAACCAGAATAATGCCCTCATAGCTGGCAAGAAAATCTTCAAGCCACGCAATGGTGTGTATATCAAGGTCGTTGGTAGGCTCATCAAGCAAAAGAATATCGGGTTTGCCGAAAAGAGCCTGCGCCAATAATACGCGCACTTTTTGATTGCCATCCAGTTCTTTCAGTAGTTTATAGTGATGCTCTTCTTTTATTCCGAGATTACTGAGCATGGTAGCGGCATTATTTTCCGCGTTCCATCCGTCCATCTCGGCAAAAATATTTTCTAGTTCACCAGCTCGCTCGCCATCTTTTTCTGTGAAATCTTCTTTGGCATACAAGGCATCTTTTTCTTTCATCACACTGTAAAGCTCTTTATGGCCTTGCAAAACAGTTTCAATTACAGGGTACTCGTCGAAAGCATAGTGGTTTTGTGAAAGAACCGCCATCCGTTCTCCGGGTGTAAAACTTACAGAACCGCTCGACGGATCGATTTCTCCGGAAAGGATTTTTAAAAAAGTTGACTTTCCGGCCCCGTTCGCACCAATTACGCCGTAGCAGTTTCCGGGTGTAAATTTTAAGTTAACTTCTTCAAAAAGAGTTCGTTTTCCGTAACGAAGTGATAGATTGGATACTGTAATCATGCTTTGTAAATTGAGGTGCAAAAGTAAGGAATCTCACTATCAGTTGTTACTTGCTGCAAAAGAATTATTTTTAGATGGAAAAATGATGACAAAAGAGAATTTTTTAGACCGCATAAAAATTTCGATAACGAAAAGCGATGCTGAAGGCCTGGCCCGAGCCGCGTCTCGAACCAGCGATTCGCTTAACCATGTGCTTGATCTAACCTTTCATAATGAAGCTGAGGTTGCCTTTAGGGCGGCCTGGGTTTTGGAACACAGTTTGATTTTCAATCAGGGATTACCCACATCTATGCTTCAACGCTTTTTAGAACTTTACCCGAAGCAAAAGAATAGAAGCTGTCAAAGACATTATACCAAAATACTGATGTTTTATTCGACGAAAGATCGGGTGAATAGCTTAACGCAGTACGAATTAACAGATGTTGTAGAAACAACTTTCGAATGGCTTATCGATCCCGAAACGCCCGTGGCCGTAAAGGTTAATTGTATGGATATTCTTTTCAATTTAAGAAATCAGTACGACTGGATTTCGGACGAACTGAAAGACCAGATTATTTTTCACTTGAGAGATGGGTCGGCGGCGATGCAAAGTAGGGGGAAAAGATTGTTGAAGTATATGAAATAGCAGGCCAATAAATCTCTTTGCATATTCAACTGAAGGCCCACAAAGGCGGTGTGGCTTCATCGGGTAAAATTTCGGCCAGGCATCCAAAAGTTTTCAGGAATTCGATTAAAAGGGCGGCGTCTATTAATTCTGAGCTGCATTCTACACGCAGAATGTTATCGCAATCGTCGAGGTCGAAATTCACCTCGTAATCTACAAAAGCCATCTGTAGCTGCGTTATCAGGATATCAGCCTGTGCCGGGTTTTTACAATTAGTTCTGAATATTTCTACCATAGGCCTTTCAATTGAAGTAAACCGCCACCTACTTTATCGGTTTTCCTTGTTTCCGAAAATCAATTTGTCTATAGAAAATCTTCCGCTTCCCAGTATAAAAATTACAACTGAAAGTGTCATAAATAAGAAAGCAACCTCTTTCATTTGAAACGGATCTTTACCGTGAGCAATAAAAAAAGCAACTATCATGGTAATTAAAATAGGGATTACCGAAAGGCGGGTTAAAAAGCCAATTACAACAAAGAGGGCGCAAAATAATTCGGCAAAAATAACCAGATTAAAAGAAAGCTTTGAGCCTATTCCGATTATATCCCCAAACATAGGGAGAATGGTATCGTATGCTATGAATTTGGAGTAGCCATGATGAGCCATTACCCCTCCAAAAATCAAGCGAAGTAAAAGAGCCGCTAAATCGGTGTTTAATGATTGATAAGAAAGTAGTTTTGTTTTCATCCGAACAGTATTTTAAGCGATTGTTGTTTATTGTTTTTTCTCCAAAATAGCCTTCAGTTTGTTAAGGCTGATGTCGATGTCTTTTGCCAGAACTCCCTTCATTAGTTGAGTCATAAGATTCATCGGGTAATTACTCTTTCCATACATACCCCAGCCTAATTTTGTTTTACCGTCAGTTAATGATTCTGTGCTTAGGGGTGTAAAAGCTTTTCCTTCAAAGGGCCGTTTAAAGCGAATCTCTAAATCTAATCTTTCTCCTTCGACTATAGTTATTATTTCCTGCTCGCCTTCTCCCGCTTTATTGTTTCCGTTCCAGGAATAGATAAATCCTGGCGTTCCGTCCGTTCCGATATATTCTTTTTTCATATCAGGATCGGCCATTACCCATTTGCTGTAATTTTCTTGGTTTTTGAGTAGCCGCACATAGTCGAATACTTCCTGCCTGGGTTTGTTGATGATTATATTTCTTTCTATGTTATATTCTTTTTTTACAAAGAGTGCTATAAGCATAGGTAAAGCAATAATAATTAAGATTACGGTTAGAATAGTCATCGCTTTGTTTTGAATAATACAAATGTATATTCCTCAATAGTTTTTATGCGGGTGCAAATACGGCTAAAAAGGGGCTCTTAGCGACAATAGTTGCGCTGGTGAATACTTTTATTTTTTTGATTTTTAAACATTCATAAAAGGCTTTCGTAATTAATATCTCCACACTGGTTAAGTATTTGTAACATATTCTCAGTTTAAGCTGTCTACCTGATTTAATATTTACTTTATAAAATTAATCAAATGACTGCAACGCAAATTACTTTAGTTAAAAGTTCATGGAAAATGGTTGCTGCCGATGCTGATGCAGCAGGCGCGCTATTCTATAACAGATTATTTGATATCGCACCAGAACTTAAGCCTATGTTTAAAGCTGATATTACTGAACAGTCAAAAAAATTGATGTATATGATCGGGTATGTGATTAACAAACTGGATAAGCTTGATGATGTAATAGGAGAGGTTGCTGCCATGGCAAAAAGACATGCAGGATATGGAGTAAGGGATGAACACTACACTATAGTTGGCAGTGCTTTGCTATGGACTCTTGAAAAGGGATTAGCTGAACATTGGACCGAAGAAGTAAAAACTGCCTGGATTACCTGTTATACGTTGCTGTCATCTTCGATGATCCAAGCTGCTAAGGCCGCCTAGATTGCAGTGATGCCGAAGCATTGATACGTAAGCTATGTGCTTATGCTACTGGTAAAAAGCAATAAACAGCCAATACAACCCAACGTGTGGCTGTTTGTTGCTTTATATCTCTATTACATGTATTTCATTCCCTCATAACCCAATAGCCTTCTCCATAAAGCTATCTGACCTATGCAATTTGCTTCGCGATAAATAATAAATGTGATAAGGTCGAAATATGTCATTGACATTCCGGGCATCATCTCGAAAGTGGAGTTCAGTTTTTCGGTACTCGAATCGTGCAAAGCATTTCTTAAAGGTGGTGTAATGTTTTCCCAATCAACTTTAAATTTACTTAGCGACGGATAAATAATCTCATCTTGAATTCCCTTGTTATCGCTGAACAGATCATTCGCCGCTTGTTTTTTATCGATGGAAAAGGCCTGCGCAAGCTCAAATCGCTGTTGTACCAAGCTGCCCGTTAGCCAGGCAATATGATTTGCTTTGGTGTTTAATCGGTTGTTGGCATCCTCATCTGAGATTCCTTCGAGTGCGCTGAAAAAAAACTTTGTATGCATGTCATACAAAATTATGAGTGAGTGCATCCTGCTGTCGATTACTAAAGTTTCCATGGTCAAATTCGTTATATCCAAACTTACATGCTTTTTAGGTTTTTAAAAAGGCTTTATGCGCCAATCTTGCAGGGCAAATCCGACCGAGTTTATTTTCATTGTATGTCACATATCAAGGCATTCTACCGTTTAAGAAGTATATCCGCCAGGGCCTGTTTTCATAGGTAGATGAGCCGGCTTTTCCAAGTCGGCTTTTTTTATATCGTCTAAACAAGAGCCCGCCATACCTGTTTATCATAATGGAACCAGAGGGCAATGTGCCGAAATCTCTGGGCAGTATGAAAAAGGAAAAATCACAAATGAAGCAAAAAGCCCAAAAAAAGGCCATTAGAGAATCTATAGAAAAGAATTTAATTAAGGATATACAGGACTCGATTATTCGCCTTGGGTTTGAACCAAAGAAAGCCAAAATTGAAATCAAAAAGTTATCCAAACAAATAGCAAAAAAACTTAGCCCGAAAGTTAAGGGCGAAAAGGATAACATAGCCGAACCAGTTAAGGCTAAAACCAACACTGCCCGCAGTAATGAGCATTCAGCTGAGATTAGCTCCGTTAATAATTCGGAAAAGGAGGGAGTGCCGATGAACTCTGATTTAACGTCGGAGAGCCAACTTGATTTCGGTAAAAGGGTAGTTAAGGGCAGTACCAGAAATATGAATGTCGATCCGCTTGTTTTGGCGGAAAAGCATGCCATAGAAAAAGCCAATGCCGGTGAGCCTGATTTAGACGAGCAGTTAGGATCGGTTTCGTAGTGCCTCGTGACATAAAACCGCAATCATCTTAATTTTTCGCAAATGGAATGAATTATTCCCACCACTACTCCTTAAATTAAGGCCCTCGGCCAGCAATGCACTCTTTAATTTAGGTAAAGAGGCTGGTCCCATGCCGTGAAGCTTCAAAATTTCTGATTGGCTTTTTAATGAGAGTTGATGGGCTGTAAGTATGCCTTCGCGTTCTAATGCTCTGCGGGCCGGGGCAGAGAGTAATGATAGAAAATCGCTTTCCGGAGTTCTGATTGCTTCACAAATCGGGAAAGTAGGGCAATCGCTGCTCTTAAAATAGTGCTGGCCCCGTGTACATGTTCTTAAATGCTTTTGTTCGTTTCTCATGAAATTTACGGTTTACTAAAGCCGACCTGTTGCGAGAAAACACCATTACTTTTTCGGCCTCATCCTCATTTTCCGCTTCAACGCTTGTATCAAAATTTTCCAGAGCTATAACCTGGTCAATAATCTCATTTATACTTATATTCAAAATAACAAGATTTGAACCTAAGGGAAGTGCTATGCGGTGGTTTTTCCTAAGCGGGTTTATATAATATTGTTGGCATCGTGAATCAGTTTTGCGTTTTAAGATAAATTCGCCGCCAAACCCGGATTTATAAAACGTGAAGGTTTCTTCGGTATTTCCGTTAAAAGTAAAGTAAAAACGCTCCCTTTTCATAAACAAGCTTATAACACCTTTTAAAAGTATTACAAAGCTAATCTGACTGAGATGAATTTATCGTGGTGTGAAACGTCAGATTGCCGGGTGAATCGCGACAAGCGGCATTAAAGAATCCTGTTTCGAATTTAAAAGTAGCATTTGGGGCCCTCACGCCGCCTTGGACTTAAAGCAAAACCAATCGAAATTTCGTGCGAGCCGTAGTTATAGCTTCGTAAATTAGAGAGTGAATAATCAAACGCATAGCCAAGGCGCAAGTTTTCATTAATAAAAAAATCACCTATTACACCAATTCCGTTTTTTTTCTGAAGCCCGGCATCAAGGTGGGGCTTTTTGTAAGTTTTTACCGCTGTCCGATAAAACCCTCCGATCCAGATCCGGTCGTAAAGGAGCAAAAAGGCATTGATATCCATGCTGGTAAACGTTTGGGCATCGTCTTTCAGCAATACGGTTGGTTTAAACTTAATGTCGTAGTTTATGGGGATAAGTGCACCGGCGGTAAAGTAATAGTGCTTATTGATTTTCATCAGGAGCAAGTTCTTCGCATGATTTTGTGCCTGAAAATAACTGGCTACCAGGTTGTCTGCCGAAAAACCGACGAAAAGGCTGGGGGTGGAATAAAAGATCCCGACCCTCGCATCGGGGAAACTTTCTGTCGGCTTCCCGGTTGGAACATATTGGTCTACTTCAATAGAAGATAGTTTATCGCCGTCTATACCCTGCTGTACAAGGCCAGCCGCCAGGCCGAATGACAGCCTTGAAAAGCCGGATTCGCCTATTTGGATTCTATAGGCATAGTTGATATAGGTAGAAAAGCTGCTCTGTGAACCGGTAAAATCGTTCGATAAGAGGAGGCCGAGGCCCACGTTTCCATCTTTTAAAACCAGATCGCCGGCAACCGACATAGTTTGCGGAGCCCCCTCAAAACCAACCCATTGGGTTCTGTAAAACGAATGGATATTCGCTTGTTCCTTATATCCCGCATAGGCCGGATTGATGTATAATCCATTAAACATATATTGACTGAATTGCGCGTCCTGTTGCGAATAGGATGCGAAAGCCAGTAAAAGAATTATTATAAGCGTTAATATTTTTCTCATCTCCTCACTGTAGCGACGTCTTTGATCGTAAAAGTGTTATATATCCTTTATAGGCTTTCCATGTGCCTGTAGCGTTTTTGACCTTTAATACAAAGAAGTAGGTCCCTTCGTCAAGGCCACTTCCGTCCCAAAGATTTTCATAATTTTTTTTCTCATATACTGAGTTGCCCCAGCGGTTAATGATAGAGATTTCGTTTTCTTTATAGAATTCGAGGTTTTTTATTTCAAACTTCTCATTAACTCCGTCGCCGTTTGGCGTAAATACATTGGGGATAATTAAATCGGTAATTGATTTAATGTCAGTCGATGTATTGTCGGCCATGTTGGGGTCTGCTTCAAGAGCGGATACCGTTGCCGTATTTTGAATCGTTCCCGGATTGATAGCTTCCGCGTTAAATCGCAACTCCGATTGTTCCGAAGCTGGCAACTGGCTTATTTTCCAGGTTATGGTTTTGGCGGCGATATCATATTTAAATTCGCCCGGCATGGCCATAGAAACGTTTTTAAAAACAAGCCCTTCCGGGAGAACATCGGTTACTTCAACCTTATTTGCCGCATCGGGCCCGCTGTTTTTTACGGTTATCAGGTATTCGTAGGGGGTGTTTATTGAGGTGGTTTTGATTTCTGATTTTTTAATAACAGCCAGATTTGCCTGGTTGGGGGCTGCTTTGAGAACAACCAATACCCCCTTAGACATCTCAGAATTGCAGTTGATAGTATTAAAAGCCTGAACCTTGTATTCCCCTACGTCAGAGACTAATAATGTAGCCTGATTCGCGCCGTTAATTGGGTTGCCGTCCCTAAACCACTGGTATGACACACCGTTTGTTGCCGTAGCTTTGAATGTTACTGAGCCACCCGGCGCAATCTCAATAGTTTGCGCAAGATTTCCCCCTCCGCTTCCTTGTGAGAATACAGCCGGACTGATAGCAAGTATCAGAAAGAATATAAA
The DNA here is from genome assembly GCA_014380615.1 of Sphingobacteriaceae bacterium. GTDB lineage: Bacteria > Bacteroidota > Bacteroidia > Sphingobacteriales > Sphingobacteriaceae > Paradesertivirga. The sequence continues at coordinate 30,108 of JACMJM010000067.1, forward strand.
TCCTAATCCACAGGCTCTTTTATACATCGTATCATTCTGCTATGCAGAAGCTATTACTTTAAATTATGTGTACATAATTTGTTTGAATCTATTGTACAGCAATTGTTGGCGCGCTTGGTGTTTGGTATACTTTAATGGTTTTTATGTCACCAACTGCCAGCGATTTTTCGTAATCCGATTTTAAAGTTCCACTTGAAACGGCATATGCGGCTTTTACAGAAAAGGTGTAAATGCCATAATTGGTGGTGGTAACTGTGAATACGTCGGTCCATGGCGCAACTGCCGATACCACGTGGCTGCCGATACTGGTTGCTAATGGGCTCCCGTCTTTAGTAACAGCCCAAGTATAATTAATGGTAACGCCAGCCGGAAGTGCCAGCGACCCGGCTGTAGGTGCAACCGTTACGGTTAGTGCCGAAGAAGCAGTTATATTGTCGCAATACTCAGGGTCGGTTGCAGCACTTAAAGTGATGTCAAGAGTAGGAAGCTTATAAATTGTAATGGTAGTCGGATCGCTCCAGCAGGCCTCTGCTCCGCTGGCCGCAGATTTAACCTTTACCTCCCAGGTGTTTAGCCCCGCATCTAATTCAGCTGGGACTATTGTTACGTTCGCCGTTCCTAAAGTGTTTTTGATGGTGGCGTTGGTAGTGTTTTTCCATTCTACAGCATCCGTTGGTTGAATTACGTATGTTGAAGCTGATGGCATGGACGGTGTGAGGACGATTTGTGTTGTCCCAGCCTGGTAAACCGTGTAAGTCTGCGAAAATGCGTCTTTTTGAAAAGCCACTAGGAGTACCAGGGCGATGAATTTCAAGTAAATAATGGTTGTTCTCATGATCTTATTTTTAATTAATTTGGATTTACATTTGGGGCATCTGGTGTATCAAATACCGTTAAATTAATAGTGTGTTTGGCCGATTCGGGGCACGTTGGCCCTCTCGATGCGGAAACATAATAAGTATATGTTCCAGGGTTTAGCGAAGAAGAGTAAGATGTTCCGGTAGTCACCAAGTTATTCGAAGAGTCATACCATTTATAGATATAAGCCGCATCAGGGCTGCTAACCGTCAAAGTTACAGGCCCCTCACAGTGAGATTCAGAACTACTGCTAACTCCGGCTGTTACAGTTGTTCCCGGTAGGCTTGGTGTAGGGGGTGTATTCAACGTTACGTAATGCACATTCACTTGAGCTTTCTTACTTCCGTTAGTATTTGTCAGGATATTAATTTTAATTCGATCGAAAATAGCTCCCGGAGTTATGTAATATTGAAGTTGATTGGTTGTTAGGCCGGTAGTGATTGGTACAATAGTACCTACAGCGGTAGTGCCCATAAAACCCTGAAGCGTAACAGTATAATCGTTGTCGTTTAATAAATCTCCCGTGAGCGACATTTTTAATCTCACCTGATCCGTTGCTGAACCAGGATTATTAAATAGAATGTACTGCGCCAACTCAACGCCCTTTTGCTGCTCATCCATGTAAATAGTAGAATAGCTATTTTCATCCGCATCATAGGCGAGTTGTGGATTTAAAACTACTGTATTAGGCGAAACTTCGCTTCCGCCTGGTTCTGTTGAGGGCGATGCGGGCGGATTATAAGCTGAACCGCCTTGGCCGCAATCTGTTGAAAGTCCGGAAACTATAGATAGATTTAACTTAGAGTTTGATTGAAAGAAGTTTGAAGAGGTGTTGGTCTGTGATAGATAATTTAGTACTGGGATTGTACTAGTGATAAGATTTAGGTGGGCATAAATTTTCTGCTGCGAGAATGCTTGCAGATTAGGAAGGGAAAAGGCGAAAAGTAAAGCAAAATGGCACATTCCGGTGGCCATAATACTCCCTGTCTTTTTCAAATTCAAACTAAAAGTGATTTGTTGATTGTACGTGATTTGTATTCGCAGGTTACAACTTTAGGCCATCGCCGAAAGGCCGGATCTTAATGAAATTGTTCGGCTCTATGCCACTTTTGATTCGCATTGTTTTTTTCGGATACCGGTAGGTTATTTAATATATATCAATCAAAGAAATCAGACAAAATGCCTTTATCTTTGTTAAAACAATAAGTTAAACACTAACATCATGAAAAGATCAATATTAGTTCTACTTATTATGTGTGCAGGTAGTTCGTTACAGGCTCAGGTGATACCAAATTTCGATTTCGGCCTGAAAGCCGGAGTTAATTTGTCTAAACTTTCTAAGGAAAATGGCTTTAGCAGCGAAAACCGGTCGGGGTACCTTGCGGGAATATGGGCAAGGGTCGGAGCCATGGGTTTACATCTCCAGCCAGAGCTATATTATACGGTTAAAACTACCGATGTAAAGGATGCGAGCGGCCAATCCCTTAGTGTTGATTTTACCAGCATAGATCTGCCAATATTGGTTGGCACTAAAATCGGTGCCTTGGGAATTGGTGGCAGGATTAATACCGGGCCCGTAATTGCTTTTGTTATTGACGATCAACAATCATTTGAAAACGCAGTGGGCAATTCCACAAGGTTCAATTATAAAGATCAGGCACTTGCATGGCAATTTGGAGCGGGGCTAGATATTAAGAAAATCTCTTTTGATCTGCGTTACGAACACGGCCTGAGTAAAATAAGCAGAAGTGGATATGAGGATACTAAATTAAGGCTGTTTAATTTTAGCTTGGGATTGAAATTGTATTAAAACAAGGGTGTACATGTACAACTTTGTGTTTGTAGCAAAAAATAAAATAGGAGATACAAAGCCACGAAGGTTGCCTAACCGCCTATAAGTGCATGCGATATACCTTCCCTTCTTTGCGTGTTTTTATCTTTGCGTTCTTTGCGTGAAAAAAAGAAGAGCTGGGATCCCGAAGAACAGCCAATAGATTACAGTGGGAATAAAAGCAAAATACCTCCCTTCTTTACATACATCATAGAGCTTATTTCACGCAAAGCAACATAAGAAAGGCGCAAAGATCGCAAAGAAACCGCCTGAACTATTCATTAAATTAAAAATGCTGTTTTAAATTGGTGTATTCGTGCCTCCGTGGCCATACTATTTGCCCCTCCCTGGAATGACATTACTTTAGCTTCTTGATTTTTATACTCCTCAAGCTTACCTCATTTCCATGGTCCTGTATTAGGATGCGGCCCTCCGGTGCTTCGCCGAAATTTTTCCAGTCTTTATATTTACTTGTCGCAACCAGATCTCTAAATTCTTTCGATCCTCTAACATATTCCAAAACCTTCGAACCGTTTAGATAATGTTCTACACGGTTGTCGGGGTAAACAATAATACGGCCCGAATTCCATTGTCCAACAGGATGCAGAAACCGTGGTTGTTTATCAGCCTTAATTAAATCGTATAACGAGGCCAGAGTTCTGTTGCCATTATTTCCAAGTTTAGCATCGGGGTGTAATTGGTCGTCAAGAATCTGGTATTCCAAACCGATAGCCGATCCTGTATTCTTCTCGTTTAATGTAACGAAGTATTTTATCCCGCTATTGGCTCCGGGGCTTAACTTAAAATCAAAGCTAAGGTCGAAAGCACTGTATTTTTCTTTGCTAACAATGTCTCCTCCGTTCGCCGATTCTCCACCACTTGATGGAAGAACAGCTAATGTTCCGTTTTTGATTCTCCATCCTTTTTCGGGAAAAGCGGTTTTATACGCCCCAACCCAACCTGAACTGGTTTTGCCATCAAATAACATTTTCCAGCCTGCTTTTTTCTCATTAGCACTCAGGGTATTCGATTCCATATTCACTACGTAGATGTTTTTAGGAAAGGGGCTTGATTTAAGATTGCCTGTTTTAATGCGGATGTTCTTAAAAAAGATTTTTTTACCGGCTTGGGCCTCTGTTGATACGCTATGAACCTGTAAACCTATAAATCCTTCCCGGTCTACAGTATCGATTACATAGGCAACCGGCATATTATTGAGCCAGGTTTTAGTTTCGTTGCCGATACACTCAATTTTAAGATGATTATACTCGCCCGGCTTATATAAATTGGTGGCAGTAGGGTTTAATGATAAAGGATACAGCCACTGGCGCCGTGCTTCATCATATATTCCTCCGCTCCATTTTCTGTCTGATGGATCGATCTCCACCTGCCTTCCATAAACACGGTTTTTAATCGCATCAAAATGACTTCTGGTTTGAACACCCGAGTTAACCGGGCTTCCGAGCTTTATGTCAAGCTCAAGAACGAAATCTGCATAGTGCTTTTCTGTTGTTAGAAACGAGTTACCCGAATTTAATACGGTTGTGCCTACAATGGCACCATCTTCCACTACGTAGGGCACTTTCGCCCCCAGAATTTTCCAGCCCTGGAGGGTTCTGCCATCGAACAGATTTTCCCATCCCGCTTCGTTTTTTTGGGCTATAGAACCCAGGCTTACAGATAGAAATACTACAACGGTAAATAATTTCCGGAGAGGGGCTATTGTGATATACATGGTCTAATGTTGGTGATCATGCTAAAGTATACCATCTTTTATAAGTTTCAAAACGAAATATTGCCTTGTTTATGAAGATGTTACAAAGTTTATGATGGGTTTTCCGGGCCTAAATCTAGTTAGAGCGAATCGCCCCTGCGGTGTCTTCTGCCGAAATATCATAAAGTGACTGATGAAACGTACATGCACCATCCTTAATCAAAAGAAGCTGCGGCGATTCATGTTTCACATCAAAGCTCGTAGCTATGGCATCAGAAATTTCGCGGTAGCTTAGCAGATCAAGAAAATAGATGGCGGTGCCTTGGGGCAACAGTTCGACGTTTTTTTCAAAATTCGCTCTCCTGTTTTTACTAATCGGGCATGTGGTATTATGTTTAAAAATTACAGAATATCCCTGTGCCGATTTAATTTCTTCTAATTGGTCCTGTTTTTCAAGCGGGGTAGTGTTCATAATAGTTTTTCTATTCTAACCCTATATACATCTTAGGGTTTTAAATAGTTCTCTTATTACCGGGAGTCAATTTTGGTTGAAAATTTTTTATCTTATTAAAACAAAAAAATAATCAACACTGTTATTGGTTAGATCATGTTGTAAAAAGCATGTTATTTATACGCCTTTTTTAGAAAATACATCATGACGAAGATTGGTTTTACAAGAAAAAACTTATTTTAGGTGTGCTTGATAGAACAGGGATCTATACAAATTTTATAGAATTGAGGGAAAAAAAATCTTGCACTTTATTTTCGTTTACATATTCTGTACCGCTATTTCAGTGGACCGGAAATCTCATATCTCATTCTAAACCCTTCCGCTCTCTAGTCCATTTCAATAATAAACCGGGCAATTTATGCTCGTCACCAACGTTTGTCCTAAAGTTTTAAATCTCCTTACGCATGGAACAAGATTACCTTGAAATCTTATCAGAAAAACCTAAAAAGAAAGCCAGCTTAAATGGCTCAATACATGAGGATGATGACTCTCTTGATTTGAAAGAACTTTTAAAAATTCTTTCACAGGTAAAGAACGGAAAACTAAATGTTAGGATTCCAATCACCCAGGCCGGTATCAGTGGCAAAATCTGCGAAGTGATCAATGATATTATCGATATCAATGAGCGTTTAGTGAATGAAATCTGTACAGCAGAAAAAACTATTGGTCAGAAGGGAAATCTTTCGCAACGGTTGGATCTGCCGGATTTTAAAGGTGAATACGCTGTAGGTGTTAAGTCATTAAATAATCTTATCACCGATTTAACCTATCCAACCTTAGAAATTGCCGGACTGATTAAATCAGTTGCAAACGGTAACTTATCTAATGAGGTTCCATTGGAGATAAACGGACAACCATTAAAAGGAGAGTTCTTGCGAATTGCAAAAGAATCCAACGGGATGGTTTCGCAACTGCGCTTGTTTACGCAGGAGGTAACACGGGTTGCACGTCAGGTAGGTTCTGAAGGACAATTAGGAGAGCAGGCAAAAATTAAAGGTGTTGCCGGGGTATGGGAAGAACTAACCGACTCTGTAAACCAGATGGCGGGTAACTTAACGGCCCAGGTACGTAATATCGCAACGGTAACAACCGCGGTGGCAAAAGGAGATTTGTCGCGGAAGATTACGGTGGAAGCCAAAGGGGAGATTTTGGAGCTTAAAAACACGATCAATACGATGGTGGATCAGCTGAACTCCTTCTCATCTGAGGTAACGCGTGTGGCACTCGAGGTAGGTACAGAAGGTAAACTTGGAGGGCAGGCGAAAGTAACCGGGGTTGCCGGAACATGGAAAGATTTAACGGATTCGGTAAACCGGATGGCGGGTAACCTTACCTCACAGGTACGTAACATTGCGGGTGTAACAACAGCGGTGGCGAACGGGGATTTATCTAAGAAAATTACGGTGGACGTAAAAGGGGAGATGCTTGAGCTGAAGAAAACCATCAATACGATGGTGGATCAGCTGAACTCATTTGCCTCTGAGGTAACACGTGTGGCACTCGAGGTAGGTACAGAAGGAAAGTTAGGGGGACAAGCAAAGGTAAAAGGAGTAGGAGGGGTTTGGAAAGACTTAACCGACTCTGTAAACCAGATGGGTAGTAACCTTACCGATCAGGTGCGGAACATTGCGGGTGTAACAACGGCGGTGGCGAAGGGAGATTTATCCCGAAAGATTACGGTAGATGCAAAAGGCGAGCTCTTGGAGCTAAAAAATACAATTAATACGATGGTGGATCAGCTGAACTCGTTCTCATCCGAGGTAACTCGTGTGGCGAGGGAGGTAGGTTCTGAGGGGCAGTTGGGAGGTCAGGCAAACGTACCGGGAGTAGGTGGTACCTGGAAAGATTTAACGGATTCGG
>JACMJM010000068.1 GCA_014380615.1 Sphingobacteriaceae bacterium
AGACATCGTTCTTTTGGTAACTTCATTACCAACATGCTTTCCGGTTTGATCGCTTACAGCTTCTTTCCGAAAAAACCGGCTATCAAATACGAAACATCCAATACTACTCAAATTGCCCTCTTTTAAATCGAACTCAGGTTATTCGATAATTGCCTGCAAATTAGTCGTAAGGTGCTGTAATGAGATGAAACCTGCCAGGTTTTGGCCGGTATTTTTAATTTATGAGTATCAAAGCTTTTAATTTGTGTCATTGTATAGTTAAGCCAAAATAAGCTCAATTAGCTAAACCGGTTTAGCTAACTAAATTAACCAAATAACCATATGAACAAATTCTATTTAACACCAAAGTTAAAAGGTTGGCTTATGACGCCGCTCCTTTTGATGTTTTTTTTACAGGGTTATGCTCAGCAAAATTCTGTATCAGGAAAAGTTATTGATGCAAGCGGCGAGCCTGTAATTGGTGCCTCTGTAAAAGTAAAGGGAACAAGTATCGGAACAGCGAGCGATGCAGAGGGTGCATTCAGATTAAGTGTGCCGGAGAATTCAACCTTGCAGGTATCAAGTATTGGTTTTATACTTGTGGAAACACCCGCTACCCCTAATCAGCCGATGGTTATTCGGCTGGTTACAGATATTAAGCAATTAAGTGAGGTTGTAGTGGTAGGGTATGGAACCACAAAAAAGGTTAGTTTAACCGGGGCAGTATCTCAAGTAGGGGAAGAGGTATTTAAGGACCGCACCGTGAGTAATCCGGTGGTTGCTATACAGGGTGAAGTGCCGGGTCTTATCGTTACAAGAACGTCGAGCCGGCCGGGGAATGAAAACCTTAATATTCGCATTAGGGGTGAGAACTCAATAAACTCGCAAAATAGTGATCCTCTTATAGTAGTGGATGGGATGGTCATTGCACTTTCAGAGTTCAGTTCCCTTAACCCTAACGATATCGATAATATAAGTGTTCTGAAAAGCGCATCCGCTTCAATCTATGGTGCTAGGGCCGCAAACGGGGTGATTCTTGTTACCACCAAAAGAGGTAAATCCGGGAAGATGCAGATAAATTACAATTCCAATATCAGATTTAACACCATTGGGATAACTACACCATTTGCTGATATGAAGAAGTGGGCCACTCAATATCTTCTGGCTGCTCAGCAAGATAAGATTAATCCTGTAACAGGTGCTGTCACCGAATGGTATCCTCAATGGACCAAAGTAAATCTGGAAAAAATGGCAGTTGGAGAACCTTTTTTGTTCACCGATCCTGCAAATCAAAAAGTATATCAGTTCGCTAATAACAATTATCTTAACGAACTATATGATAATTCTACATCACAAGCTCATAATTTAAGTTTACGAGGCTCCGGCGAAAATACTGCCTATATGCTTTCTGTGGGTTTTGCTGACAATAATTCAGTTTTAAAAACGGCGTATGATGGTGAAAAGAAGTATAACCTCCGTTTAAACTATGATTTTAAACCCACCAGCAAAATTAAATTAGAATCGGGTATCTCCTATGACAACCGCATTATTTCAAGCCCGAAGAATGGCATAGGACAAGGCTTTTTCGATGCGCCTGTTTTTCCAACATACAATTCTCAGGGGCAGTATTACGATGATTATTCGGGTACCCGAAATCCTGTTGCGGCTACAAAAGAAGGTGGTAGAAATAATTACGCGGAACCCGTATTCCGATTGAATTCAAAGCTGTCTGTAGACATTATTGAGGGTCTTACTGCAAGTGCTACAGCCGGGATTTCAAGGCGTAATGGATGGAGGACGCAATATAATCAACCTTATAAAAACTATAATTGGCTGGGTACCAACATAACAGGAAATATGTTTGCGCAACCCGAAATAATCGAAACCATCGGTAGAGTGGCATACCAAAATTACGGCGGTTTTCTTGATTATAATAAAACTTTGCTTAGCAGTCACAACATAAAAGTTATGGGGGGATATACAACTGAGCTTAATAGATCAAAAGATGTAATGGCGAGGCGTACTAACCTTGAGACGCCTGGTCTGATAGATTTAAACGCAGCGAATCCTGTAACGCAAACTAATTCGGGTGGTGCATCGGAATGGGCATTATTGTCATGGATTGGCCGGTTCAACTATGATTATAAAGAAAAATATCTATTACAATTACAGGGACGAAGAGATGGCTCGTCTTTCTTTCATCCCGATTATCTGTGGTCGAACTTTGGCGGCGCTTCAGTGGCCTGGCGGATATCTCAGGAGAACTTCATGAGTAAACTAGGCTTTCTTAATGAGTTGAAGGTCAGGGCGGAGTATGGAGAGACTGGAGGGCAGTCAGGACTTACGCCTTATGATTATATTCCTACAATCAATATAACAGGCACCTTACCTTTTGGAGATACGCGGAATTTGCAGCAGACTGCTAGTGTTGCAGCGATCACTGAGTATGAAAGAACCTGGGAGAGAATGAGAAACTATAATTTGGGAGTAGATTTTGCTGTATTGAACAACCGGCTCTCAGGTAGTTTCGATTTATTTCAAAGGACGAATATCGGAATGCTGGTGCCGATCACTTATCCTCAAGTGCTTGGTGGAACAGCTCCCCGGACAAACGATGGGAATTTTGATACAAAGGGCTGGGAGTTTGCATTAAACTGGAGAAGTAAGGTTAAAGACTTTAGATATAACGTTGCGTTTAATGTTGGAGATAATTCTAATACTGTTTCCAAAATGCCTAATACAAATGTCCCCGGTCAAGGAAAAATCGAGGCACGTGAAGGCTATGCTTATAATTCACTTTTTGTATACGAAACAGCGGGTTATTTCAAAGATCAGGCCGAAATTAACGCCTATTATGCTAAATATGGTAACAGAGGGAACCTTACTAGCGTTTCCCCTACTCATGTATCCGCCAGGCTCCGCCCCGGTGATTTAATAGTAGTTGATCGCAATGGTGACAATACCATCGACAACAATGATACTTATGATTACGGGAATGCAAGCCCTCATCTTTCATTTGGCGTTAATCTCGGGGCACAATGGAAAGGATTTGATCTTTCGGCATTTTTCCAGGGAGTTGGCAGACAGAATTTATTGAGATCCGGTAACACCCGGGCTCCGTTTTTTCGCAATTTTTACAACGTAAACACCAGTTATGTTGGAAAAACCTGGACGACTGAGAATATAAACGCCGAATATCCGCGCATGTCATTTGATAACGCCAAGAACAATTGGAACTGGCAATTTAATGATGTGAATGTTCAAAAACTCTCTTATATCCGCATGAAGTCTTTGATCTTAGGATATACTATTCCACAATCAATTACTTCTAAGATCAAAGTAGGGAAGATCCGAGCGTATTTTTCTGGCGGTGACCTGTTTGAGTTCACTACGCTGAAAGATGGTTTTGATCCGGAGTTTCAGGAAAGTGCAGACAGTACCTATCCTTTTCTAAGAACATATTCCTTTGGCTTAGATGTAACATTTTAATATTAATAATATGAAAAAGAAGATAATATTATCACTAATTAGTGTACTCGTTTTAACGGCATCGTGTAACAAGGACTTCTTAGACCTTAAGCCAATTGCTGTGCCAGGAGAAATAGGCTATTTTACTACCTCTGATCATTTTAAATCTGCATCTAATGCATTCTATAATAAAATGATTGGGTTCAATAGTGTAGACGGCTCTAATTTTTATGACTGGACGGGGAGCAGAGTAAATCCGGGTGTTGTGGTATCGGCCGATAATTATTGGCGGAATCCATGGATGTATATCAGGCATATCAATATACTTCTTGAAAAGGGCGAAAACTATCAGGGTGATAAGGCGGCTATTAAGCAATATATATCTGCTGCTAACTTTTTCAGAGCATGGCAGTATTTTTTCTTGCTCAAACGCTATGGCGGGGTCCCTATTATAACCAAATCTCTTACTGTTGCTGATCCCTTGTTATATGCGCCCAGAAATACCAGATATGAAGTGGTGGATCAAATACTAAAGGATCTGGATGCAGCTATAGAGGGATTACCATTGGAGAGTGTCATTTCCGCTTCAGATAAGGGGCATTTAAGCAAGCAGGCTGCTAAGGCATTTAAAGCCCGGGTTTTACTTTATGAAGCTACATGGGAGAAATATGTAGGCGAAACTACAGATTTTGCTCCCGGACAAAAAAAGGCTGATAACGTTACCGCCTATTTAACACAAGCGGCGAGTTTAGCAAAAGAGATTATGGACGATGCTACGTACCAGTTATGGAATGGATCTGGCAATTGGACTTACTACTACTTTTTCGTATTGGAAGACGGGAAGTCAAATCCAAATAACTTAACAAAAACTTCTAACAAAGAGTTCATTTTAAAGCGGATGTATGATTATGATCTTGCACGGGCGGGGGCGAATCTGAGCCACACTCTTGGTGGTGCAACCAGCGGGCTCGATCGTGAGATGATGGATAGCTATTTAATGACCGACGGACTTCCATACACGCATTCGCCTCTTCGTAAAGGATATAATAAAATGACTGATGAATTTGATAACAGAGATTTACGGTTGTTTAGTTTAGTGAAAAGGCCCGGACAAAAGTATTGGGGCAGAGGGGCAGGAGTGAATGGTGGAGGAGCCGATTATGCGAAAGCTAATTATACCACTATCAATAACTGGCCTACTAACTTCAATTATACATTTCTTCCAAACTTAACTGCTTTGAATACAGGTTATGTGAACAGAAAATGGGTTACAGAACATCCTTTACGTGAAGATAATCAGGAATCGTATGATTACCCATTGATACGATTAGCTGAAATGTATTTAATCTACGCTGAGGCTAAGTGCGAATTAGGCGGAGGAACTATTTCAGATGCTGATTTGGATATATCTATTAATAAGATCAGAGCACGTGCGGGTGTAGCTAAATTAACCAATGCTTTGATCGTACCTTATCCTGATCTGACGATGCTTGGCGAAATAAGACGGGAGAGAAACCTTGAATTGTACTTGGAAAACTTCCGTGTCGACGATATTAAGCGCTGGGCCATTGCGGAAACTGTATCTAATAAGGCTATTCTGGGGATGGTTGTAAAAAATGCGGATGGAACTCCTACAGAAGTAGCAACATATACTGTTGGAGGAAAAGCAATTTACAATCCTGCCGCATTCCCCAATGGTGTTGATGTCGCTACAGGAGCTGTTATTGTACAGCCTGCTTCTAGTATAATTACAAGAAGAGATTATCTTTCACCAATTCCTACTGATCAAATTAACCTGAATCCTAATTTAAAACCACAAAATTCGGGTTATTAATTGTTATGTTCAATTATTAATATAGCAGCCCTCACTTAATAAAGTGAGGGCTGCTATTGTATGTAATTACTTTTTAATCGAGTATAAACTTTTTCATAAAATGTCATCTGTTAAATAATATTCTATGTCTAACAAATTGTTAATAGCAGCTGCATTTTTTCTCATTCTATTTAATTTTTCTAACGGTTATTGCCAGCAAAAAGCAGGAGTGGGCGGTATTGTGGCCTCTTTAGATTCTTTACAGCATCGCCTGCCTGCCGAGAAGATATATCTACATCTGGATAAATCCCGGTACATCATAGGTGATACCATTTGGTTTAAAGCTTATCTTTTTGATGCTTCATCCTTGTTTTACTCTCAAAAGAGCGGTTTAATGTATCTTGAAATAGAGGATGAAATCAGTCATGCTGTGTTTCGTACTTCTCAGCAACTTCTTTCCGGAATAACATGGGGTGCTGTTCCTTTAAATGCGAATCGTTTTAAGGAAGGAAGCTACACTGTGCGAGCCTATACAAATTGGATGCGCAATTTTGGCAGCGATTACATTTTCTGCCATCGAATTTCTATAAGTAAGGGAGAAAACGATGAATGGATAGTAAATAGTAATGCCAGGCTAAGTAATAATGGTGCAAATGCAAAGCTTGCTCTCCGATTTTTAAAGGGAACAAAAATGCCGGTAGGCTTTCGCGAAATGCAGATACAAGTATCAGACGGGTTTAAAGTGCTGTACAATAAAAATACAGAGAGCAATTCGGAGGGGAATTTGGAAATTGACCTAAATCTTCCTCAGACTTTAAAGAAAGGTAGTATTCAGGTGAAGGTTAAAGATTTAAGAAAAGGTGAAGGAAATCGAGTTCTGACTTTTCCTGTTTTTTTAAATCGGGAGCAGGATATCGATCTTCAGTTTATGCCTGAAGGAGGACAACTGGTTTCTGAGATGCCATCAGTGATTGCCTTTAAGGCCCTGGGGCAAGATGGAAGAGGTATTAACATAAATGGGAAGATATATAACAGTAAAAATGAAGAGGCTGGCTCGTTCACATCATTGCATAAAGGTATAGGGCGGTTTGAGCTAAGACCGGTGAGGGGTGAGACCTATACGGCGAAGATTGTCTCGCCCGAAGGAAACGAACGTAAATATCACCTCCCCGTTCCAGAAAAGTCGGGAACCATTATGGACGTAACTGCCGTTTCTGACGATTCATTAAAAATAACTGTATTGGCTACTCCGGATGTAGTGTCTGCGCGACAACTATTTTATATTATTGGGCAGTCGCGCGGAATTGTTTGTTATGCCGGTAAAATTATTATTCAGGATGATGGCTCAAATTTTACAGTTTCCAGAAAGATATTTCCCTCCGGAGTAGCGCGTTTTACCTTGCTTAACTCAAATCACCAGCCTCTTAATGAGCGGCTTGTTTATATTAATCACAAGGATAATCTGGGAATTTCGGTTCTAAGGCAAAAAAGCAGCTATCATCCCCGTGATAGTATTTCTTTTGAAATTGATGTCAATGACAGTGAAGGAAAACCGGTATCAGGAAGCTTCTCACTTGCTGTAACAGATAATGGACAAGTACCTGCAGATACTATCAATCATAGACTAACCACATACCTGCTTCTTAACTCTGAACTTAAAGGCGATATTGAAGATCCGGGATACTACCTTGCGGTTGGAGAACCCAAGGCGCAACTTGCTTTAGACAATTTAATGCTTAGCCAGGGGTGGATAGAGTATAGTTGGGCCGATTTTTTTGCTGAGGCCAAAAAGCCGATGTATAATGCTGAAGGCGGAGAAATGAAAGTAACAGGGAGAGTGACAAATGTTTTAAATAAACCTATAGCTAATGCCCCGATAATGCTGTTAAGTAAAAAGCCTGAATTTATTATGCAAACGGCCAGCGATAACAACGGGCAATTTAAGTTCAGTGGTTTCCCGCGGCTCGACACCGCTTTATTTTTTGTGCAGGCAAAAAACAAAGCTCAAAAGAGCTTTAATATAGGGATAGAGATGGATAAGTTTAAGCCCCCTGTTTTCAAAAATACGAATCCGGTAATTATACCATGGTATGTGAACAGCGACAGTACCTGGTTTAATTATTTAAAAAATGTATATACAAGCCGTAATGAGTATGATAAGCTTCATGGAGATGCGCGCCTGCTGAAGACTGTAGTCATCACCGGAAAAAAAACAGTTGTAAAGTCGTGGAATAAGAATGGGCCCGGAGTCGCCGACCAGATTCTAGATGAAGTTGATATGAAAGCATCTGCAGGGATGAGTTTATATCAGATTTTGAGTTTGAAAGTTAAGGGGTTTGGATATGGCGCAAACTTCAATGCCGATTTGCCCGACTCGAGCAATATCGGGCGTTCGGCTTTCCAAGTTAATGGTTTGCCTGTGAAAATCTATTTTGACGGAAGATCAGTGGGCAGGTCAAAAGGAGAGCTTGAAGAAATATTTGCAGAGTCGCTTCGGGGTATTGAAGTGATAGAAAGCCCGGCTTATATAACTGGATACGAGTTAGCTGAGTCGAATGATGTCATGAAATCAAATGGTAGATCTGGCAGAGGTGAATATGTAATTATAGAAGTGACTACCTTGTCGGGAGTAGGATGGAGCCAGATTGCTACACCCGGTATTGCCGTGTATAAACCTGTGCCCCTTTCATGGCCTCGTCGATATTACCGACCTAAATATACGCCTCAGAATGGTGGTCTAGCCGTAAAAGATTTGCGTTCTACCATTCACTGGGAGCCAAACTTAATTACTTCAAAAGCAGGTAAGGCCCAGATTTCTTTTTATGCAACTGACGTGCCTGGAACTTATACAGTTCTTATTGAAGGCAGTGATATGCGCGGAAATGTTGGCTCAGCTACTACGGTCTTAAATGTAGTTGACAAATAGTTATGCAGTCACTTTAGAAGCAGAAAACAAAGCTTCTGGAGCGAGAATCTAACGAATTGTTTGGTCGTTCTGAAATAATTTGCGATAATGAGTATAAAGTCTGTCAAAATCCGTCATCAGTACTGCACACCCTAATAATTAAAAAAAAAGTGAAAACATCGCAACTTTCAGTATATACATTGATTTTTTTAATTTTTCTATCACTGACTCTCAATGCCCAGTTTAAACCAGACAAGAGCTTGCGGTACTGCGTTAACCAGGCAGTAAAAACAATTTCGCTTCTCCCTGATACTGAAAACAATATTCCCCGCAGCATTAATAGTGGTTCAGATACCTGGCGTTTGGTGAATTATGCCGACTGGACGAGCGGTTTTTTTCCTGGGACATTATGGTATCTCTATGAGGCCACCGGGGATACAAAGTGGAAGCAAGAAGCGGATAAATTCAGCAAAGAGTTGATTCCACTCTCTCAAAATACGGCAATAGATCACGATTTAGGCTTCCAAATCCATAACAGTTTTGGTAACGGATACCGCTTAACTCAAAATCAGGAATATAAAAAAATAATTCTCAGAACCTCCGATACGCTTGTTACACTATATAATCCCCGTGTTGGTACAATATTATCATGGCCCCGCTCGGTACCAAATATGGAATGGCCCCAGCATAATACGATCATCGATAATATGATCAACCTGGAGATGCTTTTCTGGGCATCCAAGAACGGCGGAAGTAAAGGCCTGTACGATATAGCTGTAAAACATGCTGAAACCACCATGAAAAATCACTTCCGGTCGGATTTTACATCGTACCATGCGGTGGTTTATGATAAGGCCACCGGAAAAAAAATAAAAGGTGTTACCCATCAGGGTTATGCTGATAATTCGATGTGGGCAAGGGGACAGTCATGGGCTATTTACGGTTATACAATGTGCTACCGGGAAACCCAAAAGCCGGAATTTCTGGATTTTGCTCAAAAGGTTACAGATGTATACCTTAAAAACTTACCTAAAGATTTGATCCCTTATTGGGATTTTAATGATCCTGCTATTCCGAATGCTCCCAGGGATGCTTCCGCTGCGGCTGTAACCGCATCGGCTTTACTCGAACTTTCTACTTTAGTTAATGATAAGAGTAAGGCAAAATACTATCGCAAAAGCGCAGAAAAAATGTTAAAAGAGCTTTCATCCAAACGCTATCAGAGCAGAGATAAAAACAGTGCTTTCCTTTTGCATTCAACTGGCCATAAGCCGAATGGATCAGAGATAGATGCGTCAATTATTTATGCGGATTATTATTATATCGAGGCACTGTTGCGCCTAAAAAAGTTGAGGGATGCAGCGATTTAGTATTGAATGCTCGCTTTAAGATTCTTTAAATCAATCCATTTCTGGTAATCAAAATATTTATGCCCAAACAAGTTTCATTTTCAATGCCTTTTAAAGGGCGGTTCGTAAAAAATATTGTGTTTGCAATCGCGGCGTTAATCGTTTGTTTTCAGGGCTCTTTTGCTCAAAATGCCGAGAGGTTTTTTGAAAAAAAGGACCTGATGCAGGTTGGTACTTACTATTATCCCGAGCAATGGCCGGAATCAAACTGGGAGCGGGATATAAAGAAAATGGCTGATCTAGGTTTTGAGTTTACTCATTATGGCGAATTTGCCTGGTCTACGCTTGAACCAGAGGAAGGAAAATACAATTTCGAATGGCTGGACAAAGCCGTGGCGCTGGCTGCAAAATATAAAATAAAGGTAGTGTTGTGTACCCCAACCCCAACACCACCCGCCTGGCTAACACAAAAGCATCCGGATATTTTAATGGTAAATGCCGAGGGCAGAACAATAAAGCATGGAGCAAGGCAGCATGCTTCCTGGTCGAGCAAAACATACGAAGGCTATATTGATAAGATTGTGACTTTGCTGGCGAAACGTTACGGAAATAATGAAACCGTTTGGGGCTGGCAGATCGATAATGAGCCATCTCATTATGGTGCATCGTTTGATTATAGTGAAAATGCACAGCAAGCGTATAGCGCCTGGCTTAAGAACAAATACAAAAGTATCGACACCTTAAACAAGGTTTGGGGGAATGCTTTCTGGAGCCAGACCTATAATAATTTTGAGCAGATCCGGATACCAAATGCAAAGGAACTGGTTCAGCAGGCTAATCCCCATTCTATACTCGATTTTAAACGCTTTAATGCAGATGAAGCAGCACGCTTTGTTTTGCTGCAAAAAGATATTTTACGTAAATACATAAAGCCTTCTCAGTGGGTAACCACCAATTTAATGCCTCATCATTCGGCTGTAGATCCGCTTCGGATGAAGGCCCTGGATTTCCAAACCTATACCAAATACCTGGCCGAAGGATATGATCTGGGCCATGGCGAGCAGGGCTTTCGGATGGGATCTGCCCATAGTATTGGCTACTCAAACGATTTTTTCAGGCCCATTAACGGCGTAAGCGGGGTGATGGAACTGCAGCCAGGGCAGGTAAACTGGGGCTTGTTTAATCCGCAAACCATGCCGGGTACCGTTCGCATGTGGATGTATCATGTAATGGCGGGAGGGAACAAGTTTGTTTGTAATTACCGTTTCCGTCAGCCACTGTCGGGAGGAGAGCAGTATCATTATGGTATTATGAAAACTGATGGTATCAGCGTGAGCCGTTCGGGAGATGAATATGTAAAAGTTATAAACGAACTGAAGCAACTGCGGAAAGTATATCAGGCGGGAACAGCAACTCCTTCAATTCTTGCGAAAAGAAAATCTGCCATCCTATATAATCCGGATAACCGCTGGGAAATGGAGAATCAGCCGCAAAGTAACCAGTGGGATTATGTGGCCCATGTAAACCGCTACTATAAGGCTTTGAAATCTTTCGGAGCACCGGTAGATGTGATCGATGAGAGTCATGACTTTTCTGCTTATCCTTTTTTGATTGCCCCTGCATATCAATTATTAGATCGCAATTTAGTGGCCAGATGGAAAACTTATGTTGAGAACGGCGGGAACCTGGTTTTAACCTGCCGTACGGGCCAGAAAGACCGGGAGGCACATTTATGGGAAGAGCTTTTTCAGAATCCGATATTAGAACTTATCGGGGCCTCCGAAATTTATTTCGATTTGCTACCTGCTACATTAATGGGGAAAGTGAAGATGGGAGAGATCTCATACAATTGGAATAATTGGGGCGATGTAATTCAGCCAAATAGCGGTTCTTCGGTTTGGGCGAGCTATACTGATCAATTCTACAAAGGAAAAGCGGCTGTTTTACACCGAAAACTAGGTAAAGGCACAGTTACCTATGTTGGTACTGATACCGATGACGGACAACTGGAAAATAAAGTCTTGAAGAAAGTATTTACGGGCGCAAACGTTCCAACTTTATCGTTGCCAGAAGGTGTACTTGTAGAATACAATGATGGCTTTTGGTATGGGTTCAATTATTCCTCGAAAACGCATGTGATGCCGATGCCCGCTATTGCAAAAGTGCTTATTGGCGATAAAACTTTAAAATCTGCGGAAGTAGTTATTTGGAAAGAGTAGTAACGGGGGGTAGTGAGTGTTACGAATTAATCCCCGGCATTTTAATCTCTCTTTTCGAGATAGATAACCGCAGTTTTTTGGAGCGACGACTCTATAAGAAGGGTATGTCGCTGCTTACCGTCGATGATAGTAAGTAAAGATGTGTTTGGTGGAATATCACCCAGGTTTTCGGCATACAGCAAGATCTCATTTATATGCGACTGTGGATTTAGAGAGATGCGATAGGTTTTCGACCGTTTCTTCAATCCCAGTTTTTTTAAAAGTACATTACGGTTTAAATAGACAGAAACAGTATCATTATCCTTTTTGAGATAATCGCGGATCTCTAATTTTATAACCCTGTTTTTTATCGGAATTGCTTTTATTACACTTAACTCGGTTTTAAGAAATTGGGGCTTTATGGTTACATCAGCTATCAGATCGTTATAAACAGGCCCAGGAATTGAGTCTTTTTGAGATTTTAAATCAACTTGCTTGGATAAAAAAACATTGCCGGGAATGCAATCTTTTGAATCTCCGGTCCATCGCCCTTTTAGAAGGAGGGTACTTTCACCTCTTTCGATAAGTAATCGGCAAAACTTAAGGCAAAGAAAAAAACTTTTAGGAACAACTTCTTTAACTATTTTCAGTTCAGTAAAATTTATCGTTCCATTAGTTACTGTGCCAATAAACTCAACCAGGCCGTAAGCGCTCGGCACCATATCTGGACGGGAGATATATGCCTTACCAGAAATAAAACCTTTGTTTTGCTCGAGAATGTTAATGGAATAGTAAGCTTTTTTAGTAAAACCATCAGCGGTAATATACCCTTGCCAGAATCCTTTTAGATCTTGGGAGAAAGCGGGGGCAAAAAGCACAACAAAAAGAAGAATGAGATATATTTTCATGCGGTTTACTGTAAAAAATAAACTTAAACTATTTAACCGATTTAGCAGAATCATTGAGTATGGATTTTTTAGATAGGTGTCATATAAGAAATCCCTCCCCATATTTTCATTCGAAAATTTATAATTGGTTTAGGGCTCTCACTGCAAAACGGTGAGAGCTTATTTTTTAAGTTTATTATTGAGTATAAAACCATCGTTTTGCTGTCATTAAACACACTCACATACTTAAAATGATAATTAGTTGCGCTAAGCCCATTGATCAAATTGTTGTTTGGGCGAGATTATCTGCCCTTGTCGTATATATTCTTTTTGGTGGTAATGTATCCGTCTACGCCCAATTAAACAAATCTAAGCCTGTTTACCCGGGCCAAATATGGCCCGATAATAATCGAAATCATATCCAGGCCCATGGAGGCGGAATAATTAAAGTGGGCAAAATCTATTATTGGTATGGTGAAGAACGAGCAAAAGATCTAGATACAAATTACCGTTATGTAAGCTGTTATTCGTCAAAAGATTTGGTTAACTGGAAGTTCAGAGGCGATGTGGTGAATATGACCGACCCGGAAAAACTCGGGGCAAGATGGGTACTTGAGCGGCCCAAAGTTTATTATAACAAGAATACAAAAAAGTATGTGATGTACTTTCACCTGGATAACCGGAACTACAAAACAGCGAAAGTGGGTGTTGCCGTAAGCGATAAACCAAATGGTAACTTTAAATTCTTAAAAAGCTTCAGGCCATTAGGGCAGGAGAGTAGGGATATTGGTCAGTTTATTGACGATGATGGCTCGGCTTATCTTATTTTTGAAGACCGACCAGCCAAAGGATTTAGGATTGCAAAGTTAAATGATGCTGATTATCTAAGTATCGAAAAAGAAATGTGCTTGATTAAAGCTCCGCTTGAAGGAGGCGCAATTGTACATTACAACGGTCTTTATTATGCCATAGGATCGGCACTTACCGGCTGGCGCCCTAATCCCAATAAATATGCTACAGCAAAAACACTTGAAGGACCCTGGTCCGAATTTGTTGATATAGCACCTCCTCAAACTAATACCTATGGCTCGCAATCAACCATGATGATTAAGGTTTCGGGTACAAAATCAACAACTGTAATTTTTATGGCCGACCAATGGAGGCCGCAAACACAATGGGACTCACGTTACCTTTGGATGCCCCTGCAAATTGGCAACGGTAAATTATGGCTCCCCGAACCAAAACCCTGGCAGCTTAATGTTAAAACAGGAGAATGGTCTTATCTTAATAAAAAATCAAAATAGCAATTTTCAATCCAAATACTATATGGCCCAATTCACTCAGAAAAAACGAAACATCAGAAAAGGTTGTACTCTTTTTGTGATGATAGTTATGCATACACTGGCTTTTTCACAAGGCAGTCAATTCCTTAAACTTTGGTACGATAAACCTTCAGAAACAACCTGGGAAAGAGCCCTGCCCGTAGGAAACGGGCGGCTTGCCGCTATGGTATATGGTAACGTTGCCCGAGAATGCCTTCAGCTAAATGAGGGAACGGTTTGGTCGGGTGGCCCTAACCGCAATGATAATCCGGATGCTCTGGCTGCCTTGCCCGAGATTAGAAATCTTGTGTTTGAAGGTAAGCAAGATGCGGCTCAGTCCCTTGCCGGACGGAAGATGTCCTCGAAAATTAACGGAATGAAGTTTCAGCCCGTAGGTAAATTATTTCTTGATTTTTCAGGGCACGAAAAATACACCAATTATTACCGCGAACTGGATCTGGAAAGGGCTGTTGCCAGCAGCAGATATACTGTTGATGGTGTAACCTATAGAAGAGAAATTTTTGCATCTGTTCCCGCACAGGTTATTGTGGTGCGACTTACCGCGGATAAACCCGGCAAGATTACTTTCAATGCATCATTTAGCAGTCAGCAACGATCTAAGATAAACACCCGAAACGGCGAGCTGATATTGTCGGGCGTAACTGCCGATCATGAAGGTATTAAAGGGCAGGTTAAGTTCCAGTCTTCGGTAAAAGTTAATAACGAAGGTGGAAGTGTTTCGCAAACCGACTCAAGTTTGAATATCAGGGGTGCCACAAGCGCTACCATCTTTCTTTCGATTGCAACAAATTTTGTCAATTACCAGGATCTGAGCGCAAACGAAGCCGAGCGCTGTAAAACATACCTGAACTTTGCTATTAAAAAAAGTTATCCTGATTTGCTTAAGGAGCATATCAATTCCTACCAAAAATATTTTAACCGGGTAAAGCTTGATTTGGGTACTACCGAGGCCATGAACTTCCCAACCGATATCCGGGTAAAGAATTTCGCTTCGGCGAATGATCCTCACATGGTCTCCTTATATTATCAGTTTGGCCGGTACCTCCTTATTTCATCTTCACAGCCAGGGGGGCAGCCCTCCACTTTACAGGGATTATGGAACGATAGGATGGACCCGCCATGGGACAGTAAGTACACTATTAACATCAACACCCAGATGAATTACTGGCCGGCAGAAAAAACGAATCTTTCTGAAATGCATGAGCCCTTAATTAAAATGGTCAAAGAACTTTCCGAAACCGGAAAAGAAACTGCGAAAGTGATGTATGGAGCGCGTGGTTGGATGGCGCATCATAACACAGATATCTGGCGGATAACAGGCCCTGTAGATAATATTTTCTGGGGAGTATGGTCAATGGGGGGAGCCTGGCTAAGCCAGCATGCCTGGGAAAAATATCTGTACAGCGGCGATAAGGATTATTTGCGTAAAATGTATCCTGTTCTGAAAGGTGCGGCTATGTTTTTTGTGGATGATCTGGTAGAAGATCCGCGGAATCATTATTTAGTGATCAATCCAGGCACCTCGCCCGAAAATCATCCAGCCAGCAGAAAATCATCATTTGATGCAGGTACCACTATGGATAACCAGATTGTATTTGATATGTTAAGTGTGGCTATAAGGGCTGCCGAAGTTCTTAAAACAGATGTCGCTTTCGCGGATACACTACGTAAGGTGCGTAAACGCCTGCCCCCAATGCAGATAGGAAAGCACGGGCAATTGCAAGAATGGATTGAAGATTTGGATGATCCGAATGATAAACATCGTCATATCTCACATTTATACGGGTTGTTTCCGTCAAACCAGGTTTCGCCTTACCGCACGCCCGAATTATTCAGCGCCTCTAAAGCTACATTAACCCACCGTGGCGATGTGTCTACAGGTTGGTCTATGGGCTGGAAGGTAAACTGGTGGGCACGTATGCTGGATGGAAATCATGCTTATAAACTCATCAGTAATCAGCTTTCGCCGGTAGGCTCAAATGGCGGAGGTGGAGGTACTTATCCGAATCTTTTTGATGCTCATGCGCCTTTTCAGATTGATGGAAACTTTGGCTGTACCTCTGGTATTACCGAAATGCTGATGCAAAGTCAGGATGGAGCATTGCATTTGCTGCCCGCTGTTCCGGATGTATGGAAAACCGGTAAATTAAGCGGAATAAAAGCACGCGGTGGTTTTGAAATCGTATCGCTGGAGTGGAAAGATGGTAAAGTTTTAAAGGCTGTTATCAAATCAACACTTGGCGGTAATTGCAGGTTGCGATTGCCGAATGTTATGAAACTATCCGGAAGTACTGCATTAAAAGCGGCAACAGGAAAGAATTCAAATCCGTTCTATTATACGGAAGAAACGGCCAAGCCAATTATCACTGATCCATCCAAAATCAATAACATGACTGTGCCGGTAACTGTGGAGTATGATTTAAATACTCAGCCCGGAAAAATTTACACACTCACTATTTAGTAACATGCGTATTTCCTGTTTTCTTTTTCTTCTTGTTGCCATTCAGAGCAGCCTTACGGGATTTGCCCAGAACAGCGTTGTTACCGACAGTGCCTCTGTTAGCTCGCCTGATAAAAATCTTAAGCTTCGTTTTTATCAAAAAAAGGATGCTGCCGACAAGCGTGTAATGTATTACCAGGTTAGTTATAAAAATAAAACCATTATAGCAGAGTCTGTACTGGATGTTCAGTTGGATAACCATCTTTCGGAAAGCGCCATGGCCCTGAAGATCGATAAGCATGAAAAGTGGTGCGAAAACCTGGTGGTGCGAAATATCAGAACCTCATCAAGAGACACCACATGGAAACCACCTTATGGAGAACGGACGCTTATTCGCGATAATTACAATACCCTTACTGTCGAGCTTCAGAAAGAGGATAACCCCATGTATCACCTGCATGTGCAAATACGGGCGTATAATGAAGGGGTGGCATTACGCTACTTCTTTCCTGAAAACGAGAAAGGTACTTACTACCGCATAGTTTCCGAAAATACAGAATTTACTTTGCCCTCTAATACAAAAGCCTGGTTTACGGGCTGGGGGCAGGCGCCTTATCATCTGCTGCCGCTTAGTAACTGGCCCGACGAAAGTGAGCGCCCTTTAACACTCCAGTTAGAGAACGGTTTGTATGCCTGTTTGGCCGAGGCCCGACTGGTAGATTATTCAAGAACCAAATTTAAACTGAGTAAAACGAAGCCAAATACCATACTCACTTCGATGCACGATCCGGCGGACCTGATTTCGCCATTCTCTACTCCATGGCGGGTAATTATGGTTGCTGAAAAAGTTGGCGATTTATTGATTAATAATGATATCATTCTTAACCTCAACGAGCCCTCTAAAATCAAAGACGAGAGCTGGATAAAGCCAGGAAAGATTATGCGTATCATGACGCAAACTACTAAAGACGCCAAAGCTAACATCGATTTCGCTGCCAAACATAATCTTCAGTATGTTTTATTCGACTGGAAGTGGTACGGGCCGGCATTTACCTTCACGTCTGATGTAACAAAAGTAGTGGCTCCTCTGGATATGCCAGGAATTATTCAATACGGCAAAGAGCGGGGAGTAGGCGTTTGGTTATACGTGAATTTGCAAGGACTTTATTCGCAGTCTGACTCATTATTTGCAGTCTACAAAAAATGGGGTGTTAAAGGAGTGAAATTTGGCTTTGTGCAGGTGGGTTCGCACCGCTGGACAACCTGGGTACAGTACGCCATCAAAAAGGCGGCGGAGAATAATATCATGGTAAATATTCACGACGACTGGCGCCCAACCGGTGAACAGCGCACCTGGCCAAACCTGATGACGGCCGAAGGCATCCGTGGAAACGAAGAAATGCCTGATGCTACACACAATACGGTATTACCATTTACAAGATACATTGCCGGGGCTGCCGATTATACAGTAAGCTACCTGGACAAACGAATTAAAAACACTCATGCTCACCAGCTTGCGCTTGCGGCTATCTATTACAGTCCGCTTCAAACACTTTACTGGTATGATAAGCCCGAAATGTACAAGGAAGCCCCCGAACTTGAATTTTGGGATAAGATCCCGGTTACATGGGATGAAACAAGAGTATTACAGGGCGCACCCGGAGAGCATGTAGTTATAGCCAGAAGGAGCGGAAACGACTGGTTTGTTGGAGCCATTACCAATACTAGTGCCCGCACTATTAAGTTGCCTATGAACTTCCTGCAAAAGGGAAAAAAATACACTGCCAGGATTTATAGCGATGATGCAACG
Source organism: Sphingobacteriaceae bacterium (assembly GCA_014380615.1). Taxonomy (GTDB): domain Bacteria; phylum Bacteroidota; class Bacteroidia; order Sphingobacteriales; family Sphingobacteriaceae; genus Paradesertivirga. Next base: position 18,193 of record JACMJM010000068.1, read on the forward strand.
GTACAAACGGATACACAAGTTAGAGTGTCGGAAATAACGGCAAGCTCTTCAAGTAAGCTTGAAATAAAGTTATTGCCTTCCGGCGGACAGGCAATTTGGTTAAAGGTAAACTAGATACGAATGAAATTTAACAAGGTGATTGATTTGTGCGGGAATGGAGCCCCGCACCCGAATTCCATTTTAACTAAATGGTGTTTTTTGGTTGCGATAGTTTTCTTCTCGTTCTCTAACGGGTTTTCACAGAGCAATTCCATCACAAATAACTTACCCCTCTGGTCAATTATTGGTTCGCAGAATATGCAGAACTGGTCTGGATTGGCCTATGAAGCAAATTATGGGATTTTAAACACACCGGGGAAAGCCTTATATCGTCATCCTGATGGAAAAAAAGGTTGGTATCAAGTCGGGCTGCGCGCAGTAAATGATGGTGTTCTGGATGCGAAAGGAATGTATGGTGTAAAGCTTGAAGTTTCGCTTGTAAACGACGAAGCTTTCGATTTAAGACTTACCCTTAAATATCCCGCTCAAAACGGCCGGCACAATATGCTGGATTCTTCGTCGGCACTGCTGAGGATTCAGGGAAAAGGGTGGCAGAGTGTTACCATTCCTTTTGAAAGCTTTGATTATCTCGAAGGTCAAATAGGCTTTTTAAGGGCGCTAAAAGAATTAGGCATTTCCGGTTCTTATGCTTCAGGGATACCGGGGAAGGTGTTTTTGAAAAATGTCCGTATGGTAAAGGGGAATCCCGTTTCCCTCGGTGCACCTGTTCTTTCGAAACCCGGCGACGCAGAAAGTACGGTTACTTATAGTGCTTTTATTAGCAATAGTGCGGATGTGCCGCATACAGTTTCGCTTTCGTTCCGTAAAACGGGATGGGAAGGAATGGAAGCAAGTGTTTTGCCAAAAAGCCTCAATCTCCTTCCGGGAGAAACAAAAGAAATAACAGTAAAGGTAAAAATCCCTTCTCTGGCTCCGCCGGGTTCACAGGAAATTCAAGTTTTGCAGGCTATTGTGGCAGGCTCGTCGCTCCCTTCAGAAAAACTGGAGTTTATTACGCTTCGCCGTTTAACCGGGCCATATCTGGTGCATACAGAAGCAGGCTGGAATACAGTAAAAGCCAAGGTCGGAAAGTACGGCTGGGCCAAAGCCGAATTTGATAAAATAATTACGGCGGCTAATAATTTTGAAGTGCCCGAAACCAAACCAGAAGGCATTCCCGGCGACGGTGGCACCCCCGCAGTTTTTAAATCTTACCTCGAGCAGAAATTCTGGCCAGTGGCCATCGCCTATAAACTTACCGGCGAGAAGCGCTACGCTGAAAAAATTGCTCTGCTGCTTAATCGCCTGGCCGATCCCGTAAAGGGTTATCCATTTTGGCTGCATGCCAACAGTCAGGGTATACCACAGGAAGGTGGTTTTTGGGAAGGCGCTTGCCGCAGTTATGATCTGATAAAAGATGCGGGCGTATTAAACAAGAAGGAAAAAGAACTGATCGAACATTCTTTCCGCTTATACATTCATGAAGTTGAAGCGATGATGGGCGATGGAGGAATATCTAACTGGAGCGTATTTAATCTGGGCCCTGCTGCCATGTGCGCATTGGCGATTCAGGATATGCATCATTTTAACTACCTTCTTTATGGTCCCACGGGATTAGTGGATCATTTAAGGTATGGAATGTTAGATGATGGCTGGTGGTATGAAATGTCTTTGAGCTATAACCTCGGCTGTGCCGAAGTATATACTGCCACTGCGCTCGCCGCACGCCCTTTCGGGATTGATCTTCTAAACCAAAAATTCCCCGTATCGCTTAGTCAAAAAGTAGGCTTAAGGCCCTTCGAGTTTGAAAATTTCCAGGGAATGGCATTCGGGAAATTTGGTCCGGTAAAGCATAATTATGTTAATATAAAGCGTATGTGGGACGGGATAGTGGCTTTTCCGGATTATCGCGGAATTATGTTTGGCATGGGCGACGGTCACGAAAGTGAAGTAGCTGGTGGTGCGTTTGAAATGGCCTATTATGCCTATCGCGATACCGCCTATGCCGCAGTAATTAAACAAGGGAAGAGCCGTAACTTATTATTTGGTGTACCCGAATTGCCCGATAATACCCCTTTGCTTTATAGCTTATCCGCCCATGCGGATAATGCCGGACTGGCTGTTTTACGTTCGCAAACCTCGGGCCGTGAGCAAAAAGAACAAATTCAGGCCGCTTTGAAATACGGAACTCACGGAAGTTATCATGGCCATTTCGACCGCATCAGTTTGGTTTCCTTAATGCGCTATGGCCGCAGTTTCTGGAACCCGGAAACATCTTGGTATGGCTATGGATCATACATGTATAAATGGTGGGTGCAGCCTTCAATGTCGCATAATATGGTAGTGGTTGACGGAAAACAGCAGGAACCCAAAGAATCTACACCACTCTTATTTCACAGCGGTAAAATGATGCAGGTAATGGCGGCAGAGACCAACGCCCGCTGGAGCCATCCGCCGTATATGGGCGGGTATGATCAGATAGACCGTGTGAAAAAAGGTACTGCTCCGTATGTTCCTATCCCTGTTAAACGGCCGGCTATTGCCGATGTTACGGAGTATACAGAGCCTGTATTACAGCGCAGGATGCTTATTGTGACTGATGATTACGTGGTAATGGCCGATTATTTGCAATCAGATAAAGAGCATACATTTGATAATCTGTTGCAATTACGTGCTGCGAAACCGACCGGTAATTTAGTCCCTAAGGGGCATCTTTCACAATTCGACAATAATCCATTCAGTTCGGGGCAGTTTATTACAAATGTTAACAAATATGATGTTAGTGGTGTAACGAAGGTTGCTTCAGTACTGCGAGCCGGAAGCGGCGAAAATTGGGGCACAGGAGGATACAATGGCCATCAGGAACCTGGCGTATTAAATATTGATGTTTGGCATGCATGGCCCAAAAAGGCTGAACTGCTTATCGGTGATTATGCCGAAGCATGGCCGGTAAATAAAAAATTAAAATATGAGATTGTAGGAGATGGTAAATTGCTCAAATCCGACAGTCTCGGAACATGGATTTTAGGTAAATCTGATTTCTCTATCGATCTTAAAAACCTTAAAAACCTTCAACTGAAAACCTACACCGACAGAAAAGGGAACACCGCTAATACACTCTTTTGGGCAAATGCCAGGATAGTAACTTCTTCAGGCAAAATAATCCCGCTTACTGAACTGAAAACCAAAGTGGAAAATATAATACCAATTGAACAGGCCGGAAAGGATTACAAAGGGGGCCCGGTGCGCATTGCAGGTGATGCATATACAGACATTGCAGCCGCAGAGCCGGAGAATATCAATAAACCAGGAATTATCACATTAGATTTAAGTGGATTAAATGCAGTTAAACTCATCGGTTTAATTGGCGGCGACTGGGTGGTTGGTAATGAAGAGCAATTACGCAAAACGGTTAGCTTTCGTACCAGTGGTAAGCAGGCCAGGTATTTAACAGTTTTAGAACCATACGAAAATAAGAGCCTGGTTAAAAAAGTTACTGCATTGTCGGCGGATGAATTACATATCGAACTGAGTGACGGACGCACCCAACACATAAAGATCGATCAGTTAGGGGGAAAGGCAGATGCCCCTAGCGTAAAGATCATTGAAGAGAAGAACGGTAAAATTATAAGGGAAGAAGACTCGATAAACAAGTAGTGAACTAAGAAGTATCATTGCATTTCTGGCCGTATTCTGCCTTGTTTTTCAATACAGGCACCATCAGTTTCTTTTGGATACAGAAACCCGGTAATTACCAGCACTTTTAAGTGGTAACCTGGAAACTTCCCTGCTCTGTGGCACCAGCAATTCCTGGATTTATTGTAATGTATAATTTTTAAGCCTGAGTGGATCGGCTGGTTTTATCAACTGAGTATCAATAGGAGTAAATGCTAGTCTTGTAGTTAATAAGAGCGCTGGTTCCGGCAGTCCTTATATAAAGGTATGACCTCTCTAAGAGCAACTTCGATTTGTCTATCGTTTTTGTGACATTAAATAAGCAATGTTTGGCATTAATGTGTAACTATTTCTTCGCTTTTGGAGTATAAAGACATACTCTAGCTAAACCGTTTTAGCCAAATTGCAACTAATTGATAATCAGGTATGAAAATTAAGCGCTTACTCTCACTAGTTATTCTCTATTTATCGCTGTTTACCTGCGTGGTAAGCGCAAAACACATAAACACAGAAGACTCCCCTAATTTTTATCCGGGTCTTGATAATAGCACCAATGCCCGGGGAGCAAATGCCTTTTCTAGTCGGATTCTTTCCGCACAAACAATAACCTTTCCTGCCCTGTCATCTAAAGTGGTAGGAGATGCTGATTATGATCCTGGGGCAACAGCATCATCAGGGCTGACAGTAACATACACTAGTTCTAATACAGCGGTAGCAACTATAGTAAACGGCCAGATTCATATTGTGGGAGGGGGTACAACGGTTATTACAGCATCGCAGACGGGTGATGACACCTACGATGCGGCCTCTAATGTAGGCCGCATCTTGCTGGTAACAGCACCTATAGCGTCTGGAGATTATGTATCTGGTGGGAGTAATATAACCTGGGCAACTGGTCCCTGGATAATTTCTGATGGCACTGGCGACGGTACTATTGGTACTTCTACTACTACACCTCCTACAAACGCTCAAAATGTACATATCCTCAATAGTCATACTGTAACCTTAAGTGCCGCAGCGACTGCCAAAAACCTTACTATAGAAGGAGGGGGAACGTTAACTGCGAGTGTGAGCAGTACTGTAACTGTATCGGGAAATATGGTGCTGAAGGTAAATAGCAATATTCTGAAGGCCGCCGGCGAAATTACAACGGTAGTAACCGGCGATGTGACTGTTGCCGGAACATTTGCGTTGGGAGGCCTTACTGCGAATAAAAATCTGTATATCCTTCCAGGAGGGGTTGTGAAAGGCGCAGGTGTTGCAAACGGTTCTGTGCAAGGCGTAAACCTTGGAGGTACGAATCCGATGATCTTTGTTGATGGACAGTTTGGGGGGGGCTCTGCGGGTGCAAGTGGGGAAAGTATTCGGGCATATGTAACGGGTTCCGGTACCACTACTTTTAGGGGTTCCGGTAAAATTTTTATTGGTCGTTTTCAGCCTCAGTTAAATGCCGTGCAGAATATCGTTATAGATATTGACATGAATATTGGAAATAACCAGACTAATCAGACCGGCTTTACCCTTCAAAATAATGGTACAACTACAGCAACTGCCAATAAAACATTAACAATAAATTCCGGAAAGACTGTCAAGTTGTCTCATGGCAGCTCAGGTTTCCATAGTACAGGAAATGCCACTGAAAGTACTAACCTTAACGCAAGCCTGTTAGGTAATATGACCTATAATATTAATGGTACGCTTGATGTAAGTCTTTCGCATTTTGCCTTGTATGGGAGTAATAATGCCGGAAGTTCAGGTCAGGAGCTGACTGTTAACGTTGCCGGCGGCGGTACCCTGAAATTGGGTGCTAACGTGAGAATGGCGAAGATTATCTCGGGTCAGAAAATATATGTAAACGTAGCCGACGGCGGAACAATCGATGCTTCTACTGCTGCGCTGAACCTGACCACTGCACCAATCGCTGCTAATGCACATACCACAAACGGCTTCGGTTATTCATGGTTTACGCTCTCGCCTGGGGCAATATACAAACGCTTAACCACCGCTGCTACGGCTGCGCCGCTCTGGATAGGAACCACAAACAGCAATTATACACCCGTAACCGTTACGCCAACTACCGGCACAGTAATGACCGTAGGTTTGATAACCACCCGTTCTTCGGCACTTCAGGATGAAACTCGCTCGGTAAAAACCAGCTGGAAAATAACACCGGCAGCTGCTTCATCTACAAATATTTCATTCGGTTACAACACTGCGGATATCAACGCTTCAGCGGATGCGTCGGCCAATATGGTTCTGTTTCAGCAAAATGCCGCCGGAACTGCCTGGACAGCATTGGGCTCAGCCACTCCGGCAGCCGGCACCGGTACCGATAAGCAAGTTACTTTTACAGGTATAACAACTTCCTTAACCGATGTGAATTATGGAATAGCCAACCTGAGCCCTCAAACAATCACCTTCAACGCACTGCCCACAAAAGCTACAGGCGATGCTGATTTTGATGCGGGCGCTACAGCGAGTTCAGGCTTGGCAGTGAGCTATTCGAGCTCAAATACTGCGGTAGCCACCATTGTGGCAGGCAAGATTCATATTGTAGGTGTTGGTACTTCTACTATTACGGCTTCACAGGCGGGCAACACCTCGTGGCTGGCCGCTACAGATGCCACACAAACGCTCACCGTGCTTCAAGGACAAACGATTACATTTGCGGCACTGTCATCAAAAGTGCTGGCTGATACTGATTTTGATCCGGGAGCAACAGCAAGTTCGGGCCTTACAGTAAGTTACGCCAGTTCAAATACAGCGGTAGCAACCATCGCTTCAGGCAAGATTCATATCGTAGGTGTGGGTACTTCAACTATCACCGCTTCACAGGGAGGTGATGGTACTTATGCTGCCGCGACTGATGCGACTCAAACCTTAACAGTTACCAAAAATCCGCAAAGCATCACCTTTGCTGCGCTGTCTTCCAAAACCTTGGCCGATGCCGACTTTGATGCCGGAGCTACAGCAAGTTCAGGCTTAGCGGTAACTTACGCAAGTTCAAATACCGCGGTAGCAACCATTGTTTCAGGCAAGATTCATATCGTAGGCGTGGGTACTTCAACTATTACCGCCTCACAGGGAGGTGACGGTACTTATGCCGCTGCTACGGATGCAACACAGACTTTAACCGTTACTAAAAATCCTCAAAGCATTACGTTTGCCGCACTGTCTGCAAAAACTTTAGCCGATGCGGATTTCGATCCGGGAGCTACGGCAAGTTCAAGCTTAACGCTGAGCTATGCAAGTTCAAATACAGCCGTAGCCACTATTGTTTCAGGAAAGATTCACATAGTAGGTGTAGGAACCTCCACCATCACCGCATCGCAAGGTGGTGATGCCAGTTATGCCGCTGCCACGGATGCAACACAGACTTTAACCGTTACTAAAAATCCTCAAAGTATTACGTTTAATGCCTTATCAGCCAAAACCACTGCCGACGCAGATTTTGATGCAGGTGCAACTGCAAGTTCGGGTCTGGCCGTAAGTTATTCTAGCTCAAATACAGCCGTGGCCACTATTGTTTCGGGAAAAATCCATATTGTGGGAACCGGAACCTCCACCATTACTGCTTCACAAGCCGGAGATGGCAGCTATGCTGCAGCAACCGATGCGCCCCAGACACTTACGGTAAATGCGGCTCAGCAATCACAAAGCATTACATTTAATGCTCTGCCAACAAAAACCTTAGCCGATGCAGATTTTGATGCAGGTGCAACAGCAAGTTCTGGTCTGGCAATAAGCTATGCCAGTTCAAATACATCGGTTGCAACTATCGTTTCGGGTAAAATTCATATTGTAGGTGTAGGTACTTCAACCATAACAGCCTCGCAGGCCGGAAATGGAAGCTATACTGCGGCAAGTGATGTTACACAAACATTCACAGTAAATAAAAACCCGCAAACAATCAGCTTTGCCGCCTTACCGATTAAAGTAATTGGCGATGCAGATTTTGATGCAGGTGCAACTGCAAGTTCGGGTCTGGCCGTAAGTTATTCTAGCTCAAATACAGCCGTGGCCACTATTGTTTCGGGAAAAATCCATATTGTGGGAACCGGAACCTC
>JACMJM010000009.1 GCA_014380615.1 Sphingobacteriaceae bacterium
TCATCAGCAGCCAAGCTGATCAGATTAACCAGTAATTTCTTAGTTTCTGTAAATCTTTGTTGTACAGAAAAGGATTTTACCGTTTCACTTTCCGGAAAATCAAATGCGAAAACGACATTTAATAAGCTGGCCAGATCTGCCAGTTCATCGCCCAGAAAGTTTGCTATTATATTTTGCTTAGCATGCTGATCAGTCTCAATGTCAAGACCTATTAATTTCGAAAAAATAGCTCTCCAGGAAGAGTAGGGAATTTCATGCTCTACGGGATCTCCGGAGCCGGTTAAAACCCGATTTCTGCCAGATTGAATATGGTGTTGAAAATGAGCCAGTAATTTAGATTTTCCTATTCCGCTTTCGCCTTCAACAATCAGGGAAACCCGTTCGCCAGATAAAGCTCTTGAAAAACAAGCTTGAAATAGGGCGAGCTCATTCTTTCGGCCAATTACCTCCATTTCTAAAAATTGATGCTCTTCTTTAACAGCACCGGATTCCACTTCCCAAATGCTTTCTTTCGCTGCCGACCCTTTGATAAGTACCTTCTTTGGCTGACTGAAATTAAACTCATAACGGGAGGCTTTCATGGTAGTTTCATCACAACAAACTTGCTGAAATTGTAATTGAGCCAGACGGGCACCCAAATTCACAACATCACCAATAACTGTGTATTGGCGGAGAATATCATTTCCCAATAATCCGCAAAACGCTTTTCCTGTTGTAACCCCTACACTATTAATAAATCCGGCTCTGCTAAGTACTTCTTTAATGTCAATTGCAGTAAGTAACCCTCTTATGGGATTATCTTTATGAGCCGAGGGGGGAGGGCCGTAAATTATCAGAATATTCGCCGCTTTTTCGTCCAGCCATACCTGGTTTAAAATACCATCATGCTTAATTACAATAGGAGTTATTATTTTAACAGCATTTTGCAATAATTCTGTTGCTACATTGCTGTTTGGAAAGGCGCTATGCAATTGGGTGAAAACAATGGTTACAGGTCGCAACTCATCAATCCATTTGAGCTGATCAAAATCAAGATAATAAGATAAAGGATTGGGAAGATAAAATTTCAGCGTGCTGATTGCCGCCGGACTTAAAAAGAAATCACGTTCCCGGGAAACCGGTAAATTATCAATCCGATCGTCTAACACACCTGAATTGTAAGCTGCCGGCACATACTTCACGTTTCCATTTAACGTTTTCAGGATCTCCGGAGACAACAACACCTTGCCCGGCTCCCTGTTTTTGCATGTATGCCTGAGATCATTTAAAGCTTCTCCTAAAACAGTGTATAGCCAGCGCTTATCTGGTCCTCCCAATTCTAGTAGCTGGCAGCTTCCACATGCAGTAACCACATGCAAGGATAGCGGGTTTCCTAAATCATCTAAAGCTCCCTTATTCGTCAATATCTCCTGTCCGCAAGCTATTGCATTCAGGGATACTACGGGTAACTCATCAAATGTACAGTTCCATGCCGCCAATACCCCATCTCCGGCAAAAACCATTGGCTCTCCGCCAAACTTGATAAAAAGGTTTAAAACATAATCATAATGGTTTTGAAGAATTCTTGAGAGCTGTTCCACTCCCTTTACCTGATCCAATAGCAAACGGTTGGATAGCGGTGAGAAAGAGCAGATATCTATCCACAACAACGCGGCATGATCACCAATTAATTCTGACTTTGGTTTTCGGGAGGGAGTGGTTTTAAATTGCTTACGCAGAAGCGCCGGAACAAAACTGGCGATCACTAAGTCTGACTTCTCGTTAATTTGCGGCAGCATAGGTACAGATCTTAAATGCGCATAATAATTTATAATCCGTTCAGGTTCAGCTAAAAAAGTGATCAACTGGTATGCAATACCTTTTAATAAATAGAAGGTAGCAAGATTTTATTAATGGAACAAGTTTTTAATATTGTTTCCAATTATTAGCTTATCCTAAGAACTTAAAAAACTACAAGGCAATAACCTTGTGTTTGAGGATCCCGAAAACCCGATCTTCATCCGTACACTTTACACAAACTTTTCCGGTAAACTGCCCAAAGGCAGGCATTAAGGCTTGCCGGGCTCCAAAATGAAAGCAGGGCAACGTTACAGATTGCCTTCCTTTACCATTAAGTTTTACTCCGGGGTGTATGTGCCCGCTGATCACATACTCTGCAACCCGTGAGAGTGCCCTGTTGCTTAAAGGTTCGTGTGAAAAAATAAACGGTCCGATTTTAAGTGAGTCGTATAGCTGAAACCGGGCTTGCAGGTAATATTGCCGATGTAAAATATCGTGGTTTCCACGAATCAAAATCATTTCTACATTTCTATGAAGGTCACGCCAAAGCACAAACCAGCCCCAGTCGTTATTTAATTCGCTATGAAATAAATCTCCCAAAAAAATGACGGATGCAGGTTGATATTGAACAATCAGATCTGTAAGCATGGCCAGATCTTCCTGTTCCATTGAA
>JACMJM010000010.1 GCA_014380615.1 Sphingobacteriaceae bacterium
AAATATAAGTCCAATTTTGGTTTGTCCACAAGGCATATAACCAAATTAGCCAAAACAAACCGAAGATGATAAAAAGCGGTCCAAGTTTAAAAACGTCAATATTCAGCTTGTAAAAAAGGTTTGCCCAAGGTCCAGGTTTTTCAGGTCCGATATATTTTCCTTTAAACAAGACAACCAGTCCGTCAAGCAGCATGTAGCCTCCGTTCAAAAGTCCGAGTATTGTTATTAGTATTTTCATGTGTCGTATATTGTCTGTTGTTTACGGGTGTCTATTACACTTGCTGCTAACGATTATAGTTTGCGCTGTGCGTGTCGCCCATGTGGGCAGGGAAATAGCGCAATACTATGTGTTATAGCCAGTATTTATTTTTTGTAGTCCGCCAAAATTTTACTTTCTAGAACAAGGTCGCTGTAAACCAGGTTCCATAACATACTTTTTGGAATTGGGGCAGTTGGCATTCTCATATCACTATTTCCAATTTGGAAGATGGCCTCGTTTGTTTCCCATGTCACTAAGTTCCAATATGTAATCCATGCTTGTAAGGGATGAGACTCTTCATATGATTTGACTTTGCCTTCAAAACCAAATTTCTCAGAAACCATCTTGGTTATCCTATCCTTCTCGTCATCTTTTATGTTTGAAATAGTAATCTTTAGAATAATGTTATCAATTAAAGTCAAGGCAATACCGGAATCCTTTTTATTTTGCCAAATGGAAATTGGCAAACCAGCATATTTTTTAGGAAGCTTGTCAGAATTGCTCATCGTCCAACCGTCTAAGTGGTCCGGAAAGGCAAGGTTAGCATATTTTTTAAACTTTTTAATATCCACTTTATCACCTATTTTATAAGTTCTAAGTTCTAATTCGCCAAGATATTTACTAGTCTGTCCGCAAGATAGGAGAGGCAATGTCAGTAAAAATAATACGGTAGTTATTGACTTCATGTCGGGTTTTAAATATTGGCTATAACGATTATAGTTTGCGCTGTGCGTATCGCCCGTGTGGGCAGGGAAATAGCGCAACACTATATGTTAGCGGTAGATTTTATTTAACCCCCTTCTGTAAAATATCTTGTCAACAGGATTTACAGGAAATTCAATAGGTAAAGCTGTCTGTGGAATTCTTTTAAAACCATGCTTTTCGTAAAATTTTTGTGCTGCTTTAAATTGAGTCATTGTCCCAAGATAAATACTCGATACTTTATTGTCAATTGCGAAATTAACTACGGTGTCTAAAAGGGTCTTTGATACTCCTTGTCCTCGAAACGCCTCGTTTAAGAACATTCGTTTCAATGCAATAGCATTATTTTGGAAGGTAGAGAGGCCAATAGTTCCAATAACTTTACCATCTATCAATGCAACCCAGTACTTGTCTGTAGGCAAAAGTGATACTTCCTTTATTGTCTTTGATTGAGGTGAAAAAATTGAGTCTGTGAACTCATTTGCAATCATTGTCATAAACACATCAATGTCTGCTTGATGATGGTCTTGAAAAGGCACTATGTCTACTTGCAATGCTGTCATAATAAATTTACCGCTAACGATGATAGTTTGCGCTGCGTGTGTCGCCCGTGAGCGTTGGCAAAGTAGAGCAAAATATTTGTTAGCAGAAGTTATTCTTTAGTCGTATTAATATGTCCGTCAGGTCGTGATTTTAGCACTAAAAAAGTAACAAAAAATATGGTCGCTGGGACAAAGGCAATCATAAGGTTTATTTTATTCATATTTTCTCTATAAGGCAGACTGTTCGTAAAATATAAAGTTGCAGCTGAAGATAGCATATACGCCCCCGCTAATACCATCTTTCTCTTTAGGTCGAATCTAATTGCAATAATGAATATTAGAAAAAGTATAATTGAAACTACTTCAATAAAAAATGTCTCTAACACTTCTTGTCCGTGAGCAAACACACTAGTTGGAATTAGAAACATGATAAAGAAGAATGTCCTTTGCAGGTAGTTCATGTCGTTTTATAATTTCTGCTAACATTCGGCTTTGCGCGCAACCGCGCAAATATTCCATATAGCTGAGCCTTCTCCAGAACTGAAATATGAGTTATTGGTGGATGTCGGCTTTTTCATATACATAGATAATCATTTTAATTCTAAATCCAAATGATCAAGCGGACTTACTATTTGCTCGAAGCCTTTGGTGGTAACATGTGTATAAACCTCCGTGGTTTTGCTCGACGAATGGCCCAAAAGGCTTTGGATATATCGTAAATCGGTTCCGTTTTCAAGTAAATGCGTCGCAAAACTATGCCGCAGCGTATGCATACTAACTTTTTTTCGTACTCCGGCTCTTTTCGCCGCATATTGAATTACTTCCTGAATGCTGCGGGCGCTGTAACTGCTGCCCGCGGTGCCTTCAAAAAGCCATTCCTTTGGCTTGTATTGCTTAAAGTATTCGCGAAGGGTAGCCAGGGCCTTTGCGCTCAATAGCGTGTAACGATCTTTTTTCCCTTTCGCCTGCTCTACCCGTATCTGCATCCGTTCCGAGTCTATGTCTTTAATCTTTAAATTTAATACTTCACTAACCCGTAATCCCGATGAATAAGCCAGCATCAGCATCGCTCGGTGCTTAATATTGGGTGTGGCTTTAATAATGGCTATCAATTCGGCCTGATTCAATACAACGGGCAAGGCTTTTTCTTTGAGGGGCCGCTCGATAAAATAAAATTTTCGTTGTCCGCCTAAAACTCGTTCATAATAAAACTTTATCGCGTTAATTGCCTGGTTTTGGTACGATGCCGAAACTTTTCGCTCTGTCACCAGGTTGCGCAGGTAGCTAATTATCATGCTCTCGTCAATGCGCTCTATATCGTGCTTGTGGAAGTAGTTAATAAATTCTTCGAAAGAATTGGTATACGTTTTAATGGTAGTTTCACTGTAACGCAGTTCGGTAAGTTTAAGAATAAACTCTTTCGGACAGCTGCGGTAATTGGGAATGTCGAAAGGAGTAATTCTCGGCGTTTTTTTCGCGCTCCTGTCTTCTTCTTCTTCATAACAAAACTCTAATCCCTTTTCTTTGCAATGTGTTTTTACCATCTCCAGAAAATTTTCCGAATATGGAATGCTCCACCATTTGTTTTTCGACTCCCATTTGCTATAGGGTATTTTCCTTATTACGGCGGTTAAATGCCTTTCGAAGCCAAAAATAAGTCGTATTCTTCTGTCGGTTGTTTTTATCGCCAAAACTTTTTTATCACAAACTTCTGGTCTTGCGGCTGGTGCTTGCGTCTCACCTTCGTCCAGAAACGTAATTCTATTTTTAAAGTGTTCTTTTATTTTCTCAAGGTTTCCCTGATAAAGGGGAACGTTCCAGCAGCGGTTGGCGGCATCCCATTTCGAAAAGCGCAGGGTAAGCAGAAATGCGGTGTCTTCCTGGTTTTTCGGAATCTTTAAAATGATTTTTCTTCCCAGCACATAAATAAATATGCCTTTTGTAGCTGTAAGCCCCGCCGTCGGTTGTTGCGGTGTAGCACTACTGTCGTCAGTTTTGCTCTTCAAAACCCCCGGTTGAGGGTAACTGATCTCCGGAAACAGTGTTTTAGCCAGGTTAAAGGCCGATTTGGTGTAGGGGATATGCCATGCTTTGTAGGTTTGGCTCCAGCGGCAATCGTCGATTTTTCTCAATTGCCGGGCAATCTCCTGGTTAAAAGGAAAATCAATTTTTATACGCTCAATCCCTTTATGGATTATTTTTTCTGCGTTCATAGGTTTAGGTTTAGCGCAAATATAAAATTCTGGAGGAATTTGCGCTACTATTTGCCTATGAGTTAAATAAAATTTCGGAATTAGGGTTTTCTATGGAAAAACTCCGCGTGTTTAAATACTCCCAGCCGAAGATTTGTTAAACGCCGGCTCATAAAAAACCAGCTTCTCGCACAGAACCTGATTTAAAAGCTTTGTTCTTGAAGAAAAATGTTGCTGCGGTGGCTGCGTCTTAATGCGTAAGAGATAGCTGGTTTATCCATTTTAGCGGCCTTGCTTTTTTAAGTAAGTTTTAAATGCTATACCGGTATGTCGCCAACCGAATTAAAACGGATACCCAATTGCTAAATTAAATACCAGATTTTCTCTCCTCCAGGCCGGATCAGCGAATTTAATTCCGCCTGCTACCCAGCGTTCGCCTTCGGGGAGCCATGGTTTTCGTAGAGGCATAGCCAGATCTGTTCGAAGTACGAAGAAGGTGAGGTCGAAACGCAGCCCCACACCGGCATCTACAGCCAGCTCTTTCATAAAATCTTTTCCGAATTTTGCTCCTGGTCTGGCACCGTATTCCTGGTCGTCATTCACCAGCCAAATATTTCCAGCGTCTACAAATACAGCACCGCGTAGTATCTGGTTAATTTTGGGCCGATATTCGGTATTGAATTCTAGTTTCAGGTCACCGGTTCGGTCGGCGGAGATGGATTGGGTGCCCAAAGCAGGGTCGGGGAGGTACGAGCCGGGGCCTATGGAGCGTGCCCGGAAACCTCTTAAACTATTGGTACCGCCTATAAAGAATTGTTTAATAAAGGGGAGGGAGGCCGAATTGCCGTAGGGCATCCCGATTCCGGCAATGATCCTGCTGGCTATCTGCGACCCGAAACCCAGATTGAAGTAATGCCTGAAATCGTTTTCAAGTCGAATATATTGCGCGAACTTGGTACCGAATACTTCTTTTCGATCGCCTTTTAAGGCGTTTCCGCCTTTAGCCAGCCCCAAAATAGTTCCCGAGACGTCGACGTTGCCGTTGTAATAGAAGGTGTTGGTTTTACGTGTTTCGTTGGTGTTGGTATATAAAAAGTTATAGTTGGGGCCGATGATAAATTGTTCTTCAATAGCTTTAAGCAAATCTCTCTTGTTCTCGATCTCCTGCTTGTAGAGTTCGGTTATATTAAGCTGCCTTACGTAGTTAACCGAGAGAAAATTTAGCTGATGCTCTCTTTTTACATCTTCTTTCCAGATATACCCGAACGAACTCCGTAGCGAAAGTAAGGAGTAAGCTTCATACCGGTTCAGCATATCGGCACCCAAAAGTATCCGCGTACGCGGGATAAAGGCACTGTTCGATTTAAGCTTAAAGGGTGAAATAAACCTCGGGATATTGAGGTTGGCTTCCGCCCCAAGGCGAAACAGATTATTTCCCTTGTTAATGCCCGATACCTGAATATCCGTACCGCCATAAGCACTAAGTGTTACCAGTTCTGCACCTCTGAAAGCATTGCGGTTTCGCCAGCTTAGCGTTATTTCTGTTCCGGTAAAGTTCGCAGATGTAGTTCTTCCGGTAAGTTCTGCCCTAACAGATTTTTTGGCATAGGGTGTTAGGTAGTAATAGGTATCCAGCCGGTTATCGCCCCTGGCAGGCGTTTCTACGAATTGATTTTTTACGAATTTAAATGTACCCAGGCTCATTAAGCGGTTAAGCGACATGTTATGGTCGGTCCTGTTATACACGTCTCCCTTGTTAAAGAACATGGTGCGTTCAAATACCCGCGGATTATACGTGTCGGCACTATCTATCACATAAAAATCCCGGTGCTTATCACCCTCTTCAATACTTATCGAATCTTGAGCCACATCGTAATTAGAGTAGATATAAATATTATCGATGGTGTAAATCTGCTGCGCTTTTTGAGGCGTTTTTGATTTTACGTTAACAATAAGGTCTACTTTATGCTCATTATTGGTGCTGTCTACCTGAATAATTAAATGTTCGGGACTGAAATAATAAAAGCCTTTTTCTTTTAGGCGGGTATCTATCCGTTCGCGCTCTCTGCGTATTACATCCAGATCGTAAGATTCACCCGTACGCAAAAAGCTTCTGCTGGATGTAGCGTTTACGGCCCTTCCCAAATCAGAACTATCGGTGGTAAACACCACGCTGTTAATCATATACTGTGGTCCGGTGGTAGTGTTGAAGATAAGCTTTGCCCTTTTTCTTTTTAAAAGGGTATCCGGCCTAACCCACGAACGGAAATACCCCCGGTTCTCCAGGCGGTTTTGTACCAGGGTGCGATTATAATCTACTTTTACCTTGCTGAAAAGTACGGGCGGCTCGCCAAATTTGTCGCGAATCTTGTTTCTTAGCCCGCCTTGCTTTCCGGGCCTCCCCCAAAAGTTGTAGATCCATAGTTTAAAAGGGATTCTCAGAAATCGCGAATTGGGTTTGGGTCGCATAAGGCCTTCCAGCTCTCCCGCAAGGGCCTTGGTTTCTTTTCGTCGGCTGTTATTGGTGTCGTCAATGTTAACACGGCCGCCTAAATATAAATAGTCTCCTTCTGGAACGGTTTTAACCGCGCTGCAGGATGAAAGTACTAAGGCTGTAAGTAGTAAAAGTGTGTTATAATTTCTCTTCATTTTTAACTTCTTTCGCCGCGGTTTTTTGTGCGTCTTGTAATCTCTTTTCTTCTGCGTTGCGGCGCCGAAAAATTTCTCTGAATCGGTTATAATCCATGTTTAAGATAAAGCTTAAGCCTGTTTCAATCACCTGGCCCTCTACAGCTACAAGGTATTGATCTTTACGATAAGCACGCAACAGGTAGCGCCCGTCTTTTGTTAGCTGATAATCTACTGCAATATCACCTGCGATATTATTGGTCTGCCTGCCGGAGCGCTGCGGCCCTTCTACTTCAAAATTGCTTCCTATAGAAACCTTAAGTCTGTCGTTAAGTAATTGTTTCGATGCCGCTACATTTAGGTCGGTGCGATTTTTTAATTCGCCGGTACTGTAGTCGTCTGTAGCTTCCAAATTAAAGCTAAGATTAATGCCACCCAGCAAATCCCCGGCTAGGTTATTTAGCTGCTCAGTTAAAAGTTTGCTTACACTTTGTCGGGCCAGCGATTCTGCGCTTGTACCGCCCGAGCTGCTGTCGAAGGGATTTTCTGAAACAAAACGGTTTAGTAACACCAGTGCGAAGGCCTGTTTGTTTAATTCGGATGGCTCGGCTCTTATTTGTTCCAATCGGGTGTTTACCGTCGATATTACATCGCCGCCTACCAGGTAATTTCCTTCGGGAAGGTTAATATCGAAGGAGATCTGGGGTTTTAACAACTCTCCCTGAAGCGATAGTTGTAATTCAAATGGCAACCGTTGTTTATAGGTGTTTAATTCAGATTGCGTTGCACCAGCTAATTGTTGCTGTACCAAATCTATCGGAGCGGTATTGGCGACATAAACGGCTTTTACATCCATGGTTCCGCTGGTAGGTTCGCCGTTCCAGGTAATGCTGCTTCCCTGCTCAATCTCAAACCGTCTCCTGATGAAATTGAAAGAAAGTTCGTAAGCACCTTCCTGTAAGATATAATTTCCGGTAAGAGTAACTTTACCGCTCGGGTCAATGCCTCCGTTTAGCTGCGCCTGTCCTTTTACTTTAATAAAATCCCCATTTCCCTGATCTACAATGAGGTTGAATTCTGCTTCTTTCGATACTTCAATATTCGATGTAACATTCATTCCCGTAAGGGGAGAGGTATTTAAAGAATCCAGGCCGGTGGTAAACATAGTATTAACGCCCGGATCGTCCATATTAACAAATTCTACTATTCCTTCGCGTTCAACTATCCCCGGATCGGTTTGTGGCAGCAACACAGTCAGGCTGGTATTCTCCAAAACTTTAATGTCCGAATCGACCTCGGGATTTTCCATGCTTCCTCTGATTCGGATGCGGCTGTCTATAAACAGCTTACCATAATACAGCTCATTATCTTTGGCTGTAGAATTTAATACCTGGAAATTTCGTGTAGTTACATCGAGGTTAAAGCTGTAATCGGTAAAGGTTTTGGTGTACACCATACCATCAATATTAGCGGTGTTTCCGGCAGAATCGAGCAGCGTGAAATTACTGAAGCTAACGCCCGAATCATTGAAGGTAATCCGTTCATCATTTACCCGATAAAGCGAATTAAACATACCTATCCTAAATGCGGCATCGTTAAAATTAACCGCACCGTTTACTTTTGGTGCGGTGGTTGTACCGGTTATGGCTAGCCGACCGCTTAAATTGCCGCTGGCATCTTTCATATTGCCCATGGTAAAGCCCTGAATGCTTTGGAGATTTAGTCGGGTGATGTTCATCGTCATATCAAAACTGCTGCTGTTGATATAATAGAACCCGTTCATATCTACCTGGTTTCCCTTGCCGGTGATGCCTACGTTTGCCGCAAGTGTATTGGCTGTTTCGTTGTTTACTTTTAGCGCAATGTTTCCTACGGTATCGCCACGGAAGCTAAAATCGCTTATGGTAAGATCGGAGGTGAACACCGGAGACGTTTGGAAATTTCGAACCACTGCGTTACCGTTTATCGTTCCGCCGGCCAGAAGAGAATCTTTTCGGGCCATTTCGGTTAAAGTTTCTATCCTGAAGTTTGTAAAGTTGATAGCCATTGGGTTATTTAGGCCCATGGGCTGGGAGTTTACGCTGATCTGCTGATTGGCCCTGCTCAACACGAAGTTTCGTGCCATAACGCCTTTGCTTCCAAATTGGATGGAGTTACCCTGCCCAACTGTCCATGGATTGTAATTTAACACCAGGCCGTTTGGTAAAATGCTGAACTCGAAATTTGCCGCCACTGCCATCATGTTACCCGCAATTCGATACCGTTCACGATTGGCTGCATCTCTAATCTGCAAATCGGTCGAAATGGTGTTGTTTTGAACGTTTCCGCTAAGTGTAGTGTTCAGAATCTGAAATTGCGTGCTGCCGAATTTATTCAGGCCAATAGTATAATTCAGGGCCGAGCCGGCAGCGTTGGGACTGATATTGAATGTCAGGTTATTTACATCATAGGCGCCATAAACCAGTCTGGGGGCATTGCCTGTTACATTCAAGGCTCCGGTTTGGTTATTAAAGTTCCCTGCCAGGGAGATAGTCGACATCTCTTTTAATTCGGGAACAATTTGCTGTACCAGCGGATTGTTGGCCAGCCGGGCATCAAAGCGCATATATTGGGCAGGGCCAGAAACTGGTGCAGTTACCGTAGCCCCGTTGGGGTTGTAGTAGCGGTTAAGGGTAGATTGTATAGCGGGGCCTATTTGCGTAAGCCTGTATTTTCCGGCGGCGTTTGCGTTCAGCATCTCCGAACGAACTTTAAGCGTATTACTGTCTGCGCTGGCGGTTGATATCGCACTGAGCGAATCCATCTCAATTCGTTTACCCTGCGCTACCATCAAGGCGTTTGTAACCAGTACATTTCCGTTAAGGTAATCAACATCCGCTGTTTGCAAATCGGCCACAACTTTCCCGCGAAAGCGGAAATCATCTTCAGAGAAATTCAGCCGCTGCAAATTAAGACTGTCTATATCTAAAGTAGCCTTAATTTGGGGGTACCGATTCCTGAAGTTCGCGGTAGCGTTCAAATCGAAATCGATATTCGGATCGGCCATAAACGCTTTCGCTGTAATTGCGCCGTTTCTAGCCCGGGCGTTAAGGCTTAGGTTACGATAACTGTATTTGTTATAATCGGCACGAATTACCTTGCCGTTCACCGTTCCGCTGAAGGTTTTTGCATCCATTCCACTGCCATTAACGTTCGCCGCAAGAGTAATTTTTCCGATAGTTGCCTCTTGTTTAATAAGGCGGCCAACATTAAAGTTATAAGTGTTTATTCTTGCGTTATATGATGGAACTTTACCGAAGCTGAATGTTCCCACGGTTTTAGCGCTTCCAAAACTGGAGTTCAGGTTCAAATTGGTGTTAAACCGGGTCATACTTCCTTTAAAGGTTCCGTTAATACTTACCACATCCGGAACACGGATATTAGCAGGGATAGTTCCGCGAGGTACAAAGGAATAAATATCTGCGCTTCTGGTGTTAAAGCGGTCGATATCGAGATCGAAAAAAGTCCTGTTCATATCCGGCAGTCCTGTTATTCTTCCCGAAGCACTTAAATTGGTGTTGCGGTAACCCGAGATTTGCAGCGATGGGAAATGAAGATTTTTTACCTGCCCGTTTACACTTCCGTTGATGTTTACGACTTCATTTTGATTACTTCGGAACGGTTCTGTTGCTCCAAGATCAGGAACAAATACAAGCAAATCACGAAAGCCTAAACGGGAATTGTTAAGATTGGCATCAATTCGCAAGTCGCCCGGATTTTTTGCCATATCTTCTACAGAAGCATAGGCTAGTTTAATTTCATTACGGATGAGGGATTTATCGGTTTGCAGATACAAGTCTTCAACAGTTGTTTTTTTATCGCTGTAAAAGAAGTTGGCGGTTAATTTTTGAAGGTTAAATCCGCTTTTTTCAATCAGGCTTCCCGAGTTAATTTTAGCCGCGATGGTATCGTCAGCAAAAATGAAATTATTCGCATCCAGGTTTAATTTTTTGATATCGAGATGGGCATAATCCATACCGCTCGGCAAAGACGGCATATTTTTATCGTCGTAGCGAAGGTTGCTGTTTTGGATGTTAATATCGTTGGAATTAAAAGCCCAGTAAGTGGCAACGGCTTCTACTTTTTCTTTTACCTCCTTAACCACTACTCTGGATTGAGGTTTACTGCCCAGCGTGATTCTGAATGTAGAATTATCAAGATTAAGGCTATTTAAATCGATAACCTGTCTGGCCATATCAATCTTGTCGCTAACTACATTTAGCTTCCCAATAGTTACATCAGCGTCTAAGGCAGATACGTCATTCCGATATTTTACATTGATCCGGTCCAGATCCGCCGAACCGATTACTAAACCCATATCTAAGGGTTTGGCAGCTTCGGCCATATCTTTTTGCTTTGAGTCGTTTTTTATTGCGGGCTTACTTTGTATAATTACCGCGTTAAGGCCCGAGAGTTTGATGTTTGGGATGTTAAAGCGCATTTTCTCCATGTCGAACTCTTTCACTCTGGTATCAAAATGCGAGAGATACACATTTACATCATTTGCCGTGGGAGCATCTTTGTATTTCAAGTGAATCCGGTCGAGATTGATTTTATCCACCGA
Organism: Sphingobacteriaceae bacterium; assembly: GCA_014380615.1. Taxonomy (GTDB): domain Bacteria; phylum Bacteroidota; class Bacteroidia; order Sphingobacteriales; family Sphingobacteriaceae; genus Paradesertivirga. Next base: position 10,927 of record JACMJM010000010.1, read on the forward strand.
CATTTTCATGGGAGCCGCCGCAGTGTCTTTTGGTGTAGTAGATTGCGTTGCGAAGGCCTTTAGTATGTAGTCAAAATTAAATACGCTGTCGGGTGTGCGGCTTATATTAAGGCTTATACCCCTCAGGTCAATTTCATTAATTTCAACCTCACTCTTTAAAAGTTTCATCATGGCAATATCCACTTTTAAAGTATCGCCAGCCAGTAGCGTATCGCCTTTTTGGTCTTCAAAATACACATCCTCCAATACCAAAAGCTTTGGAAGGTCGAAGCTGAGGCGATTAATTTCTACTTTGGTTCCAAGCTTGCTTTCTAAAAACGACACCGTTTTTTTACGTACAATATTTTGAACCGCCGGTACTTCAATGAAAATGAAAATCAGCAGCACCAGTATAATGATGAAGCTGATAATGCCCAGAAGAATTTTTAAAGATAGTGTACCGAATTTTCCCAAAATCAACGTTGTTTTATTACTCTATAAATTTCAAAAGACTGTAAATGTTTCATCTATGATCATTTTTCCGGAAATTAAACTTTGTTATTTTGCGGATATATAAGTAATCAAAATGAACAGACCCATATCCTTCCTCTTCTCGCTGATTTTCTCGCTGATGTTTTCAGGAGTTTTTGCTCAAAAAGCCTTACAAACTACACTGCCTGCCGCGGCGAAAATGAGTGCCGAACGACTGCAGCGGATCGACCGGGTTATTCAGGATAATATTGATAAAAATCTTATTGCGGGTGCCACGGCATTAATCGCGCGCGACGGCAAGATTGTTTACAACAAATCTTTCGGATATAGCGATGTTGACGCGAAGTCCGCTCTGCGCGGTTCCGACATTTTCCGCATCGCATCACAAACAAAAGCTATAACCAGCGTAGCGGTGATGATGCTTTTTGAAGAAGGGAAGTTTCTGCTTGATGATCCTCTATCAAAATATCTGCCCGCTTTCGCAAAGCCTAACGTACTTGATAAATTTAACCCGGCCGATTCTAGCTATACCACTATTCCCGCAAAACGTGAAATTACCATTCGCGATCTGCTTAGTCACACCTCGGGCATTGATTACGCTGTAATTGGTTCGGCGAATATGAGGGCCATTTATGCGAAAAATAATTTATCTCCAGGTTTTGGAAGCCGGGAACTCCATTTGAAGGATGAAATGCTTAAACTAGCCAAATCGCCTTTGGTGCATCAGCCCGGAGAGAAGTTTACTTACGGATTGAATACCGATGTGTTAGGTTACCTGGTAGAGGTGGTGTCGGGCTTGAGCCTGGATAGATTTTTCACCGAAAGAATTTTTAAACCTTTAGGAATGAATGACACTCATTTCTATTTACCTGCCGCAAAGCATTCGCGATTAGTTCCTGTTTACACATTTGATAATCAGAACCGGCTGGTAAAATACGAGCGTAACGGTGCAATAACCGCAGATTATCCTAAAAGTAATGGCACCTATTATTCGGGAGGCGCAGGTTTAAGTTCTACTATTAATGATTATGCTGTTTTCTTGCAAATGCTCCTCAACGGGGGTGCATACAATGGTAAGCAACTTCTGTCGCGACGTACCGTCGATCTTATGACTATGAATCAGATTGGTGATATAAGTCTGCGGGGCGATAAATTTGGACTAGGTTTTCAGATTACTTCAAAACAAGGCATGGCTAAACTCGGCGTAACCGAAGGTACGTTTGCCTGGGGCGGTTACTTCGGAACTACTTATTGGGTAGATCCGGTTGAGAAAATTGTGGGTTTGATATTTATCCAGCAATCGCCGTTAAAAACTGATCTTCATGATAAGTTTAAGGCCTTGGTTTATCAAAGTTTGGCTGATTGAGAATTGTTAAGCCCTCACCCTTAACCCTTCTCCCACACGGAGAGGGGCGAAGTGCTTTAAGCAAGAGGCTTAAACCCAGATCGAAGTAGCTACTACTAAAAGAGCTACCACCCCCTTTAATTCCCCCGCCAGACTGGGGATATTAAGCGCTTTAGCAAAATGCCTAAAAATTCTTCACACGCACATTTGGCATCAAGCAGGCTTGGCATCCGGTGTCCCCAAAAAATCTTCACACGCACATTTGGCATCACGCAGGCTGGGCATCCAGTGTCCCCCGCTGGCGGGGGTTGGGGGTGGTTCTTTTCAGGACAAGAGAGGAAAACTATTATCAGAAAAAAGGTACAATCAACAACCTGTAAACTTATAATAGGATTATTCTAAAACCCCTAACCTTTTTTTAGGACGATACAATACAGCTACCCCGATTTACCCCGCCCTGTACCCCCTTCTCCTTTGGAGAAGGGCCGGGGATGAGGCTTTACTCTATATAACTCTCCAGTATCTTAAACCCACCAGCTGTTTCCAGGCTAACACTATTTAATGTCGCAGGAATAAGTATACAATCTCCCATATTAACATTAATACTACCCTTGCCGTAATTAAGCGTGTAAGATCCCTGCACGCATACGTGGATTACAAACGAGTCAAAAAGATAATCTCTTTTTACCGGTTGGCTAAATTCAAGGATGTTGGTTGTAAAATAGTCACATTTCACAACCTGTACAGGCTCATTTATCTTTTTCTCATAAACCGATTTGTATTCTGGATACACTTCGTAGTCGAGAGCCGCTAAAGCCTCTTCGGTGTGTAACTCACGCTTATTTCCTTTATCGTCCACCCGGTCGAAATCATAAATGCGGTAGGTGATATCGGAGGTTTGCTGAATCTCGGCAATCAAAAGCCCTTTGCCAATGGTGTGAACTCTGCCCGCCGGGAGAAAAAATACATCGCCGCCCTTAACCTGTTCTTTATTTAGAATCTCATCTAGCCTGCCTGTATTTAACTTTTCAAGATAAACCTGCTCATTCACTTTTTGGTTGAAACCTGAAATTAGTGAAGCTCCTTCATCTGCCTGAATAACATACCACATCTCGGTTTTGCCGAATGAATCGTGTCTTCGACGTGCTAATTCATCGTTAGGGTGTACCTGAATCGACAAATCATCATTTGCGTCTATAAATTTTACAAGCAGGGGGAACTCATTTCCGAAGCGGTCATACACATGCTTGCCTACCAGCTCGGCTCGGTGCTTTTCTAATAGTGATGCCAGGTTTTCACCTGCAAATTCACCGTTTTCAACCACCGACACATCCGACTTGACACCCGAGATCTCCCAGGTTTCTCCGCAATTAGGTAGGTTATCGAAATTTTTTCCTAAGTATGAATTGATTTTTTGCCCGCCCCATATTTTATCTTTAAAAATGGTTTTGAACTTTAAAGGATAGTTGATCATGCATTCGAATTAAGCTGCAAGTATAACAATAATGCATAAAAAAAGCCCTTCCGGGCTGCAATTTCATAATTTCTTAATCATCTGTTTTTTTAAAGGTGCATTGCATAACCGAACCCCGGAAATCCATTTTGATTATAATAGAATCGCCATAAAGTTTGCCGGTCTGCTCTACCGTATTTTCACCTACTTCCAGTTTAAAAGTAAAATCATTGCCTCTAATCTTTCCGTCAATCAGCGGAATTTCTCCGTATTGTGAAATCACGCTGCCAGTTAGCGTTTCACCCTCGCTTTTTAGTTTATAAGTAAGCTCGAGGTCATCTCTGTTAGGGATTTTTACTTTTCCGTTCCAGGTACCTGTTAAATCAGAAGCAAAGCAGGCAAGCGCGAAAAGGAAGATGAAAAGAGATGATATCAGCAGTTTCTTCATGGAAATATTTTAAGCATTTATACCTGAATATCAAACGTTAAGTTACGACACAAGTAGTTAAATCCAGAATGTTTTTTTATAAAGGGTGGCTGCTGTGAAGCGAATCTACGAAAGCATGTACATAACGTTTAATCTGTAGTACATACCTGTGTTAATTAAACAACACATGTGTGTGGAGTTAATAGGGAAGGAGTGGCGAAAGCTAAATAAAAGTTACCGCCGTAAGCTTAACTCTTTTTAAACTGCCATCAACATCGATAACATTAATGGGATTTACTCTAAAACAACGATGATCGTCTTCGGCGATAAAATATTCGCCGAAACGTACCTTATCTCTTTTAATTTCTTCCCTGTCAGTATCTGTAAGCTTTTTAAGCAGATGCTGAGAATCTGTTTCTGATAAAATTATTTCCATGATAATACCTTAGCGTGTGTATCCATTACACACAAAATGCGAGCCAATAAATTTCCAGAATCGGTTAGTTCTTGATTATGAATACGGAAGGAAGATAATAAATGTTGCAACTTCAAAAAAATATTTTTTAAAAAAAACCACTCGCTGTAAAATAGCGAGTGGTTGAAATCCCGTTGAGAGATGAAATCCCTTAAAACTTATATAGATCTGTTTTTAAAAATACACGGTAGTCTTTAATCATACCGGCAGTCTTTTTATCAGCCCGGGGCAGATATTTTAAACCCTTTATAGTTACTACTTCTCCTAAGTCGATTACAATTTGGTGAGGGTGCGAAGGCCGCTTTCCCACCGATTGGCTTTGCCAGAACGTTGTTTCCTGTAAATCAAATACTTTGTCTGCCGAACTGTTCGACGCCGTAGTTTCTTCGCTGTCGGCATATAATACATTCCATTTTAATCGTGGTAAGGTTGTTCCGTCAGCACCAATTAATTCGAGCTCTGCCAGAGTTGTTAGGCCGTCTTTTGCATCCTGAGAGTTTAAAGCTTCAAAGCATAAATAACGACCTTTAAACGTTTTTTCAAAATTTACTTCTTTCCAGCCTTCTCCGGCGGGAAATGAACCGATATGAATGGGGTTTTCACCAGATAAATTGAGGTTTTGTCCGGGTTTCCTGCTAAGAAGGGATGCGTCCGGGCTTATCTGATCCAGTATAGGTTCTTTCAATCCGGCTACTGTTGTTGCTGCTGGCTGATCAACATCTAAAATGATAATCTCATTATTGCCTTTTTTTAGCCATACTCCGGGAATATATAAAGTTTGTTGTGGCCCTATCTTCCAAAAACGACCCATGTTATAGCCATTTACCCAAACCATTCCCTTACCCCAAGTGCTAACATCGAGGAAAGTGTCGCCAGTTTTACTAAGGTTAAAGTTGCCTTTATACCATCCGGGGCCGGTAATTTTTCCTGGTTTAAATTTTCCAGCGCTTTGAAATTTATAGTCGACAGGAAAGTTATATACGAGCCAGTTTTTGAGTTCGGTGAATACGGCACCATCGCTAACTTCAACTTTTTGGGTTATTCCTTTTCTGTCGATGATAGCCCTACCATAATTAACTCTACCAGTTGCCTCGACCAAAATATCAAGTCTGGCGTCGCCTATAATTTCCGGAAGCTGCACGGTATTATCACCGCGGCGGCGGTCAAGTTTGCCAATTTGTTTACCATTTATAAATACAGTCGCCCAGTCGTGTAGTTCTGTTATAATAAGTTTCTTTTTTGATGCTGAGGCAGGGAGTGTTGTGCGATAAAGTATGCGCCCCCAGCCTTGGTCGAAGTCTTCCATGGGCTGGATTTTTTCACTTTTCCGGGCAGCCGGAAGATTGTCAAACAATGCGGCACTTTGTTTCAACTCAAATTTCGGGATAGCGATAATTTCCGCAACCGGCTTGGGTATATCCGCCAGTTTTTCGCCGGGTAAAAGATAATTTTTCAACAAATCACGAACCGCAAAAAATTTATCAGTGGTATTGCCCTGTTCGCCTATCGGTGCGTTATAATCATAAGACGTTGCCATAGCCGAGTAAGGCGGGGCATTGGCGCCTCCCCATTGACCAAATGTTGTTCCGCCATGCGCCATGTAAAGGCTGAAAGAGATTTTACGGTCCATCATATCTTTCATGCTACCTATGAAGCTGGCAACTGAGCGTGTCTCGTGCGGCCTTCCCCAATGATCGAACCAGCCCGACCAGTATTCACTGCACATTAACGGCGCATCTGGATATTTTTCCTGGAAAGATTTAAATTGATTGTCGATATTTTGGCCCGCACCAAAATTTAAGGTGGTTGCAACGCCATCTAAGGTGTATTTATTGAAGTTTGATGACCAGTCGCACCTGAAAAGCTGTGCCTTATCAAAACCTGCCGCTCTTACCGCATCCCGTGTAGCTTCCATATAAGCCTGCTCGCCACCGAAAGACGCATACTCGTTTTCTACCTGCACCATAATGATGTTTCCGCCATTCTGAATCTGATAGGGAGCAAGTTGTTTGGCAGCCTGAGTTAGAAACATTTTGGTACGCTCCATAAAATACGAATCTTTCAATGTTCTAACCTGAATATCTTTTTTCTTTAATAACCACCAGGGCAATCCTCCCATATCCCATTCCGCGCAAACGTAAGGTCCAGGGCGAACAATACAATACATGCCATTTTTCTGAACTAATCGTACAAATTCCGCAACATCATTCTGTCCTTTAAAATCATATACACCTGGTTGCTGTTCGTGTATGTTCCAAAACAGGTAAATACAAACGGTATTCATCCCCATCGCTTTACTTAGCTGTATGCGGTGTTCCCAGTATTCTTTCGGAATTCGCGGATAATGTAACTCGGCAGCCCGGATTATAAAAGGCTTTCCGTTTAATAAAAATTCCTTTTTTCCGAGTGTAAAGGTGCCAGGCGTTGTTTGTGCAAAGCCATTAAACAGCATTAATGTTAACAGCAGTGCCGAAAGAAGTAATCTTTTCATGTGTGTTTTGGAGGGTGTTTATAAACCTTAAAGATATTAATAACGATTAATATAAAATATGATTGCCGAAAAATTATATACTTACCTATGATAGCGTATAGGGGCTAAACAACCTTTTTTCTGATTATGGGCGTTTCTGTAGCCATAATCAGGAAATATGAGGTAAAGCTGCTGTGGGCATCAACGATACGAGAAACCGGCCTGGATATAGCCAGCTAACAGAATGCGAAGTATGGAATATGGGATAGAAAGCCTTCAGATTTCTTTCGGCAGGTGCTTTAGCGGGTTAATCCGCCAGTTCCTGGCAGTAAAATCCTTCTGTTTGCAGTAATGTTTCAATAGCTTCGGGATCGAGGTTGTTTGATACTATGCGGAGGATATTGTCGCAATCATCCAAATCGAAGTTCCAGTGTTTGATAGTTGGAACCGCATCCAGAAGCGGCTGCACTTTAACAATTTGATCTTCATGGGTAATACTTGTCTTAAATACCAATATGTTCATAAAACCACTTCTTAAAATCATATTATCAGATATTATGTTGTTCTTCGCTATCACCAAAATGCTCTTTCCTCGAAAAACACAGTCGGTTTTTCATTTCCGCCTTAAATCTTTCCCTTTCTTCAGGCGTCATATTTCCGCATTTATGCTTCATCCAGTGGGGGCCGTCCTTATGCCCGCCACGCCCAAAACCGAACAAAATCTTGCTCAGGATAAAAATTCCCATCGCCTGCCAGAATGTAATGGTGCTTACATTTATAATATCAGGCAATAGATTGTTCCATAATGCCATCACAATAAAACTTATTAATGCTAGGGAGGAAGCTATGCCCAGTGGAATAAAAAAGAATCGGCCTTTATAAAATATTTTTTTCATGTTCTTAAATTTAGTCTTCGATAATTTCAAGATACAGCTGCTTTAAGCGTTTGCGTAAGTGAAGCACGGCATACCTTTTTCTCGATATCAGGGTGCTTACATTTTGGCCCGTACGGTCAGCGATTTCCTGGAAAGGGATGTCGTCCATCTCATGCAAAATGAACACTTCCCGCTGGTCGGCTGGTAATTCTTCCAGAGCCAAAAAAAGTTGTTCCCAGAAGATATTACGCAGGTATTCGGTCTCAGGAGTTTTAGCTTCTGTAAGCAGCAAAGCTTTAAGATCCATCCCCGATTCATCATCGCTAAAGCTGTCATCTAATCGCTCTTCACCTTTCTTTTTGTGTTTATCGATGATTTTGTTTCTGGCAACCCTGTACAGCCATGCGCCTGTTTGTTCAATAGGCTCTGAGTTAATTACCGAGCTTAACTGGTACCAAACATCCTGCAGAATGTCTTCGGCATCAGCATCGCTTTTCACCCGTTTCCGGATAAATCCCATCAGCCCCTTTCCATACTCTTTTATTGATTTAAGGATGCGGCTGTTTTTTTCTTCGGGCATTACGGCGCTTAGCAATGTATCTTGTTTAATGGTGAAGACGAGCAACACTGAAAAACATTTTAAATTATTTTATTTTTTTTGTTTTGACTGCCGAATTGCCCGGCTGTTACAATCTAGAGCAAAGAAAGATGATGAATTGACAACCCTATGTCAGTAGATAAAAATAGGGTGTTTTATTTGATTGGGATTTTATTTCACGCAAAAGGGAGCAACGATGAAAACACGCAAAGAAGAGGAGGTATTTCGCAGTGCTTGTAGGTTTTGTGGCAAGCTTTGTGGCTTGGTGACTTTGTGGCCTAAATTAGTATAGCCACTAAGGCTAAGGCACTAAGTTTATTATGCGTTTTATTTCACGCAAAGAACGCAAAGATGAAAACACGCAAAGCAGGGAAGGTGTTTCGCTGCATTTGTCGGCTTTTAAGAAACCTTTGTGACTTCATGGCCTCAACAATATTAGTACAGCCACTAAGAAGGCAGCCTTTGTGGCTTTGTGGCTCAAAATACTAATATAGCTAATAGAGGCTCGATTCACTAAGTTAACCCGCATTCCTAATTGAATAATTCAGGAGGTTTCTTTGCGATCTTTGCGCCTTCCCTTACATTGCTTTGCGTGAATAAGCTCTCTTTGGAAGGAAATCAAATTCTGCCCTCCCACTCTCCATAAAACTGCTCTAAAAACATCTCCATAAACTGATGCCTTTTAATCGCGAGTTCTTTACCCGCAGCGGTATTCATTTTGTCTTTTAACAATAAAAGCTTCTCATAAAAATGATTAATGGTAGGCGCATTACTGTTTTTGTATTCTTCCTTAGTTATATTGGTATTTGGAAGAATTTCCGGATCATAAAACCCACGCTGCTTATAACCCCCGTAACTAAAAGCACGGGCAATACCCATCGCTCCGATTGCGTCTAGCCGATCTGCGTCCTGAACTACATCAAGTTCTTTTGACTGAAACCTAACGTTACCCAAGCTGGCTTTGAAAGACATATAACGAATAATCTGTTGTACATGGTGAATGGTGTCTTCATTCACTGAGATTGATCTTAAAAAATCACCAGCCTTTTGCGGGCCTATCTCTTCGTCGCCGTTATTAAATTTTGAATCGGCGATATCATGAAGTAAGGCGGCATATTCTACTACCTCAATATCTGCCTGTTCTTTAACCGCGATAGTTTTTGCTGTTTGCCAAACCCGGTAAATGTGCCACCAGTCATGCCCGGCCTCGGCACCATCAAGAGATAGTTTTACATAAGCTGCTGTTTGTTCAATTTTATCCATTTGCGAAAGTTAAAAATAAGATGAACTTTTAGTCGCACGGATTGTAATTATTGGAACAGTAATTGTATCTAACCAATCTTACTAGAAAACAAATTATGAGCTTATTAAAATATTTAGTGTTTGGAGTCGCGGTAGCCGCAGGCGTAAACTACGCGACTAAAAAGAGAGAAGACGGAAGATCATTGATTGATGATTTGAGCGATAAAGCTCCCGAATGGATGGAAAAAGCAAAACAATATACCGATCAGTTTAAAGGTCAGTTTGCTCAAGCCACCGGCTCTGCTACTAATCAGGATAATAACGTACATACAGAAAATCCACCATATTAATTTATTTTGTGATTTAGCGTAACGCTCGGTGATGCCGGGCTTTCGTTGTTTTAACCATTCTTGCTGTTTTTTTAGAATCATATAATTGCCACATTACTGAAGCCGCAAAAGCCTTTCTTCGAAATAATAAAGTGTTAGTCTTATATTAGCGAAATAAAAGGCAGGCCTTCTTAAATGGACAACGATTTTTATCAGCATATCTTCAATAAGCATCAGCATATTGAAGCAGTGCCTTCAAACGAAGAGATTGCAGGCTGGGCGCTACGACTTATCAGGCTCTTATATCCCGAACAATCTAAACAGGTTTTTACATCTTTAAACCAGATAGAAGCCGAGCTTATTCAATTACGTACAGAGCTTTGTAATATCATGAATGCCACAAAGGCTTGTCAGAATTGTGATAACGCCGAAAAGGCAAGTGTGTTTTTTGATGATTTACCGAAGCTTTATACGTTGTTAAACACCGATATAAAGGCTATTCTGGATGGAGATCCGGCCGCAAAAAGTGAGTTTGAGATTATAAGGGCCTATCCCGGCTTTTATGCCATCTCTTTTTATAGGCTGGCCCACGCATTACTTAAATTAGATATTCCCTTAATCCCCAGAATCCTGACAGAATACGCCCACTCGAAAACCGGCATAGACATCCATCCCGGCGCAGAAGTGGGCGAATACTTGTACATCGATCATGGAACTGGTATAGTTATTGGCGAAACCGCCACCATTGGTAACCACGTGAAGTTTTATCAGGGAGTTACGCTTGGCGCGTTAAGTGTAGATAAGAGCATGACTTCGGTTAAGCGCCACCCAACGGTTGAAGATAATGTGGTGATTTATGCAGGTGCTACTATTTTAGGAGGAGAAACTGTTATCGGTCATAATAGTATAATAGGTGGTAACGTATGGCTTACTAAAAGTGTGCCTCCATATTCAACTGTATATCACGAATCGAAGGCTAAAGTTGTAGAAAGGCAGGTGAAAAGTTAATGGCCGGATTAATCGATTTTATAGGAAATACTCCTTTGGTTGAGTTGCAAAGGCTTAATCCCAACCCAAATATTAAGATTTACGCCAAGCTGGAAGGAAATAATCCCGGTGGAAGTGTAAAGGATCGTGCGGCACTTAACATGATTAAAAGTGCCTTAGAGCGAGGAGACATCAAAGCAGGAACCAGGCTGGTTGAAGCTACAAGCGGTAATACCGGAATTGCCTTAGCAATGATCGCCAGGCTTTACGATTTGGAAATTGAATTGGTAATGCCCTCGAATTCTACCCGCGAGCGTACGTTAACCATGGAAGCCTACGGGGCTAAAGTTACCTTATTGGAGAGCATAGAACTTTGTCGCGATTACGCTGAAGAAAAAGGTGCTTCAGGCGATTATTACCTCTTAAACCAATTTTCCAATCCCGACAATTTCATGGCCCATTATAAAACAACCGGCCCCGAAATATGGAGGGATACGAATGGGGCGATAACACATTTTGTAAGTGCGATGGGTACCACAGGTACTATTATGGGTACTTCAATGTTTTTTAAAGAACAAAACTCCGATATTCAAATAGTAGGTTGTCAGCCTACAGAAGAGTCATCTATACCCGGGATTCGCCGCTGGCCCGAAGAATATTTGCCCAAAATTTTCGATCCCTCCCGTGTTGATCGTGTGATCGATGTTTCGCAGGCAGATGCCACCGCCATGACACGTAAACTAGCAAGCGAAGAGGGGATATTTGCGGGCATGAGCAGCGGGGGCGCAGCCCATGCGGCTATCCAACTGGCAAAAGAATTGCAAAATGGTGTAATTGTATTTATTGTATGCGATAGGGGAGACCGGTACCTGAGCAGTGATTTATTTGCCTGAGCATTTATATCAAACAAAAGCCCTTTCACAATCCTTATATCATCATGAAATTGATCTCATCGATTGGAGGAGGACTTGCAGGTGCTTGTGCCCTCACTTTAATGCATGAAATAGTTAAGCGGCTTGATTCTGAAGCACCAAGAATGGACTTAATGGGAATGCAGGCAGTAAAAAAAGGACTAAACAAAGCAGATGCTGTAGTGCCGGATTCGAAGAATCTTTACCGGATAGCTTTGGCCGGGGATCTCATCAGTAATACAATCTACTACAGTCTTGGTGTAGCCGGTAAAAGAAAATACATTTGGCCTAAGGGCGCTCTTGCCGGTGCGGCAGCCGGATTAGGTGCTATCTTCCTGCCTAAATCAATTGGTTTAAATCCGGCCTATAGCAGCAGAACCTTAAAAACCAAGGCATTTACCACAGGCCTGTATTTAATCGGCGGCTTAGTAGCATCGGCTGTGGCAAAAAAATTAGAAAATAATCGAAAAAAGCCTCTTGAAAAAGCAAAAAAAGCTTTCGATCTCATATCATATAACAGAAACTCTTTCTTGAAAAACGGTTAAAATAGCGGAAGTAAAAAATCGCGATTATCGGCGATATAAGCTTTTCCTTCCATCCGGGTAGGCTGGGAAAGATTGTTGCCTGGGTTCAAAAGTTTGCCCAAGGCGAATCAGCCTAACGTTCAGGAGCGGATAGCAGCGGATTCGGACACATTAAAAAGTGTCGACAATCCGCAAAAAAATTAATCTAAAAGAGAAGCTGGGTGGTGTTTTAAAGAGAGTTATTATCTGCCACAAATTCAACCTCTTCATCATCAATAACCGGAGCTGTTTTCATTGCGTACAAAATCCAAGCCGCATCTAAAATCAAAAATACAATGAGCGTTACAACAAGCATATTAAAAAACTGTTTATGTAATTAACGTGAATTTTTTGTTAAAAATCACTTCAAAAAACATATTTATAATATTTTGTGATTATACGCCTCGCCTTTTGGTGGATTTTAAAAAACTTTGATTTTAATTGTAATTAAAGCTGTTATTTAAAGCAATTATTGTAAAAATCTTTTTCGGCTTACACCTTTAAAAGAGCCTTTTTAAGGTCGTTTTGATAAAGATTTCTGCATTTTCTTCATGAAAAGCTGAAAATTAAGATTTATCTGAAAACGCATCATCTGTTAATTTTTGTACCGGACGATCTACTTCTGGCTATTATTGGGGTGAATTTTAAGAATTATATTGGGGGAAGGAATCTTTACGGAGATATTTAGAGTTTCAAGATCCAAATGTCAACAGTAAGTACTAATCGGTATTACTCATGCTAGCATTACATGTTGCGTTTACATCGAAAGATTATATCACCACACGCACGTGATCTAGTCATGGGCTAATTGCTTTCAGAATGATCAAGTAACTTTATTGGGATTGCCGTCCTTGGGTTACGTAGCACCAAGAGCCTGAGGATCTTTAACGCAAGTAATTAGCTCAGGCAACCTGAAAACATCTTCTGGGTTTTTTCTTGTGCTTGATGCTTTTTTGACACCTTTTTATAAAATAAGGTTTTTAATGTCGTTAAGGAATGTTTTAGTGTGCCCAGAGGGATTCGAACCCCCATCAGCAGAACCGGAATCTGCAATTCTATCCATTGAACTATGGGCACTTGCCGCAAATATATAAAAAATGGAATTGGCCTTTTGTTTAAATGTTAACTATTAAATCTTGTCCCCGCATTTTTTAATATATACTTTGGTAATTGATGATGAGATTTATTTTTTTATTAGCGATGCTGAGCCTTGGTACAGCCGTTAATGCCCAGAAATTGAAGTTGGATCAATTAGAACAACTACTAAATTCTTCTATGGATGAAGCCGAGGAAAGCCTCTTTCTTGCCGGATATATTTTCCTCAACGAAAAGAAAAAGCCCGATACAAGCGGGATAATAAATGTTTTTACAAACCGAAAAAGAACGATAGGTACCGCGAAGATTGTATGGAAGGGTGTTTATGCAAATTACCCTGTAAACTCGTTTGTTAAGTACATTACTTATGATAGACAGGAGTTTGAGAACTTTAGAAGGTTAATGATAGAACACGGTTTTGTCAGAAAAGATTCTGCTATTACTGAAACCTCTACCTTTACGAAAGATAATTTACAAGTTCATTTCGAGCCGGGTAAAGATGAATTTGATAATATTACTTTTGAGGTCAGGCTAAGTAATCCTAAAGGCCTGCTTAAAGAAAAGGTACTCAAAAAAGGACCCTTCAAAAATATCTTCAAGCAATAAATCTTCAGCACTCTTATGGAACATATCCGTGCGGGCGTGTGTTAAAAAAGCATGGATAGTAAAAATGGTGCCCGGGCATTCACCGGTGCAAGCGGACTGGTTTTGCCGGTGCCAAACAAACCCTTATACCCGCCAGAATGTATACTTTAATAATACTATGGGGAACGCCGTAAATAATCTCCTCACGCTAAATCGTTATTTGGCGACTGAATACGATGAATAAGGGCTTCTAATGACAGGGGTGGACGCAAATATGTCGCAAAGTTCCGGGCCGATGTTGCTTTAAGGATTTTTTTTTCATCTCAAAGGCTTTTACCTTTGAGATGAAAAAGTCTTAAACGTTAAACCTGAAGTGCATAATGTCGCCGTCTTCAACCACATACGTTTTTCCTTCCACGCTTAACTTCCCGTTTTCTTTGCATGCGGCTTCCGAACCGAATTTTATAAAATCATCGTATTTGATAACCTCTGCGCGAATGAACCCTTTTTCGAAGTCGGTATGGATTACTCCGGCTGCTTGCGGCGCAGTGAACCCTTTAGTAATGGTCCATGCTCTTACTTCTTGCACGCCTGCGGTAAAATAGGTGTAAAGGTCTAGCAAGCGGTAAGCCGAGCGGATTAAGCGGCTTACGCCCGATTCTTCAAGCCCAAGGTCTGTAAGGAACATCTCACGTTCTTCATAGCTTTCAAGTTCCGCGATCTCTGATTCTATTTTTGCCGAAATGATTAAAACCTCTGCGTTTTCTTCTTTTACCGACTCTTTTACCCGCTCTGTGTAAGCGTTTCCACTAACCACGGATGCTTCATCCACGTTACAAACATACATCACAGGTTTTGCGGTGAGCAGCCACAAGTCGGCCAGGAATTCTTTATCCTCTTCGGTAATGGCTGCTGTACGCACCGATTTTCCGGATTCGAGATGCGATTTTACGACGGTACAAACCTCATAGGCTTTTTTTGCGTCCTTATCGCCGGTCTTAGCCATTTTCTCAACCTTCTGGATTTTTTTGCTTACCGCATCTAAATCCTTTAACTGAAGCTCGGTGTCGATTATTTCTTTATCACGAATTGGGTCTACAGAGCCGTCAACATGTACCACGTTTCCGTCGTCAAAGCATCTTAAAACATGTATTATGGCATTGGTAGCACGAATGTTTCCTAAAAACTGATTGCCCAGGCCTTCTCCCTTGCTCGCTCCCTTAACCAAACCGGCTATATCAACAATTTCAATTGTATTTGGAACAATTTTATTGGGATTTACTAATTCGGCAAGCTTATTTAACCGGCCGTCGGGTACGGTGATAACACCAACGTTAGGCTCTATTGTGCAAAACGGGAAATTAGCTGCCTGCGCCTTTGCGTTTGATAAACAATTAAAAAGAGTAGATTTTCCGACGTTGGGTAAACCAACGATTCCACATTGTAAAGCCATTTATATTTATTGCTAGTATTAAGATCAAGAATTCAGCGGGCGAAATTACGCTTTAAAATTTAATTTGCTGCACTTAAAGCGAAGCGCAACAGGGATTTTTAAAAACGTTTGTGTTTATGAAGTTGCGGGAATTTGAAAACTAATCTATCCTGCAAGACCAAACGTAAAACGAAGATAAAACCTTCGCCCTACACGTCAGCCCCTCAATTGCATAAATCGTTAGGCGTATGTGCTTTTCTGTTCGTCATTCTTTGATTTTTATTACCTCTTTCCTATACAAGTCCAACGCTATTTTCAAAATGTTCATTATAGTTTTTACAGGTAAATCTTTGTTGGGATTAACTCTAAAAATCTTCATTTTAGAACGTTTACCAACTTCTAATTTTGGATGGTCAAGGTATTGGCCTTCTACCATAAGAATGTATGGTTCGTCCGTTTTTTTATCCGTCCACAAATAGCAAAACATTTTTTTCTTATAGCAGAAGCAGGGCATTCCCCACTTCTGCGTTTCAGTAATATCTTTGTCGTGGTCAAGAATGATGCTTCTTAAGGCAAGCAAACAACTCTTGTTTGGTTCTTCCTTGTTAAGATAATAGTTATGCAGTTCTTCAGCCATTGCTTATTTTAAAGCAATTAAAAAATCAATTTCAGCATCGGTCGGGTTTTGAGCTTTTTCTCCAAAAACTTCAAAGTCTGCGGTGAATGCCCTGTCTAAATCCATTTCCCAGATTTCTATCCATTTGTTTATTATCAGCCCTTTCATCAAATCACCTTTGGCTGAAAGTTTCACATAATTCCCGCCGTCAAAAGACTTACCTATCATTCCATCAGGAATGGAAGTTAGCGTTGAAACTTTGCAACCCAATACTGTTGTATATGGCTTTGTATGATCGCTTTCATAGTTTGTATAAATAGAATAGATGGTGTCGTCAACTTTGTTTGGAATGGCTTCCAAAACATTTTCGCCCATAAATTTACCCCACAAATCAGTAATGTCTATGGCTGCCTGGTTGTTTTCATTTGTGGTTCTTACCGAAATGCCGATTATCATAAAAGGCTCAATTTTTACTTTGTTCATTTTATATTTTTTGTTGAGCCACAAAATTAAAATGCCATTGCGACAACCTTATGGCAAGGGTTCAGGAAAATATTTTGCTTTGCAAATTTCAAAGTATTCTTGCAAGGTCATTTTATGAGGTTCAAACTTGTCTGTAAGTGTGTTAAGGCTTTGTATTCTGTCAAGGCGAAACGCCCTGAAATCCTTTCGTAAACGGCAATACGCAATGAGTAACCAATTATCCTGAGTGCTGTAAATGGCAAATGGTTCAATAATTCTGTTTGTAGTTTGATTGGTGTCGGGTGACAGATATTTTATGTTGACAAGATTAAAGTTTGTCAAAGATAATTGTAGCGTTGAAAGATAATTGCTGGTTCGGTTGTTGTCTTTGTTATGCCTGAATACAATTCGCTTGGAAAGCAGGTTCGCTCTGTCTCTCGTATTGTTGCGTAAAACTGATCTTATTTTGTTAATAGCTTCTGAATACTCTTTTACAAATGAGGCGTCTTTGTTTTTAAGTATCAGTTGTTCTGCTGTTATCAATGCGTTGGCTTCACTTTCAGTAAACATTACTGGTGGAATTCTGTAACCTTCCATTAATGAATAGCCTTTCCCTTCTTCTGTGAAAATGGGAACGTCTGCCTGTTCCAATGCTTTTATGTCCCTATAAATTGTTCTTTTACTAACCAAAAATTTGTCGGCAAGCTCCGAAGCAGTCAAAAGTCGTTTTGTTTGCAATTGGGTTAGGATGGCAGTAAGTCTGGAAAGACGTTTTACATCGGTGTCATTCATTTAGTTGTTCCTTTCTGATAGGTAATAAATGTAGGTGTTTGGTAGTATTACTCCTACCTGAGTTCGATTATAATAAATAGTTTTTTTTTGGGCGTTCGGGCGGGCTTTCCGCTACAAGTCCTCGTTACGCTGCGCTTCACTGTGGGCTTTTCGCTGCAATCCCTAACGCAAAACCCCTCTAAGTGCAAATAATGCTTCTTAATTATAGACTCCGCGCATTTTAAGAATCGAACTCAGGTTCCTAACAATTTTCTCTGCAAAACGCAATAAAAAAGCCATCCTGTAAAACAGAACGGCTTCAAATATCTTAAAATTAGAATTGACTAAATATCGAAAGAGAAATCGTCAGCGGCTTTAGCAGCTTCTACGCCGCTCTCGCTGTACTCGTATCTTTTTTCAACTACTTCCTGATGTGTTTTGATGTAGTCAACAGTATCTTTCAGGCCTTCAGCAAATTTTTCGAAATCTTCTTTATAAAGGAAAATTTTGTGTTTTACAAAAACCCCATCTTCTAAACGTTTTTTACTTTCTGTTACAGTGATGTAATAGTCGTTTGAGCGCGTTGCTTTTACATCAAAAAAATAAGTACGTTTTCCTGCTCTTACTTTCTTTGAAAAAACCTCTTCTCTCTCTTTGTTGTCAAAATCTCCCATTTCTTGTTTTTAAAGTTTAGTTCGGTAAATATAAACTAATAATTTTTAAACTTCAAAATACAAAATTATAGCCGAAATATCTTTTATACAGCCGTTTCTTGCTCTTCTAGTAATTGTTTTTCGTATAGGTCTTTGTAAACCCCATTCGCCTTTAAAAGGCTGTTATGAGTGCCCTCTTCGATGATTTCGCCATTCTCAAGTACTAGTATTTTGTCGGCGTTTTTAATGGTAGATACCCGGTGGGCAATTATGATACTGGTTTTCCCCGAAAGATTCTTGCCCAGGTTGTTTAAAATTTCTTCTTCCGTTCTGGTATCAATGGCCGAAAGGCAATCGTCAAAAATTAGTAATCCCGGATTTTTAATTAAAGCTCTTGCGATAGAAACCCGTTGTTTCTGTCCTCCCGAAAGGGTAATTCCTCGCTCTCCGATCATGGTTTCAAAACCTTCGTCAAACTCTTTAATATTATGGTAAACGGCCGCGTCTTTGGCTGCCCGCTCAATTTTCTTAAGGTCGGTTTTTGATGATTCGCCAAAGGCGATGTTATTAGCGATAGTGTCTGAAAAGAGAAAAACTTCCTGTGGTACAAACCCCACCTGAGTGCGGAAATCATTAAGGTTGATCCTGTTAATCGGTTGGCCGTCTATTAAAATTTCGCCTGCAGTTACGTCATACATTCGCATTAAAAGATTAGCAAGAGTGGATTTTCCGGAGCCGGTTCGGCCGATTATGGCCAGGAATTCCCCGGTTTTTACCTCGAACGAAATATTACTTAATGCTTTAAGGCCGGTGTCGGGATAAGTGAAACTTACATTCTTAAATTCTACGTTTCCCTCCAGCTCAAATTTATCATGATTGGTGTATTGGATCTCGGGCTCGGTACTCAAAAATTCGTTTATTCTTTTTTGAGAAGCTGCCGCCCGTTGTATTAAAGAGGTTACCCAGCCCAGAGAGGTAACCGGAAATGTTAACTGGTTTACGTAGACAATAAATTCGGCGATGTTCCCCGAGGTAATAGTGCCGTTCATCACTTCAATGCCGCCGAAATATACCGTAGCAATGGTACTTAATCCCACAAGTAAAAGCATAACCGGATAAAAAGTTGCCTGTACCTGTACAAGTGCCAGCGAATCTTTTTTATAAGCATTGCTCTCGGCAGCGAATTTATCTTTTATATCGTTTTCTCTTACATACGCCTTTATCACCCTTATCCCCGAAAAGGTTTCCTGCACAAAGCCGGATAGTTTTGAAAGCCTCTCCTGGATTTTTTCGCTCCGCTGGTTGATGATATTGTGGACAAAATAAATGGTGAAAGCAAGGATTGGGAGTGGCAGCAAACTATAAATCGCCAGTTTTAAATTAACACTTATCATTGCCGCTATTACCAGAATAAAAAGCACTACAGTGTTTATGGTATACATAATTGCCGGGCCTGCGTACATTCTCACACGGCTTACATCTTCTGTTACCCTGTTCATTAAATCGCCGGTATTATTGCGGCGAAAGAAACTCATGGAAAGTTCCTGATAGTGCTGATAAATTTCGTTCTTTAGATCATATTCAATATGCCGCGACATCAGAATAATAGTTTGGCGCATAAAGAAGAGAAAAATGCCTCGCAGCAGGGCAAGAAGCAGTACCGTGAAACCGAAGAGTAATAAACTGTAACCAAAAACCTGGTAAACGAGTTCTTGCCTGTCGAATCCGTTAAAAAGTCGGTAAACGCTGATGTTTTCATTCACCAGATCAAACGCGATTTGGATTACTTTGGCCGGAAGGACTCCGAAAATGTTAGAAATAATAACGAAGATAATGCCCGGAATAAGACGCCAGCGGTATTTATAAAAAAACTTATTGAGATAGGCTAGATCCTTCATGTTTGTATGCCTGCAAAAGTACTAATCCTTAATATAGCTTTAAGGTTATATTGTACTGAAATTTTTACTAGTTTTGCAGACCGAATCGCATCTCAAACATGGTATCAAAGACTTTCGAAGAAGGTTCATTATTTAACGAGCTTAGCAAGTGCAACCACCAGCGGGTTGTTTTTTGTAATGATGAAGATACCGGCCTAAAGGCTATTATTGCCATTCATGATACTACACTTGGCCCGGCTTTTGGCGGTACCCGCATGTGGGAATACAAAACTGAGGCTGAAGCCTTGCGGGATGTGTTACGGCTTTCGCGAGCTATGACTTACAAAGCGGCCATAAGCGGCTTAAATTTAGGTGGCGGTAAAGCACTTATTCTCGGAAATAGCCGTACAGATAAAACGGAAGCTTTAATGCGTAAGTTCGGGCAGTTTATTAAAAACATGAGCGGCAGCTTTATAACGGCCGAAGATCTGGGCACCAGCAGTCGCGACATGGAGTATATCCGTATGGAAACCGAGCATGTAATTGGCGGACAGGAATCTTCAAACGGTGCAAATCCATCCCCTATAACCGCCAAAGGTGTTTTTATGGGAATTAAAGCATGTTTGAAAGAGCTTTACGGAAGTGATAGCCTTGCCGGAAGATCTGTTGCGGTACAAGGTATTGGCCATGTAGGAGAGAACCTGGTTCATCTTTTACGTGAGGAGAACGCAAGGGTATACGTAAGTGATATTAACGAAGAGCGAGTAAGGCAGGTAGCGAAGAAATCGGGGGCCGACCCCATTTCAAATAACAATATTCTGGATCTTGAGTTCGATGTATATTCGCCATGTGCCCTGGGAGGAATCATAAATTCGGCCACTATTGCGAAAATGAAATGTCCGATTATTGCGGGTTCGGCCAATAATCAACTTGCGGATGAGGATCTGCACGGACAGATGCTTTTGGATAAGGGCATACTTTACGCACCCGATTATTTGATTAATGCGGGCGGTATGATCAATTCATATTCTGAGATTTCGGGTTACAGTAAAAAAAGAACTCTGCAACTTGCGGAAAACATATATGAAGTTACACGTGGTGTTCTAAAGAAGTCGAAAGCTGAAAATATTCCCACAAACAAAGCGGCTGATATTATCGCCGAAAAGCGGATAACAGATATTAAAAAAATTAAAGCATCCTATTAAATTAGGTTTAAATAGTAGAAAATCGTTCTTATAACATGTTAAACAGAAGGCAGCTGAGGGTGAAAGTGTTACAAACTTTGTACGCGTACCATTTATCCGAAAACAAAGTAGTTAAGTCGTTCGAGAAAAAGCTTCTTGACAGTATTGATGATGTTTTTGAAATGTACATCTGGCTGTTGTCTCTGTTAACAGAAGTATCAGATTATGTACTTATTGATGCCGACGAACGTGCTAATAAATATCTACCCAACGAAACGGATTTAAACACTAATCTGAAGCTAAATACAAATAAGTTCATTGTAGCTTTAAGGGCGAACCCCGAGTTTCTGATTAACCTCAAAAAGTATAACCCATCCTGGAACTTTGATCCCGAAATTGTTAAAACCATCTTTTCGGAGTTAAAGGCATCCACTCAATATGCGGATTATCTTGCGTTGGAGGATGTTTCGATAAGAGCCGAAAAGGACATCATAAAATATATCTTTAAAAAAGTAATTCTTGTGATACCCTCTGTAGAACAGGCTTTTGAAGAAAAATTTATCAACTGGCAGGTAGACAGGCCGGTACTGGAAGCCATGGTTGCTAAAACGTTCAGTAATTTTCAGAGCGAAAACGGTACGGAAAATAAATTGGCGCAAATTAGTCCGGTTTGGGTAGAAGACCGGGATTTTATAGTAACGTTGCTGCATAAATCTATCGCCTTCGATGAGGAGTATCAAAAATTAATTTCGGATAAAACCCAAAACTGGGAGGCAGACAGGATCGCTATCATAGATATTTTGTTGATGAAACTGGCTTTAGCAGAGTTGATTCATTTCCCGGGTATCCCGATAAAGGTTTCGATGAATGAGTATATCGAAATAGCAAAAGAATTTAGCACTCCGAAAAGTAATTTGTTTATAAATGGTATTTTAGACAAAATTCTGGCTGAGCTGAAATCAGCCGGAAAGATTCGAAAATCTGGCAGAGGATTAATTGAATAATAAATAGCATGAAGAAGATAGTTTTAGTTTTAATCGCGCTTTCTATAGTTTGGGTTTCTTGTAATAACACCACTACCTCAACAGATAGCACATCATCATCTGCGGCAACTGAGAATGGTGCCGCTATAGCATTTGAAAAAAATAATTTTGATTTCGGTAAAGTAGCCGCCGGAGCTAAGGTTACCCATGAGTTTAAATTTAAGAACACGGGGAACGCTCCTTTAATTATCTCTAACGCGCAAGCCAGCTGCGGTTGTACAGTTCCCGAATATCCGAAAGAGCCGGTAGCACCGGGAGAATCAGGAGTAATAAGGGTTGTGTTTGATAGTGCGGGCAGGCAGGGGATGCAAAATAAGATAGTTTCGGTAACATCAAACGCCACACCTTCACTTACAGAAATCTATTTAACAGGCGAAGTAACAGCCAAATAATTTTAACTAAATAATATAAAAATGATAGCGAGTATTTTATTGCAAATGAGTGTTTCGGGAATTATGAATTTTGTTCCGATGATCTTGATCGTAATAGTGTTTTATTTCTTTATGATCCGCCCTCAAATGAGTAAGGCTAAAGAACAAAAGAAATTTGTTGAAGCAATTAAGAAGGGCGATAAAGTAGTTACTACAGCCGGAATCCACGGACGTATAGTTGATCTTAACGAATCAACGGTAGTTCTGGAAGTAGAAGGAGGGGGTAAAATTCGCTTTGACAAATCGGCCATTTCATTAGATGCTTCGAAGGTTGTGAACACTAAAGCGTAATAATTTTTTTTTTATAATGTGCCCTGCCATAAGCGGGGCATTTTTGTTATTAAGATATTGTAATTTAGTTTTAAAAAATTAATGCCGATAGTTTCACTTACCAGAATTGAACGACGAAAGATCTCAGTTTTTTTGAGCTGTTTACTTCTTGCGGTATTCTGCTGGCTTTTTTTTGCTTTATCCAAGGATTACGAGTACAAGGTTAATTCTAAGCTTAATTTTACTAACCCTCCGCTAAATAAAGCTTATCACCCCCTGCAAGACGATACAGTTACTTTAAAATTACGAGGAACTGGCTGGCAGCTTCTTTTTTCGAAGTTGAAACTGCGCCCGCGAATAATCCATGTTAGTTTAAAACCCCTTAATTTCAATAATTACATTACCATTTCCAGTCAGTTAAGGGATATAAATCGTCAGTTCGAGTCGAACCAGGAAGTAGTTTCGGTATTACCGGATACGTTGTTTTTTGATTTCACGAGAAGAATTACCAAAAAGGTTCCGGTGAAACTACTGTATAAACTTTCTTTTTTAAAGCCCTACGGAATCTCGGGGCCAATTAGGCTTGAGCCGGCGACAGTGATTGTTACGGGTGCGGCAGAGGATTTAAAAGACATAAATTTCTGGCCTACAGACAGCTTGTCGCTAAGCGGAGTTGCCGCTCAGGTGAATACAAAACTGGGCTTTCAAAAGGGCCTGAAAAATAATGTGGATGTTTACCCGAAATTTGTGAAGGTTGTGGTTCCTGTAGATGAATTCACCGAAAAAGTGATCGAAATCCCTATCGAAATAGAAAACAATCCGGGCAGAGACGTTAAGCTTGTGCCGGAGAAGGCCAGAATAACGTTATTAACCGCATTAGGAAATTATTCGAAAGTAGACAGGCAATCGCTAAAGGTTAATGTAGACTTTGATAACTGGGTTAAAAATAAATATCCGCAATTGCCGCTGCGGATTGTAAAGTTCCCTTCTTTTTGTAAGTTGGTAAAAACTGAGCCTCAAACTATTGATTTCCTGGTAGAAGACTGATGTTGAAAATAGGCATAACCGGAGGGATCGGAAGCGGAAAAACCACTGTTTGTAAAGTTTTTGAGTTACAAAAGATCCCGGTATTTTATGCCGATTCGCAGGCTAAGGCTCTAATGCACACCGATCAATTGCTGATGGAGCAGATTAAGAACCATTTTGGGTCGGATGTTTACTCGGAACAAGGGGTTTTAAATCGAAAGTATTTAGCGGCTATTGTTTTTAGTGATGAAGATATGTTGAAGAAACTAAACTCATTTGTGCATCCCGCGGTTTTCAGAGCTTTTGATAGCTGGGTATTACAACAAAGTTCTCCTTACGTAATTAAAGAAGCCGCCTTGCTTTTCGAAAGCGGATCGTTCAAAAAATGCGATTTTACCGTTTTGGTCACATCGCCCGAAAATCTAAAGGTCTCCAGAATAATTAAGCGGGATTCTATTACTGCTGACGATGTTTTAAAGCGTATGAACAAGCAATTAAGTGATGAGGAAAAGGAAGAGTTAGCAGATTTCGTGTTGTGTAATGACGAAAAGCAGTTGTTAATACCTCAAGTACTTAATCTTCACAACGAATTTTTAAACCGTTCATCATCTCTTTAATGATTCTGAATGATTTTCTAAGCTTTAACGAAAAGGGCCTCTATTGTTCATATGGAGATTTCTATCTCGACCCTCAACAGCCCGTTGACCGGGCGGTAATTTCGCATGCCCACGGTGACCATGCCACCGGAGGCAGCAATAAAAATTATTGTACCCCGGCTACCGCCGCAATTATGAAGCTGCGCTTAAAAAAGAACGCCGGACGTGAATTCTATACGTTCAGTTTCAATACAAAATTCAGAATTAACGAGGTAGACATTACATTTTACCCCGCGGGCCATATTTTAGGTTCGGCATTGGTTTTAATGGAGTATAAAGGTGTTCGATATTTGTATACGGGCGATTTTAAACTGCAGGAAGATTGTACATGTGAGCCGCTTGAACTGGTAAATGCTGATGTGTTTATCACCGAAACTACTTTTGCTGATCCTGCGGTAATTCATCCCCTGGTAGAGGGTGAGATAAAGAAGTTAAACAGCTCCGATCACAACGTGTTGCTTGGGGCGTATTCTTTAGGTAAAAGCCAGCGGTTAATCCATCTTATTAATAAGTATTGCCCTCAAAGAAAAGTTTTCCTGCATCATTCGATGCTCCCTATAACCAAAATTTACGAATCGTTTGCTTACCATCCGGGGAGCTATGAACCCTATAACCGGAAGCTTATGAAATCGCCAGGACAGGGTTTTGTATATATCGTTCCTCCGCTTACCTTTAACAGCTATTTCAGAGCCAAAAATGTGCTTAGAGTATTTGCTTCCGGATGGAAAAAATTGCAGTATCAAAACGATTTGGAGTTGTATATTTCGGATCATGCCGACTGGAACGATATACTTGAGAGTATAGAAAAAGTTAATCCCCTTGAAGTGTGGACCTTACATGGTGACGGTGCCCATTTAAAAAAACATTTTGAAGGAAAACTGTTGGTAAAGATTTTAAACTAATGCTGAAAGAAGGGGATGATTATTATTTGATAGAAGGCGGATATATGGTGTTTACAAAAGAATATCATTTAAAACGTGGCTATTGTTGTAAAAATGGCTGTAAGCATTGCCCATGGCCCAAACCCATTAACCAGCATACAGAAACAAACAAAATAGAAAAAAAGGAATTATAAGTAGGAACATCTAAAAATGGAATTGGAAAAAGAAATACAAACCAAGTTTGAAAACGACTATCATAAAGTAGTTGTAAACACCATTTATACCTATGGCTGGATTACCGATTTACTAAAACAACGCTTAGGAAAGTATAAGATTACTACGCAGCAATTTAATGTATTGCGGATATTGCGCGGGCAGTATCCGGGGCCGGCTACAATTAATCTTTTGAAGGATAGGATGTTGGATAAAATGTCTGATGCTTCGCGTATTG
This sequence comes from Sphingobacteriaceae bacterium, assembly GCA_014380615.1. Classification (GTDB taxonomy): domain Bacteria; phylum Bacteroidota; class Bacteroidia; order Sphingobacteriales; family Sphingobacteriaceae; genus Paradesertivirga. The sequence continues at coordinate 36,506 of JACMJM010000010.1, forward strand.
TTGAACGGTTGGTTCAAAAGGGCCTGGTAACGCGGTGTGTTAATCAGAAAGACCGCAGAGCGGTAGATATTGTTATTAATGATAAAGGACTGGAGCTTCTGAAAAAATTAGACCCGGTAATTACCCCCATTGATGTTCTAAAAGCAAATCTTACTGAAACAGAAGCGAAGCAATTAAATTTCCTGCTGGATAAGCTTAGGGGATAAGATTTTATTATTCTATTAAAAAATTCAGCAATGCGATTCCTATACCCGCAAGTACCGCTGTCAGTTTCCGGATATTAAAGTGATGGTCAACGCTTGATTCAAACAGTATCGTTGTTGATATATGTAAGAAGATGCCGATAACAATGGCCATTATCCGGTCGAAATAATTTGTAAGATCTCCGATAGAACCATTGCTTAAGCCCTCGCTAAAAATATATCCCAATGGCGACATTACAGAAAACAAGATAAGCAGGAGTATAATAGGCCTCTTAGGGATTTTATTTTGCGTTAGCACACTCGCCAGAGCAAACGACGCCGGGATATGGTGAAGGCCTATGCCGAAAAGAAGCTGGTTGTGGTGCCCCTGAGCAAGTGGCATTCCCTCTAAAAAAGCATGTAAACATAAGCTTATCATAATCCCGTAAGGAAACACATAATGCTCGTGGTGATGTTTATGGATGTGGCCATGCTCTATACCTTCCGAAAATTGCTCGAGCAGGATTTGAAATAAAAACCCTCCCAGTACAAATAAACCTATGCTATGGTCGCCGTCGTGATATACTTCGGGAATGAGATGCAATATTGTGATGGCGAACAAGTAAGCACCGCTAAAAGAGAGGATTAGTTTAAGTCGTTGCGAATTATCTTTTTTCAATAAAAAGATCGCCATACCGCCTAAAAAGCAACTTAAAAATAAAAGGATTAGTTTCCAGATTTCCATTGCTTTTCGAATTTAAAAGTTAAAAATAAAGTACTTGTCAGGTATCCGATCAGGCAGCCCAATAGGGCACCGGTAGTAACGTCGACGGGGAAGTGAACACCTACATAAACCTGAGCGAAAGCAATACTAAACGCCCAGATAAAAGCGAGCGGTGCTACCCATTTCCATCTGGAATAAAACGTGCCTGTTAAAAACATGGCCATCCCGAAATGATTTGTGGCATGTGTTGACGGGAAACTAAAGCCACTGCCGCAAGTAACCCGAATGTTCATTTCATCTTTGAGGCTAAGGTCGTTGCAGGGGCGTAAACGCTCGAAAGCAGGTTTAACAACAGAGGCCGAAAAGTAATCGCAAATGCCGAAAGTAAGCACCAGGAAAAGCAGGCACATCCAGCCCCGCTTGCCATAATTTCGCGCTAAAAAAACGATAAGAAATAAGTATAAAGGTGCCCAAAAATAGCGGTTCCTTAAAAAAGGCATAATCCAATCAAAGAAAGGATTTGATAACCCTTTATTGATTGCCAAAAATAGCTGTTGGTCAAACTGGATTAATTGTTCAAGCATCAGTTTTACTGCAAATAAATATTAAACGGTCTGATTGCCCCTCATCAAAAGCATCCAGAGAATAATTGCCAAAATATTCAATTATCCTGAAACCGCTGAGTTTAAATAGCTTTTCAAAGTCGGCAAAAGAAAAGGCTTTAACATCTTCCTGGAATTTATAGTCTTTATTTTTGTCCTTAAATTCGATCGACTTAATAATCCGACCTTGTTTTACTTCTTTACTGATATTGAAATCTATTCCCTGAGCAGTTTTTAACTCTCTGTTTGTAAGATTAGTAAGAATTTTTTGACTGTTAAAATAATCCAGAACAAGCAGGCCGTCTTTTTTTAACGATTTTCTGAATGATTTCAACGCGTTAACATTATCACGGTCGCTGGCAAAGTATCCGAAGCTTGTAAATAGATTAAACGCCAAATCAAAGTAGTTTATAAAAAGCAGGTTTCTCATGTCGTGCTGAAAGAATTTTAATCTTTCGTTTTCGAACTGCTTGGCGTACTTAATACTTGAGAAAGAAAGATCAATGCCTGTTACATCAAACCCTTTTTTATTTAAATATATGGAATGACGGCCTTTTCCGCAGGCAATATCGAGCATTCGGGATTCCTGTGCGGGTTTTAAATGCTCGCATAGGTTATCAATAAAAAATTCAGCTTCGGAATCATTCCGCTGGTGGTATAAAATGTGATAATAAGGAGAGTTGAACCAATTTTGGTACCACTTTGCTGCCATATAGAATTTTAAAAGCCTGCAAATATAGATAAATAAGCTTTCGTGCCGCTTTTAAGGTTGGGGGTTCCTCTTTATATTCTTACTTTTGACCTCCAAAACACAAAAAGGTGACTCTAATTAAATCAATTTCAGGTATCAGAGGAATAATAGGCGGAACTCCCGGAAACGGTTTAACCCCGGTTGATATATTAAAATTTACAGCCGCATTCGGTATGTGGACCTCACAAAAGAGCGGTATAAAGAAAATCGTTATCGGGAGGGATGCACGCATCTCGGGCGAAATGGTTCGAAATCTTATAGCAGGTACGCTGCAAAGCATTGGCGTTGATGTAATTGATTTAGGACTGTCGACTACACCAACAGTAGAAATAGCTGTTCCGGATGAGAAGGCGGGCGGAGGAATAATTATTACCGCCAGCCATAATCCAAAACAATGGAATGCTTTAAAACTTTTAAATCAAGACGGCGAGTTTATCAGCGAAGCCGACGGTAAAGAAGTACTCGAACTTGCCGAGCAACTTGATATGGCGTTTGCCGATGTAAATCAGCTTGGGAAGATTACACTGGATGATTCTTATCTTAAAAAACATATCGATAAAGTTTTAGCACTTCCGTTGGTAGATGTTGAAGCTATCCGTAAAGCAAATTTTAGAGTGGCGATTGATTGCGTAAATTCCAGCGGCGGGATTTTCGTTCCGGCATTATTAAAAGCCTTAGGCGTAGATACTGTTTTCGAGTTGTATTGCACACCCGACGGTCATTTTCCACACAATCCAGAGCCACTGCCCGAAAATTTGCTGGCCCTTTCTCAGGAAGTTTTATCTAAAAAAGCTCATCTGGGAATCGCCGTTGACCCCGACGTAGATCGTTTGTGTTTTGTATGCGAGGATGGCAGTATGTTCGGTGAAGAATATACTCTCGTTGCTGTTGCCGATTATGTGTTGAAAAATACTCCGGGCAATACAGTTTCCAATCTTTCTTCAACTCGTGCTTTGCGCGATGTAACAGAGGCTTCGGGTAACCAATACAATGCCGCTGCGGTAGGAGAGGTGAATGTGGTGAATAAAATGAAGGAAACCAATGCGGTAATTGGCGGAGAAGGTAATGGCGGCGTAATTTATCCAGAATCGCATTACGGCCGCGACGCTTTGGTTGGTATCGCCTTATTTTTGACACATTTGGCTAAGTCAGGCAAGTCTATATCGGTTTTAAGAAGTTCATATCCTGGTTATTTTATTTCAAAAAACAAAATAACCTTAACGCCAGAGATGGATATCGATGCCTTATTAAAGAAGGTAGAGGAAAAATATAAAAATCAGCCATATTCTACTATCGACGGGTTGAAGATTGAGTTTGACAAGCAGTGGGTTCATTTACGCCGGTCTAATACAGAGCCGATCATCAGGATTTACTCAGAGGGAGATTCGGAAACCGTAGCTGCTAACCTCGCTAATAAGATAATTGCGGATATTAAGGAGATTTTACAATAATAAGGAGTGAAGGAAGGAAGGAAGGATAGAAGGATTGAAGGGGAGAATGATAGAATGATAGAAGGATAGAAGGATAGAATGAATGATAAATAAATAATAATAATAATGGAGATAGATAAAATTGAATTTATTGAAGCATTTAAAACAAGAACGAAAAAGTTTGTAGTTGAGAACATTCGGTTTTATCAAACTCTTCCTAAAACAGAAGAGGCGAGGATTATAGGCAAACAGTTACTACGCTCATCATCATCGGTAGGAGCAAATTATCGTGCAGCTTGCAGAGGTAGGTCTAAAGCTGAGTTCTTTTCTAAAATAAGTATCGTAGTAGAGGAGGCCGATGAGTCTGTATTTTGGATAGAGGTTTTAACGGAAGCAGAAATAGTCCCCCAGCAAAAGATAATACATCTTCTGAAAGAGGCCAAAGAAATTCTTGCTATTGTGTCAAAAGCCAGAAAAACCGCTTCAAATAGATAAAGCAAAGTACACCTATTCATTCAATCACTCATTCATTCATTTACTCAATCACTCAATCACTCACTCACTCAATCACTCATTCACTCACTCATTCATTCATTCATTCCCTCCCCACTAACCCATGCGTGTTTATCTCGATAATGCAGCGACCACTCCTCTGGCTCCGGAAGTTTTAAAGGAGATGTATAGAGTTATGGAAAGCCACTTTGGCAATCCATCTTCTATTCACGCCCATGGGCGGGAGGCACGTACAGTTATTGAAAAAGCACGTAAAAAGGTAGCCTCGCTCTTAAATACCTCTCCTTCAGAAATATTTTTCACATCAGGCGGAACCGAGGCCGACAATATGGCTATCAGGTGCGGTATAGTCGACCATAATATTAAGCATGCGGTAACTACAAGGATAGAACACCATGCCGTGCTTCACACGCTCGAAGCCATGCAGAAAAGTGGTTTGATTCAATTGAGTTTTGTCGATGTAGATTCAAAGGGTAATGTTAATTTGGATCACCTGGAAGAATTGCTCTCGAATAACGAACGTAGCTTTGTTTCGCTGATGCACGCCAATAATGAGATAGGAACTCTCACGGATATCGCTGCGGTGGGAGAGATTTGTAAAAAGTACAATGCTATCTTCCATTGCGATACTGTTCAAACGATGGGTCATTACCCTATCGATCTGCAAACTATTAAGGTCGATTTTGTTACCTGTGCGGCACATAAATTTCACGGGCCTAAAGGAGTAGGATTTTTATACATAAGTCATACGTTGAAAATTAATCCTATGATTTATGGGGGAGCCCAGGAAAGAAATATGCGCGGCGGAACAGAAAATTTATATGGGATTGTAGGTTTGGCGAAGGCTCTTGAACTTGCTCATAACGATATGGAGGCTCATCATCAATATATTCAGAATCTGAAAACGTATATGATCGATGAACTGACTGTAAGTATACCCGGACTGGAGTTTAACGGAGAGACCGAAGCCGACAAAAGTTTGTATACCGTACTTAACGTACTGTTTCCCGAAACCGATCTTGCGGACATGCTCCTTTTTAACCTGGATATTGCGGGCATATCAGTATCCGGAGGCAGCGCATGCAGTTCGGGCACAAATATAGGTTCTCATGTACTCGAAGGCATCGGCTCCAATCCTAATCGCCCGGCGGTTCGATTCTCGTTTAGTAAATTTAATACCAAAGACGAAATCGATTTCGTGTTAGAAAAGCTTAATAGCCTGTTCTAGGTAATTTATATTAATTAAAGCTTAAGATTATTTTTTTCTGTTTTTGCAAAACAAAGTAGGTAAGCCCCGCTGTTCTAGTAGTATAATATTTACCTAAAACTAGAGAGACATGGAACTATTTCGCGAAGAATACCCGACTATTCAGGATGACTTAAGAGTTGATCCTTCCAGAGAAGAATCTATTAATGATGATGTGGATTATAGCAACGATGACCTGGGCGAAAACACGGAAATTACGCCTCTGGGCGATGCTGTAGAAGAAGATGAAATTAATGATTCGTTGATCGACCCGGATGATGAGGATTATGGCGACGACGTAGATGTTGATTTGGATACAGAGGAAGACATTGAGGAGGACGATGATATTGCTGATATCAACTCACAGATTGATCCTGATGACGATCTTGAGGATGACGATGATGATTTATTAAGTGACGATGACGATCTTGACACAACTATTACACCCGATCTTGATGACGATGATGATTTGCTTGCCGACGACGACTTTGTTGACGATGATGAGGATTTAGATGATGAAGCTACCGCAAGTGCCGACACCAATGCAGACTTTACTTCCCGTCCTCATGGCCGTGTAACGGGTACGATGTTAGATCATGAACCTGGCTTGCCAGGCTCGGATAGGTTGTAATTATGACAAACGAAAAATCAAAACACAATCATACTGGCCAAACTCCTTCGGATATACCGTCTGAGAAGCTAATTCATCCTCCTAAAAAGAAGAGCCAGAAGAAAATTGTTTCAAAAAGCGATTTTAATACTACAGCGAAAGATCCTAATCTGGGAAGCAGGAATACTACAGGACGATAAAACAACAAAGCCCCGTTCGGGGCTTTGTTGTTTTAGTTTAAAATCTAATTATTCATCATTTTAAGAAAAGTAGCAAGCTTTTCTTTCATTTGACGACGGTCTACTATAAAATCGAGAAAGCCATGTTCTAAAACAAATTCTGATGTTTGGAATCCTTTAGGTAGATCTTTTTTAATGGTCTCTTTTATAACACGAGGGCCGGCAAATCCGATCAGTGCTCCGGGTTCAGCGATATTTACGTCGCCAAGCATTGCGTATGATGCGGTTACCCCCCCTGTGGTAGGATCGGTAAGCAATGATATATAAGGAATTTTGGCTTTACTCAGCAAGGCAAGTTTAGCTGATGTTTTGGCCATTTGCATAAGTGAAAAAGCAGCTTCCATCATCCTCGCACCGCCAGATTTTGAAATCATCAAAAACGGAATGCGGTGTTTTATGCAATAATCGATAGAGCGTGCTATCTTTTCACCCACAACAGAACCCATGGAGCCTCCGATAAAATTGAAATCCATGCAGGCCACAACCAAATCCTGATTGTCTATTTTTCCATGTCCGGAGCGAATCGCATCAACAAGCCCGGTTTTTTTATTGCTCTCAATAAGCCTTTCAGTGTATTTTTTATTATCGTTAAAATTTAAGGGATCTCCTGAGCGGAGCGAGGGAAAGAGTTCTGTAAACTCATTATTATCGAACAAAAGGGAAAAGTACTCTTTTGAGCCTATGCGAAGGTGGTAATTGCAATAATGGCATACATATTTGTTTTCTACCTGTTCTGCATAATGTAATGGCTTTTTACACTCCGGACATTTGTTCCACATCCCGTCTGGAGCTTCTTTCTTTTCTTCGGTAGAAGTGATAATTCCTTTTTTTTCTCGTTTGAACCAGGCCATATATCTTTTTGGAATAAGCGGTACAAATAAACGAATTTTTAACAGAACCCTTTGTATTTATCTATTGTTATGAATATTTATCATCTATTTAGGAATAATGAATAGATCATCATTAAGCTTAAATAATTTTTTTATTTTCGGGCACAATTAGTTAAAAGAATATGAATCTTAAAAATTATAAAGGTGTTTTATACGGAGATGCGGTTCAACAACTGTTCGAACAGGCTAAAAAGCATCAGTTTGCGTTGCCAGCTGTAAATGTTATAAATACAAACTCGATAAATGCGGTGATGGAAACAGCCAAAGCTGTTAATTCTCCTGTTATTGTACAACTTTCAAACGGTGGCGCTCAGTTTTATGCCGGGAAATCGTTAAATAATGAGAAACTGGAGGCCTGTATTTTAGGTGCGGTATCTGCGGCCCGACACGTGCATTTACTAGCTGAGCATTATGGTGTAGCGGTTATTTTGCACACAGACCATGCTGCCAAGAAGTTATTACCATGGATAGACGGTTTGCTTTCACACGGCGAGCGTTTCCACCAGCAAACCGGAAAACCTTTATTCTCATCTCACATGTTGGATCTTTCGGAAGAGCCGATTGAAGAGAACCTCGAAATATCTAAAACATATCTGGAGCGCATGAAGAAACTAGGTATGACCATCGAAATTGAACTTGGTGTTACCGGTGGAGAAGAAGATGGAGTTGATAATTCGGATGTTGACAGTTCAAAATTATATACTCAGCCATCTGAAGTTGCTTACGCTTATAAAGAACTAAGCGAAATAAGCCCAAGATTTACTATCGCAGCGGCTTTTGGCAACGTTCATGGTGTTTACAAGCCCGGTAATGTTAAACTTCAGCCGGTTATCCTGAAAAATTCTCAGGATCACATCCGTAAAGAGTTTAATATTGAGGAAGAGAAGCCAATCAACTTTGTGTTCCATGGCGGATCAGGTTCTTCTAAAGAGGAAATAAGAGAGGCGATTTCTTATGGCGCTATCAAAATGAATATCGATACCGATATGCAGTGGGCTTTTTGGGAAGGAATTAAAGATTTTTATCAGTCGAAAGAAGCCTATCTTCAAGCTCAGATCGGAAATCCTGAAGGTGCTGATTCTCCTAATAAGAAATTTTACGATCCGCGTGTTTGGTTGCGTAAGGGAGAGGAAAATTTCGTTAAACGTTTGACGCAGGCATTCGAAGATTTGAATTGTATTAACGCGAACGAAAAGCTTTAATCGTAAGAAATTAAAAAATAAATAAACGCCGGGCCAACAGCCTGGCGTTTTTGTTGAAACGAAATGATAGAAGTTAAAAAAGCGGCTGGGCAGGAAGAGTTAGATTCCATTCACCGGATTCGGAGGAAAGTTTTTATTGAAGAACAAAACTGTCCGCCGGAACTTGAGTGGGAAAGCGAGGATGAATGTGTTCATTTTTTAGCTATGCTTAACGGTGAGCCTGCCGGAACAGCCAGGTGGTGGCCCACCCCCAAAGGGATTAAATTGCAGCGCTTTGCGGTGTTAAAAGAATACAGAGGAATAGGAGTGGGGCAGGCTTTAGTTAAAGCTGTACTTGATGATTTGCCCTCGGGTACAAATTATGTTTATCTCCACGCACAAATTCAAGCCTGTTCCTTATATGAGAAGTTTGGATTTAAGAAGGAGGGGCCCGAGTTTGATGAAGTAGGAATAAGGCACTTTAAAATGGTGCTTAGGCCTGGCGAAAAATCCTAGCTGAAAAATCCATCGCTTCCTGAAAAGCTTGCATTTTAAGGCCCGTGAATTCATTTTTTTCGGTAAGATACGCTAACAAATTCTCGGTAGCGATATTGCCGGTAAGAGTGTCTGTTGCCATAGGGCAGCCTCCGTATCCTTTAAGGGCGGTATCAAACCGTCGGCAGCCGCTTTCATAGGCCGCATTAATTTTATCTCTCCAACCGTCCGGCTTGCTATGTAAGTGAACACCAATTTCGGTTTCAGGAAAACTTAGGCTAATAATTTTATAGAGTTTAGAAATACTCTCGGGAGTTGCAGCACCTACCGTGTCTGAAAGTGCTATCGTAGATACTCCTCTTTCTACTAAGTCCCTGGTCCGGTTAATAACAATTTCCTCATCCCATACCTCCTGATAAGGATTTCCGAAAGCCATAGAAAGATAGATGACTGCTTGTTTATTTGAATCGCGGCATTTTTCCAGTAATTTTTCAACTACAGATAAAGAAGTTTTTATATCGGAGTTTGTATTTCGCGTTTGAAAGGTCTCAGACACAGAGAAAGGATATCCCAGATAAGTTATCGCATTATGTTTTATGGCTTCCTCTACGCCTCTCAAATTAGCTACAATGGCCAATAGTTTGGTTGGAGAATTGCTAAGATCAAGTTTCTTTAAAACTTTAGCAGTATCAGCCATCTGTGGAATGGCCTGCGGAGATACAAAGCTTCCAAAGTCGAGTGTATCAAACCCCACCTGTAAAAGTAGATTTAGATAGTTAATCTTATCTTCTGTTGCGACAAAATAACTTAAACCCTGCATGGCGTCGCGGGGGCATTCTACCAATTTTATTCTTTTCTCAGTGTCCAATTTTTATTTATGAGCAGTGTCTTCAGTCATGGATTCTCGATTAAATGGCCTAATAATAAGCCGGGTTCCCCTATCGTAACTAAAATAGCTCCACATCCAATTTACAAATACAACCAGCTTATTTCTGAATCCTACAAGGCTCATTAAATGTACAAACATCCATACAAACCAGGCAAACACTCCCTGGAATCTTATCTTGCCAATATCTACTACCGCCCGATTTCTTCCCACGGTTGCCATAGAGCCTTTGTCGAAGTATTTAAATGGTTCGGGCTCTTCCTTGTTTATAATCCTGAGAAGGTTTTTAGCTAGCAATTTGCCCTGTTGCATGGCCACCGGCGCAACTCCGGGATGTCCGTTAGGTGTTTCGTCTGTAATCATCGCCGCCACATCGCCGATAGCGAAAATAGTGTTATGCCCGTCTATCCTGTTTACGGTATCAACCTTTATTCTCCCGCCTCTTACCAAATGCTCTTTTGAGATACCTTCGGGAAATTCACCTTTTACACCTGCAGACCATAATACGTTTTTAGAGAATATCTCTATTCCGCCCGACAGTTTAATAATCTCACCATCATATGATATCACAGTTACTCCCGTCATAACAGTAACCCCCATTTCTAAAAGAAACTCTTTGGCACTGCGTTGAGCTTGAGTAGACATTGGTCCTAGCACAGCAGGGGAGCCTTCTATCAGGTAGATATTAACATCGTCGATATTTAATTCGGGATAATCATTTTTAAGAACATGTCTTTTAAGTTCTGAGATGGCGCCAGATAATTCCACCCCTGTTGGGCCACCACCTACCACTACAAAATTTAAAAGTGTGGGATCAGGCTCTATCAAGGCCTCTTCAAGGTTTTGTAAAATCATACTCCTTAAATTCAAGGCCTCCGGTATGGTTTTCATCGGCATAGTATAATGCTCTAACTCCTTAGAACCAAAAAAGTTGGTATCAGAGCCGGTTGCTAAAACCAGGTAATCGTATTCAAACTCGCCAACGGTAGTTAGAATGGTGTTTTTTTCAGGAGCGATAGACAATACCTCCGCATTTCTGAAAGAGAAGTTGCTTTGTCCTTTAAATATTTTTCGAAGAGGGAATGCTATTGAATCAGCTTCCAGTCCGCCTGTAGCAACCTGATATAAAAGCGGCTGGAAGGTATGGTAATTATGCCTGTCGAGCATCAAAACCTGAACCTCTTTGTTTTTTAGTTTCTTGGCTAACTGTATGCCGCCAAATCCGCCGCCTACTATAATTATTTTGGGGAAATTTACTGAAGAGCCTGGTGCAGTCATGGTATACTAACTGTATTTATGGTAAAAAGTTGAAACTATTCACTTTAGCTAAATTATCAAAATAAAAAAGCACCCATCCCGAAAGGAATGAGTGCCTGGATTTATTTTTGTAAGAATATTAAGCTTGAACTTTTACCGGCTCGGGTTTAACCTCAACTTTGTTTTTAATCATTTCAACAACGAAAGGTGTCGCAACGAAAAGAGATGAATAAGTACCGAAAATAACACCGATCAACATCGCGAAAGAGAATCCTCTAAGAATATCCCCGCCAAAGATGAAGATTACTAATAGAACAGCCATTGTACAGATACCGGTTACTACCGTGCGGCTCAATGTACTGTTTAGTGCGTTATTGATAACGGTAGGCAGGTTTTCGTTCTTTGTGTTGCGTTCGTTAATATATTCCCTTACACGGTCAAATACTACCACCGTATCGTTTATCGAATAACCCATTACAGTTAGTACAGCAGCAATAAACGCCTGATCAATATCTAACGAGAATGGAACCAGTCCGTCTAATAATGAGAATATCGAAAGAAGAACCAGTACGTCGTGCAGCAAGGCAACGATAGCGGATACACCAAACTGCCAGCGGCGGAACCTGATGAGGATATAAACGAAAATTATTATGATCGTGAATATTACAGAGTAGATGGCAGAGACTTTAATGTCGTTCGCAATGGTAGGCCCTACTTTTTGCGCATCTTTTATCTCATAATCAGGACTGATTTGTTTTAATCCGTTATTTAATTTTTGCGATACTTCTGATTCAGCGGCCTCGGTAGCGTCGTCAATCCTGTACGAAGTGGTAATTTTAACTTCATTTGCATTTAAGCCTATTGTTTTAACTTCTGGTGCTGATCCAAACTCTTTTGCTAATACCGTACGTACATCATTTGTATTAACATCTTTGCTAAACTCAACAAAATAAGAGCGACCACCTTTAAAGTCTACACCCAGGCTAAAGCCTTTTGTAAACATTGATACCAGACCGGCGATAATGATTATTCCCGAAAGGAGATAGAATTTTCTTCTTCCAGCTATAAAATCGAACTTAGAATCCTTAAACAGGTTTTGTGTCGCTTTAATCGAGAAGCTGATCGGCTTATCATTTTTAAGCATCCATTCGAATATTAAACGGGTGATAAAAATAGCCGCAAATAAAGATGTAAGAATACCTATCATCAAAGTGGTTGCGAAACCTGCGATTGGTCCGCTTCCGAATACGTAAAGTACAACTCCTGTTAAAAATGTAGTGATATTCGAATCGAGGATTGATGACATAGCTTTGCTGAATCCTTCGGCAATTGCGGTTCTTAAACTTTTTCCTGCTGTTAACTCTTCTCGAACTCGCTCATAGATGAGTACGTTCGCATCAACCGACATACCCAAAGAGAGTACTATACCCGCAATACCAGGTAATGTAAGTACTGCCCCCAGCGAAGCCAGAACTCCCATCAGGAAGAATAAGTTCACCATTAAAGCAACGTTAGCTACCCAGCCTGCTTTATTGTAATACATCGCCATAAAAAGCAAGATTACAGCGATACCGATCAAGGTTGAGATTAATCCTTTTTGAATTGACTCTGCTCCCAGAGACGGCCCTACAACATACTCGCTTACTATTTTAGCGGGAGCAGGTAAGCGTCCGGCTTTTAAAACGTTCGCAAGATCTTTTGTGTCCTCAGGAGTAAAGTTTCCTGTAATTTGTGAAGTTCCACCGGGGATTTCATTTTGAACCGTAGGCGCGGAATATACATAGTTATCTAAAACGATAGCGATGGATTTGTTATCATTCGGATTGTTGGCATCTCCGGCAGCTAATGCTGTAACTTGTTTCCATCTGCGGGCTCCATCGACGTTCATACTCATTGAAACTTGCAACTGGCCGTCTTGTCCAACATCATCACGGGCATCTGTAATCACATCTCCGGCCAAAGCAGGAGTGCCGTCAAATCCGGTAGCTTTTAAAGCGTGTAATTCAAAAACATCAGCTTCTTCGCTAACGGCTTTAACTGCCCAGAAGAATCTGGCGTTTGCCGGAATCATTGCTTTAACAGTGGGACTGTTTAAATAGGAGTTTACTTTTGCGGTGTCTTTTTGGGCTGAGTAACCAATTACCGAACCCGGCCTTAAAGAAGCCTGCCCGTTTTGCCCCTGATAAGTTGCGGGAGCAAGAATGGCGAATAAAGGATTCTTTTTAGCTTGTTCTGCCTGGTTAACCGCTAGCTTGGATGTGTCTTTTCCGGCAGAGTCTTTTTTAGTGCCGAGAGTAGCGAGTTTACCGCCACCCTGTGCAGGAGCCGTAGTAGCTGCGGCTTTAGTAGTGTCTTTCGCCGGTTGCTGAACAGCAGCAATCGTCTTGTTTATGTTTTCGAGGAGAGGAAAGATCTCCATATTGTCAAACGTTTCCCAGAACTCCAATTTTGCAGATCCCGATAAAAGTTTACGCACACGTTGCTGATCGGAAACTCCTGGTAGTTCAATCAGGATTCTGTTTGTTCCTTCCTGTTTCTGGATATTTGGAGAAGTAACACCGAATTTATCGATACGGGTACGAAGAACGTTGAACGATCTGTCGATAGCACTTTCAGATTCTTTATGAAGAAACTTAATTACATCCTTATTGCTGGCATCAGGTTTTATCCAGGCCGAATTTTCTTTGGTTGCAAAATATGTTGCAAGCTTTCCGCTCGGATTTAACTTTTCGAACTCCTTGCCAAATAGATCGATAAAATGATCTGAACTGTTATTTTGTCTGGTCTCCGCATTTCTTAAAGCTGTAGTAAAAGCCTGATCGGAAGGTTTGTTAGCCAGGTTACTTACCAGTTCGGTAAGAGAAATTTCCATGGTAACATTCATTCCGCCTTTTAAGTCAAGCCCAAGAGGAATCTCACGTTCTTTTACATAGTTATAAGTAAACGGGAGGAAATCGAATACAGGCTGTGTGCCCATCGAATCCAGGTATATTTTTTGTTTTAAAGGGTCGCCTTTGGCATATTTCTCTGCGCTATTCTCAACCTTGTTTGCCATCCACGTAAACGATAGGGAGTATAAACACCCGATTGTTAACGCTATAGCGACGAATTTAATCAGTCCTTTACCTTGCATTTTGATTTATATTGTATTGTTATTTTATTTTGAGCCCTTCTCAGATAAGACGGCAAATCTAAGTAAATTTTTAATTTATGAAATTCTTTAATTTTGAAAAAATACGGTGGGGGTTTTAGCGCCTTTTGTAGGTTAAAAACGTATAAGAAAAAGGTGTCTTTTCATCCGGTTCAAAATCTTCTCTTTCAATTTCTATCCACTCATCAGACGAAATTTCAGGAAAGAACGTATCGGCCTCAAAGCTTTGGTTAATTTTGGTTAAATAAATATAGTTAAGGGCCGAAAGTGATTGTTTAAATATTTCGGCGCCGCCGATGATAAACACTTCCTCCTCCTGATTACACATGGATAACGCACTTTCTAGAGAGTTTGTGGTTTCAGCACTGGGTAAACTTAGACCACTTTGGCGGGTAATTACGATATTTCTGCGATTAGGCAGAGCTCTACCCATACTATCGAAAGTTTTACGGCCCATAATAATGCTATGGCCCGTAGTGATGTTTTTAAACCTTTTCAGGTCTGCCGGAAAATGGACAAGGAGTTGGTTGTTTTTGCCCATGCCCCAATTTTGATCGATTACTACTACGGCGGATAAGTTCATTTTGTTTTATAGCCCATGATTTTAACCATGGGGTGAATGTATATATAGCCCATGGTTTTAACCATGGGGTGAATGTATATAAAGCCCATTGTTAAAACCATGGGTAAATGTTATGCGATTTATATATTAAATGGTTTTAACCATTTACCTGATACAGTTTCATAAACCCTTCATATTCATTTTCAAAGCTAAGCTTTTGATGATGCGATTTTTGATTTTTTATATACTGGTACACTTTACCAAGTTGAGATTCACTAACTGAATAAGCCGCATACCCTGTTTGCCATGAAAATTTTTCAGTGGTCATATCATTTTCGTTTATCCAATGAGCCGTGCTGCCTTTAACTTGTTTTATCACGTCAGCAATCGATTTCTGAGGGCTTAATAAAAATAAACAATGAATATGGTCTGGCATGCCGTTTATAATGCGGACAGAACAACCAATTTCTCTGAATTGCTTGCTTAGATAATTATACACCTCATTTTCAATGTTTAGCTGAATTAGAGGAAGACGTTCTTTGGTGGCCCAGATTGCGTGTATCCATATTTTATGTAGAGAATGAGACATGTTAGATGGAAACCGTTAAAACGGTTATAGGGTGTTCTACATTTGTTACCCATGGTTGAAACCATGGGCTTTTACAGCCTGTCATACCGCTACTGGGGCTTTTATATGTGGGTGCGGATCATAATTCTCCAGGGTAAAATCTTCAAACTTAAACTCAAAAATATCCGTTATATCAGGATTTAATTTTACTACAGGCAGTGGGCGCGGTTCCCTGCTAAGTTGCAATTTCGTTTGTTCGAGGTGATTATTATAAAGATGCGCATCGCCAAGAGTGTGAATAAACTCCCCGGGGTTTAATCCGCACACCTGGGCAACCATCAGCGTAAGCAAAGCGTAAGACGCGATGTTAAAAGGAACTCCGAGAAATATATCGGCGCTTCTTTGATAAAGCTGGCAGCTTAATTTGCCGTCAGCAACATAAAACTGGAAAAAGCTGTGGCAGGGTGGAAGTGCCATATTCTCTATTTCGGCAACGTTCCATGCAGATACGATAAGCCGTCTGGAATCGGGCGTGCTTTTGATTTGATTGATAACCTGGGTAATCTGATCGATGTGCCTGCCGTCTGGAGTGGGCCACGACCGCCACTGATAGCCGTAAACCGGTCCGAGGTCGCCATTCTCATCCGCCCATTCATCCCAGATACTAACCCCGTTTTCTTTTAGATAACGAATATTGGTATCGCCTTTTAAAAACCAGATCAATTCATGAAGAATTGAACGCAGGTGAAGTTTTTTAGTTGTTACCAAGGGAAAACCATCTTCCAGGTCGAATCTCATCTGGTAACCGAACACACTAATGGTACCAGTTCCGGTACGGTCGTGTTTTTGTGTGCCCTTACTCAGAACGTGCTGCATCAAATCAAGATATTGTCTCATCTTCTACAAAAGAAATAAATGTATTTTTACCGTCCTACAATTGTGAACAAAAATCTGATTGTTTAGAACTCATGCTTAATTTCCCAAATGCTAAGATCAATATAGGATTAAATATTCTTTCGAGAAGGAGTGATGGTTATCACAACCTTGAAACGGTTTTTTACCCTGTAGGGATAAAAGATGCGCTCGAAGTTATTGAAGCCGAAGAATTAAGTTTTGAGGCCTCAGGAATAGAGATTCCGGGATATGCCAACGAAAATCTATGCCTTAAAGCGTATGAATTATTAAAGAAAGATTTTGACATCTCGCCCATAAAAATTCATTTGCATAAGCAAATTCCCATAGGTGCCGGTTTAGGAGGGGGATCTGCAGACGCGGCTTTTTTTATTCGTTTAGTGAATGAAAAGTTTAATCTTAACCTCGATATCCCGTCGATGGAAAATTATGCCCGGTTGCTTGGGGCCGACTGTGCTTTTTTTATACAAAATAAGCCAGTATTCGCTTATGGCAAAGGGGATGAGTTTTTGCCGGTAAACCTGGATCTGTCTAAGTATTTTCTAGTTTTGGTGATGCCTCCGGTTCATGTATCAACTGGCGAGGCCTATCGCGGAGTGAAACCATCCGTTCCGCAAATACCGTTGAAGGAATTGATTAGCCTGCCTGTTCCCGAATGGAAAACCGCTATTAAGAATGATTTTGAAGAATCTGTTTTCAGGAATCATTCTTCGATTAGAGGCATTAAGGCTGCCTTGTATGAAGCGGGTGCGTTATACGCATCGATGAGTGGGAGCGGGGCCTCGGTTTATGGGATTTTCGAAAACAATACTAAGCTTCCTGACTTGGAGGAAAGTAATCAGGTATTTTATGCGATTTAGTTAATATAATCCCTATCCTCATCACTTAAACCCTGTTGTTTTGCCGCTGGCTCAACAACTTCAAATTCAGGTTCTTTATGAACCACTTCTTTTTTCTTTGGCCTGCCCGCCATAACCCCGATTATAAATCCCAAACCAAGCATTGTTCCCAGTATAACGAGCTTGGGGATTTTTGTAACTCCAAATAGCCAAAAGTCTATTTCTTCGGTATTATTCATCAAAACTATAGTGACAAGTACCGATGCGATGATGATGAAAATGGTTTTCCCGCTCATGGTTAAAAATTATAAACAGCTACAGTTTCGAATATCGGGTTTTCTGTTGATTTTCCGTTGATGAAAATTACGCGGCCTCCCAAATCGAAATTCGGTAACGGAAAACGGAGTAAATTCATATCAGCTCTTAATTCTGCGCCGAATGATGCGGGCGAGAATCTTTTTTTTGAATCAATGTTTTCAAAGTCGGCGAATATGCCGCCTTTAAAACGCTTTATATATGCCAGCGGCCCTAACTCCCAGTCGGGATAAAATAAAGGCAACCGGTAGTCCAATAGAAGTGTATTTCTGGGATTTGTTCGTGGCTGAGCAAAGGCATAGCCACTAATTCTTGGGATATCGACCAAGGTTTCATAAGCACCCTTGGTTTGCTGGAAATTGTAAGAAGCTTGCAGGGAGTGGTTTCTAAGTACTCCCGGAAAATAGAAGGTGCTCCTAAATGCGAATATCTCTCCTTCAACCTGGTTCTCGAACGGGAAATGCCGATACTTTAATGAAATATTCTGCCCCCATTTTGGTGCCAGGTCTCTTGCGCTTCTTCTGGAATTCCTGGAGGCCGAAAGTTCGTAGTGCATGGGGAAGCGCAGCGACTGAAGAAGATTGGCGAAATTATTTTCAATATCGTACTTATCGCTAAAGCTGGTGCCCGTTTTTAAATTAATGCTATAGATGTTATTAAAACGGTTTGCAAGTATCGGAACCGAGACTTCAGCCTTGTACTCGTTTTCCCGCCAGCTTACCGGTGTCAATATCGTTTTCCCGGCTATAACGGCCCTCCTTATCAGCAATCGTGGACGGTTGACGTAATTGAAACTTAGAACCGGAAAGTATCTGCTGTAGGTGAAGCCCGCTTCATACTCGCTCTTTCGGAGTGCGTTGTTAAATTGATATCCGGTGTAAAAGCTTAGCGTGTTTAGTTTATTGTTCGACTGTAACTGAAACCCGGGGTTGCTGTCGTTCGAATACGGGTCGTCGTTATTTATAGGGACAATGCTATGAAAGTAGAAAAGATTGTTCAGTTCTTTATACCGCTTGCTCTCGTAGGGTTTCTGCTGGATCTGTTCAAATGAAATCTCAGGCCCTTCTTTACTTATAAGCGG
This sequence comes from Sphingobacteriaceae bacterium, assembly GCA_014380615.1. Taxonomy (GTDB): domain Bacteria; phylum Bacteroidota; class Bacteroidia; order Sphingobacteriales; family Sphingobacteriaceae; genus Paradesertivirga. The sequence continues at coordinate 54,940 of JACMJM010000010.1, forward strand.
GTCGGCATAGTTAACGATAGCTTGTTCGGCGGAAGCTATATTTTTTCCCTCGGTGCCTTTTACATCAATCGACGAGATGTCGTACCCCGTGGCTGAGTAGTTATTGAAAAATACTTTTTTCAACTTTGGGTCGAAGAATGGATTATGTGCCCCGAATTTGGCTGAAGTTAACTGGTAAATTTGTTTATCTGTTGGATTGAACCTGTAAAGGTTATCAATGCCATTAAAATGCGCCTTGAATATAATCTGATCCTCCGCATACACGGGATGAAGAATTTCCTGTAATTGAAACGGCATAACCTGCCTGAACTGTTTGGTTGCACGGTTGAGTTCGTACAAGGATTTTCCGCTTGTTGCTACCGCAATCACAACTACCTTATCGCCCGTTCGATTGAAAGCCGGCATCTGGAGCATGTAATTTTGGGGTGCCGGGTAACGCCTGATTTCAGCACCGGTTTTTGAATCTAATTCTACGAGGGAAATTTTGTGAGCTACTGTTACCTCAACAGCAATAATAGTCGATCCGTAGGGCGAAAGGGCAGGGGCAAACAGACGGCTGCGATGAGTAAGCTGGCGCCGGATTCTGGTTTTTGTATCAAAGATATTGATCACATTAAAAGAGCGTTGCTGGAAGCGCGCATCATACCTGAATTCATCCCAAACGATTTTTTCTGCGGCATAGCTGAACCAAGGAATTTCTTGTGCTCCAATACTTACTACTTTCCGGGTTTTCCCATCAGGATAGAGTTCATAGATAGCAGGAGTTTCGGCTTTGCTTTGTTTAAGAAATAGTAGAGTGCCTGATGGAGTGCTCGCTGGTAGTAAAAAACTTTCAGGAATATTATTCTTTCTTTTATTCAAGGAGACATAGCTATCAGTTCTTAATTTTTGCTGCTGATTGGACCATAGATTTCGCAGTTCTGTGATGGTTGAATCATGAAGTTTTTTGGTGCTTAGTCCGGTGAGTTTTTTTACCGAATTACTGAAGTTATAGGGGCGCAAAGGATTGTTAGAAATACGGCTCATCAGCTTTTCGTTAATCTCATTTCCGTAGTCCCTTCTCAACTTGGTATTCATAAAAAATCCGAGCTGATAATATCCCGCCGTAAAATCTTTAACCGACCCGAAATAGTTTTTTGAGTAGCTGTGGTTTTTGCCACTTAGTGTATTTGTTCGTAGTTCGATGTTCCATTCGGGTATGCGTCCGCGGCCCGCATCGGTGAGTATGGTTTCAGTTGTTACCGCATCACCTTCAAAGAACCAGGAGGGCAGGGTGATGCCAAACATGGCAAGTGCCAGACTCTCGAATGGTGGTTTGTTAAATCTGCCCGTCAGCTTATCAAATTGAACCACGTGTCTTAGCTCATGTACCGCTAGGCTGTTCAGCCAATTTTGAAAATCAAATGCTTGTGAAGGGGTGCCGAAAAACTCGGACCGGCGTGGAGCGAGTTGAACAAAACCGTTAGAAACAGTACCCTGATTCTGCAGAATAATTGAGATTTTTTTCGGCACTTTCCCTAACGAAGCACTTACTTTCCGGATGATTCCCTCAAGTGTATTGGCCATCCTTTGTGCCTCGTCTTCGAAAGTTTCGGGATAGATTACCTGGAAGTGCGTAGTGTTAATTTGCCTCCATTTTAGGGATGGTGGGTTCTGTTCGCCCGGAAAAAACTGCGCATTGGCGGTGTTGAAACTTATTATTGATAATAATAGAACTAACCTATTGAAAAAGAGTGCTATAAAATTATATTTAGACCGGTAAGTAAACACTTGCTAAGTTTGTTAGTAAAATTAAATTTTTAATGGTGATTTTTTATGAATTTATACTTTTGTTTATGGTGTATAATCGCTTCATAATTAACTTATTATTATTTATTATTTTTTTAAATATTTTAATTTATTATACGTTATCGAGGTGTGTTTTTATCTTTTTTCTGCGATTTAACCCAATGTATGACGGAAGAAGGGAAAAATGGAAACGCCTAAAGATAATATTAAATGATATACAATCTGAATCGGCAAATGGTTCAATTGTAATTCTCACATCTCCCCTCCTCTTTGCATAGGTCTGAGAATGAGAATAAATTTTTGCTCTCAGGTTAGTATGTGCTTTAGCGCGATTACATATTTTTCAAATCATAAAATCTCCTGATGGTGTGGGTTGTTTGGATACAGCAATTTTGGGTTTTTGGATGCTGGTACTCAATAAATTTTTTTGCGAAAGGAGCCTGGGTTCTAAGAAGAGCCGCAGCGTAAAAGATCAGGAAATAGGCTTTCTGAATTTAATCCGAAAAATCATATCGCAATAAACACGCTTGCTTAGAAACTGTAAGAAAAGTATGATACAGGACTTTTAAATCGTGGCCTGATATCAGACTGTCTCGCATGAATTTTTGAGAGGGGGATGAGTGAATTTTGATTTTAACTTAGTGTAATTTGTTGTGTTAATGCAAAGATGTTTGTTTGGTGAGATTTCTCTTTTCGATGCGATTTTTTACAAACGGGTAAAGAAAAATCGCGGTTAAGATTATGGCGGCTCCCGCATAAAACCCTGTTGTCATTTGTTCGCGTTTTCCGAAAAAAAGAAAGGCTAAAATGATGCCGTACACCGGCTCCAGATTGGTAATCAAAGCCACCCTGAAAGCGGATAAATATTTCATAACGGAGACCCCAGCAACATAGGCGAGCGAGGTGCAGATTGTGCCTAAAACCAGGAGATATATAAGGTCGGTTTTGCCCAGTTTCATAGCATTGTTAAAGCCGTTTGTAGCCATAAGAAATATAGAAATCCACACCCATGCTCCCAGCAATTCGTAAAAACTTATGAGTGGCGCAGCTCTGTTTTTTATCTGTTTTGAGTTTATAATTGAAAAAAGGCTTGCACAGAGCGCGCTGGTTAAGCCCCAAATTATTCCGAGGGTATATTTGCTCTCAAACTCAAAAATGAGATATATGCCGCTAATAATCGCTAATCCGGTTACGATCTCTAATTTGGAGATCCTTTTATTGTTGAGGATAGGTTCAAGAATTGCGGTAAATAGAGTTAAGGAGGAGAGGCATACAAGCGTTACCGACACGGTTGAGGACTTAATCGCCTGAAAGAAAAGTATCCAATGAGCCCCGACAATAGCACCTGTAAAAAACAGTTTCAGGAATGCGTTCATGCCTATTCGCAGGTCCGTTTTAGTTACTTTAAAATAGATGTAGAGTGTTATAAAAGCAATCAATACACGGTACCAAACCAGTTGCGTGGCAGAGATTGAGATCAGTTTACCGAGTATTCCCGTAAAGCCCCAAACAAAAACCGTGAGGTGCAATACCAGTAAATTGCGTTGCAGGTTGGATTTGGTGGGGGGCATTATTTAGGTGCCTTTATCAATAAATAAAAGCCCAAAATTCCAAAAATTATATTCGGAATTATCACCGCGATAATGGGAGGCAAGCCCCCTTTCAGGGAGAACATATTGGCGAATTGGATAAAAACGATGTAGACAAAACTAAGGAAGATACCCAGGCCAAGCGGAAGCCCAATACCTCCGCGAACTTTTCTTGACGACAAAGCTACCCCCATTAAGGTGAGAACGAACGATGAAAAAGGGTAAATAAAGCGCCTGTATTTCTCCAAAAGAAGTTCATCCATAATACCTGCTCCGCGAATCTTTTCCTTTTCAATGCGGGTATTTAGCTGGCGCATGTTCATCGCCTTCGTAAGGTTGTCGTATATTTCGAAGTCGAGAGGGCGCATATCCAGGCTGGTATCTTTTGTGGCCCCCGTAATCATCGTTTCTTTTAGCCCGTTTATCTTTCGGGTAGAAAAATTTTCAAGCTTCCATTTGTATTTCACCGAATCCCATAAAATGCGGTCGGCAACCGTTTTTTCTATCAATTCATGCCCGTTAAATTTTTCTAAAGAAAACCGGTAACCTACTTTTTGATTATTATCAAAGTTTTCGATATAAACATAGCTGTCTTTGTTGAGCTGCAAGTGGGTGTACATTTTAGTGTTGTCAGATTTCGGGTCGATATACACGTTCTCGAACTCCACGTACAGCTTATTGGTTTCGGGGATGATAAAAAGATTAAAGATCAGCGTAACGAAAAAGATTACAAATGAGGAGATGAAATAGGGCCATAAAAACCGGTAAAAGCTTACCCCGCCACTTAGAATAGGCACAATTTCTGTTTGGTCGGCCATTTTTGCCGTAAAGAAAATTACCGCTATAAAATTGATTAGGGGCGATAAAAAATTAAGGTAAAAAGGCAGGAAACCGGCATAATACTGAAACAGGATTTTAGATACCGGGGCATCATGTTTAATAAAGTCATCGAGCCTTTCAGAAATATCGAATACAACGATTATTACAGAAAAAATCGCCATGGTAAACGCAAACGTGCCCAGGTATTTCCTTATAATGTACCAATCGAGTATCTTGATTTTTAGCATTGTTCTATAAACGTTGAGATAGCTGTTTTGTCATTTTATTTTTCCAATCGTAAAACTCGCCTGAGATAATCTTCTCACGAGCTTCATTTACAAGCCATATATAAAAATGGAGATTATGTAAGGTAGCGATTTGGGCTCCTAAAATTTCTTTGGAAATGATCAGGTGTCTCAGATATGCTTTCGAGTAATTCAGGTCCGAGAAAAGATCGCTGTCTTCCTCAATCGGACTAAAATCCTCTCTCCATTTCTCGTTCCGCATATTCAAAATGCCGTTTTTAGTAAAAAGCATTCCGTTTCGTGCGTTTCTGGTCGGCATTACACAATCAAACATATCAACACCAAGCGCAATATTCTCCAGAATGTTTACCGGGGTACCAACGCCCATTAAATACCGTGGCTTTTCGTAAGGAAGTATATCGCACACAATCTCGGTCATGGCATACATTTCTTCGGCAGGTTCGCCTACAGATAAGCCTCCAATGGCATTTCCTTCACGATTAAAGGAAGCAATCACTTCCGCGGATTTCAATCGCAGATCTTTATAAACCGATCCTTGAACAATGGGGAACAAAGTTTGTGAATAGCCATATTTCCCTTCTGTGTTATCAAAACGATCGCAGCAGCGCTTTAGCCAGCGATGGGTCATGTCTATGGATTTCCTGGCGTAACCATATTCGCAGGGGTATGGTGTACATTCGTCGAAGGCCATAATAATATCAGCACCTATCACGCGCTGAATGTCCATCACATTCTCCGGAGTAAAAAGATGTTTAGAGCCGTTTATATGTGAGCGAAAAGTAACCCCTTCTTCTTTTATTTTCCGTACATCACTTAGCGAATAAACCTGGTAGCCACCGCTATCCGTTAATATAGGCTTTTGCCACCCATTAAATTTGTGCAGGCCCCCGGCCTTTTCGATTACATCCAGGCCGGGGCGCAGGTATAAATGGTAGGTATTGCCAAGAATAATTTGTGCCTTTATATCGTTTTCAAGCTCGCGCTGATGAACTGCCTTAACCGTCCCGGCAGTTCCAACGGGCATAAAAATCGGCGTTTTTATCAGCCCGTGGTCGGTGGTAATTTCACCGGCCCTGGCTTTCGAAAGTTTGTCTGAAGCTTCTAATCTAAATCTCATTATAAACCTGCGAAAATACTAAAAATACGCAGGCAAGCCCGATAAAAAGTGTCAAATAATGTTAAGACAGCTGCTTCGGTAAAATTTAAAGAATAATTGCATTCGGTGAAAAAATTCGGTAAAATTCTGATGAAATTTTAGAACTTTGCCCATCCCGTTTAACGAAAAGGTATTGGCAGATAATCTCTATATAGTAGTATTTATATTACTGCAGTTAGCATTCTGGATTCAGTTATATTATATTACAGTCATTAACTCGCGTTTAAGTAAATTTAAACCTGTTGAAGTCGATGAGGTAAAAATTAAACTTCCGGTTACCGTTATTATATGTGCCCGTAACGAGGAGAAAAACCTCGAAAAAAATCTCCCTCTTATTTTCGAACAAGAGTATCCCGACTTTGAAGTGGTGGTGGTAAACGATTGTTCGGGTGATGAAACCCATATGGTGCTTCGTGGCTTTGCTTCCCTGTACCCACGTTTAAAGGTAGTTACTATTACCGAACACGAACGTTTTAAACACGGGAAGAAATTTGCGGTTACCCTTGGAATTAAGGCCGCAACCAAGGAATATCTTTTATTTACCGACGCCGATTGTGAACCTGCCTCAAAATATTGGATTGAGAACATGCAGCGCCATTTTCGGGAAGGCAAAGAAATAATTTTGGGATACTCTCCCTATAAAATACAAAAGGGCTTTCTTAACAGGCTTATCAGGTATGAAACCTTTATTACGGCACTAAACTATTTCTCTCACGCTCTTTGTGGAAATCCATACATGGGTGTAGGACGAAATATGGCCTATACAAAGTCGCTTTTTTTTCGGGGAAAGGGCTTCGCTTCGCACATGCACATCCTTTCGGGAGATGATGATTTGTTTGTGAATCAAAATGCCACGCCTGATAACGTGGCGATAGAGATCCATCCGGATACACATATCTGGTCAGAACCAAAGTCAATCTTTTCATCCTATTTTACCCAGAAAGTACGACATATGGGTGCCGGTAAAGCTTACAGGAGCGAACATAAGCGGATGCTTTTCTTTCAAACCGGCTCGGGCATATTATTTTATGTTTGCTTAATTACGATGATAGTATTGAAAGCACAGTGGTGGATGTTGCTTTCTTTTTATTTACTAAGATTAACGGTGCAACTCATTGTGTTCTACCCGATTCTGAAAAAACTTAATTACAAAGACCTTATTTGGCGCATTCCTCTTTTGGATTTGATTTTTAATTTTTATATACTAGTGCTTAGCATAGTTTCTTTATTCAAGAAAAAAGTTAAATGGAAGTAAATCCGAATTTTTCAGCAAATGCTGTAAACGATTTTAATCTGGTAATGAGAGCCAAAGATGGAGACCAGAAGGCTTATGCTGAATTGATGCAGCGTTACAAAGATTCAATTTATTTTATGGCCCTTAAAATGGTCAATAATAAAGATGATTCTATGGATCTTACCGTAGAAACCTTTGGTAAGGCATTCGAAAATATTGATAAATACAAGCCCGACTTTGCTTTTAGTACCTGGCTTTTCCGGATAGCAACTAATAATTGCATAGACTTTATCCGGAAGAAGAGACTGAAAATGGTTTCCATTAACTCTATGGTTGATGATGAAGGTGATGAGCGCCCGCTTCAAATCAAGTCGGATACACTTAACCCCGAAGAAACCTCCATCAAAAAACAGCAACAGGAGCAGTTAAAAATAATTGTAGATAAACTCCCCCAGCGTTATAAAACATTAATCGTTCTTAGATACTTCGAAGAGCAATCTTATGAAGAAATCGCTCAGCAATTAGACTTACCTTTAGGAACTGTTAAGGCACAATTATTCAGGGCACGAGACCTGTTACATAATGTTCTTAGCAGAAGAAAGAAAAATCCAGGCAGTGAGTTCTGATATCATTTACAAGTATTTTCCTGAATTAACTGAGCTCCAGAAACAGCAGTTTAATCAACTTGAAGAACTGTATCGGTTTTGGAACGCCCAGATCAATGTAATTTCCCGTAAGGATATTGATAGTTTATACCTTCACCACATCCTGCATTCTCTCGGTATTGCCAAAGTAATGCCTTTTTTGCCTGGAGAAAAGGTATTGGATGTAGGAACGGGCGGTGGGTTTCCGGGTATTCCGCTGGCAATTTTATTTCCCGATACTCACTTCCACCTGGTTGATTCTATCGGGAAAAAAATAAAGGTTGTACAGGAAGTTTCTACAGCAATCGGATTACAAAATCTGGTATCAACACATGCCCGTGCCGAACAGATCAATGATAATTTCAATTTTATCATTTCACGGGCTGTTACCCAGTTAAAAGATTTTTATCCCTGGGTGAGAGGCAAGTTTGCCAAAAAACCATTGAACAAACTGCCCAATGGTGTGCTTTATCTCAAAGGAGGTGATCTAACAGAAGAATTAAAGGATTCGAAATTGAAAGAAGTGCTTCTTTATCCGCTTTCTGAGTATTTCGAAGAAGATTATTTCGAAACCAAGTATGTGGTTTATTTTCCGGAGCAATAGTTACCACTTTGTTTTAATCAAATCAAAGTAATTTGCTATGTTAGCTCATTACATCTAAACCTATGTCGCTCTTTCATCAAATTGCATTAACCCTTATTCCTGGTGTCGGCTCTGTTAACTCGCGTTTATTATTAAAACATTTCGGTAGTGCCGAAGATGTTTTTAAGGCCAAAAAATCCCAGTTGCTTTTAATTCCAGGAATAGGAGAGAAGACCGCCTCGAGCATTCTTCAGCATGATTTTTTTGAGCGGGTTGAAAAGGAAATGGACTTTATAGAGAAATATAAGATCCGAGCTTTTTTTTACACTTCAGAAGATTATCCCAAACGTTTAAAAAACTGTTACGATGCTCCAATACTTTTGTATTATAAAGGTAACGCAGATTTGAATAGTTCGCGGGTGGTAAGTATTGTTGGTACCAGAAATGCAACGCAGTACGGAAAAGAGCTTACAAATATGTTAGTTGATGAGCTTAAAAAGCACAATGTTCTGGTAGTTAGTGGCTTGGCTTATGGTATAGACGCAATGGCGCATAAAGCCTGTTTGAGGCAGAATATGCCTACGGTAGGAGTTGTAGGCCATGGTTTGGACAGGATTTATCCTGCGCAGCATCGTGCATTGGCCGAAAAAATGATTAGTGAGGGAGGTTTACTCACCGAATTTCCATCTCAAACTAATCCAGATCGGGAGAATTTTCCGAAACGAAATCGAATAGTTGCCGGTATGGCCGATGCTACCGTAATTGTAGAAGCCAGTTTAACCGGCGGGGCCTTAATTACAGCAGAGCTTGCAAACTCCTATAACCGTGATGTTTTTTCTTTCCCCGGAAACGTAAATGAAGAGTTTTCGGCAGGCTGCAATTTCCTTATCAAGACCAACAGGGCCAACCTCATAACCAGCGCGAAAGATTTAGAATACATATTAGGCTGGGTTAACTATCAGTCGAAAGACGAGAAAAAGCAACTAAGCTTATGTCTCAATCTCTCTGACGATGAAAAAAGGATAACGGATGTATTATCTTCGAAAGGGCAGACCGGAGTTGATGTGCTGGCACTGGAAACTCAGTTGCCCCAAAGTAAGTTGGCGATAACTATATTGGGACTCGAAATGCAGGGAATTCTTATAGCTCTCCCCGGAAAAATGTACAAACTCGCTTAATTGTCGTCACTTTTCGGAAAATCATACAGCTTTTCTTCACCTGTATCTTTGCTGATTAGTTTCCAGTCCTCAAAGGGGAACTCAATTAACATCATGCCGCAGGTAGGAAAATCGAAAACCTGAGTATCACATAAGTTAAGCGCAAGATTGGTAATTCCGGGATTATGGCCAAAAAGAGCTATGAAATCATATTTATTATCGAGGCCATTGATAATATTCAGCAAGGTATCTGCGGAAGCTTCATAGATAGCGGGTTCTAGTTGGATTTGAGTTTTATCAATGCCCAACGCATCGGCAAAATGCTTAGCTGTGGTGAATGCCCGTAGAGCCGGGCTACTTACTATCAGTTGGGGAATAATGTGTTTGTTAAGCAGGCGTTCGGCCATTTCGGGTGCGTCTTTTTGGCCCCTTTTGTTCAATGGCCGGTCAAAATCCGATTGTGCTTCACTATTCCAATCCGATTTTGCGTGGCGTACTAATAATAACTGTTTCATTCTCAGGGTTAAAGAAAAGAGGATTTAAAAGGTGCCTCCCCTTCAAATAAACAGAAATTCTTAGAATAAAAGCATAAACAATCAAAGATTTTAACCGGACTATGAAATCTTAAAGTGTTATTCCCAGTGAAAATGAGATTGCCTTATTTTTTAAAGATTCTCCCTTACGCGGTGATACATTACTCAGGCCTAATCCATATTCGATACACATCCTGAAATTGGGGTTGAATTCGTAACCGGTTAGAAAATTCGCTCCCATGTCGGTTTTTTTTAATTCGTTGTTTTCATCAGAGCCGTAACTTATCGGGTGATCTTGTCTATAGCCGTTTACAATAAGATTCGGAAATACCGAACCTGCTATTCCAAAGGCGAGATAGGGCCCGGCCCCCACAAGAATTTTTCCATTTCCCACTTCAAATTTGGTAACAACATTCAGCGGTATTTCCAGATAAACCGGCAAAATCTCATAAGTATAAGTACCACCCGAGCTTGGTAATTCTAAGGCTCCTTTCGGAAAAATAGCTATGCCCGGTTGAAGTGAATACTGCTTGTATAAAGGAACTTCCGCCATAATTCCAGCGTGGAAAGAGCTTTTTCCTTTTCCGGTCCCATTATTTCCGGCTGTTTTAAATTCCATATTGGAAATATGATAGCCAAGTCTGAAGCCCAGTTTTGTTTGAGAAAACAGCACTCCGCAATTAAAAAAAAGAAGTAGTGATAAAATGATCTTTTTCATGGTTTAGGTTATTGGTTTACAAAGAAAGTATTTAATTTATTGATTTAAAATTAATTACTAAGTCAGTATTCTGCTCATTCATACATTTAAAATGTCCCAGGGGGCATTTAGGGTATCCTATTTTAGAACAGGGCCTGCATTTTAAGCCTGTTACTTCCATTGACATATGTTCTGTAACACGATAGGGGTACATCCCAAACTCCGGCAAGGTATTGCCCCAAACAGAAATAATCGGTTTGTTAAAAGCTGCCGCAATGTGCATCAAGCCGGTATCATGTGAAATGATTCTTTCGGCATGTTTTACAAGAAAAGCAGATTCATCTAAAGAATACTTGCCACAAGCGTTAAATACATGTTTACCGCTTGCCGTCGTTATTTCTTCGGCCCGATTAAAATCTTCTTTTCCGCCTAAAAGTACAATGGGCTGCTTTATTTTCTGACAAATCTCAATCAGTTTATGAACCGGTAATTGTTTGGTAGCGTGCTGCGCTCCAATAACTAATCCGGTATAATTTTGGTGGGATGCCGGAAGAAGTGATTGTAGATCGTATATATTATTAAAGAAATAATCCAGCCCTTTTCCATCATTCGCTACACCTAAAAAACTTACTGTTTCCAGGTACCGGTCCACAATATGCTTTTCGGGCAAAATATTCCATTTAAAATTAACCAGCAAAAACTTTTTAAAATTCAGTTTATTAAATGATTTTGCTTTAACATTCAGCCTTAATTTAATTAAGCGGGTTCTTAAATTATGATGAAGGTCGATGATGTAATCAAACTTTTCCGCTTCGAGTGTTTTAACTGTTTCCGAGAGTCTCTCGCCAAGTAAATGCAGTTTATCGATATTCGGATTGCCGCTCAAGATCGATTTATAGGTGCTTTTTGTAAGGTAATGCACTTCAATCCCGTCAACCTGCTCTTTCAGGCAGCGGATTACGGGCGTAGTTAAAATTATATCGCCGATGGAGCTGAACCTTATTATTAAAACCTTCAATGTTTTCTTTTTTGAAAATATGCGCTAATCTCGTCTAAATTTAATGCGTTAAGGCAGTTGGCGGCAGATACTCCACCTTTCCGGGCAGCCAGAAGCCCGAAGTGCATATCGTAAAAACCATTATTGCTATGCGCGTCGGGGTTTACCGACAGCATAACACCTTTTTCGAGTGCATATTGGTGCCACCTCCAGTCCATATCCAAGCGGAGTGGATTAGCGTTAATTTCGATAACCACGCCATTTGCCGCACAGGCGTCAATTACTTTTTTGAAGTCAATAGAATAGCCGCTTCTGCTTAATAATAGCCTCCCGGTTGGATGCCCGAGGATGGTAGTGTATGGATTTTCGATGGCGGTGATTAAGCGAGCTGTAGCTTTTTCTTCGGTCATTTTAAAAACGGAATGGATAGAAGCAACAATAAAATCGAAAGTGGCTAGTATTTCCGGCTCATAATCCAGCGATCCGTCGAATAAAATATCCGATTCAATGCCTTTGAATATCCTGAAACCCTTGAGTTTTTTATTTAAGGCATCAATTTCTTCTTGTTGAGCCAAAATGCGTTCTTCATATAAACCTTTGGCATAATGCGCAGATTTAGAATGGTCGCTTATTCCAAGATATTGAAGCTTGAGTTCATCCCGGCAAAAGAGGGCCATTTCCTCAAGGGTGTTTACCCCGTCGCTCCATGTGCTATGATTATGAAGCGAACCCTTCAGGTCCTGCCACTCGAGCAGTTTTGGCAATTTACCTGTTTCGGCCAGAATAAACTCGTTTCTTCCTTCCCGCAATTCGGGATCTATATAGGGCAAACCCGCTTTTAAATAGATTTCGTTTTCCGATGATGCTTTAATGGAGACTTCACCTAAACGCTTTTTCAATTCATGGGTATGCAATTCGTTGCCGGTTTGAAATGCCAGCTGTAAATAAAAATCATCTGTACCACAAAAATTAAAATATACCTTAATGCCCGATGGGCTTTCCGCCTCAATACTCTGTTCTTTTACCTCCCGGATCTCCCATGTGGCAGCATTTTCTATAGCCTGCTTTATTTCAGCAGATAAATGCGCTCCGATCAAAATATCGAGGCCGTCAATAATTTCACATTTTCTTCGGTAGTTGCCGGTAAAAGAAATTTGCTCAAGGGCAAGTTCCTCTTTTAATCTTTCTATTAAATGTTCCGCATATTCTTCTACCTGGGCATATAAAAATCGGCCGCTACTGGCCATTCTAAATTCGATAGCTTTCTTGATTTCTTCCTGGGTTTTCGCCCCGAAGCCCTTCACTTCAATCAGCCGGTTTTCATTGCAGGCATAAAGCAGCTCACCAATATCTTCAATCTGCATCTCCTTCCAAATGGTAAGCACTTTTTTAGGGCCAAGGCCCTTTATCTGCATGATTTCAATAACGCCGATAGGGGTTTTCTCATACAATTCCTCAAGCTCAGCAATAGTGTTGGTTTGCGTAAGCTCCCATACTTTCGAAGCAATGCTTTTTCCAATGGCACTTATTTGTTCAAGTTCTGCCTGCGTTTTCTTCGATAGAGAATAAGGGAGCTTTCCTATGGTATATGCCGCACTCGCTAATGATTTTATCTTAAACGCGTTCCCGTCATGGAGTTCCATTAATTGACTTAGCAGTCGTAATGTTTTGGCTATGGTTTTATTTTCCATTAGCTTCAAAAATATTCTTTATAAAATCCATATACAAGAGCCTGGCGAGTATGAGTGAGAAAATGCTTCAGATCTAAAAAAAATCATGTATTAAATTCAATACCTTTTCACAGCTTCGTAAAAAAGTAAATTCCACTAAAGTGGTTATAGCTTTGAAACCTTATGTTAAATGGGTAAATTGCATAAGCTTTGGTTATGACAGAAAACAACTATTTTGAAGAGCCACAACCTGATTATGAAAAGGCCGAAACTGACCTGCTTCTTGAGGGGCTGCGCCGTTCTTATACCGAGCGTTTTCACCTGATGGCCTCTCTTATGAAAATGACCCTGATGTTTGAGAAAGCTGAAGTTAAACATAAGCCACTTCCCAAGAAATAATCGGGTGTTATGGATGTTTTTGATGAAGAGCTATTAAAGTTTTGGAAGGCCCTTAATTCTAATGCCGTAGAATATCTAATGGTGGGAGGAGTTGCTGTTAACCTTCATGGCTTTCAGCGTACAACCGCTGATATTGATGTTTGGATAAACGATACAATCGAAAATAGAAGATCACTTCGAATCGCCTTTTTTGATTACGGGTTAGGTGATTTCGAAACGCTTGAACGGATGCAATTTATTCCGGGGTGGACCTATTTTCACCTTAATAACGGGATCAGGGTAGATATTATGACATCAATCAAGGGTTTGGAGGATTATTCTTTTTTAGAATGTTTGGAGTTCGCCTCAATAGCTACGATTTACGAAACTGAGATTGCTTTTTTGCATGTATCCCACTTGCTTCAATCAAAAAAAGCGTCCAATCGGCCCAAGGATCAAATTGATATCATTGCCCTTGAAAAGATCAAAAAGCTATCAGACCGCAATCAATAATACTCACCTTATCCCAATTAAAAACTTTCTTAATGGCACATTGTTACTGCTATATTGGGAAGTAAATTAACTATATCGAAATCTGTACAGATCCTCCTGCTGCTATTTCTGGTGCTCGCGGGCCTGTTCTACACTCGTACCTTCTTAATTCCTATCGCTTTTGCCGGGATAATTTCTATGTTACTGTTGCCTCTCAGCAGGCGGCTCGAAGGGCGGGGGTTAACTAGGGGACTTTCCGCAACAATTTGCCTGTTGGTTTTCATACTTTCCGTCTCGGGCATTATCGCCTTGTTAGTTTGGCAAATTACAGACCTCGCCAAAGATTTTTCTCAACTTGAGCAGAAAGTTGGCCAGGCAACCGACCAATTGAAGGCTTTCGTAAATGCGAAACTAGGTATCCCTCAGGCGGAGCAGGAAAAAATCATAAAACAGCAGCAACAGTCGGGGCAGGGGGCAGCTTCTAAGATAGTTTCCGGATTTATGGCCATGCTGGTTGATATAATCCTGGTACTGGTTTATACCTTTCTCTTTATCTATTTCCGGAGTCATTTAAGAACCTTTATCATGAAACTTACTCCCTCATCGGAGCATGATAGGGCCAATAAAGTAATTAATGATTCTACACAGGTTGCGCATAAATACCTTACCGGGATGTTTATGATGATTGTGCTATTATGGTTTTTGTATGGGATTGGTTTTTTAATCGCAGGTGTACCTAACGCTATATTTTTTGCTGTGTTATGCGGTATATTGGAGATAGTGCCCTTTGTGGGTAATCTTACCGGATCTGGTATAACATTTATAATGGCACTTAGTCAGGGTGGAAGCAGTGTTGCTATCGGGGTGGTTATTACGTATGCTTTTGTGCAGTTTCTACAAACTTATATTATCGAACCACTGGTAGTTGGGGGCGAAGTGAATATTAATCCTCTGTTTACCATACTTGTATTGATTTTAGGAGAAGAGTTATGGGGAATTCCGGGAATGATACTTGCTATTCCGTTATTGGGTATCACTAAAATTGTATTCGATAATGTTGAGGCATTAAAACCCTACGGTTTTTTGATAGGGGAGGAAAAGAAGAAAAAACACGATGGCCTTATGGGTAAAGTGAAAAGCTGGTTTAATAAATCCGCAGCAAAAAAGAAGAGGCTGTCTTAAAAGTCGCTGTAGTCATCTTGAGCCTGTCGAAAGATTGTTGCTACGAAGTCAAAGTCCGACCATCGGCGGATCAGCCTGATGCCAAGAATCTAAATGTTGCCGACTTTTGAGTCCGCCTCCTTTTTTATTTTATAGAAATACTATAAGGCATTCGGGCCTGAATGCCCGTAAAACCTAAAGCCGATTTAAGCTGCTGATAATAGTGATATTGCTCTCCCATCTCCTTTTTCGCGAAATAGTCTTTCAGCTTATCTTCAGATGTATCGAAGAACGATTCAAACGGATCTTTTTGTGCCGGATATTCAACAGTTTTGTAGTCACTCACTTTCGCCAGTGCTGCGGCCGAGTGCACCGCATCGTTGATATTACCCAGCTTGTCTACCAATCCGTTTTCCAAAGCTTCTGTTCCGCTCCATACGCGCCCCTGCCCAATCTCGTTAACATAAGCCTGATTTTTTTTTCGGCCATCAGCTACCCGTTTAGTAAAGGTATTGTAGATGCGGTTAACTTCGTTCTGAATTATGAATCGTTCTCCGGCGGTAAGGGGACGGGACACAGAACCCAGGTCGGCGAACTCTGCTGTCTTTACACGGTCGAAAGTGATTCCCAACTTGTTGCTAAAGAACTTTTGCATATTCGGTATAATTCCGAACACGCCTATAGAACCTGTTATCGTGTTGGGCTGGGCATAAATTAAATTAGCACCACAAGCAATATAATAACCTCCGGATGCGGCAACATCGCCCATCGAAACAACAACCGGCTTTACTTTTTTGGTTAAAACCACTTCACGCCAGATCACGTCAGATGCAAGGGCACTTCCCCCGGGCGAGTTTATACGCAAAACCAGTGCCTTAACTTTATCGTCTGTTCTCGCTTTGCGGATAGCTTTTGATATTCGTTCGGAACCCATGGTTTCATCACTGCCTTCGCCGCCGATTATCTCGCCTGTAGCATATACTATCGCGATCCGGTTATTAAAATCGCCGTCTGCGGAGCTTTTGTTTTTGCTGTAATCGGTTAAGGTTACCGTTTTAAGATCTTTATCTTTTTCAATACCTGTACGGCTTTTCAATTCGTCCAAAACCTGATCTTTGTACCTCAGGCCGTCGGCAAGTTTATATTTAACCGCATCGGCTGCCTGCCGAACTTTCAATTGGTTGGCGATAGCGAATAAGGAATCTTTTGGAATTTTTCTGCTTGCCGAAACCGAGGTTAGAAAATGGTCGTACATCGAACCCATAAATGAGGTAACCTGCTGCCTGTTTGCGTCACTCATTTTATCCATAATAAAAGGTTCAACGGCACTTTTATAGGTTCCTACTTTTATGATTTGCGCTTCGATTTCAAGCTTATCTAATGTTCCTTTAAAAAAAGCGAGTTCGCTCGAAAGGCCGGTAAACTCAAGTAATCCTTCCGGATTCAGGTAGATCTTATCCGCGACAGACGCTAAGTAATATGCTCCCTGAGAATACACTTCGCTATAAGCCAAAATAAATTTCCCCGATTTCTTAAAACGTAACAAGGCGTTTCTGATTTCCTCTATGGTTGCCATTCCGGCCTCTACCGAGTTTACATCCAGATAAATACCTTTTATCTTATCATCTGTTTCGGCTCTTTTTATACTGGCGAGGATATCGTTTAAGCCTATGCTTTTATTGGTTTCAAAACCCCCGAAATCAAATTTCTCGAAAGGGTTTTTCGAAGATCGTTCACTTATAGGATGCTCAAACGAGATATGAATAACGGAATTTTCGGATACCTTAACTTTGTCGTTATCAACGGATGCTATAATTCCCGCCACAACCACAATCATCAAAACAAATAATACAAGAAATGATAAGATCATGCCTAACATCGAGGCGAAAACCATTTTAAAAAACTCTTTCATCTACACAATTTATAATAGTACAAGTATACAATTAGATATGAATATATTTGAAACGTTACAGCGGTATTCTGAATATGACAGATATATTTTTACTACTTGGAAGCAACCTGGGAAACAGGATAAAATACCTGGAGAAGGCTGTTGATTTAATTGACACCTCGATAAGCAGGGTTGTTTCAAAGTCTTCCTATTATGAAACTTCGGCATGGGGTAATACAGATCAACCGGATTTTATAAACCAAGCCATAAGTTTACAATCAAATATCCTTCCAATGAAACTTTTAGAGTCGATTTGGAGTATAGAGAGTAATTTAGAAAGGAGCAGGGGCAGTAAATGGGGTGCCAGAACCATTGATATTGATATTTTATTATACGGTTCGGCTATTATTAACATGCCGGATTTAAACATTCCGCATAAATTATTACAAGAGAGGCGCTTTGTATTAGTACCTCTTAACGAGATAGCACCCGATTTTAAACATCCGCTTCTAAACAAAACAGTTAAAGAATTATTACACCAATTAACAGATGATTTATCTGTTAAGAAATTAGAAAACTATTATTAACTTACGTTATGTCACAAGATTTAGATCCAAATAACCTGCAAATAGATTTAACCTATTTAAATGAGATTGCAGGTGGCGACGCAGAGTTTATGATCGATATGATTGATATTTTTATCGAGCAAACACCCGAGTACACCGAACAAATCGTAACGGCAATTGCCGCCAAGGACTGGAAAACAGTTGGAGATGTTGCGCATAAAATAAAGCCTACATTGGCTTTTATGGGCGTAAATCATGCTAAAGAGCAAATGGCGTCTATAGAAAGCCGGGCTCGTACCGAGAGTGATTTAGATACCATCGCTTCAGATTTCCAGGAAGTGAAAGGGGTTTGTGAAATGCTTTACGGCGGCCTTGAAAAAGTGAAAGCCGATCTGCAGGCAAGCCTTTAGGCTGGCCTCAGTTCAAATTCATAGCTCTCCATAATTAATTTGCCGGTAATCTTTTTACAGGGCGATATCTACCTTTTCAGGGGACGGAAGCTTCCGATTTTTGTTTCAATTTCGAGGGTAATGTGCTTACCTATCCTTACATTTTGAATTTCCGAAAGGTTTAATTTCTTCATACTGTCTGTAACGGCTTTTCCTGTGGGTCAAGAATGTCTTTCAGGCCATAGCCTTTATTTAGGCAATGAATCTCATCGTACTACCCGGAATTGAATTATTGATAAAAGGATATATAAAAAAATAACTACCGGAACGGCCACAAATTTGAAAATTAAGATTAGAAGCACCCCCAGAATTATTAAAATGTACCGATACAGGTTGTCGTTAAATTTTAGGCTTTTAAACTTTAACGACATCAACGGGATTTCCATAACCAGCAAAATGCTCATTCCTAAACTGAAAAGGAAGAGGAAAAAAGCGTTTAGGATATAGTTTTTTAAGAACAAACTATCACCAGCGATAATGAAGGGCAGAGATGCGATAAGCAAAGCATTTGCAGGGGTTGGCAAACCAAGGAAATTATCTTCCTGCCGGGTATCGATGTTAAACTTAGCCAGCCTTAGTGCCGAAAAAATAGCGATCATAAATGCTGAGTAATTGATATAATTGCTTAGCATTCCCAATTGCGGTGCCTGCAAAAATAGGTGGTAGATAATTACAGACGGCAAAACACCGAAGCTAACAATATCTGCCAGCGAATCGAGTTCTTTCCCCAGATCAGAAAAGGCTTTCAACAGCCTTGCGATATAGCCATCAAGAAAGTCTAACCCTGCCGCAATAACAATAGCATACGAAGCACCGATAAGATTATCATTAAAGGCCATTACTATGCCAATACATCCGCTAAGTAAATTCAGGCAAGTGATAGCATTTGGAACGTGCTTTTTCATAGAAAATAGGTATCAGGCATAAGCCATGAGGTACCGGTTTCTTACAAACTGATACCTCATGGCTTGACAGCTCAGATCAAACCTCGTTTATGAATTCATTGAAATAAGGAACTCTTCATTAGTTTTAGTGCCTCTCATCTGGCCAAGTAAAAACTCCATGGCCTCCTGCGAGTTCATATCGGCAAGGTGATTACGCAGAATCCAGATGCGCTGAAGCGTATCTTTATCACTAAGTAAATCATCTCTTCTTGTACTCGAAGCAGTAATATCGATAGCAGGGAAGATTCGTTTGTTAGACAGTTTACGATCAAGCTGAAGTTCCATGTTACCCGTACCTTTAAATTCTTCGAAGATAACCTCGTCCATTTTCGAACCTGTATCTATCAAAGCAGTTGCAAGAATAGTTAATGAACCGCCATCCTCAATATTACGGGCTGCTCCGAAGAACCGTTTTGGTTTGTGAAGCGCGTTGGCATCCACACCACCCGATAAGATCTTACCTGAAGCAGGAGCAACGGTATTATAAGCTCTCGCCAAACGGGTTATTGAGTCCAGAAGTATTACTACATCATGTCCGCATTCAACCATTCGTTTTGCTTTTTCAAGAACGATGTTGGCTATTTTAACGTGGCGTTCGGCAGGCTCATCAAATGTTGATGAAACAACTTCGGCACGTACGCTTCTTGCCATATCGGTTACCTCTTCCGGGCGCTCATCTATCAACAAAATGATAAGATAAACTTCGGGATGGTTTTTGGCGATAGCATTAGCAACGTCTTTTAGTAAAATGGTTTTACCGGTTTTAGGCTGCGCTACAATCAAACCACGCTGGCCTTTACCGATAGGGGTAAATAGATCCATAATACGGGTAGACTGGTTGCTGGCATCCATAAACAGGTTCAGCTTTTCTGATGGGAACAGGGGGGTTAGATAATCGAAAGGAACCCTGTCTCTTACCTCTGCGGGGATACGGCCGTTAATAGCCTCAACTCTTACCAGAGGGAAATATTTTTCTCCTTCTTTCGGAGGCCTGATGCTTCCTCTCACGGTATCGCCGGTTTTTAGTCCGAACAATTTAATCTGTGATTGAGAAACATAAATATCATCCGGAGAAGTTAAATAGTTATAGTCGGATGAGCGTAAAAAGCCATACCCGTCGGGCATAATTTCTAAAACACCTTCATTGGCGATAACATTATCAAAATCAAGATTAGTAGCCGGTGCCGGTTCTGCGGGCCTGCTTTCACTTCGAGGCAGGGTATTGCCGTTGTTGCGGGGCTTCTCAAATTTTTGGAAGCGTTCGGTTTCCCCTCCTGGTTCTCTCGAAGAAGAAGCTTCTGTTCCACCATCTTCCACCGTTACAGGCTCTTCTTCCGGAGAATTATATGATTCTTCTTCAGGTTCAGGGAATTCAAGTATCGGAGATTCTTCTCTCGGAGCGGTATTCCTCACTGGCCTGTCAGCAGGGCCGTCGGATTTGGAACGTACCGTTCTGATGCGTTTGCGGGGTTTATCGTCTTCAGTCTGTGGAGCCTCCTCGGCGGGAGTATTTTGACGAGCAGCTTCAATAAGTTCCTTCTGCTCTATGATTTTTGTGATTAAATCTGGTTTACGTAAACCATCAGCGTTTTCTACGCCAAAGGAACGTGCAATCTCACGAAGCTCTGACACAAGCTTGTCGTTCAATTCATTAATTTCTACCATTCAATTGAAATATTATTATCGGATTTTATTTAAGAGTGTTTGCCCTGTTCAGGAAAGAAAATTATTGCGTTAAGAAATACAAAGATTTTTCCTTTAGAGGATAACATTTGAGATAACGTCACAATTTTACTGCATTAAATTGAATTAAACAAAAATTTAAATTTTATTTTTTCAAAGGTCAGGTTTTGGTTACTTTGAGGGCATAATAAATATGGACCGTAAAGCACTCATAAACCAGATCAGGCTGAAGAAATCATTCCTCTGTATCGGGCTTGATACAGACATCAACAAAATTCCAAAGCATTTGCTTGAATTAAATGATCCTGTTTTTGAATTTAATAAACAGATTATAGACGCAACGAAAGATTTTTGCGTAGCCTATAAAATTAATACTGCTTTTTACGAGTCGCGCGGCGTTAAAGGCTGGGAAAGCCTGGTTAAAACCTGGCAGTATTTGCCAAAAGATTGTTTTTCTATCGCCGACGCGAAAAGGGGCGATATCGGCAATACCTCAGAAATGTACGCCAGTGCTTTTTTTGATGAGGCCTCATCCGCAATGAGCTTTGATTCCATTACCGTGGCACCTTATATGGGCGCAGATTCGGTAAAGCCTTTTTTAAAGTTTAAAGACAAATGGGTGATTCTGCTTGCGTTAACATCTAATGACGGCAGTAAGGATTTTCAGAATTTGAGTGTGGGATCGGAAATGCTGTTTGAAACTGTAATTCAAAAAGCTGGTGAATGGGCCGGTGATGAGCAAATGATGTTTGTAGTGGGTGCTACCCGGGGCGAGGCTTTTCTTAATATCCGGAAATACGCTCCCGAGCATTTTTTACTGGTGCCGGGTGTGGGCGCGCAGGGCGGAAGCCTTGAGGAAGTTTGTAAATATGGTATGACGAAAGATTGCGGCCTGCTGGTTAATTCGTCGCGAGCAGTTATTTATGCGTCGGCAGGGCAAGATTTTGCTGAAAAGGCCAAAGAAGAAGCCATGAAGGTGCAAAAGGAAATGGAAATCGTTCTCGAAACGGTTTTTTAGAAGATTATTTAAAAAAGGCCATCTCTTTTTGAATGACATCTCGAGCCAGATCGTCATCATCCTGATGAAATACACAAAGATCGTAGTAATGAAACGCGCCCTCTTTTTTGTTGATATAACAGTATAATTGCTCAATCATCATGGAATCTTTGGTAGTAATCGCGATTAGAAACTTACCAAAGTTATCGTAATACAGTATTTGGTTATACCCAAGTCCGGCGAGTTGTTCGAAAATTTTAATGCCGTCATCGCCATGCTCATTAAGGTATTCTGAGTCGTATTCGAAAAATAATACTGGTTTAAGTCTGGCTATCGCTTCAAAACCGCCTCTTATTATTTTAAGGTCGAACCCATCAGTGTCAATTTTAACTAGTTTCACCTCAGTGTTTATATTCTGATTTATAAAATCATCGAGTTTGAGCATTTTTATGCCCCCTGTTTCCGACCTGAGAAGTTGAGAGGTTCCTTCTTCCGTTTTCATCACCATCTGTTCATCACCGCTTTCTTCGCCAAGGAAACACTGAAACGGATGCACATTTTCAAACTGCTCGATATTGCTGAGAAGTAATTTGTAAAAGGATGGCTCGCCTTCAACAGCGTAGATCTGCTGATTGATGCCGACCGACCGGAATAAAGCAACAGAATCGCCAATATTCGCGCCTATATCAATAATGGTATAGCTGGGGTACTTCTTCTCGATATAACCCGCAATTCGGGGCAAATTTCTTGAGTAATATTTAAACCAGTTTAGATACGATTCGAGCTTATGCTCTATGGGGGCAATTAAGGTAAACCGGTCTACATCGATTTCCTGGTTGTGTTTCTGGATCTTGATGAGATACCTCTTGATCTTTTTAGTATACCACTTCAGTTTTTCTACAAGCATTTTAACGTTTTAATCGGGAGCCGGGCAAGCACTCCGGCACTGTTTACGCAAAATAATTGATCCTGGTTATAAAACTTTAACCAATTAGCTTAGTTTCCGTAATATGCTAGCATAATGCTAAAGCGGCTAATATTTATATTTCTTTTCGGAACCATTGCAATCCTTTCGGCGCAGGCCCTGCCGCTTCAACTGGTAAAAAGCGGCGAATCAGACTATCGTATTGTAATACCCGAAGCCGCATCAACCATAGAACAGAAGGCCGCACAGGTATTACGGAGGTATATTGCCGAAATATCGGGGGCAAGGCTTCCTATAGTTTCGGATAATTCGGAAAGAAAAGCTTATGAGATTTTAATCGGTGCTACAAACCGGAATAGAATTGGCCGCAGAGAACCAGAATACGACGGTTTTCGAATAGAAACCTCAAACGCCGATCTTTACATTGAGGGCAAGGGCCGGGGAACGCTGTATGGTGTTTATTCGCTGTTAGAAAAATATATGGGCTGCCGCATGTATTCATCTTCCTTTAAGGTGATACCGAAAGCACAAGACCTGTTGCTGCCTTCAATTACTGATTTTGAAACTCCGGCCTTTAGCTTTCGTTCGGTTTACTATCCCGATGCTGAGGGTGATGACGAATACCTCGATTGGCACAGATTACATCGCATAGAGCGGGAGTGGGGGCTGTGGGGGCATACATTCGACGACCTTGTTCCTGCATCAGGCTATTTCGAAGAGCATCCCGAATATTATGCGGAGGTTAAGGGTAAGCGGCAAGCCACACAATTGTGTCTTACTAATCCGGATGTGCTAACAATCCTTGTTTCTTCCTTAGCGGAGAAAATTAGCGATGACAAGGGAAAGAAATACTGGTCGGTGAGCCAGAATGATGGTGCCGGATATTGCGAATGCAACGATTGCAAAGTCTTAAATGATAGATACGGAAGTCCGCAGGGCTCTTTACTCAACTTTGTTAATAAGGTTGCGGCCCGCTTTCCCGACAAGGTTATTACTACCATGGCCTATTCCTATTCGAGGGCCGCGCCTGTAGGGATCCGGCCCGCTGATAACGTAAGTATCCTTATTTCGGATATTGAAGTAAATCGCGGTAAGGCTATTGAAGGCGATTCAGACCCGGCATCTTTTCAAGCCGATCTCAAAAACTGGCTCAGGCTTACAAAAAATATTATAGTATGGGATTATGTTGTGCAGTTTACCAATTATATAGCTCCTTTTCCCAATTTACATACGCTAAAACCAAATATTCAATATTTTAACAGATCGGGAGTAAGGGGAGTATTTGCCCAGGGAAGTGTTGAAGTACAAGGCGAATTCGCCGAACTAAAATCGTACCTGCTGGCAAAGCTTTTGTGGAACCCCGATCTAGACCAAGTTGCTCTTCGAAAAGAGTTTCTGGAGGGCTATTATGGGAATGGGGCGAGGCAAACGGGCAGCTATATTCAATTATTGGAGAAGCAATTGCTGGCTTCGGGTGCTAAACTCGACATTTACGGCGGGCCTATTGCCGCACATAAATCATGGCTTAGCCCTTCTTTGATAGACGGGTATATTCAAGCCATGCAGGGTGCTGTAGATGCCGTAAAAGATTCGCCCCGGCATTACAAACATGTTTTAGCGGCAAAACTTCCTTTAGATTATGCCCGCTTGCAGCAAGCCCGGTTCTTCGGAATAGAAAAAAATGGCTGCTTTATAGTAACGGGAGAGCTGTGGCGGGCCGACCAGCAGATTATATCAGACGTTAAAAATTTTATTGAAAATCTAAAACTCACTGGGATAACCCAATTGAATGAAGGTGGAACCACACCCTCGGATTACGCGAAAGAGTGGGAACAAATTCTCGCAACCGGCCCGAAGCTGCATAAAGCTGTTCACAAACCCATCAAAGCACTTACGGATTTCTATCCCGACTATAACAGCAAAGGGATACAAACTCTGGTTGATGGCTCCGCAGGCTATTCGGATCTTTCTTACAACTGGCTGGAATGGAACGGAAAAGATATGAGCGTATTGATCGATTTGGAGAAAGTATTACCTATCCGACAGATCAGCGTGAGTTTTCTTGAACACCAGCGGCATTTAATGTTTTTCCCGACGGAGGTTGTATTTGAAGTTTCGAAAGACGGGAAGCGTTTTATAGAATTCGGGAGGCTGAAAAACGGCTTTCCTGTAGAAAACACGTCGGTTAGGATCAAAGAAAATTGTGTTGATTCTGATGTAGATGTACGGGCCAGATTTATACGGGTTAAGGCTAAGAATGTAGCCGAGCTGCCTGTTTGGGCGAAGCGGAAAGGGAATGCTTCGATATTGGTGGATGAGGTAGTGGTGAGGTGAGCGATTAAAGACTGTTTTGTTTTAGGTTATTGGAGATGATAAAGCAATGGTTATATATGTATCAATAATGGCTGGGTGGGTGGTATGGGATTTTGGGAATCAGATTTATAATCGTTTCACCACATTTCCCTCACTCTCAACTACAGCCTCCTTCTCCCTCTTAACACTTAGTAACAACACCCCTATTACCACCAGCACGGTTCCCGCAATTTGCTCGGCGAAGATCTTTTCCCCGAGAAAATAGTGCGCCTGTACAATGGTAGACACGGGGCCTATACTTGAGATAATCGCCACATTATTCGAGCCTATTTTCTTTAAAGCCGCCGAAAGCATAAAGGTTGGAATTACGGTAGCCACAATCGCCAATGATAATCCGTACAACCATAATCCGTTACTTTCAAGCAATACCTCAAATTTTCCCCTTAGCAGAAAATGCAGGAAGATTCCGGCTGTAGCCGACAGCATGGCATAGGCTGTAAATTTCGTTGCGCCAACCTTAGGAATCATTCGTCCGCTGCCTACAATATATACCGAGTAGGTTATCGCACAAAGAAAGATCAGGAAACTTCCCCAAAAGAAATTTGGATTCGATGTGTCGAATCGTAGTTCTCCGTAATAAGCCAGGGCAATACCTGTATACGTTAAAGCCAATGCGATTTTTTGGTTGCGATTTATCTTTTGCTTATAGAAAAGAACATTGATGAGTACTACAAAAGTAGGATAGAGGAAAAGTATCAGCCTTTCTAATCCCGCGGAGATATATTGTAAGCCGATAAAGTCGAATAGGCTGCTTAGATAATAACCAAATAAACCCAGCAGTACCAGATACAGCCATTGCCGCCTCGTTAATTTAATATTTCCTTCCTTATTGCTGATGACGAACGCCGCCAGCAGGTAGAAGGGCAGCGAAAAAATCATGCGGAGTGTAAGCAATGAAAGTGCGTCAACTTTTATTTCGGTGAAAGCCAGCTTTACCATAATGGCTTTTGTAGAAAATAGAATCGCACCAACAAAAGCAATTATGAATCCTATAAGTGTTAAGGGCTGTTTAATTTTACTCATTTTCTTCGCCGTAAAGCTAGGGATTAATGTATAGCGGCCGGTATTATAAAAAAGAAAAGGTCTTCAAACGGGGAGGATGAAGACCTTTTAACTAACCAATTATAAACCTGACACAAATATACAACTATTGCGATATTGTCAAAGAATATTTTTAATATTTAACAAATATTTAACATTGTGATATAAAGATTACAATAATGAACGAAGATGGTGGGCTGTGTGATATGCATTATACCTCAGATTGTTAACACTATAATACTATCTTCAAATCTATTTAGGAGATTTGAATGTTATCCTTAAACTTCCGTGAGATGAATTTGAGAAACCTATTCGTTTTAATTGTTTGTATATCACTCCCTCTGCTTTTGGGCACGATTGCCGGCTTTATTACCTCCTCCAATATAGAAACCTGGTATGTTGGCTTAACGAAGCCCCATTTTAATCCACCCAACTGGTTATTCGGGCCGGTTTGGACGATGCTGTACATTCTTATGGGAATTTCTCTTTACAGGATTGTAGGGGAGGCTCCCGGTGAGAAGAAGAAGGTTGCGCTCAGGGCTTTTTTCATTCAGCTTGGATTAAATTTCGCCTGGAGTTTTATCTTTTTTTATTACCATCAAACGGGATTGGCACTTTTTGAGATCGTGATTTTGTGGCTGGCCATTTTAGCCATGATCGTTTCTTTTTACCGTTTAAACCATTTGTCGGCATACCTGCAGCTGCCTTATTTGCTCTGGGTAACCTTTGCCACGGTTTTAAACGCGTCTATTTGGTATCTCAATAAATAATTAAAATCGTACTCTGTAAAATAATACCTTGTTTTCGAAATAAGACGATTATGAAATCCCCGGAATGTTTAATCCAAAGAGTAAGACAGGCACTTGCGCATCTGCCTTCTGTCGAAGAAAAAAAAATGTTTGGCGGAACTGCTTTTATGGTCGAGGGTAAATTGTGTATTGCGGCCCGTCACGATAGAATAATGTGCCGTATAGATCCTGATATTCATGAAGAAGTGCTGGAAAAAAAAGCCTGCGGCACTGTGGTAATGTGAGGCCGGGAATTAAAGGGATATGTGTATGTAGAAAGCCTTAGATCCGAAACCGATCTGGCTTACTGGGTTACTATGGCTCTTGAGTTTAATAAAAAAGCGAAGATCTCTAAAAAGAAATCCTCGCTTAAATAATTTGTTAAACCTACCAAGTGTATGGCGAAGGAACCGCCGGGGTATCTACTTAATAAAAAGATTCGCGTTGTTCCTGTATCCGCTGGCTGTATTTGAGTACCAATCCGTAAACTGTGCCCCTCCCGAGATTACCCAATCCGGGAATTTTAAGTAAGCCGTTACAATTTCTTTTCCTTCTACAGGATAAATAAAGCCTTTTGTAGGGATTGAAATTGCCCATGGATATCCTTCGGACGATACGTAATATTTCCCCAAAGCAGGGTTCGAGGCATCGTCTCCGGTGCCAAACAACGAGGTGTTTACTAAAGAGGTTGGCGTTTTTCCCGGGAGATGAATCTCCGCGCCGCGGCCGATATCATCATTCCAGATAAAAGGATTGTATTCATTAAGTCCGAAGTCGTTAAGACTGGGGCCGTTACTTACATTGAAACTAATGTTATACGATACAGTTGAAGAGGTTGGCTCTGTTAACACTGTATTCATATAATACATCTGGGATGCCATGTTGTTAAACAGAATCAGTACTGCTTTCGACTGGCCTTCTTCTAAAATCGCACCTTGTACATTGCTTACCGACGAGCGGCTTATCGGGAATTCGATACCAAAACCATTGTGGAAGATTCCGCCGCGTGCGGTGAGTGTATAAACGCCGGTTACAGCAACCACTTTATTCGAAGCATTGGTAATTACCTTCAATTGGTAAGACATAACCACGTCGTTAAGGTCGTAATCGCCTTTCTTAGGCCATAAATCTTCAAATATTATAGTCGCACCAGCATCATGTCCACCGGGCACAACATAATTGTCAAAGGCTTTTGTTGGGTCGGTAGGATAATCGTCCAGGTTGTCGGCAAGTCCGTCGTTGTCGGTATCGGTTACCGGTGCCGAACCGTTGCCCGGATTACAACCAGTGCTGGCTATGTACAAATCGCATTGTTGTACGGCACCATCGTTACACAATCCGGTTGGCAGGGTAGAGGGATAACAAACCTGTAAAGTACCCTTGAATTTTTGTCCGGTAGAGGTTTGTTGAGCGTCAAGTATCAGGTTTTGATCTATATTACCTGTAATTTTAACCAGCGAAGTACTGCCGGTTCCTACAAAATAGCCTTTTATTTTATCGAGGTTAGTTGTTTTGAAATAGGCACCGTTTATTAAGTTAATATTCGCGTTCGCGTTAATTTGAGTATTAGTGCCAACTTCAACATAAGCATAGTTATTTAATGTTTTATTATTAATTAAGTTGTTTATGATGATAAGCTTGCATTGATTATTAAAAATCCCGCTGTTATTAATTTGAAGTTTATTTACGGTAGCGGTACCTGTATTTTCGAAAGTGCAGGTACTATTCACATTCATGGTGCCCTTCACAATTAATGTGCTGCTGTTTACATGGGTGATATTGCTCGAATTAAGGTTGTAATCGCTATTAACAGTTAGGGTGCCATAATTATTAACCGTTCCCGATGAGGCAAGGTTGCCGTTAAACAGTGCGGTTCCGTAATTGCTGAATACATGCGAAGCCCGGTCGAAATCGAGGCCCGGCAGTGTTACATTACTGCCATGAGTAATAACAATGCCAATAGCAGAAGTTCCGGCATTTTTATTTACATTTTGAAGGGTTAGGCCTGTTCCGCAAACTCTTAGCGTACCACCTCCTGTAGAAAATGTAACATTAAAAGTTTTATTCGATCCGCTTACACAAATCGTTTTACCTGCAGATACGGTAACGTTTTGATTGGAACTAAGGGCGATAGATTCGGTACAACCGGTGTTACAATCGGGGCTCACAGTTAATATTTTTCCTGCGTTTTTAACAGATGCCACAGTTGCGGCAGATTGGCTGAAACCTACCTCTACCGTATTGGGTGTTAGACTGGCTTGTTTGGTTATTACCGAGTTATCGGGTGCGGTACAAGCAATGTAGACTTCTTTAATCGAATTTAATAAATAAGCTTTGGTTTCAAAAGGTTTACCCGGAGAGGCTGATCCTTTGGCGATTAACTTACCCTCCGGAGTGTAAATCTCCATAAGATGCTGCATGTTCCCAAACTTACTGTCGATTAAATTTAATTTAAATGTAACATTTCTTGACAATTCCCAGTTAAAGTCTTTAGGAACTTTAATGTCGGCTAAACTTTGAATTTTTATGCTGTCGGTAGGAGTCGAGGAATCTTTTTTGCAAGAGTGTACGAAGAGTGTTAAGGATAAAATTGCAATAAGGAAGGCTCTAAATCTCATCTTTTGATAAAGTATATCTACATCAAAGTTCAATTACAATGCCAATAATGCTACTATGGCCCAATACATTGTTTTTGGGTGTTATAACGCATATTGAATACTATTGCCTTTTGTTTTTAAAAGCTTGTTGTGGAAATTATCTTCTTATTTAAGCAATAAAGGGGAACTATTTTCCCTACTCTAAAATCTTACTGCCTAATTTTCAACTCCATATAGGTACTCATAGCGTTAAAGCGTTTCCATTTGTTCTGGCTGCCATATTTATAAAAATGGACGTGGGTAGTAGGCATTATAATGGGTAGAGAAAGCACATTTCCTTTAACCGATTTTGAGATCCACTCCAGCGACACAACGATATTTTTACTTACCAATATATCGTATTGGGCCAAATCTACCTCTATCCAGCCTTTTTGCCGTTTATAAATATCCGTGTATATGTTGTCGGTTAACAAATTTTTAAAGGGTTTACCGCTTTTTATAGAGTAAATATTGATCCTTAGTTTTACGCTGTCAAAATTATTGTGATTTATCATAAATCTTAAACTTTCGATTTTGGTGTTTTTCTTTGAGATAGAAAATTTTCGTCCGATCTCAGAGCCTAAATTATAGTCGGAATAACCTGATAAGGAAAAGTTTACAAAGAATTTTAGCAAGGATGTTTTGTGTGTACCTATGGTTTTGATTTTTCGTTTATCGGATTTTATCAGGATTTCCTGAAGTTCTGTCGCTTTTTTTGTAAGCATTATTTCAAGGGCATGCTCGTTAATGGTTTTTTTGTCAAAAAGAGATTTTAGGGCGATAGATTTAGAATAATACCCGATGACCGAAAATCTTAAAGAATCATTAACAGAGACTGAATCTTTGTTAAAGCTAAGCCTGAAAATCCCATAATCATTTGAAATGGTTCCGATAGGCTTATTCACAATCCCGATGCTTACATATTTTACTGGTTCGTTTGTATCATCTATAATTTTCCCATAGAGGGATATTTTTTGCGCGCAAACATTTTGGCTGATTAAAAATAAAATTGGAAGCAGGCGTAATAGCATCGTTATTATTGATTTAGTGCTGTATCGGGTGATTCTTTAATTAATTCGCTTTGAATGATCGCAGTTTTACTTTAATCCAGATTCCTACCACCAACCCAGGCAAAATCCATAACACCCAGCTAAGGCTTCCCATTTCAAAGTTGGTAACTATAAACGCAGTTAACGTTGCGGCGAACGCACCTCCCATTTTCGAGCCGTGATTAATTAGCCTGGCGGTTTTGGGCTGCGGCCGGTAAAATTTGAGGATGTCCATAACCGCCGTGCCCAGGCAAAAAGTGCCGAAGCTAAGAGGCACAAACCCCCATACTCCCCGCAACTCTAACCAATGTAATCCGAAGAGAATTAAGCCTGTACCGAACCCTGTTCCGGTAACACTTATTAGCCAGTCGATCCACTTCGGCTTTTGGCTTAAATGCAGCTTTTTGAGGTATAAGGATCTGTATCCAGAGCAGGCCAGGTAGTAGCTAAAAAAACCAACCATAAAGAGAAAAGGATTGGGCCTAATCACCGAAAGGGCTACTGCGGTTATGAAAACCCCTGTCATTCCGGTAAAGAATATTTTGCCTGTAAGTCTGTGATTCTGTCCTCCCTTTCTGTTTAGCATAGATAGGAGGCCTGTTGCCAGCGCGGTAAAACCGGATGCTACATGGATAACTAATAAGGTTTGTGAAAGTGCCGACATGTTTTTTGATTTAATGTCGGCAAGTTGCTATTGCTTTTTATTCGTTTAAAAAATTAGGGGCGAACGGATTAATATAGGTCTAAACTGGTAAGCGAAGGGCCTATTGGTATGTTTACAGGGCTTGTCGGAGAGGTTTATGCCTTAGTGTCTGATTTTTAAGTTCCTGGTTCAAAGACCTTGATACGGGAATTAGTTGGGTTGTATCTTTTAACTGAAGCTTTAATCCCTGGGCATTCCCGCTTATATGTTCAATTTTTTGAAGGTTTACAAGGTATGTCCTATGACAACGAAAAAATTGTGGGGAATTGCTCAGGCTTTCTTCCGCTTTTTTCAGGGTACTCCGTAGAAAAGCAGATTTTACAGAGCTTTCTTTCTGATAGAAAACCTGGATATAGTTGTCGGCTGTGGCAATATAAAGCAAGTCGTTTGCTTTTACTTCCAGCAGTTCATTCTGGTAATCTCCTGTTAACCGGATTGTTTGGTTGTTCAGGGGTTCAGTCGCCTCGTTTTCAAAAATGTTTTGCTCTATAGATTGAGCTGTATGCTGATACTTCTTTAAAAGGCTGATGTATTTTAATAAAACCAGAATTCCGATAGGGAAAATCCCAACGGCTGAAGTATAGCCTAAAAAAACGAGAAATGTGGTTGGCGACAGAGGATATCCATATAAAGTATGGGTTAGAGCAACATTTACCGAGCTTATGGTAACGATTTGCCATACCATCATTAAGAACTCTCGTCCAACAGTCCAACTGGTTTCGTCGAATAATTTTGAAAAGAGCGTGGGCAGAATAAACAGGTTCGCGGCTGCGGTTACTAACGTTACAAACCCGTATAAAAAAGCATGGAAAAGAATAAGATTTTCAGGTACCTGATCGAATCCGAACGGCCTCAGAAAGAAAATTATAAAAAACACGATTGAGCCCGCAATCATTGCCGACCTTAAGCTTTTCAGTGAAAAGTTACAGCCTGGAAAGGGTTGGATAAAAAGATTTTTAATCGTTTCCACGCAGCAAAATACATAAAATTAGCATTTTACGAACAAGCGTGTTCCAACTAAGACCTCCGGGTTATTGGCTTGCTGGGGTAGCTTCCGGAGCATTCATCTTCCGCCCGTTAACTTCCACTTTTTTAAAGCGAAGTCCTGTAACCTTTCCAAGTTTAAAATCAGTGCTTTTTAATTCCAGATTGGCTTTTTTAATAACTATATCTTTAATCTCAGCCTTATCATGTCCGGTAATCTCGCCAAATGAAGCACCTGTGCCGTGTATGTTAGTGATTTTTACATTACGTACCAGGGCGGTAGGAGGCTCCTGGCCTTTCAGGTCAAAGTATTGGGTCCAAGGAGTAACTTTGAAAATAGCACCTCCGTTTTCCATGGTAATATCGCTCATCTGTATGTTTTCATAGTGCTGAGGTGTGTCGGGCCGAAGTTTAAGCCGTAGCACAGTTGGCCCTCTGGTAACGCAGCGTTTTACTTCTACATCTCGTACAAGCGTAGCTTCGCTTCCGAAGGTTACAATTCCGCCACCGGCTTCAAAAATACAATCGGTAATTAATACTCGTTCAACTGGCGGACTGTCTTTATCCTGCCCGGCAAACGGGCCTTTTGAGCCTTTAAGTGCTATGCAATCATCCCCTACAGAAAATGAGCATCCCCTGATAACAATATCCTGCGAACTGTCAATGTCTATTCCGTCAGAACTTGGGCCCCGATTGGGAACGGCTCCTGATGGTGCCTGGAAACGACAGTTTTCAACTTCCACCTGCTGACAGCGGTAAATATGGAGATTCCAAAATCCTGAGTTTAAGAAGAAAACACCACTAATTTTAACGTCTTTTGAGTTTTGTATAAACATTAAACGCGGACGTTCAACGTCAAGATTTTTGGTGCCTTTTACCGCATCGCGCGTATTATAAAATAGTTTATAAAACGGTTCACCACTGCCATCGAGCGTGCCCGGGCCGCTAATGCGAAGATGATCCACCTTGTCTGCGTTTATTAAGGCTGCCCGCCATTGCTCAACGTGCCCTTCAATGCGAGTGTTTAGTTTTTGATAATCGTTAATGTTTGTAGAACCCTTTAGTACCGCGCCTTGCTGTAATTCTATATTTACCCCGGGTTTGAGAAAAAGGGAGCCGCTTAAAAATGTGCCCTTTGGTATTATAACTATGCCTCCGCCATTTTTTGAACACTCATCAATTACCGCCTGAATGGTTTTACTGTTGAGCGTTTTTCCGTCGCCTATGGCTCCGTAATCAATAATATTATATTTTTTTTCTATAAGATGCTGATGTTTCGCAGCTAAAAAACTCAGGTCTTTAAGGGATTTCGCATCAGCGCCTGGCGCCAGAAGAAATGATGTCAAAACCGTCAGGTATAAGTTAAACTTCATAGAATCTTAAATGGTTGGTGAATTTAGGATATTCTAACGCAAATATGCGGTTCGAATAATTAGATGGAGCAGTGTTCTTGTAATGTGGCTGTAACAATTTAATGGCAGTTTGATTTCTTTATTGTCGCCTTTTCTAATAGCTCCACTTCCTGATCTTTCTAAGCAGGCAGTAAGCTTGAGAAGATGCTGATTACATCCCTTGTATCGGAGCTTACATTTTCTCTTAATAGCGTCAAATTTATCATCAAATTTAAAGAGTAACTCATATACCTGTAGCTTTGCCAGCTGTTTTATAGATTACGAGCATGAGGGATTTAAGTGATATACGTTTTCTATTCTTGATTTAGCGACGGTAGTAAAGGGGCAAACTCCCACAGATACATTTATACATAGCCTTGATCTGGCCAGACTAGCCGAAAACCTAGGATACAACCCGTTACTGGTTTGCCGAGCATCATAATATGATAAGTGTTGCCAGTTCGGCCACGGCGGTTCTTATTGGATATATTGCCGGAGGCACCTCTAAAATAAGGGTAGGATCTGGCGGGATTATGCTTCCCAATCATTCACCGCTTATAGTAGCAGAACAATTCGGAACACTTGCTTCCATCTATCCCGGAAGGATAGACCTGGGATTAGGCAGGGCACCCGGAACAGATCAGGTTACCGCAAAAGCAATCCGCGGCGAAAATTTCGAAACTGTACACAGCTTTCCACGTGATGTGCGGCAGCTTCAGCTTCTTTTTTCTAATGAGAACAGTGCCAATGAGGTTCGGGCCATACCTGGTGAAGGCCTTGATATTCCGATATGGATACTGGGTTCGAGCACCGATAGCGCCAAACTAGCTGCTGCTATGGGCCTGCCTTACGCTTTTGCGAGCCATTTCGCACCTGCGTATTTTCAAAGCGCTATTGATATTTATCGCCAGAATTTCAAGCCCTCCGAATATCTTGCAGAACCTTATGTTATGGCCTGTGTAAATGTTGTAGCGGCTGATACAGATGCTGAAGCAAATTATCTTGCTACTTCTGTACAGCAATTTTTTATGGGGGTAGTTACCGGAAAGCGGGATCTTTTACCCCCGCCGGTAGAAAACATGGCGAATGTTTGGACGGTGTATGAGGAGGCTGCGGTAAAACAGATGCTTCGTTATTCGTTCATCGGCGGGCCCGAAACTATCGAGCGGGACCTTCGCTCTTTTATTGACGACACTAAGGTGAATGAGATAATGGCTACCTCTCACATTTTCGAACATACCGCTAAATTAAGATCGTATGAGTTGTTCGCCAAAGCTTTTAACCAGAGCTGAAGGGTTTGAGTTTTCCTCAATTACTGTTACCTTAATTATTAAATTGGAATTATGCTTGATATTGTAATAGAAGCCCGCAAAGCCTCCATAGCTCCGGGCATGGATGTGAAGAGAATTCTTCCTTACCGTCTTCACCGGATGATTGGCCCCTTTATTTTTATGGATCATGCTGGTCCGGTAGCTATTCAGCCTTCCGTCAGCACCTCAATGGACGTATTGCCACATCCCCACATCGGTCTTTCTACGGTAAGTTATTTATTCGGCGGACAAGTTACACATCGCGACAGCCTGGGTGTAGAGCAGGTAATTCGGCCCGGGGAAGTTAACTGGATGACTGCCGGAAAAGGAATCTCTCATTCGGAGCGTTTTGAGGATCCCTCTGTATTGGCTGGTGGAAAGCTTGAACTTATTCAAACCTGGGTTGCGCTGCCTGAAAAAGATGAAGAATCGGAGCCGGCTTTTGATAATTATAAGGCGGATGAACTGCCTGTTTTTACAGATACAGGTGTTTGGATGAGACTTATCGCCGGCAATGCTTATGGTTTAAATAACCAGGTGAAAACACATTCTCCCTTATTTTATATTCACGTAGTTCTCCAAAAAGGCGCCCATTTCGGCTTGCCGCATGAGCATCCGGAACGGGGTGTTTACATAGCCAAAGGTAGTTTGGAAGTATCTGGCGTGGCATATCCCGCGGGCCAATTGCTCGTTTTTTCGAATGGAGTGGATCCGCTCATTATCGCACGCGAACCATCTGTGCTGATGTTGTTAGGTGGAGAGCATTTGGGGCAAAGGCACATCTGGTGGAATTTTGTTTCATCCCGAAAGGAACGCATAGAACAAGCGAAGGCCGATTGGAAGGAGGGAAGAATTAGTTTGCCTCCCACGGATAATACAGAGTTTGTTCCGCTTCCGGAAGATCATAGAAACAATACGGCCGGTAATCCGCCTCCGGAGGCCTTGTCGTAGTTCATGTATTGATATACCGAAGCTTTACCGTTTTTCGGGGTAGATCGGAGGATCTGTGTGACATTGCCGTTTTCTTTTTTCATACGAATTAAGAATTTATTATATTGCAGTACACACACTAACACACTTATCGTTATGAAAAAGTTTACTCTGATCATTTTAATGGTTTTTGTATGCGCTTTATTAAACGCCCAAACCATTTCCCAGGCACATTTTAGAATTTCCAATAAGTCTAAGGGATTTCGTTCCATCGACTTATTAATAAATGACACCTTTTGGATCGGGTTGAGTGGCGAGGGTACGATCCGGTACATTGAATCGGATAAGGGTGAAACGTTAAGCCGTTTCCAACTTGAGAGCCCTGGGTATCCCAATTCGTTTTTACGATCAGTTTGATATTCACGACTCGCCGGGTAAAATTAAATCGATTGGTGATATCCAGATTAAGTATAACAATACCTTTGATATCCATGATGAAGCCGGGAGCTTCAAATCGATAGGAGATCTGAAAATAAAGTACTATAACACGTTTGATATTCACGACCCACGTGGGAAGGTAAAATCGGTAGGTGATGTACTGGTGAAATATTACAATACCTTTGATATAACCAGCCGTTTTGGCGACATTAAAGATATCTCAGGAAATAGCAGAGCGCTCTCTGTAACTGGAGGGAGAGGCAACGGATCGCAGATTCCTGCCTCAGAAAGATATTCACCCAATAACTAAAAATATGATTGCGGAACTGGAACGCGTTATCCGTTAGGGATTGCAGCGGAAAGCCCGCACCCGCCAGCTGGCGGAGAGGACTTGCAGCGAAAAGCCCGCCCGCAGGGAACGGCCAACCAAACAGTGTTTGTAATAAAAATCAAAATTCCAAGTTATCAAATTAGCTAAATACATATTTTAGCCAGATTAACCGATACTTATGCGTTCGATCAAATTAGGTACTCTTTTTCTTTTTAGTTTATTAAGTTTTACGGCCTTGGGGCAGGAGCAGGAAGATAAAATAGCTATCATTCCAGAGCCGGTTGAACTGGCTCGCACCGAAGGTTTTTTTATTTTACCCGAAGAAATTACCATAAAATCCGCGTCGACCCCGGAGGTTCAAAATACGGTAAATCTGTTGAGGAAGCGAATTACCACAACTACCGGTGCAAGGGTAAATTTGAGTACAAAAGATGATGCCATCATCAGGCTGCAATTAAATACTGTGGGCGACCTTGTTTTAGGAAAAGAAGGATACCGTTTGCAGGTAGACCATAAAACCATTTTAATTAAAGCTAACCAGCCTGCCGGATTGTTTTACGGCGTACAATCGCTGTTGCAATTGTTCCCGAAAGAAATTGAGAGCGAGAAACTTATCAGAAAAACTTCATGGCGGCTGCCCTGTGTAACGATTACCGATTACCCCAGATTTGACTGGCGGGGCTTGATGTTTGATGTTTCGAGACACTTTTTTACCAAAGCCGATGTGAAAAAGTACATCGATAACATGGTGAAGTATAAATACAACCTGTTACACCTGCATTTAACCGATGATGAGGGTTGGCGGATTGAAATTAAAAGCTATCCTAAACTTACCCAGATAGGAGCCTGGCGGGTTAATAAAACCGGACAGTTCGGAACATTTTCGGCTCCGCTACCTAACGAGCCAAGGGATTATGGCGGTTTTTTTACCCAGGAAGATATTAAGGAACTGATAAAATACGCTTCAGACCGTTTTGTAAATATTTTACCTGAAATCGACGTGCCCGGACATAGCCTTGCCGCAATCGTGTCTTACCCCGAATTATCGTGTACCCCGGGGGTTGAGAAATATTCTGTCCGCTCGGGCGAGGCTATTATGGACTGGTCGCGAGGAGCACCTCCGATCGCTTTGATCGATAATACACTGTGCCCCGCAAATGAACGTGTTTATACCTTTTTAGATACTGTAATAACGGAGATTGCGGCCCTGTTTCCGTTTGAATATATCCATATGGGAGGAGATGAGGCTCCGCATAACTTTTGGCAAAAAAATCCCTCGGTTAAGGAGCTTATGCTAAGAGAAGGGCTTAAAACCATGGAAGAAGTGCAGGGCTATTTTACCCGGAGGGTTGAAGCTATTGTGCAATCTAAAGGGAAAAAATTTATAGGCTGGGATGAAATATTAAGCGGCGGCCCTTCGCAATCTACCGCTGTAATGAGCTGGCGAGGAGTGGAAGGCGGTATAAAAGCTGCGAATATGGGGCACGAAGTGGTGATGAGCCCAAGTACTTATGCTTACCTGGATTATATGCAGGGCGATGTAGCCATTGAACCTAAGATTTACGCTTCTTTACGGTTAAACAAATCTTACCAGTTTGACCCGGGTGAGGGGATAACTGACTTGAAATTTATTAAGGGCGGACAGGCTAATTTGTGGACCGAAAATATTTATAACATGCGTCATGCCGAATACATGACCTGGCCCCGCGGGCTGGCTATCGCCGAATCGGTATGGTCGCCGGTGAGTAAAAAAAGCTGGACAAGTTTTTATGGTAAGGTAGAAGATCATTTTAAACGATTTGATATGGCTGAAGTGAAATATGCGCCTAGTATGTACGACCCGATCTTTTTATCGACCACCGGCCCGGAAAATACGCTGAGAGTGGAGCTTAGTACCGAAATTCCGGGCCTCGATATCCATTACACTTTTGATAATTCATTTCCCGACCAGTTTTATCCTAAATATATGGCACCGCTTATAGTTCCAAAAGATGCCGGTACGCTGAAGGTTATAACCTACCGCGACGGAAAACCGATAGGCCGGTTAATTACCATGCAGGTGAGTGAATTAAAAGCGAGGATAAAGAAAAAATAGATGTAAGTTTTGGCTACTGCCGCCTCAATCGTAACAACCGGGCGATGATTTACCTGTATCTTGTCTTCCAGGCTCCGAATGAACCGATAAGGACATGTTATCGCTTGCGAAAAGAACTTATTTGCGTTAGCCGATTAACGCAATTCCGCGAAATACTCCCAAAAATGTCCAGATATGCTCGTTTACATCATTCAGTGTTTCTTTGTAAAGTATATAACGGGTTCTTCTAACGTGGCGCCTAATTCTCTTCCTCATCTTCGCTGGGCAAAAAAATAGAAAATCTACCAGCTCGAAATGATACCCTTAAAATTCTGATTGAAAAGATCATTATAGCACAAGCAAGGCCTTTGCGATCTTTGCGTATTCTAACTTCGCGATCTTTGCGCGAAAATTTAAAAAGGTTCACGCAAAGCAAAATAAGGAGAAAACACGCGAAGAGCGCAAAGAAATTCTGGCTCTAAGGCTAATTAACCCCATGCAAAGCTTTTGCGATCTTTGCACGAAAATTTAAAAAGGTTCACGCAAAGCAAAATAAGGGTAAAACACGCAAAGAGCGCAAAGAAATTCTGGCTGGAAGGCTAATTAACCTCATGCAAAGCCTTTGCGATCTTTGCGCGAAAATTTAAAAAGGTTCACGCAAAGCAAAATAAGGGTAAAACACGCAAAGAGCGCAAAGAAACTCTGGCTGGAAGGCTAATTAACCCCATGCAAAGCCTTTGCGATCTTTGCGCGAAAATTTAAAAAGGTTCACGCAAAGCAAAATAAGGAGAAAACACGCGAAGAGCGCAAAGAAACTCTGGAAGGCTAATTAACCCCCATGCAAAGCCTTTACGATCTTTGCGTATTCCAACTTTGTGATCTTTGCGTGAAAATTTTCAGTAAGCAGGTTGCACATAAAGTTTATAAAGAAAAGTACCCTAAAAAAGATGGTGGCTGGTTGAGAGCGCTAAAGACATTACTGGGATAGCCCGGCGCAAAACACCTTTTCGAAAAAACATCGATTTCAGGGTTGATTATTTAATTGACAGGCGAAAAATCTCCCTAATGATTTATACATTTATCCCGTATAAAAACCGCGTATGAGCAATAATGATGTCATGAAGAAACTTAGGGTAGCGATGAAGTTTACCGATGATGATATTATACATGTTTTGAGCCTGGTAGATTTCAGAATCAGTAAAACTGAGCTTGGCGCAATTTTCCGTAAAGATGATCATCCGAATTTTAAGCCTTGCGGCGATCAGATCCTGAGAAACTTTTTGAACGGGTTAATTATCTACAAAAGAGGAGTGAAAGAGTAAGCAATTCTTAGTTTTAAGGGTTAATCTTCGCGAAAACCAGTCCCGCCACCACGGCCTGAAATAATCCGTAAAAAAACCAGCTCAATACCATCACAATGGTAATATCAAGGGAACTGAACGTGATCCACATTACAGGGAGCAAGGCAACAATAGCATAAACGCATCCAAATTCGAGCCCTCGCAGTGCGAAGGGCCCTTCAAACAAGGGTTTAAAGCGTTCCCAAAACCACGATAAAGCAAAGCTGATAATAAAAGCGTGGAGATAGAAAAGCACGTCACGGCTTCCGTCGGAATTGAACAAGGGATTATTGTAAACTATAAAAAGTTCAGGTATGAAATTTATGGCAAGAAATAAGCCGCCATAACTTACTATAAATAAAATTATACCAGCAATTAAGCCTGAAACAAGAACTTTTTTCATATTTAAAATCAGTAAAAAACTATGCTTTCTGCATTATGGCCGGTTGTTTAAACTGTTTGCTTAAAGTAAATAGCTGGAGTTTTATTTTTCTGAAGGTTTTGATAAAATCAAAAAAATCCCCCTCTACAACCGACTGGATCGAATTAAATTCATCTTTCTTATCCGCCAGATTCTTATCTAATATAGCACTTAGTTCGTTTTGATGGGCAATTATATTGTTTTTTAAAATCTCTTTACGGTTTTTCAGCTCTGCCAACTGCTCTTCAAGATTGTAACCTTGTTTTACTTGCAGCGAGTCGCTTGCGGGAATAAAAAAAACGTTAATGAGAGATTGAAGAAATTCGATTTCCAGTTCGAAGAAAGTAATGTCAGTGAGCCAGTGCAGGGTTAAAACAAATAATTCCTCTGTACTGCATTTGTGTGAAAAACCTGAGGATGTGTATGTTTTGGTCTCCATAGAAATACCATATAAAAAGCCGAAATTATTTTAAATGCGCGAGTTGGCAGATGATATGAATTATTCAAATACGTGATAAAGATCACCGGCGGATGATTTCAACATGTAAATACTCTCGATTAAAACCTAAGGGTGTTTTTAGGGTTTAAGATATAAATTACATTAAAGAATGATGCTTGTCATTTATGTCTGATAAAATATTTCCATTCTTTGTTGCAGGCATTTATAGTGCCGGATATATTATTTGATGATGATGAACGATATACTTAATCCGCGTTTAATGCACCCGCGAGATCAGATTGCTCTTGTAATGAGCCGGATTTACCGAAGGGGGCTCACCACAACCTCTGGTGGAAATATTTCTATTATTGATGATAATGGCGACATCTGGATCTCGCCGTCGGCAGTAGATAAAGGAAGGCTTCAGCCCTCTGATATTGTTTGCGTTAAAAAGGACGGAACAACCGTAGGGCGCCACAAGGCATCATCGGAGTTCCCTTTTCATAAGGCAATTTATGAAATACGCCCCGATATTAAGGCTATCATTCATGCCCATCCGCCCGCACTGGTTTCTTTTAGTATTGTACGTACCACGCCAAATACAAATATTATTACACAGGCAAGCCGCATCTGCGGGCCGGTAGGTTATGCCGAGTATGAACTTCCGGGAAGCGAAGCACTGGGAGCTAAAA
The DNA here is from genome assembly GCA_014380615.1 of Sphingobacteriaceae bacterium. Lineage (GTDB taxonomy): Bacteria > Bacteroidota > Bacteroidia > Sphingobacteriales > Sphingobacteriaceae > Paradesertivirga. Next base: position 96,499 of record JACMJM010000010.1, read on the forward strand.
TAGCTGATGAGTTTACAAAAGGCTATAAAGCTGTAATTATGGAAAACCATGGTACAGTAGTAGGCGGCTGCGACCTTATGAATACTTTCGAACGATTTGAAACGCTCGAATTTTGCGCAAGAACGATTTTATACGGAAAAGCGGTTGGCGAGCCAACCTATTTGAGCAATGAACAGGTTAATGCTTTTGATTCTCAGGTTCCCGAGCCTTTACCAGAAATGGATGAAGTATTCTATACTTCTGAAGAAAGAGAGAAGCGGCTTGAAATAGTGAATATCGTACAGCGTGCCTGCACCCAGGGGTTGATGATTAGCTCTTACGGAACAATTTCGACCCGTTGGAAAGGAAATGATTTTCTTATTACCCCAACGGATGTACCACGCTGGGATCTTCGGATTGAGGATATTGTGCAAATTAAGGACGGTAAACGCGAGCCGGGTAAAATACCAAGCCGCACAACGTATCTGCATCAGGAAATTTATGAAAAACATCCTGAAATAAATTCGATTATCCTTACTCAGTCGCCTTATTTAATGGCGTTTGCAGTTACCGGAGCGCAATTTAACGTGCGCACTATACCAGAAAGCTGGATCTTTTTACAGGATGTAAGCTCGCTTGAATTTGGCTCGCATTTTAAAGGCGAAACTATTATAGCAGACCTGGTTTCGAAACATAACCCGGCGGTAATTGTAAAAAATACCAGTGTGCTGGTTACCGGCGATCAGTTGCTTCAAACCTTCGATTATTTAGAAGTTGCGGAGTTCAGCGCGAAATCATTGGTTCTTTGCGCGTCAATAGGTAATCTTGTGCCGATCAGTAACGAGCAGGTCGAAGAATTGCGTCACGCATTCATAAAGGAGTAATCATTAATTTAATATATATACCCAAGGGACGGTTTTTTATACAAGCCGGCCCTTTTTTATTTTCACTACCGGCTTCTTTTTTTGAATCGTATTTCTTTGGCAGATTCTTTTCTGGTAATGAGCATGGGCACGCCAACGCCACCCGCAAGGCTCATTAGAATCAGCATTACTTTCATGCCGTTATTTACGGTTTCTGATAGAATTTGCTGATACGTTTCAGGGTTCACCTCACCGGCAAGGTTTATAAGTCCCAGCATCATACGGTAAGCTAGAATTCCGGGAACCATCGGGATAACCGCCGGAATAGCAAATATGGGTGGTGGCGCATGTTTCTTATGGGCGAAGGGGATGCTTAGAAATCCTACAATAGTTGCCCCGGCCAATGTAGAAACTATTACATTCAACTCTAACTGAAGCATAATGGTTTTTGTTAGTCCGCCCAATGCTCCCATAATGAAAACGGGTGCGAGAGTTCTTACCGGCACGTTAAACAATACCGCAAAACCAACGGCTGCAATCCCAAACCACAATCCTTTTTCTAATAAAAGCAGTAATTCCATTTTAGAATTGATAAATAAACATAGAGGTTAGTAACCCTAATGCTATGGTGAAGGAAATAATAAAGCCGTTAAGTCCGCGGATCAGTCCGTTTTGAAGATTTCCGTCAATCATATCCGAAAAGGAATTAATTAACGGAACACCGGGGATTAAGAAAAGTACCGACGTTGCGAAGGCATGTTCATGAGTATCGTAACTGCCTAGTTTGGCGGGTATGCCCGCAAGAAGGGAGGATACAAATGCCGCGAAATAAACGCACATATAGGGGTTAAATTTCATTTTCATAGCTTCCTGCCTTACAAATAACCCGCAGAAAGTACCTATAAATACCATCACCATATCGAAAGCAACACCGCCGGCCAGCCTGCAAAATGCGGCTCCCGCAAGGCCAACAACCGAAAGAATTATCATTCGTGGATAATGAGGCAAGCTTCTTAGTCGCTTTAATTCTTCATTTATTTGTTTTACGTTCCACTTCTGCTCTACAATAAGCCAGCTCATCCGGCTTATTCCCGAAAGCATTACAAAATTTACGCCGTGTGGAGAAGTACGTTTAAGGCTGTTGAAAAAATGGCCGCTATCTTCATTGTAAATATTTAACATCAGGGTACGCTGCGAGATCAGCATATCCGCACTGTAGCCGAAAGAATCAGAAATTCTGTTAATCGTATTCCTTATTCTCCCCGAACTGGCACCCGATACCATAAGCAATGCGCCTATTTCCAGTAAGGTAGAACCCAGTACGTGTATTTCATCTTTTTCAGGATTATTATTCATGGGCAAAATTTCTTCCTTTAAAGTTAAGTTTTTTGTCATGTGCAATTGTAAGCACCATGCATCGTGCGTTGGTGGCGACCATCATTATTTTATCGGTAAAAATAATCACTGCAAATTGTTCAAAAACTGACTAAAATCATATTTCCTGATAAGAAAAATACAAACTTTTGTATCAGACTAAGGATGATGAAGAAGCAAGTAGAATTAATGGCTCCGGCCGGTTCGTTTGAATCGTTGAGAGCGGCTATACAGGCGGGTGCCAATTCGGTGTATTTCGGTGTTGATCAATTGAATATGCGGGTAAGGTCGAGCAATACCTTTACTATTAATGATATCCCCGAGATAACTGCTATTTGTAAATTTAACGGGATTAAATCTTATATCGCGGTAAACACGATTTTGTATAACCACGATATAACCATTATGAAATGTATTGTCGACGCTTCAAAAAAGCACGGAGTAGACGCTGTTATCGCATCAGACCCCGCCGTTTTAAAATATGCTAAAACAGTAGGCATTCCGGTGCATATTTCTACCCAGGCTAATATATCGAATATCCAAAGCGTTGATTTTTTCTCCGAATATGCTGATGTGATGGTTCTTGCCCGCGAATTGAGTTTAAAGCAAGTAGAAACTATTATTCATGATATTAAACGGCAAAATATTACCGGCCCGTCGGGGAACTTAGTTGGCGTCGAGATTTTTATTCATGGTGCTTTGTGTATGGCTATCTCCGGAAAATGTTATCTCAGCCTTCATTCTGATTTTGCTTCGGCCAACCGGGGAGCCTGTATCCAAAATTGCAGGCATAAATATCTGGTAACAGACAAAGAAACCGGGACAGAGTTCGAAGTGGATAACGAGTATATCATGTCGGCTAAAGACCTTTGTACCATCGACTTTCTCGATCAGCTTATCGATTCGGGGGTTGCGTTGTTAAAAATAGAGGGAAGGGGCAGAAGTGCTGATTACGTGTATACCGTTACCAGATGTTATCGCGAGGCTATAAATGCGTGTCAAAACGGCACTTTTAACGCAGGATTGGTGGAAGGCTGGAAAACCCGATTAGCTACCGTATATAATCGCGGCTTTTGGGACGGATACTATCTTGGCCGTAAAATGGGCGAGTGGAGCAACGACTACGGCTCTAAAGCAACCAGGAAAAAAATCTATATCGGCCGGGGGCTTAGATATTTTAACAAAGCGGCGGTGGGTGAGTTTCTAATGGAGACGCAATCACTTTCAACAGGCAACGAAATCTTAATTACCGGGCCCTCTACAGGAGTTATTCAAACGGTAGTAAAAGAAATTCGGGTGAATGATACCCCTCAGGACACTGTTAAAAAAGGAGAGACCTTCTCAATCGCTTTATCTTCTGCCATTCATCCGTCAGACAGATTATATAAACTGGTAGATGCCTGATGGTGCAGATTATATTTTACAGGCAAAAGTGTATTGGTTGTAATGCTTGTGTGGAAGCCGCTTTTTCGAGGTGGCGCATCTCTCAAAAAGACGGCAAATGCAATTTGATAGATGGCAGGGAGAAGAAAGGTATCTACATCGCAATGGTAAACGCAGCTGAAATCGGCCCGAATAAAATTGCAGAACAGAACTGTCCGGTGAGGTGCATTAAAGTTCAGGAATTAAGCAAAAAGCTTATCTGAATTGAAATTCGTTTAATAAACTCCTTTTGGATTTTTCAAATTAATAAAAATTGAGCCTTTAATCTGTTGGGTATTATGATTTTCGTAATAGTTTAATCCTGGGGCCTTTTTTGATTCAAATCACCTTTAAACGCATCTGTTTTAATTACAATTGATAAAGTTTATGCTGAAGATTGAAAAAGCGGCATGTAGTATAAAATAATGGAAAAATCACTGTTCAAAAAGTTCATCCTGCCTAAAGAGTTAAAGAATATCCTCGAAACCAAGGAAGTTATATTGGCCGAGAGTAGGGAGGATTTGATAGACCTTTCTTTCGGAAGAATAGCTGACAATGTTTACGAAGTGGCCTACGACACACCCGGGCACGGAAAAATCGTTGAAGCAACTGTTGTGCGATGTAAAAACGGGGTTTCTGTTAATTATACCGATCCGTATTTGCGGAGAAGAGATCCGGATTGCCTGGTAATCGCCGACAAAAAGCCAACAGATAAACCCACCTTTCAGGAGCGTTTCGGTACCGATTTCGAAGATCTCCGCACAGAAACTTTTCAATGGCTTTCCGAACAGGACGAATTAATTATGGTTCCGTTTATGTCGGGAGGCGATGCGAATGGTTATCCTTCGTTATTAGTCGCTCCGGGAAACGCCGGTTTTTTTGCTACCAGTTTGGCCGATCTGCAGGGATTTATTCCGAGGAGTAAAATTCCTCACCATTTTAAACCCCGTGCGGTAATTTATGTGGCACCGCCTTTCAGGCACACACATTTTAACGGAAAACAAATAGTTGTACATAATCGACTCGAGAGGATGCATGAAATGTTTTCATACAATCTGTATCCGGGTCCGAGTGCCAAAAAAGGAGTTTACGGTATTTTGCTGAATATTGGCGAGGAAGAGGGCTGGACAACCCTGCACGCATCGGCTGTTAAAGTAACTACTCCTTACGAAAATGATTTTGTGATTATGCACGAAGGAGCGAGCGGTGGTGGTAAAAGTGAGATGACAACCGCTTCTCATCGTGAAATTGATGGCAGGTTGCTATTGGGTACCAATGTTAAAAGCAACGAAAAATATTACCTCGAAATAAAAGAAGAGTCAGAACTTCAGCCCGTTACAGATGACATGGCACTGGCGCTTCCCGCATTGCAAAACGGCAAAAAGCTGGTCATTAAAGATGCGGAGTATGGCTGGTTTTTAAGAATAAACCACATTACACAGTACGGAACCGATCCTGATATAGAGCGGGCTACCATACATCCAAAGGAACCGTTGTTGTTTTTAAGTATAGACGGCAAACCCGAGGCTACATGCTTAATCTGGGAGCATACACTTGATGCACCCGGCAAACCTTGTCCCAACCCGAGGGTTATTTTACCGCGGCGCAATGTGCCTAATACCATTGATGAACCGGTTGAGGTTGATATCAGAAGTTTCGGGATAAGGACACCGCCCTGCACCCGCGAATTACCAACCTACGGCATCATCGGAATTTTCCATATCCTGCCTCCGGCACTGGCCTGGCTTTGGCGGCTGGTTGCGCCAAGAGGGCATGCCAACCCAAGCGTTATCAGTACCGGGAAAGGAATGGTGAGTGAGGGAGTTGGCTCTTATTGGCCTTTTGCCACCGGCTTAAAAGTAGATCAGGCAAATTTGCTCCTGGAGCAAATTTTATCTACCCCCTTAACACGATACATTTTGATTCCAAATCAATATATCGGTGCTTACGAAGTTGGTTTTAGCGGACAGTGGATTGCTCGTGAGTATTTGTCAAGAAGAGGAAATGTAAACTTCAAAAAAGAACCGCTTGTACCTTCAAGGTGCCCGCTGCTGGGATTTGCTCCCGAATCGTTAAAAATCGACGGACAAACCATACCAAAACACTTTTTACAGGTAGATCTTCAAAAGGATAACGGTACAGAAGGATATGACGCAGGGGCCGAGATTTTGACGGCATTCTTTAAAAAAGAATTGGAATCGTTCCTGGTTCCTGATATTCATCCGCTGGGCCGAAAAATCATTGAAACGTGTTTGGCTGACGGAAGTATCCAGGATTACGTGGATTTGATTCAACCTTTAGAAAGTAAAAAGGTAGAGACCGCATTAAGTGATACAGTTTAATTCTTAGCTGTATTTAAATAGAAAAATTCAATAAACCTTAATACAGGATTATGGCGCATTTAACCATGATCCTGTATTGCATAATATCTTCATTAAAATGACTAAAGCAGAAATAGTATCGGAAGTATCCGCAAAAACGGGGATACAACGTGGCGAGGTCTCGAAAGCCATTGAGGCTTTTGTAAACTCAGTTAAATCTTCGATGATTAAAGGAGAAAATATTCATATAAGGGGTTTCGGAAGCTTTTTGGTAAAGAAACGGGCCACCAAAATTGCCAGAAATATTTCAGCGAATACCGCATTGGTAGTGCCTGAGCATTTTGTGCCGGTTTTTAAACCCGCCGATATGTTTGTAGAGCGGGTAAAAGAATCTAACTAGTCGTAAGTTAAAATTAAAATCACAATTGGTTTAAAAATGCGACGCACATTAAATCGATCCGCCCTTTAAGCAACAGATAACACTTGCTTAGAGGGTTGCTAATTCTCTGTCAATTTTTGCCTTGCAAGAGAAGTTTTTCTTTCCGGGGATAAAAGAAGCATCGCCTACCGTCGGGAAACCTTTTTGTACCCATTTTATCAGGCCGTGCTTCATGCAAACTACTTGTCCGGCGTTGTATCCCTTATTTATCAAAAAGTTTGTAGCCTTCAGGCTTCTGCTCCCGTTGTTACATACTATTACCAGCAATTGATCCTGGGGTAGCTCAAAGTATCTGTTTTCCAGTTCGCTTAAAGGTAAAATTATAAGCTGGGGTACTTTGAAAGATAGCAATTCGACCTCAGTCAGTTCTCTGACATCCACAAAAATCGCGTCGTTTTTTAATAAGGTTTGGGCTATTGAAGGACAAATCTCTGTGGTGATTATTTGTTTTTGTAGCATATCGTTCCTGTTATAGAGGCTGTCTCAAAGTCGTGATGTGATGTAGCCAAATTTATGTTTTGTTTAGCTGTGAGAGCGTGATGAGAATCATGATTTTCATTTTGCCAGGGTAGATAATTTCACCTGTTGTATACCTGAAATTGGTAAACATATATCGGAAAGTGCTGTTAGACAAGTATAAAAATCGCTATCTATCATGAAAAATAGTATTCTTTTAGCACCCGCATTCGTCTTAACCCTCTGTGCGGCATCCTGCCAAAACGATTCAAGTTCCGGCCATAACCAATCTTCGGTGCATGACAGCAGTCACAATTCTGCATCGCCGGAAAGTAATAGCGCGATGATGCATACCATGGACGCAATGATGAAAGATATGCACGGGCTTAAAATGACCGGAAATGTTGATGCTGATTTTGCCCTGATGATGAAGAGCCATCACGAGGCTGCGGTAGAAATGGCTAAAGAAGAATTGAAAGCCGGGCGAGATGAGAAGTTAAAGCAAATGGCTCAACAAATTATGGATGCGCAGAAGTCCGAAATTGATGAGTTGGAGCAATTTATTCAGGAAAATACAAGTCCGGTTAAAAATTATGAGACTGGTAAAAAAGATGAGGGCTTTGGCAAGGTGATGGATAAAAGTATGGCAATGATGATGGAGATGCCTGCGATGAATCAGACAACATCAGCCGACGAGCAATTTGTTAATCTGATGATTCCCCATCATCAAAGTGCTGTTTATATGGCCGAAGGATTGGTTAATTACGGAAAAGATGCCAGGCTTATTTCCATGGCGAAGAAAATGATCGCTGATCAGAACCGCGAGATCGGGGAGTTTAAGCTGTGGATGGAAAACAAGGGTAAGTAAAAAGGTGTCCGAAAGAGGAATTGAAATTTCTCTTTGGACACCTTTTTATAAAAAATTATTAAGTCCTGTTGCTTGTTTGATGATAATTATACAGGCTGGTTTCAAGGTCATGATGTATCGGTTTAGTATAATCGAAGGCAGGGCAATCTCTGAAACTTTCTGTAGTTTTTTGACTGTGTATAGTAGAGTTATCCCACTTTGCCTGATCAATGCTATTGGTAGATACCAGAATTTTATCACCCGAGTACCAACTGCCGGTTTCGATTACTAAGAACGGGATACTCCATGTGGTGCTATCGATGAGCAGATCTTCCACATCGCCGATTTCGCCGTCGGCAGCATCCATAGTGAAGCCAGACATGTCTTTAAAGCTTCTTAAATTAACATCGCCTACTGATTGGTTTTCCGAGTGGTTTTCAGCTTCGGGGCCTCTGTCAGAAATTGTATCGTCTTCATGATGGCGCATTTCTTCTGAGATTCTCTCTTCAAAAGGAACATCGGGAGCTACAACGCCTCCAACCATACCGGTGGTCATAAAACCAACACCCGTACCTTCATTGTTCGGCCATGAATAATGGCTATGAAGATCGGCTTCCTGTTGTCGCGATACAGGCCTGTCTGTGTCGATATCAGGGCTGTGCTTTATTTGATCTCGGGTTAGGTTAACAGGAAAAATTTTAGAATCCCAATCGGCTGCTTGTAGTGCCACGGGCGATAATAATACCTTACGGCCAACCAACCAATTGCCCGTTTCTACAACCAGATATTTTACTTTCCATGTTTTATTATCGAAATAGAAATCTTTTACTTTGCCAATTTCACCATCGGTAGCACCCATGGTAAAACCTATTAAACTTTGAATGCTGTGTAACATAGTTGCCTCCTTTTATTAGTTAGAATTTCTAAAGGACCTATTAATTTAATCGCATTTTAAGCCAATTTGTTTTTATTAATTACGTGAGGTAGTAGTTTTTCCTTCACAATCGGATATCTGCCCGGGTGATGATTTTAGAGAACTTAGATCTTAACAAATGTTATAAGTTTTTAAAAGAACTGAGTCATAGGATGGCTTTAAAATCAAATGTTTATACACTATGTATCGTGTCAGTCATCCGATGATTTACATGTTTTTTTGAAAAAATGCTGCTTTGCCGCAATCTCAGGGGCCAGATGTTGAAACGCCCGCCCAAGCAGTCGGTTTGCCCAGGGCGTGTGTGCCGGACTTCACCCTGAGCCCTTCGAAGGGTCGTGAGGCAGGCTTCAATAACCCGCTCTATGCTTCGACGGGCTCAGCATTGACGCTACCTTTGTGCCATAACAACACTATTCTCCATTATTTCCACGTCATCTCTCTTTCAATGTTTGTTAAGATTATCTCCTCGGTATGATGTAGGCCTGAAAAAAAGAATGGAAATCAAACTTGGATCTTGAACTTTGACAACTTTCTAAATTTGTCAAATTTGTTAAAGGGTTTAACGAGACTAAAAGAACCGTGGTGTAAGAATTCTCGAGTTGTTCTGTGAAAAGGTTAATCCCAGGGTTATTTCATGCGATCCGCTTTCGATGGAGCTTAGGCGGCTCATTGAATAATCGTATGAATAGCCGATTCTAAACGCCGGACTGATAAAAAACTGAGCTATTCCTGCTACTGAGTTCGCGGTACTAAGGGATTGGCCGTTTTCGTAGTTCTTTTTCCACAATTTTACTGCTGTACGATACGACGCGCCAATCCAGAATTTATCCCTGAAAATTACCATCGAATTGAGGTCGAGGCTTGTGGGCCCTTTAAAATCTTCTTTTACCAGAAAACTGGGACGAATCCTGGTTTCAGGATTTATATCCAAAAGCAAACCGGAAATGAGATATAGATGCCGTTTGTTTAAAATTATGCCTTCTGCGGTAGCGTCCTTTGTCTGGCTCGACAACAGATCAAGAGCCGAGGCCCCGATATACCATTTCGGAGAATTGTAGTAAACCCCAAACCTGAAGTCGGGAACAAACTTGCTGGTTTGTCCCTGAGTCGCAAAATCATCTCCGCCATCTATAGGTGTTAGTTTGCTGTAATCAACGGCTAACTGACTAACACCCGCTCCAATACCAAAAGAGAGTCGTTTTTTTCCTCTGTCATCTAACTGCAAACGGTACGCGTAGTTAACGTATGCAGAGGTGGATGATTGAGGGCCAAGTCTGTCTGCTCCTATTTGAATGCCGATTCCCATTTTCTTAGTATCAGGATCTAAAATTCCGTCAACCGATACATGCCCGGTTTTAGGAGCATCTTCAATTCCCGTCCATTGGTTACGAAGGGCCATTTGGGCGAACCATTGTTCTTTATAGCCCGCATACGCAGGGTTAACACTCAGTGAATTAAATATATACTGTGTTAATTGAATGTTTTGTTGCGCAAAAGAGGGGGCAGATCCCGTAAGCAGGGCGAGAACTCCAAAAATTACGTTATAAAACCTCATCATCGCTTTCATCTTTTTAATAATACCCAACCTTTTCGAACGTCTTCTGAGCCGCCTTTCTTCAGCTTCACCAAAAAATAGTAGGTGCCGGGATTTAATCCGGAACCATCCCAATTATTTGTGTATTGCGAATTTCGGTAAACTTCGTTGCCCCAGCGGTTAAATACGGTAAGGTCGGCAACATCGTAATTTTCAATGCCGAGAATTACAAAAGTGTCATTCTTGCCGTCGCCGTTCGGAGTAAATACATTCGACATTACCAAACCTTTAACTATAATCGATACCGTGGCAACATTAGACCATGTTCCGTTCGAGTCTTTTACTTTATATGTAAAGCTGTCGGTACCCGCAAATTTATCGTTTGGAATATATGAGATGCTTCCGTCTGGCAGTACAATTACTTTTCCATGAAGAGGATTAGAAACAATAGAAATTGATGTATTATCAATGCCTAACCCATCCGCAAAGTCATTGTTGAGTACCGTTACTACTACCGGTTTGTTAAGGTCGGTTTCCTGGGAATCATTAATCGCTGTAGGCGCATCGGTTACTGCACTTATGATAATATCCGAAAGAGCAGGAGCGGCCGCATAGCTGTTGCCATCGCTGCCCGTCCATTTAAACGTAGTGCTTCCGTTCCAGTTAAGGGCAGGTATAAAGCTAATGTTCGCCAGTTCTCCTGCCGGAATTTCCTGGCCTTCGGTAATAGCGGTCCCGTTTAATATGAAACCGCCCGTAATAGCGGGTGGGAGTGTGGTGATTTTTATTTTGGATAGAGCGTCATTCTCAGAATCGCTGAATTTCTGTGTGAAATCTAATGCTGTAAAAAGGATGGGAGTATCTTCTGTTCCGGTTTTGCTGATTCCTGTTACTGCCGGGGCATCATTTACCGGCGTAATGGTAATGCTGATTACTGCTGAGAGAGTAGCATAACTTGTAGCATCGTTCCCGTTCCATTCAAAGCTGGTATTTCCGTTCCAGTTAACCGTTGGTAAAAAAGTAATATCACCCAACTGAGCATTAGGAATCTCTTGGTTTATTCCAATATCCGTTCCGCTCAATTTGAGCGTGCCATTTAAAGGCAGACTAATTATTTTAATTTTATTTAACGTGTTATTATCAGAGTCGCTGAATTTGGTGCTAAAATCGCTGGCCGCAAAGTTAACAGGCGTATCTTCTGCGCCTGATTTACTAAAAGGCGCTACCGTTGGAAGGTCGTTTACCGGAGTAATGTCGATTATTACCGATGCCGGAGTGATTGCATAATTTGTTCCCTCGCTTCCGTTCCAGCTAAATGTTGTGTTGCCGTTCCAATTTAGATTCGGAGTAAAAGTAATGTCGCCCAGTTGTGCCGTTACAATCTCCTGGTTGGCCGTTATGTTGACTCCTGATAATTTCAGTGTACCGTTAGCGGGTAAGCTTATGATTTTTATTTTAGCCAGGAGAATGTTTTCCGGATCAGTGAACTTAGCGGTAAAATCTAAGGCTGTAAACGAAAACGGAGTGTCCTCAAATCCGGTTTTTCCGAAGTTGGCCACCGTTGGCGCATCATTTACCGCACTTATTGTAATATTAACTAAAGCGTTGAGGGCTGCATAGCTGCTACCGTCGGTTCCGTTCCAGTTAAATGAGGTACTGCCATCCCAGTTTGCGGTTGGTGTAAAGCTTAGATTGCCTAAATCCGCAACAAGAATTTCCTGATTGATGACAACAGGCGTTCCGTTCAGCTTCAACGTGCAATTCGCTGGCAAACTGATTACTTGAATTTTTGTAAGGGCTTGATTGTCGGCATCTATAAACTTTGAGCTGAAGTCGGTTGCGAGGAATGTTAGGATTGTATTTTCTAGTCCCGACTTATTAAAGTTACTTACAACCGGAATGTCATTTACGGCTGTAATATTAATAACAATTCGTTCTGCAAGATCAGCGTAAGTTGCGGCATCACTACCATTATAAAAGAATGAAGTACTGCTGTTCCAGTTTGCGTCGGGCACAAAGCTGATATTGCCTAAGTCGGCAAAAGCGATTTCCTGATTGACGGTGACGTTTACGCCGTTAAGTTTAAGTAAGCCTGTAGGAGGCAAGCTTGTAATTTTAATTTTTGTAAGCGCGTCATTATCCGGGTCAGTGAATTTTTGTGTAAAATCCAACGAGCTAAATGAAATTGGAGTGTCTTCAGTGCCGTTCTTAGTTATCACGTCGACAATTGGTTTATCATTTACACCGCTAAGAGTAATGCTTACTGTTGCAGGCATCAGTGCATAATTATTCCCGTCATGGGCGTTCCAATTAAATGTGGTATTGCCCTTCCAGTTTAAATCAGGAACAAAAGTGATGTTACCTAATTGGTTCAGCGGAATCTCCTGATTGGCAGTAATGTTTACGCCAGATAATTTCATTGTGCCATTAAGGGGAAGGCTACTGAATTTTATTTTAGTTAGCGCATTACTTTCCAGATCGGTATAGTTCGCGGTAAAATCGGTGGCGGTAAATGTTATAGTGTTGTCTTCAATCCCGTTTTTAGCTATCAGGGCTACTTCGGGCGGGGCGTTAACCGCACTCACGGTAAGGGTTAGTGTAGCGGCGTTAGAGGTTATCCCATAGTTGTCTCTAAAGCAATAGTTAATCACCGCGTTCCCCGCAAATCCATTCGTAGGAATAAACGTTACAGATCCATCTGCGTTAGCGTTAAACGTGCCTCCTGCTATTTGTTTGGTGTTCTCAATAGCATAAGTGCTTGGATCAAGATCGAGCGTTCCTGTTTGAAAGGTGCCATTTGTGTTTACAGCGGCATTATCGTTAACTAATACGATAACGTCTTTAGTTTGATTGGTTGAGGTTACCGCGGCATCATTAACTGCTACAGGTTTTAACAATTCTGCGGCAGAGGGGGTGATGAGTACATTTCGAATCTCATGATTATTATATTGATATCCGGTTGAAGCGGAAAAACCGGCTTTAAGGGTTGTCGGTATTTTGTTATCGGCAATGGAATAGGTAAAATCTTCCAGTACCTTAATCCACCTGCCTTTAGAGCCCACAAAAATTTCGGCGTTGATAACATAACCGGTACCCGGTACTCTTTTTATGTCAAGCCTGGCTTTGCGGTATTCTCCCTGTGTCTCTAGCGGCGCGCGTGCGTTGGTGTAAATGCCGAACTTATCTGCGTCGGGCAAAACATCAGCCGGCCAGGCGGCAGGGGTACCGTTATAAAGATTTCCGGTAATTTTCCCGCCTAAAAAGGGGTAGGCAGTTGGCCCTTCGCGTTCGCCCCCGGGGCCAACGCCACCGCGCACTACCACAAGCCCGTTTGCCGAAATAGGGGTAGTATACACCGTTCCGTTATCTTTTTTAAACCCTCCGCTTTTGGTTTCAGAGGCTGCGCCAAAATTACCGTACTCATCCAGTCCCAAAGCAAGAAAGCCATTTTTCATGCCCAGGCCCGAGCCATCGTTTTTGTTTTGGGCATAACCCAAAGCACCTCCGTATTGTCCGATTTCGAAACCGGCAACCGGATCGAAAAGAAAAAAGGTAATTCCATCGGCAACATTGCCGCCCCAGGTAAAAAATTCGAATTCTACTTTAATTCCCGCCAACGAAGGGAAGGGGTTATCAATATAGGCATATCCTCTTTTGTCCTGCTGAGACGGGGTTAGCCTGAGATATCCATTATTAGCCGGATCTTCAGCTCCACTGGTAAGTTTGGCGTCGCCACCTAGTATAATACCGCTCGCCGTATTGCTTTTGAATGAATTAAAATATGGAGATTGAGCCTGTGCGGTTTTGCTGATAACAAAAAAGGCCGAAATTATGAATAAAAAAAAGTAATGTCTGATCATCTGTTAATGCAGGTTATCGAAACAAACTTAAAGGCCCGCAGAATATATATAAGAGAAAGCGCAACGTTCTTATTTGTTATCTTAGTAAGAGAAAGTAAACCTGGTATCATAAAATAAAGAAGTGTATCAATCCGACTATAGCTTCTTCCCATACATTCCTCCCTGCCTTTATCAGTACACCCTTAAAATGAAATTGTTTGGGGTTAAAATTACAGCTATACCCAATTCTAAACTCGTTTGGGTATGAGCGAAAACTGTACCATGTTTAAATATATGGCTAATAACCTGAGTTCGTTTATAAGGCTTTTAAAATTATCTATCGCTATTAACACACGCCTATATAAAGGTATAACATAATGATACAGCCTGAAATCCCCTCTCGAGTGAGGAAACTCCAAATCGGCACATGCGGCAATGCCTTTATAGGGGGGGTATTAGAAATTAATATTCGAACTCAGGTTAATAATAAGATAGGATCTGCATCAGCTTAATGCCCCCAATGAGTGGAAGTTCTTGCTCAAAATTTCTCACCTCTAAAAACAGCGGTATCTCCATTTGAGAGGAGTTGGGAGACAATTCAATCTCATTAATTAAATTTTGGGGGGGATGTGTGTTCTATTTGGTGTTAACATCTTATTAACATTTAAGTTACCAATCGTTAATCAACAGGTAATGTCGGGGTAATATTGGCGTAATACTTTTGCAATGAATCAAAAACATTGTAAAGTGAAACACAATCTCATTATCAGAATTTTAACGCTTTTATTCTTTATCGGGCTAGTAATTCCAGAAACCTTTGCACAAGGCACGGGGAAAATTGCAGGAAAGCTCAGCGACAAAAGCGGAGAGGCACTAATCGGGGTTTCGGTAAAGTTATCGGAGATGAACAAAGGCACCATGACAGATGTCGAGGGGCGTTATAACTTAAGTGGACTATTGGCGGGAACATACACTCTTCAATTTTCTTACGTTGGTTTTTCAACTAAAAAGATTTCAGATATCATAGTTTCTGCTGGTAAGGTAACCACTCTGGACGTTGTTATGGAAGAGGGAGGGCAGCAACAACTTCAGGCGGTTGTCATTACCGCCACAGCCAAGCAAGAATCAATAGGTGGGCTGTATATTCAACAAAAAAATTCTGTAACTATATCAAGTGGTATTTCAGCAGATATAATAAAGAGATCACCCGATAGAAGTACTTCTGACGTATTGAAGCGTGTAAGCGGTGCGAGTATTCAAGACAATAAATTTGTTGTTGTTAGGGGCTTAAGTGATCGGTATAATTCGGCTCAAATTAATGGTGCCATTCTTCCTTCATCGGAGCCAGATAAAAAAGCATTTTCATTTGATATATTTCCTTCGAATCTTATAGATAGGATTGTTATAAATAAGACTGCTTCTCCAGACCTGCCAGGCGACTTTGCGGGTGGAGTGGTTCAAATCATTACAAAAGATGTACCGGATCAGGATTTTCTTGAACTTTCGCTAGGTTCGGGATATAACACCCAGTCAACCGGTAAGCCTTTTGTGTCTAATGGTCGAGGTTCAACTGATTGGCTCGGTGTCGTTTCGTCTGACCGTAAGGTGCCGTCAAATTTCCCAGAATCAAGTGAAAATTATGCTGGGTTAAGTAATTCACAAAAAGCTTCTGCAAGTAAATTACTTCCCAATGCATACGGAGAGGTTCAAACTACCGCATTGCCTGCCCAAAACTATCAGTTAACATGGGGTAAAAGAAAGGATCTTAAAAATGATGGTACAATAGGAAGTATATTTTCATTGACTTATCGGAATGCCCAAAGTTTATACAATTACGAAAGAACTGATTGGGATAACCCTAATACTCGCACTGTATTTATAAAGAAATTTCAGGATGAGCAGAGTCGTTTGAATGTGTCTTGGGGAGGTATCGGTAATATTTCCTATAAAATGGGAAATAATAAATTTTCATGGAAGAACTCCTACAGTAGGGTTCTGGATGAATTGTATTATAACCGAACAGGTATCAATCTTAATAATAATGTAAACTTAAATTTTAGGTCTAACGATCCATCTCAAAGAAGTTTATACAATACCCAGTTTGAGGGAGACCATTTGTTGAATTCCAAACAATGGAAATTAAATTGGAATATTAACTATGCGAATATAAATCGTGAGCAAACAGACCTAAGAACACTGGAGTATGCTCAATCAATAGAAGGCGCAGATACTAGATTTAGGATGGTTGATAGAAACAGCAGGCGATTTTTTTCTGACCTAAATGAGAATAATTATGGAGGATCATTGAATTTCACCCTGCCATTTAAGTTAAAGGATACAAAGCAGACTTTTAAAGCTGGACTATTGGGTTTATATAAAAATAGAAATTTCTCATCAAGAATCTTTCATTATCAAACTTTACCGAGTGCGGATGAGTCGTTAACTTATTTGCCATACAACGAAATATTCAATTCTGAAAATATATCAACAAATGGCTTTGTATTAAATGAATTTACAAATCCCGAAGATACTTACGTCGCCCAATCAATGCTTGGTGCTGGATATTTTATGTTTGATAGTCCGATTGCAAAAAAAATAAGAGCTGTATACGGACTGAGGGCAGAATATTATAATCAGAACTTAGATGCCTTAAAGCTAAACTTAACAAGAGTTAACGCTGATCAGAGTTATCTTGATATTCTTCCGTCATTGAACATCTCATATGCCCTTACAGAGAAATCGAATTTCCGGCTCTCAGGTTCTAGAACAGTTTCAAGACCTGAGTTTAGAGAGTTGGCACCTTTCGCTTTTTATGATTATCAGGTAGGTGCTACGGTTCGGGGTAACGAATCATTACAACGTAGTTCAAATTGGAATACAGATATGCGTTATGAATTCTATCCGGCCTCGGGTGAATCATTCACTGTCAGCACATTTTACAAATATTTTCAAAACCCTATAGAATTATTTGTGAATCCTCAAACTAATTCAGATTTGCGTGTTTTCGAATACAGTAATTCTAAAAGTGCAACTACTTTTGGTGTTGAGATAGATTTTCGCAAAAAGCTAAATTTCTTAAGGTCTGAATTGCTAAACAATACTACAGCCTTCGCAAATGCTGCATATATATCCTCAGAGGTGATTACGCCTGCGGGTTATGGTGGTAATAGACCTCTTCAGGCTCAATCTCCATATCTTTTAAATGCTGGACTTCAATATTTCGCTCCTAATGCCGGATTTACCTTCACCGCTCTATTTAATCAAATTGGTCAGAGGTTGAATGTTGCAGGGTATGACAGTGAAAACTCTGCAGGCTTTGACTATCCGCATTGGTACGAGAATGCCCGGAGTGTTATTGATCTTCAATTTAGCGAGCGTGTATTTAGAAAAAAGGGAGAGTTGAAGTTAAATATTTCTGATATTTTGAATCAAGAGTCCGTGGTTTATCAAAATCTTGATAACAAGAAAGCCTATAATAAAAATATCGACCGCAATATTTATAAGTTCAAACCAGGTACCTCGATTTCTTTATCTCTTAATTATAAATTCTAATGTATTAAATGGTTAGAATTAACCATTTAATAATATATGGTTCACGTCATGTTAATGACTTTGTAGCACTTTTGATAAATAAAAAATAAAAAAAAATGAAAATCAACAAATTTTTAGCTTCTTTTTTAGCAGCTTCAATCATCTTAGCCTCATGTAGTAAGAAAAATGATGATGATAATAGTAACACTCAAAGTGGAACCGTTAACCTGAAAAATGGCGATGTAATAACAGGTAACTATAGTGGTAAAGTGATACTTGAAGAAGGAACTTACACTTTAAAAGGATATGTTTATATTGAAAATGGTGGGTCTATAACTATTCCAGCTGGAACAGTTATTAAAAGTGATATCACTCGTAAAGGTGCTCTTATTATCGAGAGGGGAGCTAAAATAATGGCCGAAGGTTCGGCAAACAAGCCAATTGTATTTACCTCTGGTAAAGCTGTTGGATCGCGTAATCCTGGCGATTGGGGTGGAATTATAATACTGGGAAAAGCCAAAACTAATCGCTCAAGTGAGCCATTAATTGAAGGTGGAGTTAACTCTTATTATGGGGGTACCGATGATGCTGATAATTCAGGTATCATGCGGTATGTTCGCATCGAGTTTGCAGGTATTGCAGCAGCACCAGGATCTGAAATTAATGGTTTAACATTAGGTGCAGTGGGCTCTGGAACCACACTTGAATATATTCAAGTGGTCTATGGAAACGATGATGCTTTTGAGTTTTTTGGCGGAACTGTTAATGCTAAATATCTAATTGCTTATGCATCTGCTGACGATGACTTTGACTTTGATTTTGGATATACAGGAAAAATACAGTTTGGAGTTTCCTTAAGAGATCCATTATGGGTTGATGGTGGTGATGCCGGTAATGGTATTGAGTGTGATAATGATGGTTCGGGTACAACTGCAACACCATTAACCAGACCCGTACTAACTAATTTTACCTTCGTTGGACCTAACAATGCAACAGGTACAGCTGCTAACCATAATTTCGCAAACAGATTTAGAAGAAATACAAGATTTGTTTTAAACAACTCTGTTTTAATTGGATGGCAAAAAGGTGGTCTATCACTTGAGTCGAATGGTACTTACGAAGATTTTGTTAGCTCATCGAGTTCATCTGAATTCAAGAATAATCTTGTACACGCTGTAACTGCAACCTTCAAGCTAGGAAGCGATGTTACTACTGTTGGAGCTTCAGCAACTGCAATACAAACTAAAGCTACTACAAATGGATCTGTATTATTAGCTAATGCCGCAGATGCAATGCTTACCACACCATTTAATCTTTCTGCTCCTAGCTTTCTGCCAGCTACCGGTTCTTCAGCTTTGACTGGTGCTGCTTTTGCAGGTGATTTGAGCAACTCTTTCTTCACATCAGTTGCGTATAAAGGTGCTTTTGGTACCACAAATTGGATGTCAGGTTGGACTAGCTTTAGCTTTACAAAAGGAGTTAACGGATATTAAAATTTATAATTCATAACATAAGAAAGAGGGGTTCGAAAGGATACCCTCTTTCCTTTTTTGTAATTCATAAAGTTAAGGTCAAGTTTAAAAAAATGACGTCTCTAGGTGATTTTAGCATAGCTAGAGGATAGTAGCTGGGCAAATTTCAACATTAAGCAAGTAGAGTTATAGTGAAATTTAGTAATTCGGCTCATACGCATAAACTACCTCAAACCTTACATTTCGATACTTAGAAGAAATTTCCCCCACCTTTAAATCCCTCAACTGCGGTGTTGGGTCGCATACCGAATATTTCTTACCGTTATACATTATGGGTTTACCAGTGGGTTTATCAAACTGCACGGCCATAGTTATATGGGTAGGGTAGAGGAGTGCTATCATCGGCAGGTTGTAGATCTCTTTAACGAGGTAAAAAAATAAAGCCGCCCTGTCATCGCAATCACTGTATTCCGAAAACAAAGTTTGCTCGGGAGTAAGGCGCTTTTCTTTTCCGAAGTTTATTTCATCATCCTCATAAAGGAAGGCGTTTCTGGTAAAGCGCATCAGGTAATCTACACCTTTCTTTTGGCTCATGTCGGCAAGTGTTGCCTTAAGAGTGGGTATTAAAGAGCTATAAGTTTCGCGACTAAGGGGAATATTAAAATACGATTTGAAATCGACCACCGGATAATTCGCGAATATGGTTTGAACCTGTGGGGTTAATTTAATGTCGAAATGGTAAACCTTTTGGCGATATCTAAACTGGATGTTCTTAATGGCATAATCCTCCGGCTTAAAATCGGGCATCTGTGTTACTTTGTAAGAGAAAGCTTGTTTCGCTTCAATAATAGGCAGGTTGAGAGGGAAAATCTTGTTGGTTTTTAAGTCGATACCCGGATAATCATGAATATTAAGACAAACGAATTGATTTTCGTTAATCATATAAAAAGGTATGTCAGAGATATCATCATCACTCTTAACATAAAAAAGAAGTTTATCCCGTTCAAGTGCAAGGCGCGCATCGTATCCGCTTTTGCTTAGCAAAAACCATTTGTAAAGTGTATATCTGTAGTAGTTTTCTGCCTTCGGAGCTATTTGCTGAGCTGTTTTGCGAATTAATTGATAATACAGCCAGTCATTTAGCTGGTGTTTATTTCGGTATTTATCCAGACTTTCGATTACCGCCTGGTATCTGCTCCCGCTAATGGTTTTGTAAAAAGAATGGATTAGAGAGTCGTTTACCTGTTTCGGAAAGCTAACATTTGCCGAATTGTCTAACTCGAAATTGAACGTATTGCCATAAAACTCAAAACTATAGTTTTGCCCTTTGCTCTGTGTGGCGGTTAAAGCCAGTGCAAATGCGAGTAATAGGGTGCCCCAAAATTTTAAGCCTTGGGTAATCATCTGTTCTTAACAATTAGTTTACTTTATGATAATATTAAATTTACGAAAAGAGTTTGAATAAGTTGCGTGATTTTAATCACTAATTCCATTTCTCTCTGGCGGTAACATTTATTTGCGTAGGGAAACAGAAAACCTATAGCTAGAAAATTTTAAAGGAAAATTTTAGGCCAAATTTTAAGAAGGCCTGTAGAAGTGCCACAGCCAGTGCGCAGGGAGGGTAATTCGCCCCCATGCTTTCTGAAGCCGACCATATTTCAGCCGCATTATATACATGATTTTGATCGGATAATCACATGATCTTCGTCAAGTGTTTTTTAATAATAAAGGATGAATTTGTCTTTTATTATTAAAACAACGATCACTAATTAAAACTAAAATGAAAATCTCATTCAACATTCTGGGCCAGGCGTTAATAGCCTCCACAATTTTTTTGTACGCCTGCGGCGGCGGAGACGGAAACCAGCAAGCAACCTCAGAGGAAACTTCATCAGCAAGTTCGGAAGCCGCCAGTACAGAGCAGGTGGCGGTAGATCCCGAAGCTAAAAGCGAGAGCAAAGGCGTTGGTCGTTTTACCTCTGTTGAAATAGGGCCGCTTGATAAATCTCTGTCAAAAAAGGGGGAGGCGGTATTTACAGCTAAATGCTCGGCATGCCACAAACTCTCGGATGAAAAAATAGTGGGCCCCGGCCTTAAAAACGTAACGCTGAGACGTACGCCTGAATGGATTATGAATATGATTACTAACCCCGAAGAAATGACGAAACAGGACCCTGTTGGTAAGGCTCTTTTTGAAAAGCATTTAGTACAAATGACATTTCAAAATGTGTCTGACGATGAGACCCGACAGATTCTTGAATTCCTTCGGGATAATGACGCCAAATAATTAAACCTTAAAAATATCATGAACATGTTAATCAATTACAAAAAAAACCTGCTTCTGGCAGCCGCGTTTCTGGCAGCGTTTTCGGGCTGTAAACCGGGTAAAGTGGCTCAGTCTGTAGACGATGAGGCACCCAAAAAAGTGTATGTTGCCCCGGGCAAGTACGATGAACTTTATATGTTTGCCTCGGGCGGTTTTAGCGGCCAGGTTGCGGCTTACGGATTACCCTCCGGCCGTTTATTAAAAGTAATCCCGGTTTTTTCCCAAAATCCGGAAAACGGGTATGGCTATTCTGAAGAAACCAAACCAATGCTTAACACCTCGCACGGATTTGTTCCATGGGATGATAGCCACCATCCTCAATTATCTAAAACCAACGGGCAGGACGACGGCAGGTGGCTGTTTATAAATGGAAATAATACACCCCGCATCGCCAGAATCAACCTTGCGACATTTAAAACAGAGGAGATTATTGAGTTGCCGAACGTAGGAGGGAACCATGCCTCGCCTTTCTGCACCGAAAATACGGAGTACATTGTAGGAAATACAAGGTTCAGTATCCCCTTAGACGCAGCTCAGGATGTTCCGATAAGCTCATTTAAACAAAATTTTAAAGGCGCGGCGTCTTTTATCAAGGTAGATAAAGATAAAGGAACTATGAACCTTGCTTTCCAACTTGTTATCCCCGGTTTTAATTACGATTTAGCAAGAGCGGGTAAAGGGGTTTCTAAAGATTGGATCTTTTTTTCGACCTATAACACCGAGCAGGCTAATACCTTACTTGAAGTAAACGCCAGTCAGCGCGACAAAGACTTTATAATGGCGGTAAACTGGAAAAAAGCAGAAGAACTTATCGCCCAGGGAAAAGGAAAGAAAGTGCCGGCGAGATATGCGCATAATGTTTGGGATGAAAAAACTCACTCCGCAACATCAACCATTAAGCAGGATGTGCTGATGCTGGATGTTAAGGAACATCCAGGCATTGTGTATTATATTCCCTGCCCGAAATCTCCTCATGGAGCAGATGTTAATCCCAGCGGCGAATTTATCGTAGCAAGTGGCAAACTTGCCGCTGTAATTCCGGTATTCTCATTCAAAAAGATGCTTAAAGCAATTGAAAATAAGCAATATGAGGATCAAAATGCTGATATGGGAATTCCTGTTTTGAAGTATACGGCTGTACTCGAGGGGGAGGTTGAAAAACCAGGACTAGGGCCCCTGCATACCGAATTTGACGATCAGGGTTTTGCTTATACTTCAATGTTTGTTTCGTCCGAAATTGTGAAATGGAAAGTAGATACGCGCGAAATTATAGACCGTATCCCAACCTATTATTCAATCGGCCACTTGTCTGTTCCCGGGGGAGATAATAAAAAGCCGTATGGTAAATATGTGGTGGCTCTTAATAAAATTACAAAAGACAGGTATCTGGCTACCGGCCCCGAACTAACTCAATCTGCCCAGTTGATAGATATCACAGGAAATAAAATGAAGCTTTTGCTTGATTTTCCAACCATTGGTGAGCCTCATTACGCTCAGTCTATCGCAGCGGATCTGGTAACCAAAAATCAGGTGAAGTTCTTTAAGCTTGAGGAGAATCATCACCCGTATGCGGTAAAGTCTGAAAAAGACGCCAGAGTTGTAAGAAAAGGGAACCGGGTAGATGTATACATGACGGCGATACGTTCTCACCTGGCACCAGATAATATTGAAGGAATAAAACTAGGTGATGATGTTTACTTCCATGTAACCAACCTGGAGCAGGATTGGGATGTGCCGCACGGATTCGCCGTTAAGGGTGCTAACACAGCCGAACTTCTTGTTATGCCAGGAGAAACAGCGACCTTAAAGTGGACGCCAGACCGCAGCGCAATGTTCCCTTTTTACTGTACAGATTTTTGTTCCGCGCTTCATCAGGAAATGTCGGGGTACATCAGGGTATCGCCAAAAGGTTCAAATATTCCGATTTCGTTTAAGATAGGTGAGAACCCGATAGCGAAAAAATAGCATAAGACGGGTGTCTGAAGGTTTTCAAGGCTAGTGACTCTGCCTTCATTCAGACACCCTCTTTAAAAACAAATACCATGCAAACAAAATCCAGAATAGCAATACTTATCAGTGCGGTTTTAATGTTGTGTACTTACTTTTTTCCGCTCTGGCAAATCGTTCTCGAAGCACCTCAATATCCTGAGGGTTTAGGTATGAAGATCTGGCTGAATGGTATAACGGGGAATGTTGATCAGATAAACGGATTAAACCATTATATCGGCATGAAACATATTATAGTGGATGATTTTATTGAGTTTAAAATAGTGCCCTATATTTTTGGTGCTATAATATTGCTTGCTTTATTAACGGCATATACCGCTAATAAAAAATTACTCTGGGGACTGTCTGCTGCAATTATTTTGTTTGCCTTAATCGGCTTTATCGATTTTTATTTATGGGAGTACGATTACGGTCATAACCTCGACCCGAAGGCTGCTATTAAAGTTCCGGGTATGACGTACCAGCCTCCTTTAATAGGCTATAAACAGTTATTGAATTTTGTTGCCGGCTCGCTGCCGGATGTGGGAGGGATTTTAACATTTGCAGCCGGATTATTAATTATAGGTACAGTGATTTACGAACAACGTTTAAAACGCGGTTTAAAATGAGAAATATACTATTTGGATTGATGATGGCGATATGCGGAATGATGATTTCCTGCGATGTTGAACCCGAGCCCATAAACTTTGGTACTGATGTTTGTACTCATTGTAAGATGGCCATTATGGATAATAAGTTCGGGGCCGAAATAGTATCCGTAAAAGGTAAGATTTTCAAGTTCGACGCTACGGAATGTATGGTGGATTTTATTAAAGAAAAGCCTGATTTGAATGTCGAGGTGAGTAAACTTCTTACCATCAATATCGCAAGTCCGGGTACTTTAATAAATGCCAGAGAAGCTATTTTTTTAAAGGATAAAGCTTTTCGCTCTCCTATGGGGGCTAACCTGGCATCCTTTCACCATAGGCAATTGGCGGAGAATAACCGTCAGAATGCCGACGCGAAAATATTTACATGGAATGAGTTGATCCAACATCGGCAGATAAATTTGGCCCTGAATGAGAAGTAAGATCCTTATAGTTTGCTTTTTACTTAGCTGTGCTGCGCTGACAGCAAAAACTATCATTGTATCTAAAGAAACCGCAATTGCTTCTTTAAAAGCGGCAGTTAAGCTTGCTGCGGCAGGTGATACTATTATCGTAAAAAAGGGAACTTATAGCTCGTATAACACTATTATTGATAAAGAGGTGGTTGTTTTGGGCCAGGGACTCCCCGTGTTGGATGCCGGATATAGAGAAGAGGTGGTTACAATTTTGGCGAGTAATGTGAAGTTCGATGGCTTTGTTGTAAAAAAATCGAGAGTTGGTTCAATGCGCGATTTTGCCGGGATACGCCTTCATAAAGTGCAAAATGTGTCGGTTACAAATAATCGTTTACTCAATAACTTTTTCGGCATTTACGTATCAGATTCAAAAAACATCTATATAACCGGAAATTATTGTAGAGGCAACTCGAATAAGCTTGAATCGGGTAATGGTATTCATTTATGGAAGTGCGAAGATATTACCATTTCCAAAAACTATGTTACCGGGCACAGAGACGGAATATATTTCGAGTTCGTTAAACGAAGCTTTATTAAACAAAATCTTAGTGAAAAGAACTTTCGCTACGGACTTCATTTTATGTTTTCGGATGATGACGTATACATCAAAAATACCTTTAAGGGCAACGGGTCGGGAGTTGCGGTAATGTATTCCAAACGGATAAAAATGATCGGTAATGCTTTTATCGAAAACTGGGGAAGTTCTATTTATGGCTTATTGCTGAAAGATATTTCAAGGAGCATAATTACTAATAATCGGTTTATAAGAAACACCACCGGTATTTATATGGAGGGCTGTGAGGGGATAGAAGTAACTAAAAATAGTTTTAATAATAACGGTTGGGGGATTCGTGTTTTGGCAAATTCTCTCAACAATACCTTCCATGTAAATAATTTCTCGGCAAACTCTTTCGATGTTACAACCAACGGTTCGTTAAGCCTTAACCATTTTAAAAATAATTATTGGGATAAGTACGAGGGTTATGATTTAGATAAAGACGGAACCGGCGATGTGCCGTATCGCCCCGTTAGTGTTTATTCTCAAATTATGGAGCAGATACCGCAGAGCGTGATGCTGATGAGAAGTTTTATTGTTAACCTGCTCGATAAAGTGGAACGTGCCATCCCTTCGGTTACTCCGCAATCGGTAAAAGACGAAACCCCCCGGATGAAGCAATGGATACTATAATCGAAATAAAAGAGCTTAAGAAATCTTTTGGTAAGCTTCAGGCTTTAAAAGGCGTGTCTTGCGGCTTTGAAACGGGCCGGGTAATATCAGTTCTGGGGCCCAACGCATCGGGCAAAACCACACTTATTAAATCAATTCTCGGCATGGTAGTGCCTGATAGTGGAGAGGTTTTTTACAGGGGCCAATCCGTAATCAACACTTTCGACTATAAAAAGCACATTGGCTATATGCCGCAAATCGGGCGGTATCCGGATAATATGAAGATAGGGCAGTTGTTTGAGATGATGAAAGACATCCGGCAAAGGCATACCGGTCTCGACGAAACCCTTGTGGATGCTTTTAACCTGAAAAGCATGTCTCATAAAGCCATGCGTACCCTTTCGGGAGGAACCCGGCAAAAAGTGAGTGCCGCTTTAGCATGTTTATTCGATCCGGAAGTGTTAATACTGGATGAGCCTACCGCGGGCCTTGATCCGCTTGCCGCAGAAGTGCTTAAAGAAAAAATTCAGGATGAAAAAGCCAAAGGAAAACTGTTGCTGATTACCTCGCACATAATGAGCGAAGTAGACGAGATAGCCGACGATATTATGTATCTGTTTGAAGGGCAGGTTAAGTTTTTCAGATCACTTAATGACATCAAAACAACAACCGGAGAGATGAAACTTGGCAGGGCCTTAACTAAAATTTTATCGTAGTATGTTAAAAATCGCAAAGTACACCATCCTCGATATTACAAGAAGCAAAGTGCTTATCGCTTATACGATTTTACTTGCCCTCATTTGTATCAGTATCTTTATGGCAGACGCCGATGTAACCAAGGGATTGGTTAGCATTACCACCGTGGTAATGATTATCGTTCCGCTGGTTAGCATAGTGTACGCCACCACTTATTATTATGATGCTTACGAGTTTACCGAATTGCTGGTTTCGCAGCCCATAAGCCGAAAATCAATTCTAATGGGGCAGTTTTTGGGAATCAGCGGATCAATTTTAGCGGCCTTTTTAGTTGGAGTATGTGTGCCCGTAGCTTTATTTGCGTTCTCCGATACGGGCATAACTATCATGGTTACAGGCAGCCTGCTCAGCTTGAGTTTTATCTCATTGGCGTTTCTTGCCTCAACCCTAACCCGAGACAAGGCTAAAGGGATTGGCCTGGCCCTCATGATCTGGTTTTACTGTTCCATTATTTTCGATGGTTTAGTACTGCTTTTTCTTTATACATTTGCCGATTATCCGCTCGAAAAAGCAATGATACTTCTTACTTCACTTAACCCGATAGATCTGGCCCGGATTCTCATTTTGCTTCAATTAGACATTTCGGCGTTAATGGGGTACACAGGGGCGCTTTATCAGCAGTTTTTCGGTAATGGCTGGGGAGTAGTTTTTACGATTTTTATGCAGTTGGTTTGGATCGCGATTCCAATGGCATTTTCTTTAAAAGTTTTCAGAAAAAAAGATTTATAAACACTTTGAAATTTTTCGCAACATATCTTTTTGTGTTCGCGCTCCTTTATCAAACAGTGGGGCAGCTGGCTGTTATCGCTTATTTTCGAGCAAATCAGGCTGTTATCGCGAGTACTAAATGCGAAAATCGCGAAAAGCCAAAATTAAAATGCGCAGGTAAATGTTATTTAACAAAGCAGCTGAAAAACCTTGAAGATAAACAAGATTCGAAAAAAGCTTCTAAAGAGGGTAAGACAGAACTTTTATCCTACGTAAGCAGCAAGCTAACAGCCTTGGCTCCTTTTGTAAAAGAAAAAACTTCCACAGTTTTTAACTATCTCACAAATTCAAGCATTGCTCATCTAAGTGATGTTTTTCATCCTCCCTCATTTTGAGATTTAGAATTCTTTAAGCGGCCTTGTAATTCCAGTTTTTAATCTCAACCGGATTTTATTCGAGCCGAAATATAATATTTCTTAACTCTTAATCGAATAGAAGATGAAAACTCTAACTCTATATGCTATTGCTATAACTATGGCAATGGCAGTAATCTCATGTAAAAAAAACGATCAGACTGATCCTGAATCTAAAACCGAATTGCTTAAAATAGCAAATGGCTATGCCCTTGGTGCGGCAGCTAAAGTAGAACTATATGCGAAAACAGATCTTAAAACCGGATTTAATGAAATTTACGTCGCAGTTTTTGATTCAATATCCGGGAGTCGTATAAATTCAGGTGAAATAGCCCTCAAACCAATCATGCAAATGCTTATGAATGGAGCTGCGATGAGCCATTCGGCTCCGTCAGAAAATCCCGAAAGTGCCCAGGCTATTAATGGATTGTTTCCCGCGGCAGCGGTATTTACCATGCCAAGCAGCGGCGAGTCGGGAAAATGGTTTATCGAAGTAACGGTAAAGAATAATACCAACAATAAACAGGGAAAAGCATCTATCCCGGTAAGTGTTTCTGACGGCACCGAACCTAGAGTTCTCACCGTGACTTCTTTAATAAACAGCGAAAAATACATCGTGTCGTACATCGAACCTATTACTCCCAAGGTAGGGGTAAACGATTTCGAAATCCTGATTAACAGGAAAACCGACGGCATGACTTATCCTCCCGCTAATAATTTATCGGTACAAATTACTCCCGAAATGCCTGATATGGGGCACGGTTCTCCTAATAATATAAACCCTGTGTTTATTAAAAACGGACATTATAAAGGAAAAGTGAATTTCACCATGACGGGACTTTGGGAAATTAACCTTACTCTGAAGGATGAAACCGGGCAGTTAATTAGAAATGATGCTTTTTTCAAGGTTACCTTTTAATCCAGATACCATGAAAAGTTTTGTTAAGGCCGCCAAAATATTGGTACTGGTAAATGGTTTTTGTTTGTCTTTAGCCGCCCAACAAATGGATAAACCCGATTCTTTAGACAAACACTGCCATTTGAAAGAAATTGCTGTTACCGCATCGGCAGACAGCAGCAATGCTCTGTTGAAATTTTATAAGGCCAATAAAACTACATCTACAGAAGATATTCTGGCCCGTTTGCCCGGGGTAAATATGGTAAGGCGCGGAAGTTATGGAATGGAACCCACCATCCGTGGGTTTTCTTCCAGTCAGATAAATCTTACCCTCGATGGAATGAAAATTTTCGGTGCCTGTACGGATCATATGGATCCACCGACATCATATATAGAAACAAGCAATTTGCAAAGTATTCAACTGGCTAATTCTGAGGGCGGGAGTATGTTTGGCTCTTCCATCGGCGGTTCGCTGAACCTGAAGCTTGCCGAGGCGAAATTAAGTTCAGAAAAAAAGTTGAGGGGAAGTGTCGGCAGTTCTTATTACTCTGTTTCGAATAGTACTAATAATGTAATGCAGGTTAATTATGGCACCCCGAAAATGGGGATAAGGCTTAGCGGTGTGTATAGAAATGCCGGAAATTACCGGGCCGGAAATCGAACGCTAATTCCCTTCACTCAATACGAAAAGTTTAATCTTAACCTGTTATCAAAATTTAAACTAAGCCAGCGTAGTTTTTTGCGGGCGGATGTAATCACAGATGATGGCTGGAATATCGGTTATGCGGCTTTGCCTATGGATGTGGCGTTCGCTAAAGCGCGAATCTTTTCCTTTACGTATAAATCGTATTTAAAAAACGGATCTTCTTATTGGGAAGCTAAGCTTTATAAAAATAAAATAAAGCACAGTATGGACGATACGCATCGGGCCGATGTTAATATGCACATGGACATGCCGGGATGGAGCGATACGTACGGAGCTTATGCCGAAACAATGTTTAATTTAAAAAAGCATCATATTACTCTGCGTACAGACGGGTACAAAAACACTTCGCGTGCCGAAATGACGATGTATCCTGAAAACAGCTCGCCCATGTTTATGCTTACCTGGCCGGATGTAAGACGTTTTGTAGCCGGATTATACATTAGCGACGAGTGGAGAGCAAAAGATGCTGTTACGCTTAATTTTAGTACCAGAATTGATTATGCCAACTTCTTTATAAACTCTGAATCCGGCCGTGAGCAGGTGCGGGTGTTTAATTTTAATGTTGATAAACCAAGCGAGAAGGTTTTAACAAACTTCAATTCATCTCTCAGGTTCAATTTATCTCGCCTTTTTTACTCGTCAATAAGTGCCGGTTATTCGAGTCGTTTGCCCGCCACCAATGAAATGTTCGGCTTTTACCTTTTCAATAGTTTTGATGGTTTTGATTATATCGGTAATCCGGAGGCTAAGTCGGAAAGAGCTTTAAACGCCGAAGTTAACGTCGGATACAAATCTTCTAAAATTGATATTAACGCAAGCGGCTTTTATAACCACATTGCAGATTATTTAATCGGCGAAACTAATTCCTCATTAAGTGTAATGACCCCGGGAGCAAAGGGAGTAAAACAGTGGTCCAATCTACCGTATGCCAGCTTAAAGGGGTTTGAGTTAACCCTCAACGCGTTAATTCATAAACGTATTACGTTAATTAGTAATACCCGATATGTTTATGGCCAGGATAATAGCGGCAAGGCCTTACCCATGATGAGCCCTTTAAAAATAATTTCAACAGCAAGATATAGCAAGAGCAAATACAGCATACAGTGGGACAATGAATGCTCGCTAGCCCAAAAACGAATTAATGTTGATATGAATGAAATGGTTACAAAGGGTTTTATGATTAATAATTTACGAACTTCCTATATTGTAAAGCCCGGCCGCAATGCTGTTGAATTAAATGCCGGCATAGAGAATATGTTTAACCGAAATTATTCCGAGCATTTGGATTGGGCAAAACTCTTGCGCCCGGGACGCAATTTTTATGCGGCTTTTTCCGCCGCATTTTGAGTTTTTTATTAGATAAACTGCTCTTTTTTTAATGAAAAGCGAACTTTATTGCCGCAGAGCCGTAAGAGGTTATTTGGAAATGAATGTACAATAGTAAAATACTCATGCGAATATCTGAAAGTAGATTACTCCTTATACTACTTGTAATTGCCTTTGCGGCAGGTTGCAAGAAAGCCGACACCGAAGAAGATGCGGTAAAAGAGGAATATATCGAACATGTTTTTTATTTAGAAGATGGCGACACTACTAAGAAAACCACTTTTGAATACAATAAGCTTAATCAGCTTAGCAAGGTTATTGTTGAGGGGGTATCCTATACCAAGCTGGAATATTATCCCTCCGGCGAACTCGCCCTGTCCGACACCCATATCGATATTGATGATAGTCATAAAATGAGAGAATACACCGTTTACACCTATGGTGATTCTTCAAAATTGAAGTCGGCTTCGGTAAAGCATTATGAAAACAGCCTTTTAAAGTTTACCGCCACATTGCAATATACTCTCAATGCCGCCAGACAGGTTATAGAGATAAAATCCAATCATCATGATTATCCTGACGAAGTAATTACGTATAACGATAAGGGTAATATTTCAACTATCGAAACATCGGGTGATAACCCAATTACAGAAACTCTTACCTATAATGAAAAGAAAAGTTTTTTAAGTAAAGCCCGACTGAAATACTATGTCGGTGCGGATAATATTCCCGTAGAACTTTTTAATAAAAATGATATAGCGACTTATATTAAAGCTCTCGACGAGATACATGAGGAAAAATACACTACCGAATATAACTCCGCTGGATTTCCGGTTAAAGCTGCTGTAGCAAAAAAACTTACAAATACCTCAGGCATTTCCGAAAAATCACAGGAAAGACATTACACCTATACCATGCGGTAGGATCAGGCGCAGGAATTTTGAAGCATTTATGTAGCGGGAACTGGCTGTGTCGTTTTTTATGTCGTATTTAGTTCTGGTTGAAGTCTTTATACGCTTCGTTTGGTCGATTCCTACAGATAATTTACAAAAAAGTTTCCGAACAAAATATTTTTTAGTTGCTGTAAATCAAGCAGATGTAATAAATACATGTTTAAACAAACTTTTTTTTCAAAAAAATTTGCAGCATATAACTTTATATCTATATTTGTAATGCCCTCCCAAAGGGCATGTTTTTCATAGGTAGATGTAGGGTCGAATTTAATTATTCGACCCTTTTTTGTTTCTAACCTTTTCAATGCTTTTTTGTTAGTTGTGGGATGAAGAAAAAAAAGATAGTGGTTGCAATTTCGGGAGCTAGCGGGGCAATTTATGCCAGGCTATTGTTAGATAAACTTCTTTTACAGCAGTCGCAGATTGAGGAGGTAGGTGTTATCATGTCTGATAATGCTAAGGAGGTATGGAAATATGAATTAGAGAAAGATTCTTATT
The DNA here is from genome assembly GCA_014380615.1 of Sphingobacteriaceae bacterium. Taxonomy (GTDB): domain Bacteria; phylum Bacteroidota; class Bacteroidia; order Sphingobacteriales; family Sphingobacteriaceae; genus Paradesertivirga. The sequence continues at coordinate 128,371 of JACMJM010000010.1, forward strand.
TAAATTATCCTTTCAATTTTTACAAGAAGTCTGATTTTACCGCGCCATTCGCATCCGGTTCGGCCCGTTTCGATACCATGATTATTTGTCCTTGTTCAATGGGAACCCTTGGCCGAATTGCCTCCGGAGTTTCGGATGATTTGACAACCCGAGCGGCTGATGTGATTTTAAAAGAACGCAGAAAGTTGATTCTGGTAGCCCGCGAGACTCCTTACAGTCTTATTCACATCAATAGCATGAAACTGGTGACCGAAGCGGGCGGCATTATCTGCCCCGCAACACCTTCGTTTTATAGTCGGCCTGCTAGTATAGAAGAGGTTGCGCTAACCGTGGTAGACCGGGTTCTGGATTTGGCCGGTTTAACAAATGAGTCCTATCGTTGGGGAGAAAATAGCCAGTCGTAAATTGTTTCTTTGGGTTAGTAAATCGTCAATACACCACGCCCTTTTAAAGCAATTTCTTATCTTTGCGGGCTGATTATGAGTAAGAAAGTTGCCTTTTATACACTAGGGTGTAAATTAAATTATTCGGAGACGTCTACCATTGGCCGCCAATTTAACCAGGCCGGCTTTTCTACGGTCGATTTTACTGATACTCCCGACGTGTATCTCATTAATACCTGCTCGGTAACCGAAAACGCTGATAAGAAATGCCGGAAAGTAGTTAAAGAAGCACTCAAATATTCTCCTAATGCTTATGTTTTAATTGTTGGGTGCTATGCCCAGCTAAAACCCGTCGAGATTTCTGAAATTCCGGGCGTTGATATGGTTTTGGGGGCAGCCGAGAAATTTCAGATCATAGATTATCTTACGGACCTTACTAAGAACCCTAAAGCACTTGTATACAATCAACCCATCGCGGAAGCAAAGCATTTTAATGCTTCTTATTCGTATGGTGATCGTACACGCACTTTCCTCAAAGTTCAGGATGGTTGCGACTATTCCTGTACGTTTTGTACAATTCCTCTTGCTAGGGGTTCTAGCCGCAGCGATACTATTGAGAGTGTTGTTAAGCAAGCAGAAGAAATTGCCGCATCGGGTGTAAAAGAGATCGTTCTTACCGGAGTGAATATCGGTGATTTCGGGATTCGTGATGGTAACAGGGAAGACAAGTTTCTCGATTTGATTAAGGCATTAGATGTGGTGGAAGGTATTGATCGTATCAGAATATCATCCATAGAACCCAACCTGCTTAGCAATGAAATAATTGAATTTGTTGCCAGCTCAAAATGCTTTGTTCCCCATTTTCATATTCCGCTTCAATCCGGATCCAATAAAATTTTGTCGTTAATGCGCCGCCGTTATAAGAGAGAGCTATATGTTGAGCGCGTAGCTAAGATTAAGGAATTGATGCCTGATTGCTGCATCGGAGTGGATGTTATTGTCGGTTTTCCGGGCGAAACCCGTGAAGATTTTATCGATACCTATAACTTTTTAAACGACTTAAATATCTCTTACCTGCACGTATTCACTTATTCCGAGCGTGAAAATACAGCAGCAGCCGAAATGGAAGGTACAGTGCCTGGTTCTCAACGTGCAGACCGGAGCAAAATGTTACATATTCTCTCCGATAAAAAACGGCGTGCTTTTTATGAATCGCAGCTAGGCAGGCAGGCACGTGTGTTGTTTGAGGCCGATCAGAAAGATGGTATGATGCATGGTTTTACTTCCAATTACGTGAAGGTTCAAGCTAAATACGACCCAGTGTTGGTTAATGAATTAAAATGGATCAAACTTGAATCTATATCTGCCGAAGGAGATGTTGAAATATCAGAATCCGCAGAAGTTCTGGTTCATTAGTGCTGTGTTTTTCCGAACATCCCATTATCTTTGGGCATGTTTCCAACCCTATCACATCTAATTGAATATTTAACGGGTGTTAATATTCCGCTTCCAATACAAACTTTTGGTTTTTTTGTAGCACTCGCATTTGTGGCGGCTTATATTGCTTTTTCAGAAGAATTGAAACGTAAGGAAGCTGAGGGATTGATCTATCCGTTTAAAACTAAAGTTACATTGGGAGAGGCTCCCTCTGTTTCCGAAATGGCTACAAACGCCGTCATCGGATTTATTATTGGTTATAAATTTCTTGATGCCGTTTTGCATTATATGGATTTTGTAAACAATCCTCAGGAGTTTATCCTCTCCACACGCGGGAATCTTTTAGGAGGTGTTTTAGTCGCCGGAATCTTTGGATATCTGGCCTATGCCGAAAAAAAGAAGCAGCAACTCCCCAAGCCTAAAGTTGTCGAAGAAACGGTGCATCCCTACCAATTGATGAGTAGTATTGTAGTTTGGGCAGCTGTAGGTGGTTTTATCGGTGCTAAAATTTTTCACAACCTGGAATACATCGATCAGTTTATGAAAGATCCGATTGAGGGTTTACTTTCATTTAGCGGCTTAACATTTTATGGTGGATTAATCTGCGGAGGAGCTGCGGTAATCTATTATGCCAATAAGCACGGTATAAAACCCACGCACATGTTTGATGTTGGTGGCCCCGGGATTATGATTGGTTATGCGGTTGGCCGTTTAGGTTGTCACATGTCCGGCGACGGTGACTGGGGAATCAATAATCTTGCGCCAAAACCTTCCTGGTTAGCATGGGCTCCCGATTGGGTTTGGTCGTTCAAATATCCTCATAACGTTATCGGCGAGGGAGTGCCGATAAAGGACTGCGTTGGAAAATACTGTGCCGAGTTGCCTTTCCCGGTTTACCCAACGGCGTTTTATGAAATTGTTGCCGGCTTTATCCTTTTTTCTTTAATGTGGGCTTTCAGGAAAAAGATTAAACCTCCTTTCATGATGTTCTCCATCTATCTTATCCTGGCCGGAATTGAACGGTATTTAATTGAGAAAATCCGTGTTAATTCTACCTATCACGCTTTTGGATCAGAGTTTACTCAGGCAGAACTAATTTCGGTGATTATGCTTATTGCTGGTATCGCAGGAATAATATGGTCTATCAATAATCATAAGAAATCGAAGCAGGTAGCAGCATGAATTTAGAGGAATTATCAAAAGAGGTTATCGCCTTATCAAAAGAGGTTGGAGCGTTTATACGGGAAGAAGCTCAACGGTTTAACATAAGCGACATTGAGTATAAAGGACACAGTAATTTAGTATCGTACGTGGACAAAACCGCCGAGGAAAAAATTGTAAAACGTTTAGTTGAGTTGCTTCCTGAAGCGGGTTTTATAACCGAGGAAGAAACGATAAATAAAACCGGTGAGGTTTACAACTGGATAGTTGATCCTCTGGATGGTACCACTAATTTCATACATGGCTTACCGTGTTTTTCAGTAAGCATTGCTCTTGAGCAAAATAAAGAGCTGGTTTTGGGCGTAGTCTACGAGATTAATCTCGATGAATGTTTTTATGCCTGGAAAGGCGGCGGTGCTTATGTAAATGGTAAACCCATTAAAGTTTCTCCCCATAACGAGCTTTCAAAAACGCTAATAGCCACAGGATTTCCGTATTATAATTTCGACAAAGAAGATCAATATCTGAACATTGTCCGGGAGTTGATGCGGCAGTGCCACGGCATCAGGCGAATGGGTTCTGCGGCGGTTGATATGGCTTATGTAGCCTGCGGAAGGTTTGATGCTTATTTTGAATATAACATCAATCTGTATGACATTGCCGCCGGGGCTGTAATAGTGCGAGAAGCAGGCGGAACAGCTTTTAATTTTTCCGGCGAAGATGAATTCTTTAAATCGAGAGAGATGATTGCCTCAAATGGTAAGATCGGGGAGGAAATGAAGGAAGTTATACAACGGAACTTCTTCGACTAAGCTTATTGGTTTTTTAGAAAACGGAGGGTCTGTCTCTCTTTGGCGGCTGCGGTCCCGCCATTACTCATACTGCGCAAGGCATTAGCCACAAAGGCCGGTATCCGTGCTGTCGGGTTTAGAGTGGAGGGGAGGTGCATTGCGGCAAACTGTTTACCCTTGTTCTGTGTCCTCACAGAACATCTCAAGTTAAATATTAAGCGCATGGAATGTGGATTGAAAAATTAGGAAAACGTTAGTGACAGGTTAGTCTGTGAGGACACAGACCAAGGAAAAAGAGTCCATATTCCCAAGAGAATCGATGAGTTACAGAAAAGTGCCAATCAAGTCCCCTTAATGGCTACTCTAGTTATAAAGGAAACTATCCAAGACTTCGAAGAGCTGGGGATAATTGATTATCAAGATGACTTAGAGTCTGCCTTTGCTAATTCGACCGAATCCATGATCAGAATTTCGGAGTCTGTTGAATGGGTTGGCACAAAGCTCAATGAGAAGACAGCGGAGTTAGAACGAATGAAAGCAAAGAAACCGGAACTAGGGACTAAAGAATTAAGAAACTTTTGCCAAAGGAGTGCCATGGTAATGAATGATTTTGCGAGTCGACTAGAACCAGAAATACCGTTATTTATTAGAAACTTTGAAATCGGAGCTAATGCAATTTCACAACTGATTAATTTAAGTAGTGAAGATAAGTTGACTGAAGATGTAGTATTAGCCTATACTTCGACCGTTTCGTTATCCGGACAAATTTCAGGCACCATAAATAGTATGGAAGGATTCCAGAATGAAGTTAGCAGTCTACCGAGAATGGAAAAGGAACTAAACAGGGCAAGACATAATGTCGAGATAAAATTGTCAAATTTAATTGAACAGATGAATATAAGTTACTCCATCATCGGGGAGTTGATAAAACAGTTCAAAGATAAGTATGATTTTAAATAGTCTTGGTCGTAGTCACGATAATGGTCGGGGTCTCGCTAAGACCTTGATAATCCAGTATTGAGTTTCAAGAATAAAGTCTTGTATTATGAAAGTGCAAGGATCTAAATAATTGGCTTTGTGAGCTTTGCGTCTTCTTACCTGCTTTGCGTGAAATTTAATGCGTTAGGTTTTCACGCAAAGGGCGCAAAGATAAAAAACGCAAAGACCGCAAAGAATGGGTGTTTCGAGTTTGGCTTCCTTATCCTTTGAAATAGCGGAATTTTTCTTGCGAAGATTGGCTTTGCGATCTTTGCGTCTTCTTACCTGCTTTGCGTGAAATTTAATACGTTAGGTGTTTCACGCAAAGGGCGCAAAGATAAAAACGCAAAGATCGCGAAGAATGGGTATTTAGATTTCCTTATCCGCTTGGCGTGAAATATTACATCGCCTCCGAAACAACTTCCTGAACCTCAGGAACCATTCTCTTTAGCAAACTTTCAATTCCCGCTTTAAGCGTAAACGTTGAAGATGGGCACCCACTGCAAGAGCCTCTCAACTCAACAGTAACCACTCCGTTTTCGAACGATTTATAGCTTATCGCACCGCCATCCTGCTCCACAGCCGGGCGAACATAATCATGCAGGATCTGCTGAATCTTAATTTCTTGCTCGGTGCCTTCAAATGCTGGAGCTTCATCTGAATTCGCAACTTCCTGAATTTTTAATTCTGATTCTACGGCGCCTTTAACAAACTCTTTTAGAATCGGTTCGATATCGGCCCACTCCGCATCGTCGGTTTTGGTAATAGTAACGAAATTGCTGGCGAAAAACACACCGTTAACAAAATTGAACTTATATAATTCTTTAGCAAAGGGCGAAGATTCTGCACTTTCTCTTGTTGCATAATCTGCGCTTCCGTTCAATAAAAGCTTATTTACCAGAAACTTCATGGTCGCCGGGTTTGGCGTAGTTTCTGTATATACATTAATATTACTTGCCATTGTAGCCATATTCTGGATCTTAACACTACAAAACTACCAAATTTCGAACCAGTTAAATCGTAATCGGCAGCTTTTTACTTCAGTATGACCGCTCAGTTAATTCCGGTATACGATGCCGGGCTGATTCGTTTGATTTCATCTTTAACATCATCAGAAACATCCAGAGTTTGTACAAATTCTGCGATCGTTGCAGCGCTAACTTTTTGATTGGTCCTGGTGAGTTCTTTTAGTGCTTCGTATGGATTAGGATAGGCTTCGCGACGCAAAATAGTTTGAATCGCCTCAGCAACTACGGCCCAGTTATCTTCCAAATCGTTTTGGATAGCACTTTCATTAAGTAATAATTTACCTAATCCTCTTTGCGTTGATTTTATCGCGATAAGCGTATGAGCTACAGGAACTCCTATGTTTCTTAAAACGGTTGAGTCGGTTAAATCACGCTGAAGTCTGGAAACAGGAAGTTTTGCGGCCATGTGCTCGAACATAGCATTCGCCAAGCCTAAATTACCCTCAGAATTTTCAAAATCGATGGGGTTTACTTTGTGCGGCATCGCCGACGACCCTATCTCTCCGGCCTTGATTTTCTGACGGAAATAGTTCATCGAAATATAGGTCCACATATCCCGGTCTAAATCAAGGATTATATTGTTTATGCGTTTTAAGGCATCGCACTGAGCTGCAAAATTATCATAATGCTCTATCTGGGTGGTGTATTGCGAACGGTGTAAGCCCAGTGTTTGATTTACAAAAGTATTAGCGAAAGCTTTCCAGTCGATTTCGGGGTACGCAACATAGTGGGCATTAAAATTACCGGTAGCCCCGCCAAACTTAGCAGAATAGGGTATAGTTTGTAACTGAGCTGCCTGAGCTTCCAAACGTTCAACGTAAACCAGTAGTTCTTTGCCCAAACGGGTAGGAGAGGCTGGTTGTCCGTGTGTATGCGCAAGCATAGAAATATTTTTCCACTCGTTTGCTCTTGCTTTTAAATTCTCAATTAATTCATTTAAAGCGGGCAAATACGTATTTTCTAGAGCAAGCTTGAATGAGTGTGGAATAGAAGTATTGTTTATATCCTGAGAGGTAAGGCCGAAATGAATAAACTCCTTACTGTCGCCCAGTCCGAGTTTATCAAATTCCTCTTTAATAAAATATTCTACCGCTTTAACATCATGGTTGGTAATGCTTTCTATATCCTTAATGCGTTGAGCACTTTCTTGTTTAAAGTTTTTATATATGCCTCGCAAGGCTTCGTAATTTTCTTTCGGGAAATTTTTTAACTGAGGCAGCGGAAGTTCGCACAATGCGATAAAGTATTCTATCTCTACATAAACTCTAAACTCTATCAGTGCAGCTTCAGAAAAAAAAGCGGCTAGTTCCTGGGTGGTTTTCCGATAGCGTCCGTCGACTGGAGAAATAGCGTATAAGGGCGATAAGCTCATGAAATTGAAATTTTGCGCAAGTTACAGTTTTCATCAGATACCTCGATAATTCTGTGGCCGATTAAGTTTTCAGAAAAAAAACTATGGAAACTTTTTATTTATGAAAAGTTTCCATAGTTTTGCCGGTGTTATGAAGGGAATGAATAAATGGAGCTAAGGGAGCGCATATTGAAAGAGGCGGATGATCAGTTCTGCAAATTCGGTATTAAGCGAATTACCATGGATGATATTGCCAGGGAACTTGGCATTTCGAAAAAAACTATCTATCTGCATTTTAAAGATAAGAATGAACTGGTGCATGTGTTGATTCAGGAGATGCTTGAAATGAACATGAAGATGATGGATGCGAATGCCGCTAAAACTACAAATGCTGTTGAGGAAGTTTTTGTTGTTGTAACACATCTGCAGGAAATGCTGTCTAAAACAAATCCGATGATATTTTACGACTTGCATAAATATCATCCTCAGTCATGGTCGCTGTTTAAGGAATTCAGATTTTCTTATATGAAGGATTGCCTTTTACGAAATATAGAATCGGGGAAGAAGGATGGTTACTACCGCAGTGAGATTAATGATGAGATGATTGCGTTAATGCGACTGGAACAGGTAGATATGATTTTTAACCAGGTAGTTTTTCCGGGGAATAAATTCTCGATGCTGGAAGTAATGAAAGAGCTTACTGATCATTACCTATACGGTCTCTGCACATTAAAAGGACACAAGTTAATTAATAAATATAAACACATCACAGAAGAATAATAAAGACTATGAGATTTAAATTACTATCCATACTTATACTTCTAGGTTCAATGGCGAAAGCGCAGGATGTTCAGCAAGGAAAAACGTTTACGTTTAATCTGCAGGAATGTCTGGAATATGCCTATAAGAATAATGATTCTTTAAAGAATGCGCAGCTGGACATTGAGAACGCAAAGTATAAAGTTAAAAAAACAATTGGAATTGGGTTGCCGCAGGTGAATGGGAGTTTTACCTTTCAAGACTATTTAAAAGTTCCGCAGATCCCATTTCCAAATTTTGCGTACGTTTTCCAAGATATCTTATTTCAACAGAAGGTTCAAACAGCCGACGGCGCAGCCAAAGCACCGGAAGGGAGTCCAACTTCTTTGTTTGGCTTTCAGCAAAAGTACAACGCCAATTATGGGCTCACTGTAAATCAGTTGTTGTTTAACGGAACATATCTGGTAGGCCTAAAAGCATCAAAAACTTTTAAGGAGTTAAGCGAGAAAAATTTCAATCGTACTAAAATAGGAACCACTGTCGCCGTTACCAAAGCATATTATCAGGTTTTGGTTAGTAACGAACAACTATCTCTGTTGGATGCGAATTTAAATCAATTGAATCAGCAGTTTAAAGAAACCTCTGAACTTAATAAGCAAGGTTTTGTCGAAAAAATCGATCTAGACAGATTACGGGTGGCCGTTAATAATTTAACAACTACTCGGGAAAATACCGAGCGTTTACTCGAACTTTCCACCCAACTCCTCAAATTCCAAATGGGAATGCCAGTAACAGAGAATTTGACGGTTAAGGATAAAATACAAGATGTTAGTCTCGATATCGCCAGTACGATAGCGGTGGATACAACTGCATATAAAAATAGGGTTGAATATAGTCTGTTAGAAACTCAGGCAAGATTAAATACACTTGATTTGCAGAGGATTAAATCTCAGGCTTTACCTACACTTGCTGCGTTTGGAAGCGCCGGTAATGCATATCAGTCTGCTTCATTCTCTAGCCTTTTTGATACGAACTTGCCTTCCGTTTTTATCGGATTACAATTAAATGTGCCCATTTTTTCTGGTTTTCAACGTACTTATCAGGTCAAGCAAGCTCAGGTAGCTGTTAAGAAAACGAACAACATTCTTAATATGGCGAAGAACGGGTTCCTTCTTCAACAAGAGCAGGCACGCATTACCTATCAGAACGGCATTAAGTCCTTAAATAACCAAAAAGCAAATATGGATTTAGCCCGGGAAGTTTTGAGAGTTTCGCGAATCAAATATAAAGAAGGGGTTGGCTCAAGTATAGAAGTAACCCAAGCACAAACTGAGCTGGAAACAGCAGAAAATAATTATATCCAGGCACTGTATAATGCCCTGGTAAGTAAAGTAGATTTAGACAATGCCTACGGACGTATCCAATAACCTTATTATCACTAGAAAAATGAAACAACTAATTTATTTCGCCGCAATAGTATTAATAGCTGCTTGCGGCAAACCAAAAGATAAAAAAGCCGAACTAGCTGAATTGAAAAAAGAGCGAACAGAGCTTGATAAGAAAATAGTGGAACTGGAAGAAGAAGTAGGTGTTAAAACCGTACAATCTTCTACTGATGTAGCTGTTCTTGAAATCGTTCCGGCAACCTTTAAAAACTACCTTGAAATTCAGGGTAGGGTTGATGCCGAGCAAAATGTGCAGGTTAACCCTGAAGCACCGGGTGTAATCACCGGAATTTATGTAGCTGCCGGCCAGCGTGTAGGTAAGGGTCAGGTGTTGGCACAGCTTGATGATAAGGTTTTACGTCAGAGTATTTCGCAGTTGCAAACCCAGATGGAGCTTGCCAACTCTCTGTTTCGCCGTCAAAAAAATCTTTGGGATCAAAAAATCGGTACCGAAGTGCAATTTCTTACCGCTAAAAGTCAGAAAGAAGGCTTGGAACGGCAAATGGGAGTGCTTCGTTCTCAGCAATCGATGTATAAAATCAAATCACCAATCTCGGGTACTGTTGATAAAATGGACCTAAAACTTGGTCAGGCGGTTTCGCCGGGTATGCCTGGTATTACCGTGGTGAATACCAGCAATCTTAAAGTTGAAGCTGATGTGGCCGAGTCGTATGCGGGCCGTGTAAATCAAGGCGATGAAGTGGAAGTGATTTTACCCGATGTGCCGGATAGTTTAACTACCAGAGTAACTTTTGCTTCGCGGGTTATTGATCCGATATCAAGAAGTTTCAATATTGCGATTAAGCTTCCTGCGAGAAACGTGTATCGCCCTAATATGCTTGCTGTATTACGTATTGTTGATTACAAAGTAACTAATGCCATAACCATTCCTGTAAACGCTATTCAGAAATCAGAAACTGCTGATTACGTTTTTGTGGCTGAAAACGGAAAAGCGAAACGAGTAAACGTAAGAACAGGTAAGGTTTCTGATGGTAGAGCAGAAATTCTGGTTGGACTTAAAGCCGGCGACAAGGTGATTGTAAGTGGTATGGGCGAGCTGAATGAAGGCGAACCTGTTAAATTCTAATCAGTCTTTAGGTTAATAAATAAGAAAAATGAAAGACGTTAACAAAGAGTTTGGCCCATCGAGTTGGGCGATAGATAATAAAACCGCCATATATGTGCTGGTATTTATTTTAACTCTGATGGGGTATTCGGCCTACCAGAGTTTACCGAAGGAAAATTTCCCGGAGGTAATTATTCCGAAGATATTTGTTACTACGGTATATCCCGGTACATCTCCGGCAAACATGGAGAATCTGGTAACCAAGCAGATAGAAAAGGAACTAAAATCTACTAAGGGATTAAAGAAGGTTACTTCGAATTCTTACCAGGATTTTTCGATCATCACCGCCGAATTCAATACAAATGTGGAGATCAGAGATGCCAAGCAATTGGTGAAAGATGCGGTGGATAAAGCAGATCTTCCGACCGATCTTCCGGATGACCCGACGGTGCAGGATATTAATCTGGCCGATCTTCCGATTATGTACGTTAACATATCAGGCGACTATGACCTTAAGCGGCTGAAGGAATACGCGGATGATCTGCAGGATAGAATAGAGGGTTTTAAGGAAATTTCAGGAGTTGATATTGTGGGAGCTTTAGACCCTGAAGTTCAGATTAACGTGGATTTGAATAAGATGGCAGCGGCTCAGATCTCGTTCGGCGATATAGAGCGGGCTGTTGGATACGAAAACTTAACCATCTCTGGCGGTACCGTTAAAATGGATGGCGTTCGTCGTACTATTAACATTAAAAATGAGTTTAAAAGTGCCGACGAAATTTCTAATCTGATTATCAAAACGCCCACAGGGGCATCAATTTATCTTCGCGATATAGCAGAGATTAACGATTCATTTAAGGAGCAGGAAAGTTATGCCCGCTTATACGGAAAGAACGTAATCACGCTGAATATCAAGAAACGAAGCGGTGAAAACCTAATCGAAGCGTCGGATAAAATCAATGCCTTAATTAAGGAGATGAAAGGAAAAGAGCTTCCTTCAAATCTTGAGATTACAGTAACCGGAGATCAGTCGGATCAAACACGGGTAACACTGCACGATTTAATTAATACCATTATCATCGGTTTTATCCTGGTAACGGTAATCCTGATGTTTTTCATGGGGGTTACTAACGCCTTGTTTGTGGCCCTTTCGGTTCCTCTTTCAATGTTTGTAGCATTTTTAACGATGCCAGCATTGGGCTCATTATTCGATTTCAATTTTACGATGAATATGATCGTGCTCTTTGCCTTCCTTTTGGGGTTGGGTATAGTAGTGGATGATGCTATCGTAGTAATAGAAAACACACACCGGATTTTTGATAATGGAAAAGTGCCGATTGTTAAAGCGGCCAAGACCGCTGCCGGGGAAGTGTTTCTTCCGGTATTATCGGGTACGCTAACTACACTAGCACCCTTTATTCCCTTGCTTTTCTGGCCAGGAATTATTGGAGAGTTTATGTTCTTCCTGCCCATTACGTTAATTATAACCCTATTGGCCTCGCTGGTTGTAGCGTATATTATTAATCCGGTTTTTGCTGTCGACTTTATGCACCCGCATGATGAAAACTCTCATGTAAAACCAACCTTTGATAAGAGTACAAAACGTGCGATGATTATCTTCGGAGGTCTGGCGGTTATTTCTTATTTCATAAATTTCGGACTTGGGAACTTTGTGGTGCTTATAGCGTTGCTTTATCTTCTGAATCATTTTTATTTAACCGGAGTTATTGAGAAATTTCAGAAGAAAACCTGGCCAGCTTTTCAGGATAAGTATGTAAATGTTTTACATTGGGCCTTGAAGCGTCCACGTGCTATGCTATTATGGACAGTTGGTTTACTCTTCTTTACTATTGCTTTGATGGTAGTTGTACCGCCCAAAGTGGTTTTCTTCCCCACAGCAGATCCTAACTTTGCCTTTGTGTATGTAACGATGCCTATCGGTACCGATCAGGCGAAAACCAATGAAGTGGTAAAGAAAGTTGAAGAGCAGGTAACAAAAGCGGTGGGTGGACGCAGTAATCCTGATGTTACTTCTATCATTTCGAACGTAACCATAGGTGTAACAGACCCTCAGGATGAAGATCAGGGTAATTACACCAATAAGGGTAAAGTTACAGTTGCTTTTGTTGAGTTTGGAAAAAGGGTGGGCGAACCAACCTCTACTTACCTGGATAAAATAAGAGGAGCGGTTAAAGGAATTCCCGGGGCTGTAATTTCTGTTGCCCAGGAGCAAGGCGGCCCGCCAACAGCAAAACCGATAAGTATTGAAATTACCGGAGATGAGCTTGATACACTTATTAAGGCTTCCGAATCGCTGCTGAAACACATTGAGTCGAAACAAATAGCAGGTATCGAAGAATTGAAGTCTGATTTTCAAAATAATAAGCCCGAGCTTGTATTTGATATCGACCGTGAACGGGCTAATCGCGAAGGGATTTCAACCGGACAAATCGGTATGGATATGCGTACAGCTATCTATGGTAAAGAAGTTTCTAAATTTCGCGATGCCAGCGAGGACTATGAGATTAACGTTCGTGCGAAAGAAGATCAGCGCAACAACCTTGAAGCGATCCGGAATATGAAGGTTACCTATCGTGATATGGCAATGGGCGGTATCATACGCCAGGTTCCCTTATCCTCTTTCGCGCAAATTGATTATGTAAACACATACGGTGGTATTAAGCGCAAACAAGAGAAACGTGTTATTATCCTTTCATCCAATGTGTTAGGCGATTATAATCCAAATGAAGTAGTGGCAAACATACAGTCGGAAATTAACCAGTTTAATGCTCCCGACGGGGTAACTATAAAAATGGCCGGTGAGCAGGAAGAGCAAATGGAGACAGCCGCGTTTTTGGGCGGTGCTTTGCTATCTGCTTTAGGACTCATTCTTATTATTCTGGTTGCGCAATTCAATTCCGTAAGCAAACCGCTAATTATTTTGAGTGAAATTCTGTTCAGTGTTATCGGAGTATTCCTGGGCATTACTCTCTTCAGAATGGAAATGTCAATCGTAATGTCTGGTATTGGTATCGTGGCCCTTGCGGGGATTGTAGTCCGAAACGGAATTTTGCTGGTGGAGTTTACAGATTTGATGATAGAACAGGGTATGTCTGTAAAAGATTCGGTAATCGAGGCAGGAAGAACCCGAATGACTCCGGTATTACTTACCGCTACTGCAACTATGCTCGGTTTGATACCACTTGCCGTGGGATTAAATATCGATTTTGCGAAGCTGCTTAGTACCGGAAATCCACATTTATATTTTGGTGGTGATAACGTAGCCTTCTGGGGCCCGCTTTCATGGACCATGATATTCGGTTTGGCGTTTGCTACTTTTCTTACGCTGATACTTGTTCCTTGTATGTATTTACTTGCCGACAGTAATTCTAAACGAACTAAATTATGGTTCAAGAATATTTTTAGTTCGGAAAATAAAGTAGAACCGGTAACCTTAAAAACTAAGAAACCGGGTTTGTAAACCTGGTTTCTTTTCAAAAAAAAATTCTGTATTTTACGAGGACACTGAAAAAGTAACTCTTTAATGGAAAGCCTTTAAAAGCGATTATGTAAAAATCATGTTTTACTTAATCGCTTTTTTTATTGCGTATAGATTGTGGGTAGGTTCTGCAGGCTTTTTTTATACTTAAAGATGATGCTTGCCAGTGAGAATATCCATAATGCGCAGCACTTTGGCCCCTTCCTCCGCATCACAGGGATTGACAGGGCTTTCACCCGCGAAATATTTTACAACCTCCTCAATCATGGGCTGTTGTATATGTCGGGGGGAATGAAAATTGAAAGTTTCTGTATTGCCCCTTTTTATCAGCTGACAGAAATTTCCATGAAAGGGAAATGAGATTTTACCTTCAGAACCCACAATTTCACAGTGGTCTTTCGCTTCCTCATTCGAAATATTAAAGCACCACAGGCCCTTACAGATGACATTGTTTTTAAATACGAATTCTCCCGAAACAATATCATCTGCCGGGTAAAGTCCAGATTGGTTAGCTGAATAGCCTGAAACCCTTAGCGGATCTCCAAAAAAATAAAGCATTAAATCAATATGATGCGGAGCCATATCGTGGAACAATCCTCCACCCGAAATTTGCGGATCAACCCTCCAGTTAACTTCCGAAGTTGCCACCAGATCCGTTTGTGCGGGTTGCAAAAACTGGATAGAAGCAAAGCGAATATCTCCTATTTCTGATAACAGGTCTTTTATTTTTCTAAACATTGGCAGCGCCCTGCGATAATGCGCTACAGTAAGTTTTGTTGAATATTTTTTTGATGCCTCAATCATTTTCCGGCAACTCTCTTCACTTAAAGCCATTGGTTTTTCTACGTATACGGGTTTTTCGGCTTTTAAAGCCGCAATGGTATGTTCTTCGTGAAAGGCGGGAGGGGTGGCCACGTAAACAGCACTAACTTCCGGGTCATTAATTAAGGCATTCGCATCAGCATAAAATTTTCGAACGTTATGACGCTGAGCATAGTCTTTGGCTTTCTCAATATCCCGTCGCATAACAGCTGCCAGCGACGAGTTCTCAGCCTTATTAAAAGCCGGCCCGCTTTTAATTTCAGTTACATCACCACATCCTATTATTCCCCAGTTTACACTCATAGATTCTAATTTTCACAAAGATATACCTTGCCGTCCGTCTTTAATAGGCGGGAAATTAATATTCCCTGAAATTGGTTTTTGTCTGTTTAATGTGCGTGGTACATATCAGCCGAAATAATAAAGGCTCATAACTGCACCATTGGGGTTAAAAGCACTATTTATGAGGGTTCGACCTTTTATTTCAGCTTGCTTTTTTAGTGCTTCGCTATTTCTTTTTTTAATTGCAGACGCAATTTTGGTAAACTATCCTTCTATTTATTATCTTTAAATCCTTTTTCTTAGATAGTGCCCCATAACTTGATTTCGCAAAATTTTATCCCATGCGCATAAGCCCTTCAGTCAGAAAATTTCTCGCGAGAATGCTTTGGGTGTTTAGCTCTTTATTGGCTGTTGAGTCTGATAGTGCTTTTGCCCAGGGTACATCTAATGAAGGTACTGATTTTTGGGTAGCTTATGCCGGACACGTTGATGATGAGTTTTCGCGATTAACACTTTTTTTAACGTCAAAAGTTAACGCTACGGTTTCTATTAATCTGGGCGGCACTCCTTATAAAGTTAACGGAGTGCCTGCTACTGTAACGCTTCTTGCTAATCAGCCCAAGGCTATTTATATTAATCCTAACGAATATCAAAATGTTTATGTAGACACCTATGATAATCTCGAAACCCATATTGGAAAAGGTATTCACGTTACCGCCGATCAGCCGATAGTAGTTTATTCTCACATATCAAGGAGTGCGCGGTCTGCCGCTTGTTTAGTTTACCCTACAAAAGCATTGGGGCACGATTACTATGCTATATCATACACCCAGCTTGGAGATCTGGTTGATGAGATTATCTCTTCGCAATTTACTATTGTAGGGGTTGAAGATGATACCGATATAGAGATTACCCCTACACAAGATAGCAGATGGTTGCCGGTAAGAAAGGCGGGCGTACCCTTTGTTATTAAATTGAACAAGGGAGATATTTACCAGTTTCAATCAAGAACGGATATTACAGGTTCGCGAATTAAAACAGTTAATGGCTGTAAACCCTTCGCCGTGTTTTCCGGAAGTTCGAAAAACGGCTTTTGCGAAGAAGGAAATATTGTAAGCCCGAACAATCCCGGCGGGCAGGATAATCTTTATCAGCAATTGCTGCCTGTATCTGCCTGGGGCAAAAACTTTGTAACCGCCCCCTTTTATAATTCACACTTCGGGAGTTACGACATTTACCGGATTCAGGTTGCGGATAATAATACCACGGTTACTATAAATGGTTCTACCACTAATGCTAACGGAACGGTATTAAGCAATCCGTATTCAAAAGGAAGCGTAATTACATTTAAAAGCCAGGCCGGTAACATTATAAGTGCCAACAATCCTATTAATGTCGCTCAGTTTCAAACATCCCAAACCTGTAATCCAACTAATTCAAACTTACCGGTTATGTCTGCGCCAGTTCCCGGCGATCCCGACATGATAATTCTCAATCCTATAGAGCAAACACTTAAAGATATCACCGTTTATTCCGCCATTTCAACCAACGAAGCTCCTACAAACATCAGGAGCCATTATATTAACGCAATAATTAAAACTGCCGATATTCCTTTTTTTACGGTCGACGGGCAGCAGTTTCAGCTTAACCCGGCCAATGCGCCTTTTGCCACGAATAAGTTTATAAAAATAAACGACCAGTATAGTTATATAGTGGTAGACGTAACTCAATCTTCAATTTCCGGTAGTCCAACTCATCGTATTCGTGCGGATGGTGGTTTTGTTGCCATTGCGTATGGTTACGGAGTGGTAGAGTCCTATGGTTATTTAGCCGGCTCAGATCTCAGAAATCTGAACCAATTCATTCAACCCGAAAATCCCTCAACCAATAATCCTATTGTTAGCGGATGCAATAGCGAACCGCTAAAACTTTATGTGATTTTACCCTACAAAACAAATTCATTAAAATGGGATTTGAACGACGGAAGCGGGGTTCGAACAGATCCGGATCCCGACGCTCATTATACTACAGAGACTATAAACGGGGTTCTTTCATATAAGTACCGGTATTTTAACGATTTGGTTTCTTATTCATCTCCGGGGATCTATATTATAAAGGCTATGGCGGTAAATCCGGCACCTATTGGCTGCGATGAAAATGAAACAGTAGAATTGAGCTTAACCATTTCCGCGCCGCCCGATGCAGACTTTACAGCCACAGGTTCGGTATGCCAGGGCGATGAAGTTGTATTTACAGACAATAGTACAAGTAACGGGGTTGATATTGGTAAATGGTATTGGAACTTTGGCGATGGTAGCCCGGTTGAAGTAAGGCGATCAGCACTTCCTTTCTCACATATATATCAAAAAAGCGGCGATTATAAGGTTACCTTAATTGTGGAAGGAATTACCGGGTGTCAATCTGCTGTGAGCGATTCTATACCTGTGCATGTATCCGAACTTCCGAAAGCTCAATTTTCGCAACAATTTTGCGAGGTAGTGCAATTTACAGATGAGTCTGAGGCCATTGAAGGTAATATTATAAAATGGTCATGGAATTTTGGTGACCCGGAATCAGGTGAGCAAGATTCGTCCGATTTGCAAAACCCGACCCATGAGTTTAGTCCAAGTGGTGAGTTTACCGTTACCCTGACGGTGGAAACAGACAAGGGTTGTAGCAATACAACTACTGCAAAAGTATATTCTCCTGCGATAATTAAATCTCTCGAAGACATCACCATATTAAGAGGCGGACAGAAAGTACTGGTTCCGGAAATTGAAGGTAAAGGATTGCGCTATAAGTGGGTGCCATCGGCCGGGCTTGATAATGATAGTATTCCTAACCCTGTAGCGTCGCCGCTTGAAGATACCGAATACACCTTAACTGTTACCGCCGGGCTAGCCTGCCCCGTTTTTGAAAAAGTGTGGGTAAAAGTTCTGGAGCCCGAAATTCCAAATGCTTTTTCGCCCAACGGCGATGGAATAAATGACCGATGGGCAATTAAATACCTGGAGACGTATGTTAACGCAACGGTACAAATTTATAATCGTTACGGCCAGAAAGTGTACAACTCCGGGCAGTATCTGGAGCCATGGAATGGCACCCATCAGGGAAAAGACATGCCGGTAGGAGTATATTACTACATAATAGAGCCTAATAACGGAAGAAAGCGAATAGTGGGATCAATAACGTTATTGCGATGAGGAAGTACATTATTCTTTTATTAATCTCCCTCTGCGGATTGCTTACAAACGGCCAGCAACGGCCTCACTACACGCAATATTTCCAAAACATGTCTGTAATAAACCCGGCCGTTACCGGGATGTATCATTCCATATACATTAAATCGGGGTACCGTACCCAGTGGATGGGTTTGGAAAGTGCTCCTAAAACGAGCTATTTAACTATCAGTAAGCCCATAAATATCGGGAACACCCGTACCGGATTTGTAGACCACGGTGTGGATGAACCCGCTACAAAAACCGATAAGATAGATTACTTTTCTTCTTCATCACATCACGGAATAGGCTTGGTTGCCCTTAACGATGAAACCGGCCCTATAAAAAGAACAACACTGAATTTTACTTACGCATATCATATCAATATCAGCGATGTCGCGAATTTGTCGGTAGGGGTAGGCGGCGGCGTTAACAGACTGTCTCTCAACACCAGCGATCTTCGGTTTGAAGACCAAAATGAACCTGTAGTAGGAGGCGGTGGAAGTGTAGTTCAATGGCTGCCCGATCTTAACGCTGGGATCTATTTTTATTCAGCCGCGTTCTATATAGGAGGTTCAGTTCAACAGGCACTTAACCAAAATATGGTTTTGGCCCACGATTTTAAGTCGGGTAAAGAGGTGCCGCATTACTTCCTCACCGCCGGATTCAGGGTTTGGGTAAAAGAAGACTTTTCATTCGCCCCCTCTGTTATGCTGAAAAGTGTACAGCCCACGCCTTTGTCGTATGATGTAAATCTTAAACTGGCCTACAGAAATAATTTGTGGATTGGTGGTTCGTATAGAAAAAATGATGCCCTTGCGGCGATGTTTGGATTTAATGTGGCTAAAACAGTTAGCTTAGGTTATTCGTTTGATAATTCTACGTCGGCGTTGAGAAATGTATCATCGGGTAGCCATGAAATTGTATTAGGAATTAACTTCTGATATAATTGTGATGTAATTGGAGATAAGCCACTTGAAACCTGTTTTCTTTTTCTTTTTTTTCGGGCTTTTCAGCCTGATTGCTAGTGCTCAGCAAAAGCCGGTTTTCACACAATATATTTTTAATAACTATTTAATAAACCCAGCCATTTCAGGTATAGAAAACTACGTGGATTTCAAGGCGGGGCATCGAAATCAATGGACAGGTTTAGAGGGTGCCCCCGTTACAAATTACTTTTCAATTCACGCGCCTTTCGGAAATGGCTTTTTATCAGGAGATGCCACATCTTTTGGCGGTCAGGACGATAATCCCATGAGCCGTAGCTTTACCCGCAATTACATGGCGGCCGAACCGCATCATGGTTTGGGGATTTATGGCCTGTCGGATAAAACCGGACCCATTAACCGATTAGATCTTAACGCCACCTATGCTTACCATTTGGGTTTGTCAAATAAGTTGAATCTTGCGGTGGGAGTAGCTGTCGGCGTATCGCAAACATCTCTCAACGCCGAGAAGGTAACTTTAGCCGAAAAAACGGATCCAGCCGTAGCTGCCAGCCAAAATGAAAAAATACGCCCCGATTTGAGCCTGGGTGTCTGGGTTTATGGCCCTACGTATTTTTTCGGCTTGTCTGCACAGCAGTTGGTAAGGCAAACCATATTTGCCAGTGACGGGCTAAACAGCAGCTCGCAAACAGTGCCGCACTTTTATTTTACAACAGGATTTAAAATTATTGCTGCTGAAAGTATCGGGATTATCCCCTCGCTCATGGTTAGAAAAGTGTCTCAGTCGCCAACAACTGTTGATGTGAATATAAAAACAGCTTTCAGAGATAAGTTATGGATTGGCGCAAGTTACCGCAGCAAAGATGCTTTTTGTGCTTTGGCAGGATTTAACATCAGCCAGTTGCTCAATGTAGGGTATTCCTACGATTTTACAACCTCCAATTTGGGCGATGTAAGTACCGGAACACACGAAATTGTTCTGGGAATACTTTTAAACAACAGATATAGAGTAACCTGCCCGCAACGAAGCTGGTAATTATAGTTCCCGCCTTAACCGTGCAACAGGGATATTCATGGCTTCCCGGTATTTTGCTACAGTGCGCCTGGCAATATTATAGCCTTTTTCTTTTAGTATTTCGGTTAACCGCTCATCAGCCAGCGGATGTTGTTTGTCTTCATTGCCGATACATTCTTCCAAAATCTTTTTCACTTCCTTATTAGAAACCTCTTCGCCGCTTTCCATTTGAATGGCTTCAGAGAAAAAGGATTTTAAAAGGAAAGTTCCGAATTCGGTTTGAACGTATTTTGAGTTGGCAACCCTCGAAACGGTAGAAATATCCATCCCTATTTTATCAGCGATGTCTTTTAAAATCATTGGCCGCAGGTTGCGCTCATCTCCGGATAAGAAATACTCATACTGGTACTGCATAATGGCGTTCATCGTTTTAAGCAAAGTTTGCTGCCTTTGCTTAATCGCGTCTATAAACCAGCGTGCCGAATCGAGTTTTTGTTTAACGAATTGAACCGCCTCTTTTAATTTTTTATCCTTTTGCGATGCTTTGTCGTAATGCTCGAACATCTCTTTGTACGAACGGCTAACTCGCAATTCCGGTGCATTCTGTGAATTTAGCGTCAAAATCAGGGTTCCTTCGTTATTAGCTATATGGAAATCGGGTATTACCTGAAGCTGCTTGGTATTAGTTTCGCCCGCATCGCCCGGTTTGGGGTTAAGTTTCAGTATCTCGGAAATTACTTCCCTTAGTTCTACCGAATCCATATTTAGCGAACGCTCAAGTTTATCGTAATGCTTCCTGGTAAATTCGTCCAGATAGTTTTCAACTACTTTTATCGCTTTTTTTACAACCGGGGTCTGCTCTTTTTTTCTCAGTTGAATTAACAGGCACTCTTGTAAATCACGCGCACCTACTCCGGCAGGTTCAAAAGACTGGATTAATTTGAGCATATCCTCAACTTCATCCTCCTCGGCAATTACATTTTGCGAAAAAGCAAGGTCATCTAATAAAGAAGTGATCGATCTGCGTAAGTAGCCGTCATCATCCAGACTTCCGATAATTTGCCTCCCAACCTGAAAATCCTTATCGGATATAGGAGCCAGATCAAGCTGCTGTTGCAGCGTTTCGTAAAATGAAGACTGGATAGCAATCGGCATTTCCTTCCGTTCCTCTTCGTCTTCTCCGTTTTGGTCGTATTTAGAGCCGTAATCGTTTATGTTATCTTCCTGAAGATAGTCGTCGACATTAAATTCATCGAAATCATCATTCGAACTTTCTTCGCTGTTAAAATCGGCGGTATCCGGATCTTTATCAGGATATTCTTCTACAGGATCATTAAGGTTTACTAAGCTAAGGTCTTCTAACGCAGGATTTTCCTCAAGCTCTTCTTTTATCCTCGCATCCAAACCCACAGTAGGAATTTGTAAAAGCTTGATGAACTGGATCTGCTGAGGAGATAATTTTTGAAGTAATTTTTGTTGTAAGTTTTGTCTTAGCATATTCTATCAGGCCCTAAAATTACTAAATATCATTATTAATAGGGCGGTTACCGTAGCCTTTAAGTTTAATTTTGGCTAATTTGGTAACGCTTTTTTTTTATAAAAGATTTCAAATTTTAATCAAAGACGCATTTTAATTATTACAGCCTTCATTTCTAAAAGTTTATTTGCTGATTTTTACCAATTTACTTCTTTAAAAAAACAAATCGAATATTACACAATTCTTAAATTAAGCACACTGAATTTAGCTTTTATCGCGATTTTATCTTTATAAAAATGATATGCCTATCAGAAAAATACTTGTAGCCAACCGCGGAGAAATAGCATTAAGAATTATGCGCTCGGCCCGTGAGATGGGAATTCAAACAGTTGCCGTTTTTTCGGAAGCAGACAGAATGGCTCTGCATGTTCAGTACGCCGATGAAGCAATATGTATCGGTGAGGCTCCATCCAATCAATCCTATCTCGTAATCGAAAAAATTATTGGGGCCTGCAAAAAAACAAGCGCTGATGCTATCCATCCAGGGTATGGGTTTTTATCAGAAAACCCTCAATTCGCCCAAGCGGTTGTTGATGCGGGGATAGTATTTATTGGTCCCTCTGCTGGGGCTATGGAAATTATGGGTAATAAGTTGTCGGCCAAAGCGGCGGCACTTTCATATAATATTCCATTAGTACCTGGAACCGATACAGCGATAACAGATATGGCCGAAGCTAAACTTCGTGCCCATGAGGTAGGTTTTCCCATACTTATAAAAGCTGCTGCCGGTGGCGGAGGCAAAGGAATGCGCATTGTTGAAAAGGCCGAAGATTTTGAATCTCAAATGCAACGCGCTGTATCCGAAGCTATTTCGGCTTTCGGTGATGGTGCCGTATTTATCGAGAGATATGTAACGTCTCCGAGGCATATCGAAATTCAGATTTTGGGAGATTCGCATGGAAATATTGTTCACCTGTTCGAGCGGGAATGCTCCGTTCAGCGGCGGCATCAAAAAGTTGTGGAAGAAGCACCTTCGGCTGTATTATCTCCCCAATTGCGCGAAAAAATGGGTAAGTGTGCTGTTGACGCGGCAAAATCATGCAATTATACCAGTGCCGGAACGGTAGAGTTTATTTTGGATGAAAATCTCGATTTCTACTTTTTGGAAATGAATACACGGCTTCAGGTAGAACATCCCGTTACCGAAATGATTACTGGTTTAGACCTTGTGAAAGAGCAAATTAAAATAGCCAATGGCGAAAAAATTGGCTTTAAACAGGATGATCTTAAAATACACGGCCACGCTATCGAATTACGGGTATATGCCGAAGATCCTACGAATGATTTTCTGCCCGATATTGGCAAACTCAGTAAATACAAAATTCCGCAAGGACCGGGCGTTCGGGTAGACGACGGCTTTGCTGAGGGTATGGAGATTCCTATATATTACGACCCTATGATCGCAAAACTCATAGTTTGGGGTGTTGATAGGGAAGAGGCAATTGAGAGGATGAAACGGGCTATTGACGAATATCAAATAACCGGGGTGCGAAATACGCTTAACTTCGGGAAGTTTGTAATGGAGCATGAAAGTTTCCGCAGCGGTAATTTCGATACACATTTTGTAAGTAAGTATTTCAGCAATGAAATTGCAGTACAAGATTCTGAGACGGAAGCTTTTATAGCCGCAATTATGGCAGTTAAGTTACTCGATAAAAACAGTAATACCCCAGCGATAAGCACTACCGCTGCGAGCTATTCGAATTGGAAAAGAAACCGTAAAGAGTATTGATTTGATTATGGACAGCTAATTAATATCTTCGGAAAATGTTTACAGGAATTATAGAAACGCTCGGCCTGGTCCACAAACTGCGTCAAAGTGAGGGAAACCTTCATGTCACCATCGAATCATCAATTTCATCCGAGCTGAAGATCGATCAATCTGTGGCCCACAACGGAGTTTGCCTCACCGTTGTAGCTTTGGATTCGAATACCCACACGGTAACAGCTATTGCAGAAACGCTTTCTAAAACTAACCTAAAAGCACTAAAAGCGGGTAGTTTAGTTAATCTGGAACGCTGCATGCAACTAAATGGCCGTTTAGACGGGCATATTGTGCAGGGCCATGTAGATCAAACAGCCGAATGTGTTGATTTGAAAGAGCATGACGGCAGTTGGGAATACACCTTTAAATACGATACAACTTTAGGGAATGTAACTGTTGAAAAGGGTTCTGTGTGTGTGAATGGCATTAGTTTAACCGTGATAAATTCACAAACAGACAGATTTTCGGTTGCTATAATTCCGTATACCTATGAGCATACAAACCTGCAGCAGGTTAAGCCGGGTGATTTAGTGAATCTGGAGTTTGATATAATTGGTAAATATGTGGCGAGGTTGGTAAACCGATAGGCGTTTTTTCTTACTCTTTTTTTGTTTTTTTCTCGTCAACTAAAATCAAAAAAACATCTTAGAGGTACCTCAAAATTTCTATCTTTGCCCATGCAAGAAAAAATCATCATTCTTGACTTCGGCTCACAATATACCCAACTAATTGCCCGGAGAGTAAGAGAACTCAACGTATACTGCGAAATACACCCCTTTAATAATCTGCCAGAGTTTGATAACACTGTAAAAGGAGTGATCTTTTCAGGAAGCCCATATTCTGTCCGCCAGGAAAATGCGCCTCAAATTGATTTTAAAGCTTATCATAATAAATACCCTTTGCTGGCCGTATGTTACGGTGCGCAATACCTTGCTCAGTATTCGGGCGGACTTGTTATTCCGTCTACAATACGCGAGTATGGCAGGGCGAATCTTCAATATATCAATGAAGCGCATCCATTGCTTAAAAATATTCCTAAAGATTCTCAGGTTTGGATGTCGCATGGCGATACGATCTCTGAGATTCCGTCGGATTTTGATGTAATTGCAAGTACAGATTCGGTGCGGGTTGCTGCTTTCCAGGTAAACGGAAGTAAAACCTACGGTATTCAGTTCCATCCCGAAGTAACGCATAGCACAGACGGAAAGCAATTATTGGAAAACTTCCTTGTGGATATTTGCGGTTGTTCGCAAGATTGGACTGCCGATTCATTTATCGAAACAACAATCTCTTCGTTAAAAGAGAAAATCGGTAATGATAAGGTGGTTCTGGGGCTTTCTGGCGGCGTTGATTCATCGGTAGCCGCCGTGTTGCTGCATAATGCGATCGGAAAAAACCTTCATTGCATTTTTGTTGATAACGGATTGTTGCGTAAAGATGAATACAATCAGGTACTGGATTCTTACCAGCATATGGGCCTGAATGTTCGTGGTATAGACGCTAAAGACAGATTTTTAAGTCAGCTTGCCGGAGTAAAAGACCCCGAGCAGAAAAGAAAAATAATTGGCCGTGTGTTTATCGAGGTATTTGATGATGCCGCACATGAGGTTCAGGACGTGTCGTGGTTGGGGCAGGGAACTATTTATCCCGACGTAATCGAGTCTATATCCGTTAACGGGCCTTCCGCCACCATCAAATCTCACCATAACGTTGGTGGTTTACCCGACTTTATGAAGCTTAAAGTGGTAGAGCCGCTTAATACATTATTTAAAGATGAAGTTAGAAGAGTAGGTAAAGCGCTTGGTATCGACGATATCATCTTAGGACGCCACCCTTTTCCCGGCCCGGGTTTAGCCATCCGTATTTTAGGTGACATTACCGCCGAGAAAGTGGCTATTTTACAGGAAGCCGATTCTATTTATATCAGCAATTTAAAATCATCCGGCTGGTATGATAAAGTATGGCAGGCCGGAGCTATTTTCCTTCCGGTACAATCGGTAGGAGTGATGGGCGATGAACGTACTTATGAAAACGTAATTTGTTTACGCGCTGTAGGTTCTGTAGATGGTATGACAGCCGATTGGAGCCATTTGCCGTACGAATTGCTGGCCAAAATCTCCAACGAAATCATTAACAATGTAAAAGGTATCAATCGTGTGGTTTACGACATTAGTTCGAAACCGCCCGCAACAATAGAGTGGGAGTAAAGCCTCACCTAAATCCTCTCCTGAAGGAGAGGAATCCATGCGTAGATAAAGCACCCAAACTCCTCTCCTTCAGGAGAGGGCGCACAGGCCAAGAGCGTAGGCGGGTGAGGTTAAGCGCACAAACTCCTCTCCTTCAGGAGAGGGTGCGTAGGCCAGAGCGCAGGCGGGTGAGGCTAAGAGAGTACGCAGACCCGAGCGTAAGCGGGTGAGGGCTATATATGGAATCCAAAAGTACATCAAACCGTTTCGATCAGCAGCTTAAAACCTTTTTACGGATTTTGGATTCGTATAAAGAGGACAAGCCTTTAGCCAAATTTCTTCCTGATTTTTTTCGAAGAAATAAGCAAATGGGCTCAACAGACAGGCGAGTAGCAAGCGGCCTGTTATATAATTACTTTCGTTTAGGTTTGGCCTGTTCGAATTTGCCCATTGAAGAACGCCTTTTTCTTGCGGAATTTCTAACTTCAACTACTTCAAATGCTCTCCTGCGCTATTTCAAGCCGGAATTGGATGATAAGATAGAACTAACCCTCCGGGAAAAGATCGCCTACCTTGAATCAAGTAATACAGGTTTTACCTTAACTGATGTTTTTCCTTTCCACTCGCATTTATCAAAAGAAGTTGAAAAGGAAGCATTTCTCCTGTCGTACTTTATTCAGCCAGACCTGTTTATTCGTTTATACCCCGGAAAAACAGCGTGGGTAAGCTCAAAACTTGAAGATGCGGGGGTTGCATATCAGGAGGAAGCGGAGCGTTCGCTGCGTTTACCAAACGGAACAAAGCTCGACCAGATTTTCCCTGACAATAAATACTTCGAGATTCAGGATCTTTCTTCGCAGGAAGCTGGTGAATATTGTAAACCACAGAAGTATGATTATTGGTGGGATTGCTGTGCCGCTTCGGGCGGAAAATCTATTAATTTGTTTCATCATCAGCCGGATATTAAACTTTTGGTATCAGATATCCGCGAAAGCGTTTTAGAAAACCTGGATGAAAGATTTAATAATGCGGGTTTAAAAAAGTATCAAAAGAAGCTTTTAGACCTTACTAAAGATCCTCAACCTTTTATTCATAGCTATGAATTTGACGGCATTTTATATGACGCTCCTTGTACAGGATCGGGGACTTGGGGGCGTTCACCTGAAATGATTAGTCAGTTTCAGGAATATCGCATTAAAGCTTTTCAAAATCTTCAGCAGTCAATCGCAAGGAACATCGTCAAGTACCTTAAGCCCGGGAAACCGTTGATTTATATTACCTGCTCGGTATTTAAAGAAGAAAATGAAGAGATGGTGGAGTTTTTTTTTAAAGAGCTGGGTTTGAAGCTTGAAACGCAAAAGTTATTGAAGGGATATGGCAGAAAATCGGATACGATGTTTGTGGCGAGGTTAATAATGGTCTGAACTGTGATTTTTTTGATTGGTGGGATTAAATATGTTCTAGTCAAGTGCTTGATTTTATGAAATTAAAAATCAGGTTTATATTTTTTATTTGATAGCCTTTTAAAGTTCAAGCTATTTTCACCAAAATTTATTAGTAATCCTACTTCAAGATTATAAGCCTCAAGGTAATTTATTCCTTGAGCTAAATGAACATCCTCGAGCTTTATCAATGCCTTTAATTCTACTGAAATTAATCCTTCAACAAGAAGATCAACCCTCCTTGTTCCTATTTGAAGACCTCTGTAAAATATCGGCATCTCAAATTCTCTGCTGAAGGTTATTCCTGCTGCGGCCATTTCGATTTCCAGAGCACGTTGATAGATTACCTCCTGAAAACCATTTCCAAGAGTCCTGTGAACTGTCATTGCACAGCCTATAATTTTAGATGTAAGTTCAGAATATTTGTAATCTTTCTTAATCATATAAATCAATTAATCAATCAAATCATAGTTCAGACCTACAACCCCGTATTATTCCTAAACAACTTCACCGCGATCGCCAGTAATATTATCCCGAAAGCTTTTCTAAGCACACTCAACCCCGCCTGGCCTATCATCTTCTCAATCCTGACCACATTTTTAAGTACGATATACACAAACAGCATATTCACAATAACTCCCACCAGGATATTCTGAATATCATACTCGGCACGTAATGAAAGTAACGTAGTCATTGTTCCTGCACCGGCAATTAGAGGAAATGCAAGAGGCACAATAGATACCGTTTTAGGAACCTCTTCTTTAAAAAAGTTTATGCCCAATATCATCTCCATAGCTATAACAAAGATTACTATCGAACCGGCAATAGCGAATGAAGGAACATCAAGCCCTATCAGTTTTAACAACTCGTCTCCTAAATAAAGAAAGAGGATCATCAAAACTAGGGCAACCAAAGTGGCTTTTTCTGATTGAATATGGCCCCCTGCTTTTTTTCTTAAAGCTATTACTACAGGTATTGAACCGATGATATCAATGATTGCGAAGAGAATCATGGTAACAGATAAGATCTGTTTTTGGTCCAGATTGAAAAAAGTGTTCATAATAATGAGTTTTATTGAGGCATTTTAATAGTCGGTGATGAATCTGGTTAGTTTGCCTGATTCATCAGATAAAACCGGTAAAACAAAAAAGCTCCGGTTTCCCGAAGCTCTTTAAAATTATTCAACAATTTTAGGATTGGGATCATCGGGTGTTACTACTTTATGTTGTGTTCGTAAAATCGAATGATTTTTGCTGTAGCCAAAATATATAATAAAGCCAATTAAAAGCCATCCTCCTAATCTCGCCCAGTTGGTCCAGCCAAGTCCGTAAATCATAGCACCGCACACTAAAATACCCAAAATCGGCACAAATGGCACCCAAGGGGTTTTAAACTGACGAGGAAGTTCAGGGTTTGTTTTTCTAAGAACAATTACCGCAACGCAAACTAGCATAAATGCGAAGAGAGTGCCGATACTAGTCATATCACCCACAATATCACCTGGTACAAAAGCAGCAAAGAGGCCAACTAAAATTAAGATGAACCAGTTGGCTTTATAAGGCGTTTTAAACTTAGGATGAATTTCGCTAAACATTTTTGGCAGCAATCCATCCCGGCTCATCGAGTAAAACACCCTTGATTGGCCTAATAACATTACCAAAATTACTGAGGAAAATCCGGCAAGGATGGCTACTGTTACAAACTGAGCCAGCCATTTATACCCGGTCATGTATTTCTCTATAGCAAAAGATACAGATGCTTCTTTTCCGGTTGTTCTGAAATCTTCGAGCGTCGCCACACCGGTTAATACGTGAGCAAAAAGAATATAGAGAACGGTACAAACCGCTAAAGAACCAAGAATACCGATGGGCATATCGCGTTTAGGATTTTTGGCTTCTTGTGCTGTCGTACTCACCGCATCAAAACCGATAAACGCGAAGAATACAACTCCAGCGGCTCCTAAAATTCCCATGATACCTCCAAAGTTGTGTGCTACCCCATGATCATCAACAAAAGTTGATGGTTCGGGGATGTAGGTAGCATGATTCACTGGGTTAATAAAACCCCAGCCAATGGCTATAATTAGAACTACAATTGCAACTTTAGTGATTACAATGATTCCATTTACAAACGCCGATTCCTGAGTTCCCTTTATCAGTAGCATAGTTAATAAGGTAACTATTACTAATGCTGGGATATTGATAATTCCATTTACACCATCCATAGAATGCTGGAAAGGGGAGTGGCTATATTCATAAGGAATTGGTGGCATATTTAGCACCGAGACCAGGAGGTTATTTAAATATTCGCTCCATGCAATTCCTACGGTAGCCGCGCCCACAGCGTATTCTAGAATCAAATCCCAACCTATTATCCAGGCAATTAATTCGCCCATGGTGGCATAACTATAGGTATAAGCACTTCCCGCAATAGGGATTGATGAAGAAAGTTCCGCATAACACAAACCTGCCAGGGCACAGCCAATTGCCGCAAGTATAAAGCCATAAGTAACCGATGGTCCGGCATATTGAGCCGCAGCTGAAGCAGTTCTCACAAACAATCCTGCGCCTATAATTGCTCCAATCCCTAAAGCAACCAAAGATGTAGCTGATAAGGTACGCTTCAACCCTTTGTCAGATTCAGCCGAATCTTCCAGAAGCTGATTAATCGGTTTCTTGATAAATAAACTCATAATGCAATATAATGTAAATATTGATAAGGTTTTAAGTCCCTAACGATCACTGGTATGCTTATTTAAGCGATGTTATCGCCGATTTAACTTCAGTAACCCTCACTTCTTTTTTAATCTCTGATTTTATCGCAGTAGTGTCATTTCCATCCACATGTATATGCGGGGCGATAATCAGCGAAACTATCGACATAAGTTTAATCAGAATATTCATCGACGGTCCGGAAGTATCTTTAAACGGATCTCCTACGGTGTCGCCGGTTACAGAGGCTTTATGTGGTTCTGATTTTTTATAATAGGTTTCACCGTTAATCTCAACACCTTTTTCGAACGATTTTTTTGCGTTATCCCATGCACCACCTGCGTTAGACTGGAACATTCCCATTAAAACGCCCGACACTGTAACGCCTGCTAAAAGGCCCCCTAAAACTTCAGGCCCGAAAGCGAAACCTATAATGATCGGAACGATAAGCGCAATAGCACCCGGTAACATCATTTCACGCAATGATGCTTTTGTAGAGATAGCAACGCATTTTTCGTATTCGGGTTTAGCTTTGTATTCCATAATGCCCGGAATCTCTCTAAACTGTCTGCGAACTTCCTGTACCATATCCATTGCCGCACGTCCAACTGCCGAGATACATAAGGCCGAGAAAATATAAGGAATCATTCCGCCCACAAACAAGCCCGCCAGTACATCAGCTTTATAGATGTCGATCCGGTCGATACCTGCTATACCCACGAAAGCCGCAAACAAAGCCAGGGATGTTAGTGCTGCTGAAGCGATAGCAAAGCCCTTACCAGTTGCTGCCGTTGTATTTCCAACAGCATCCAGGTTATCAGTGCGGTGGCGAACCTCCTCGGGTAACTGACTCATTTCCGCTATTCCGCCCGCATTATCTGCGATTGGCCCGAAAGCATCAATAGCTAACTGCATTGCGGTTGTTGCCATCATGCCCGCTGCCGCGATTGCTACACCATATAATCCTGCGAAGTAGTAAGAACCATAAATACCTGCCGCTAAAACAAGAATCGGGAGTACAGTTGATTCCATACCAACAGCCAGACCAGCAATAATATTAGTTGCGTGCCCGGTTGAAGATTGCTGAATAATCGAATTTACCGGACGTTTGCCCATAGCGGTATAGTATTCGGTGATAATACTCATCAGCGTTCCGACAATTAAACCCACCATAATTGAAAGGAATACGTCGGTGCTGGTAAAATCATATCCTCTGATGGTCATAGTATCTGGCAATAACCATTTAACCGCTAAAAAGGATGCGATCGCCGTCATTACGATAGATGACCAGTTACCCATATTGAGTGCATTTTGTACACTATCAGTTTCTTCTTTTATTTTTACAAAGGATGTCGCTACGATCGAAAAGATTAATCCCAGTCCCGCAATTAACATTGGAAGAAGGATAGGAGCTATTCCGCCGAAATTATCGGCTGATTGTATTTCCCTTCCAAGAACCATTGTAGCTAAAATGGTGGCAACATAAGAACCAAAAAGATCGGCACCCATACCTGCTACGTCACCTACGTTATCGCCTACGTTATCGGCAATTGTTGCCGGATTTCGCACATCATCTTCCGGGATACCGGCTTCAACTTTTCCTACCAGATCCGCACCTACGTCGGCGGCTTTAGTGTATATACCACCGCCTACACGGGCAAAAAGTGCGATAGACTCGGCACCTAATGAAAATCCGGCAAGCACTTCCAGCGCTTTCTCCATTTCATGGCCGTTTACGTCGCCACCAGTTTGCACCACATACATCTGGTAAAAGACGATAAACAAACTTCCAAGGCCTAGTACTGCCAGCCCTGCTACGCCAATACCCATTACACTGCCTCCGGTGAAAGATACTTTTAAGGCTTGCGCCAGGCTTGTACG
Organism: Sphingobacteriaceae bacterium; assembly: GCA_014380615.1. Lineage (GTDB taxonomy): Bacteria > Bacteroidota > Bacteroidia > Sphingobacteriales > Sphingobacteriaceae > Paradesertivirga. Next base: position 160,075 of record JACMJM010000010.1, read on the forward strand.
TGCCGCATGTGTTGTTCTTACGTTTGCTTTGGTAGCGATATTCATGCCTATATATCCCGCAAAGGCAGAAGTAAAGGCCCCAATCAGAAAAGAGATGGCTATTACCGGACTGGATGTTTCGACCATGGCACCGGAAAAAGCCAAAATAATCGCCGCAATAACGGCAAAGTACCCCAATACTTTCCATTCTGCTTTTAGAAAAGCCATGGCACCATCGGCAATATAGCCGGCCAGGGTTCGCATGTTTTCGTCACCAGCATCCTGTTTAATTACCCATGCCGATTTATACAGCATTACCAAAATGCCGATTATGCCAAATAATGGAATGGTGTAAATTAAATTGTCTTGTAAAATTTGCATAAATAAGCGTTCGAGTTAGTTTAATTGTTAAGTGTAAAAAGTCAAAATTAAAATTGTAAATCAGTTTTGCAAATTAATAGTGTAAAAACTACACTTTAGCTGGGCTGGAAATAAATCGTGTTTCCGAGTTTGTAATTTTAAATTATCTTAGAAGCCGCATAAGTTAAGAAAATTATCATGACAGAACCACAGGAAAATTTAACAATGAAACGCGAACTCGGTTTGCTCGACGCAACATTATTAGTAGCGGGAAGCATGATCGGCTCGGGTATTTTTATCGTAAGCTCCGATATGCTGAAGGATGTTGGGTCCTCGGGCTGGTTAATTTTGGTCTGGCTTATCACCGGGTTGATGACTTTAATAGCCGCAATAAGTTACGGCGAACTAAGCGGAATGTTTCCTAAAGCCGGAGGGCAGTATGTTTATTTAAAGGAAGCTTATAATCCTTTAATAGGCTTTTTATACGGATGGAGCTTCTTTACAGTGATTCAAACAGGCACAATCGCTGCGGTAGCGGTTGCCTTCGGGAAATTTTTGGGCTATCTGAATGAAGATTTTGGTGATGGGAATACGCTTATTCAACTATCCGATAGTTTTAAAATTTCAGCCGCCCAGGCCGTAGGTATAGTTTTGATTATACTTCTTACCTACATTAATACACGCGGAATAAAAACGGGAAAAATTATTCAGACAAGTTTCACGGCTACCAAATTGATAGCACTTTTCGGCCTTATAATTTTCGGTTTTCTGGCAGCTAACTCCGATATATGGAATCAAAACTGGCAGGATGCCTGGACTATGAAGCAGCATATAAGCCGCATTGAAGCGGGCAGTACAGGAAATAATTGGGTTGATTTGATTGGTGTTTCAATCCTGGGAGCTTTTGCCGCTGCAATGGTGGGGAGTATTTTTAGCAGCGATGCCTGGAATAACGTAACGTTTATCGCGGGTGAAGTCAGGAATCCGCAACGTAACATTGGTTTAAGCCTTTTCCTCGGTACTTTAATCGTTACTCTGATATATGTTGCCGCGAATGTGATGTATATATCTGTACTACCCATCGAACAACTGGCTTTTGCGAAAGATAATCGTATCGCTTTATCGGTAGCCACCCAGGTTTTCGGAACCTTCGGCACTACTCTCATCGCTATAATGATAATGGTTTCTACTTTCGGATGTAATAACGGATTAATTTTATCGGGAGCGAGAGTGTATTATACCATGGCAAAAGACGGACTTTTTTTTAGTAAAACAGCCTCACTAAATAAGAACTCTGTTCCCGAGTTTGCGCTATGGATACAGTGTGTTATGGCTTGTATTTTATGTTTAAGCGGTAAATACGGCGATCTTCTGGATATGATTTCTTTCGTAGTGGTATTGTTTTATGTGTTAACGATTATCGGTATTTTTATTTTGAGGAATAAGAGGCCAGATGCTGAACGGCCTTATAAAGCCTTTGGCTATCCCTTTTTGCCCGCTTTATATATCGTTATGGGCATTACTTTCTGTACACTTCTAATCAAGTTTAAACCCGAATATACCTGGCCCGGATTAATTATCGTTTTAATTGGTTTGCCTGTTTATTATATCTGGCGGAGGACAGCTATTGCGGAAAAATAGTTAATATTGGCCCTGATTAAAATTCGTATTTCGTATGCCCCTAAGAGAAGAGTTAGAAGCTAATGGAAATTGGCTGTTTGTAAGAAGAAGCTGGCTTCCTATATTGTTATATCCTGTTGCTGTTGCGGTTCTTTATTTTTATTTAGACGCGGCATATCCCAAAATAACAGATCTGGTTTGGTGTGTTATATGTCTTGTAGTCTCATTATTGGGCTTGGTAATAAGAGCAATCACAATCGGCTTTGTACCCCTGGGTACTTCTGGCCGTAATACAGACGGCGGACAGGTTGCCGAGGTTTTAAACCAAAAAGGCATCTACTCAACAGTACGCCACCCATTATATTTAGGTAATTTTTTAATGTGGTTAGGGCTTTTTATGTACCTGAGTATCTGGTGGTTTGTTGTGATCTGTTCTTTGGCTTACTGGATCTATTATGAAAGGATCATGATTGCTGAAGAGGAATTTCTAAGAAAAAAATACGGTTCTACATACGAATTATGGGCATCTAAAACTCCGGCCTTTATTCCCGATTTTTCCCTTTGGAAATCTGCCGACCTTTCTTTTTCTGTAAAAAATGTATTAAAACGCGAGTACAATGGATTGTTGGCTGTAGCGGTAACATTTTCGATTTTTAATGTTACAGCCCATTACTTCTATGATGAGGCCTTTAAGCTAGACTGCTTTTGGCAGGTTGTTTTAATTATCAGCTCAATTCTTTTTATAACATTACGCACACTAAAAAGGCATACCCGGGTGTTACATGTAGAAGGCAGATAGGGTATCTTGATTTGCTGTGACAAAAATTAGATTTTCAATTTTTAATTTTGCCTAAAGGGAATTAATGAAGAAAAACGTTAAAGTTGGGTTGGTGCAAACGACCTGTACCGCCAGTAAGGAAGAGAACCTTGCGAAGGCGATTGTAAAAACGAGAGAAGCCGCCGCAAAAGGTGCGCAAATAGTTTGTTTACAAGAGCTTTTTACTTCATTGTATTTCTGCGATGAAGAGAATTATGATAATTTTTTACTTGCGGAAGCAATTCCCGGGCCTTCATCCAATGCTCTGGCGGATGTAGCAAAAGAATTAAACATCGTAATCATCGCATCTTTATTCGAAAAAAGGGCCGAGGGCTTATATCATAATACTACAGCAGTTCTCGACGCCGACGGATCTTACCTTGGGAAATATCGAAAAATGCACATTCCTGACGATCCGGGTTATTACGAGAAATTTTATTTTACTCCGGGAGATCTGGGTTATAAGGTCTTTAAAACTAAATATGCAACCATCGGAGTATTGATTTGCTGGGATCAATGGTATCCCGAAGCAGCGAGAATTACTTCGTTAATGGGGGCCGAGATCTTATTTTATCCAACCGCGATTGGCTGGTCATCATCTCAGGAAGTTGATGTAAATACCGAGCAATACAATGCTTGGCAAACCATTCAGCGCAGTCATGCGGTTGCAAACGGGGTGTATGTGGTGAGCGTTAACCGTACAGGTGACGAGGGCCCTATGAAATTCTGGGGCGGGTCGTTTGTTTCAAACCCATTCGGGAAAGTTTTATATCAGGGTTCTCATACCGAAGAGGAGATCCATGTCGAGGAACTTGACTTAAATAAATCAGATAGTTATCGTACACATTGGCCGTTTTTAAGAGACAGGAGAATTGATTCTTATGAGCCGATTACAAAAAGATATTTGGATGAGGGGTAGTTGTTTAGACGGGAAGTCCGAAAGTCGGAAAGTCCGAAAGTCGGAAAGTCGGAAAGTCGGAAAGTCGGAAAGTTCGGGTAGGATGTATCATTTGATAAGAATATGGGCTTTAAGTTTGAGAATTTAAAAGTTTGGCAGAAAGCACTTGAACTGGCTGATAACATCGACCAATTAACAAAGACTTTTCCTAAAGAAGAACTCTACGTTTTAACATCTCAAATTAAACGTGCGGCAGATTCAATATCTTTAAATATCGCAGAGGGTAGTACTGGTCAAAGCAATCCGGAGTTTAAAAGATTTCTAGGATATGCTATAAGATCAAATGTTGAGGTTGTGGGCTGTCTCCACCTGGCGAAAAGGAGAAGAATTATTGAGGACGAAAAGTTTTTAGTTTTGTACAAATCTTGCGAGGAAATACTTGTAATGTTAAATGGATTAAAAAATTCTTTGAAATAATGTCAATGAACTTCCCGTCTTCCGGTCATCCTGACTTCCCAACTCCCAAACAATTAGGCTATTACTTTCCGGCCGAGTTTGCCAAACATGAAGCTACCTGGTTAAGCTGGCCCCATAAAGAGGAGAGTTGGCCGGGAACAATTCATAAAGTTTATCCGGCTTACAGTCAGTTTGTAAAGATCCTTACCCTGAGCGAAAAGGTGCGTATCAATGTTGCTAACGAGCAATTGAGAGAATCTGCGATTGTCCATCTGCAGACAGCCGGTGTTGATTTAAGCCAGGTGGAATTCTTTTTTCACCCAACCAACGATGCCTGGTGCCGGGATCATGGTCCTGCTTTTTTGGTTAATCCGAATTCAGATATTAAGAAAGTCATCGTCGACTGGGGGTATAATGCCTGGGGCAATAAGTATCCGCCTTTTGATTTAGATGATGTTATCCCGTCGCTTATCGGCAAGCATTTCGATATCCCGGTATTTCATCCAGGAATAGTGATGGAAGGTGGGTCAGTGGAGTTTAATGGTAAAGGAACCGTTTTAACATCTACCTGCTGTTTGTTAAATGAGAACAGAAATCCGCATCTTAACCAAAATCAGATAGAGCAATACCTTTCGGATTATTATGGCATTGACCAAGTGCTATGGGTAGATGAAGGAATCGTTGGAGATGATACGGACGGCCATATCGACGATACTATCCGTTTTGTAAATGAAGATACCGTGTTGAGTGTTGTCGAGACCAAAGTAGAGGATGCTAATTACGACCTGTTGCAGCAAAACTTAAAATCTTTAAGCAAGATGCGACTTCTTAACGGTAAGCAATTGAACGTAATTGAATTGCCCATGCCGGATGATGTAGTGTATGATGGTATGCGTTTACCCGCATCGTATGCTAACTATTATATCAGCAACGGACATGTAATTGTGCCGACTTATCGTTCGGATAAAGATGAAAAAGCACTTGAGATTATCAGCCAATGCTATCCCGAAAGGGAAGTTGTGGGTATTGATTCGACGGAAATTATTTGGGGCTTAGGCAGCTTTCATTGCTTAAGTCAGCAGGAACCTGCTGTATAAATCTCGAGGATGAATTAACATTCCACAAGTTTCGAACTTTTGGAATGTTTTAACGATAATCCTAAATAATCTCAGCCACTACAAACGTACTACCACCTACAAAGATCAGGTCCTTTTCCTGGGCACTCATTTTAGCGGCGGCTAAGGCTTCCTCTACAGAATTGTACACCTTTCCTTTTAGAGAAAACTGCAGGGCTTCAGTAGCCAATTCGTGTGCATCCTTTGCGCGATCAATTTTCGGAGCGCAAAAATAGTATTCTCCCTTTTGAGGAAGTAATGAAAGAACTTTGGTAATATCTTTATCTTTTACCATTCCTATCACTATATGCAGTTTCTCATAGGAAACGGATTGGATGTTTTTAATTACCTCCCGAATTCCATGCTCATTATGGCCGGTATCACAGATTATTAAGGGAGTAGTTTCTATAGTTTGCCATCTTCCCGATAATCCGGTGAGAGTGCTTACTTGTTTTAAGGCCTGCTGTAAATGAAGGTCTTCAATCAAAAATCCTTGCAGCCGAAGTTGATCCACAGCACTTAATACAGTTTTAATATTTTTCAACTGATAGCTTCCGGTGAGGTCGAGATTAAGATTCAGGATGGTATTATTAGATCTGGAAATAGCCTCTATACATAAGCATACTGATTGTTCCTGAGTTATAGTGTTAACCTGCCATTCGTTTGATGCGAAAGTGATGGGGGCCTCAGATGATTTAGCTTTTTCGATAAAAACCTCAGCTATTTCATCCTGTCTTTCACCGATAACTACAGGAATCTTTTTCTTGATGATACCAGCTTTTTCAAATGCTATTTCGGGTAAGGTGTTTCCCAAAATGTTAGTATGATCGTATCCGATATTAGTGATGACGGAAAGAAGTGGAGTAATGATATTTGTCGAATCTAATCTTCCGCCCAAACCAACTTCTATTACCGCTATATCAATTTCCTGCTCTACGAAATAATCGAATGCCATTGCCACTGTAACTTCGAAAAAAGATGGTTCGATCTCTTCTATAGTTTTCTGTTGCGCCCTGACGAAGTTCACAACATAATTTTCGGGAACCATTTCTCCGTTTACACGGATCCGTTCTCTAAAATCGCGCAGGTGAGGGGAGGTGTAAAGCCCGGTTTTATATCCCGCAGTTTGTAAAATGGCCGCAAGCATGTGTGAAACGGAACCTTTACCATTTGTGCCCGCAACGTGGATTGCTTGTAGCTTATTTTGCGGGTTATCAAGCCTTTTACAAAGTTCGATGGTGTTTGTAATGTCTTTTTTTATCGCTGAGGCACCCAGTTTCGAAAACATGGGCAGCCGGGAATAGAGGTAATCGAGTGTTTGCTGGTAATTCATTAAGCGAATAAGGTTCCTGTAATTATTGAACCTTAAAATTAAACGTAATAGTACCTTCCTGAATCTCAGGAGCGGTTTCGGAGGAATTAAAACGTGTGGCTCTTACAGCTCTCAAGCACTTTTCTAGCAATTTAAAATCAGTAAACTTACTTCCCCTGTCATATTGCGCATAAATTACTTCACCATTTTTATCGACTTTAATCCTTATAATAATCTTTCCCACCGACTGCCCCATATCTTCAACCTGAGGCTTCTTAACGGCGATTCTGTTTGCCACTTTTATATCTCCAAAACCACTTCCTCCCTTACCATATACCGAAGTCATTGTCGTTCCGTCTACATCGCCCTGATTGCCGGGGGTACTACCTGTACCATCTCCTTCGCCCGTACCATTATTTTTTTTGCCTCGATATATAGCGTTTTCGTTTACAGTCGGTTTCGCGTCGGCTTTAACAGGTGAAGTAGAAGGTGTAGAAGTTGTACTTTTCTTTGATGTAGTAATGGTGGGTGCGTCTTCGGTGTTTTGGGTTACTATAGCTTTATCACTTGTTTCAGAAACCGGATCAGAAGTTGTTTGGGGATCAGGAATAACTTTATCCGGAGCAGTTTGATTGGCGTTAGGTGCAACAGAAGGCTCTTCAATACTGGTAAAGTCATCGCCCATACCTTCTTCAGCTGTTCCGTAATTTACAATAATTCCACCAACGCCGGGTTCCAGAGGGGGGCTTGCCATCCCGAAAATTATAAAATAACTAATCAGTATAAGCAGAGCCATTAAGCCGGTAGAGTAGGCTAGTGCTTTTGGGAAATTATTTTCTTCCTGATAGTGCATGCTATTTCTGTTCTGTCGCCAACACTAATTTAATCGCCATTTTATTGGCTATATCCATGATCTGAACCACATCCTGAATGGCTACAGTTCTATCAACATACAACACGATAGTAAGTTCCTGAGCCTGTTTTTGATATCCTGATAGTCTGGCAGGGATTTCATCAAGTGTAACCAATTGTTTATCCAGAAAGTACTCAAGCTCTTTGGTAACTGCTATAGTAACGGTTTTTTTAGATACTGATTGTCCCGAATCAGATTTCGGGAGCATGAGTTTAATCACGTTAGGATTGGTTACAGTGGACGCAATTAAAAAGAACAGCATCAGGAAAAACATGATGTCGTTCATAGCGGAAGTATGCAGTTCCGCATGAGGGCGTTTTCTTCCTTTAAAATTCATCGTCCGGGTTCTTCTAACAGATCAATAAACTCAACTGCGTCGGTTTCCATTCTTAAAATAACTCTATCGACCATAATGTTTAAAACATGGTAACCGATATAGGCCAGAATACCAATCATTAAACCAGCCGCCGAGGTAATCATTTTTTCGTAAAGTCCGCCCGCGATAATACCCATGCTGATATTGTCGGACAGGGAGATGTTATAAAAAATCCTGATTACACCCGAAATGGTTCCTACGAAACCAAACATAGGTGCTATACCGGCAATGATACCAAGGATACTGATATTCTTTTCAAGCTTAGAAACCTCCAGTTTACCGATATTTTCTATCGCCCCTTCAATATCTTTAATGGGTCGTCCGATACGTGTTACACCTTTTTGCAGCATACGGCCAAGAGGAGTGTTACTGTTGCGGCAATGGGCGATGGCCGCATCAAGTTTGCCTGCCAGAATGTTTTGTTTAACCTGCACCATTAAGTTTGATTCATCTCTCGACGCTTTTCTTATGGTTATGTACCGTTCAATGAAAATAATAAGGCCAAGGAAGAAAAGAATTCCGAGCGGAATCATTACCCAGCCGCCTTTGATTAAAAGATCGATAAAACGAAGTTCTTGTACGGTTTGGGCTGTTTGTGTTGCTGCGGTAGCAACTGTGTCGGGAATAATATTTGAATCTACTTGTAATAAAAACATGTGTGTGTGCTTAATTTTCTTTGTTTGTAACGGTTAAGATCCAGGCGTCTTTATTTACACCTTCTTGTACTCGCCGTTTTTCTTTATTTGCGGTGCCCATGGTTGGAAAGCTGCCGATGCTCACCTTAAATTTGGGTTTGTTTTTGTCTGTAATAACTTTGGCGTCAATCCCTTTTCTTCGTAAACTTCGCACCGATGATTCTGCTTCGCGCTTCAATCCGAAGGATGCTACGATCACTTCATATACCTTTTCGGGCTTAGGTTTTGCCTTTACACTATCTACAGTAGTTGTTTTGGTTGTGATATTAAGGGTGTCGGGAGCTTTCTCAACTTCCGCCCCGTTTATACCTTGTTGTTCAAGGTTTTTCAATATAGTATCAGCAAATGCTACCGAGTCTTGTATCGAATCCCTGGTTAATATCGGTGCCGTAACTTTCTTAGCTGGCTTTTTATCCGCTGCCGGGATTAGATTTTTAAAATACTGGGGGTAAAAATAATAGGCTAAGGCACTTATCGCCCCAAGTAGCAAAAGAACGGCAAGAATAATAAAAATGCTTTTTGAACCCGATGCAGATGTCTCAGACTCCGTTTCTGAATACTCTTGTGTTGTAGTAAGCGGTGCGGCAGAGGAATTTACCTGCTCTGGTTCTTTAACTGGTTTTAAGCCGAAATACTCCAGCCCCAATTGGTTGCCCCCGTCTTCCAGGCTATAGCGGTTATCTTTTTTTACCAAAACGCCCAGCGGACTGATAGTTGCTCTGGAATCTTTCTCCAAACTGCTTTTAAGATTTTCGCAGAAACGTTCTACAAAATACATTGCAGAAGATTCGGAAATATGCTTATCGGATATGATATGTTGAATTAAGGTCGAATCAGAACCTTCGTCTCCCTTAAAATCTATCTTATTTGAAGGTGGGTAGTATATTCCCTCAGCTTCATTATAAAAAGCACTTACGCTCCGTTTAAAAAAAGTGCCTATTCCCGGAAGGCTGACTTCATTATGCTCGTTGAGTAAGTTTAAAATATATTGAGCTATATCCATTCAGGGTAAAATTAATCTAATTTCTTGATGCGGCAAAGCCTCAGAAAGAATAGTTCAGGCCTCCAAGGATGTTTAATCCGAGGTTAGGATAATACAAATATCGTTGATATTCGTTTCCGAAAAGGTTGTTTGCTCTCAAAAAGACACCGAATTTTTGTTTTATCTGATATTCTGCTCCGATGCTTAAATCTACGTAGCTGCTTACTGATACCACTCTGCGCTCGGCCGTAAGTGCGGGATTTGTAGAAGGCACATAAGTTAAGCCATTGCTGTCTCCGTTCAATACTAATTCAGCATCCAGAATAAATTTCTTTTGCAAAGAAAGGCGTGCATTCGAAAATAACCTGAAATTGGGTTTATACCAGGCTTCCTGCTCGGTAGCCATGTTATATTCATTCATCAAAAACCTTCCGGTGAGGAACAAAGTTTCCGATGCTTTTACGCTCAGTTCGCCTTCAAAACCAAAAGTTTTACTGTTGCCCTGATCGTATATAACTTCGAACCTTTCGAAGGTTTTATTGTTCGATATATCCGCAGAGCTTAACTCTTTATTCGCAAAAAGTGGCATACCTTCAATAGTTTTAAAATATACCATCGCTTTAAATCCGAAACCGGCTCCGGCATTGCCTTTTATACCTCCATAAATGTTTGATTTTTCTAAAGCATTTTCCATAGCGATTTTTTGCGCCAGGTAAGGATTTTCGATAGAGAAATTTCGCAAAGTCGATTTTAACACATCGCCGGTATACCCTCCGAAAACGGTTGCGTAGCCTGGTACAATTGGTAATTCACCAATCACGGTTGGAAATAAGCTGGTTCTTGATTCGGTACCGAATTCTTTCACCAAATTAACTCCTAGCGAGAGTTTGTAATTTTTGCCTTGTAATTTGAGGTAAGGATTTATCCTGATAAGGTTGTTGCTGATGTCGTATGATGCGTCTTTCGTTGCGGTGAAGTCAATCGAGCTGTTTGCTCCAACGTTGAAATCTTTCCATACCTTATTAAAAAAGCCGCTTAACGTGTAAGAATTTTCCTTCGCGTCTGCGTTATTCCTCAAAAGATACGCATCGATTTTTGCCGCATAGTCTGATTGTGAACTTTCTTCAAAATTCTTTAAAAGCTCGCCTTTAAGGCTTAATGTTCCAAATCGTTGACTTTCCGGTTTGCCGGGAACAGTAGGAGTAAGCACCGGATTATAACCGTAGAAATAAGTTGAGAATCTATCGTATCCAAGTTCTCCGTTTAACGTTATTCTATCCTGAATGCTTTTTCCGAAAATACCCAGTTCCTGCCGTGAATATTGTTGCTTGTCGAGTTCGCCGCTTTGGTTTATATGTTTCAGATAACCTCCGGCTTGAAGGGCTTCATCCGCGCCGGTGTTAATATAGACTTCTCCGAGTACGGTACCTAAATTTCCTGCTCCAAGCTTGGCATAGTTGTTTTTTAAAACAGGCACTGGAGGTTGTATTAGTTCCTGCGATTGCAGCTGCCGCAAATCACTGTTCAGTTCGAGCCTTTTATCAAGAATGGTATAATTTAAACTTGGTTTAAAGGGCTTATTACTGTTTAGATCGGGGCTTCTTCTGATCTTTGAAGCATCGGCAAGCACGGGCATATAAGGCCTTATAACCTCAATTTCTTCGGTGATGGCTTCTTTTGGTTCTGGTTTCTTTTCTTCGGGTTTCGTTTGCGAAAGTGCGGCAAATGAACTGCTCATCAATAAAAAGAAGGTATAACGGAAATATGTAGATCTCATATTGTTATTTTTTATTTAATTGTTCCAGCTTCGCTTTAGCGGAGGGAAGAATGTCATCATCTCCTTCGTAATTTGAAATTATACTCTGAAGGGTACTTTTTGCCTGGAAAGTATCTTTTAAGGCTACATAGTTATCTGCCAACAGCAAAAAGCTTTTCGCAACCCAGTAATCATGCGAAGGCATTTTATTAATCAACTCAAAGGCTGTCTTTTGCGATGTTTTAAAGTCGCCTTTTGAATATTGTAACAGGGCCACATTGTATTTCGCTTCTGCTCCAACAACAGTTGTTGTTTTGGTAGAGATATCCACAAACTCCTTAGTTGCGGTAGCGGTATCACCTTTTGCTAAGTAGGCTTTTCCGGCATATAAACCAGCTCTAAATTTATCTTCCGCCGATGCCTTATCAAAGCCTCTTACAATCGCGACATATTTTAACGCATCATCAGGCATTCCCATCTGGCTGTAAGCTTCCATGAGATTATTTACCGCAAAGCCGTAATTAGATTTATACTCGGAAGTAAGCTCGAGCTTTTTAAGATATACAACCGCCTCATTATACTTTTTCTGGTTTAGGTACAATTTGGAGATACTGATTAGTGAACGCTCGGTGTACTCACTTGTCCAGTCGTTAAGTATGAAATTATAATCCGGGATCGCTTCCTCGGGCCTGTTAATTTTAACCAGGCTTTCTGCCCTGATGAATTTCGCATGCTTTTCGTGAATGGGTTTCGGGAATTTATCGAAGTAAGCATTCACCGCTTCGAATGCTCCCTGGTATTCAGCCTTGAGGAAACGATTGTTAACCGCCTGGAAGGTGATATTATCTTGTTCGGCGGTGCTTAAATTTCCGATGCTGGTACCGTTTGCATATGCAAGAAATCCGTCGGCGTCTGATTTGTCGAGATAAATATTTTTAATCGATTCAAGCGCAAGTTTTGCTTCGTCGGTTGTAGGATATTCTTTTACAACCCGCTGGAAAGCTTCGAGAGCCTCTGTGTCCTTATCCTGATTATAGTGAATTAGGCCTATCGTTACTAATGCTCGAGGTACATAGCTGCTCCTTGGGTATTTTGTAATAAGATTATCCAGTCCGCTGGTTGCAGATGCGTAATCGCTTTTAACAAAATAAGTGTATCCTATTTCGAAGGTCGCATCGTCGGCGTAGTTAGAGCTCGGGAACTGACTTAACAGTGATTGATGGGTACTGATCTTGGCGTCGTTCTGGTTTTGAAGCCCCTGAATCATTCCTCTTTGGAAAAGAGCATAGTCTTCTCCCTGGGCATTCCATGCAATGATTTTGTTGTATTGAGCCATCGCCTGAGCATAGTTTTTTATCACAAAATATGAATCCGCGAGGCGAAGTGTGGCATCATTAATAGTGTTACGGTCTTTTTCATTACCGCTCAAAAACTTTTGAAAGTAATTAGCTGACTTTGTGTAGTTATCGTTTTGGAAAGCCGAATAACCCAGGGCATAATTGGCGAAATTAAAGTTCTCTGTATTTCTGGCCGCTGGAAGGGTAAGGAATTTCTCGAAGGTTTCTACAGATTCGCCATATTTACGCACCTCAAACATCGCTTCACCCAGCCAGTAGGTCGCCAGTGCTTCGATTTCGCTGTCTAAAGGATTATTTATAGACCTCATTAACATCGAAATACTGTTTTCGAAAGCCCTCTCGTTATAAAATTCCAGGCCCCGGTAATAAGTAACCCGTTGGTATACTTCACGCGTCTGATCGGTTTTGTTGGGAATAGTTTCTAAAATATCAACTGCCGCTCTGTAATTCTTAGTAGAAAGAAGTACCTGGCCGAGCAGCGTTTTTGCTTCATTTAGTTTTGAAGAACGGGGGTAAGTTTTTAGGTATGCCTGTACCGCATCTAAAGCAACCGAATGAAATTCAAGTTCGTACGACAGTTTAGCATAGCTTAGCAAGCCTTCTTCTTTCAATGCCAGGTCGAAATCCATTTTTGATGCCCTGAAGAAAGCGTTTCTGGCACTTTGCTTATTTCCTGTTCGAATAAACGCGTCTCCTAAAACCAGCATACCGTGTTGGTAAAACACATCAGGGGCTTCCATCTTTTCGAGTTCTGTTATTGCTCGTTTAGGGTTTTCAAGCTTTAGATAAGCATATCCCATCTGATAGCTATCCTGGTTGTTTTGCGTTTTGCCTTTATCCAGATCCTGGAATTTCTGATAGTAATTTACAGACGTTTTGTAATCCGCTTTCGCGAAATAAGTGGCACCTACAATCCGGTACATATCTGCTTTATATTTGGCATCGATGGTTTCAATAGCCGGGATGGTGTAACGAATCACATCATCGTACCTTTTGTCGAGAAAGTAAAGTGCCGAAATATAATAGGGATAGCTCGCCTGGTATGTTTTAGAATCTTTTAGTCGTTCGAACTCGCGCAAAGCGGTTTTATAATCGGCGTCGAGATAATTAAGATAAGCGTAATAATAAATGGCAGACTCGGTGTATGGAGTGTTTTGATCTTTAAGCTTGGCAAAAATGGGCTCTGCGGCCGTATAGTTTTTTGTTTCGAAGTAAGAATAACCCAGTTTGAAACGATATTCGGCACTTTCTTTAGATGTTAAGCTATTGGCATCAATTTGTTTGAACCATTCGATAGCTTTTTCGTAATTTTTCTTTTCGAAATAAAATGAACCTACGTAAAAATAAGCCGATTTGGTATTTGCGCTTGCCGGAAATTCGCGGATGAATCTTAGGAACAAGCTTTCAGCATTCTGGTTTTCAAGCCTCAAGGCACATACAGCCTGGTAAAATTGGGCGTTTTCTTTCAGTAGCGACACCTGTCTGTTATCAACCGGTTGGGTTGAAGGTGCGGTGTTTACTTGTTCTACCTTACTAAATTGTTCGCTTGCTGCAGCATATTTCCCTTTGTCGAATAATTCTATACCTGTTTTATAGGCCTGGTTAAGGGTGAACCATTCTGTTTGTTGAGCCAGAGAAACTACCGATATGAAGAGACATAGGAGTGTTAGCTGGACAGTCTTCTTGAGCATAATTTAAAGTGTATGTGCTAAATTAACAGATATACAAGTGGTTGGTCCACATGAGTAATTAACAGATGTGGAAAATCCACCAAAATTAACGTTTAAAGCGTTTAATTGATATAATCTCTAATGCTTTTGAAGGAGATTCTTTTGAATGATTTGAAATTCAGCGTCTAAGCTTCCATTTCTTTTGCCGTAGCTTCTACTTTTTGCTTTAGTTCTTCTTTATAAGCGATCAATTTTTTTGTCAGTGCTTCATCCGAAGTACCAAGAATTTGCGCGGCAAGCAATCCGGCATTTTTCGCTGCATTTAAAGCCACTGTTGCCACAGGAATACCATTGGGCATTTGTAGTATCGAAAGAATAGAATCCCAGCCATCGATTGAGTTCGACGATTTAACCGGAACCCCGATAACGGGAAGATGAGTTATTGAGGCTACCATACCCGGTAAATGCGCAGCACCCCCGGCACCTGCAATAATTATTTTTAATCCCCTGTCCGACGCAGTTTTAGCATAGTTAAACATTCTTTCGGGTGTACGGTGGGCCGATACTACTGTAATCTCATATTCTACTCCCAGTTCATTCAAAATATCAGCAGCATCCTGCATTACAGGTAAATCTGATTTGCTGCCCATTATTATGCCTACTTTAATCATATTAAGAAAATTAAAAATTAAAATTAAAAATTTAAAAATGGGGGAGATGAAATTGGTTAAGGTGAACCTTCTTTTTAATTTTCACTTTTTAATTTCAATCACTGCCTCACACTTTTACTTTAATGGTTTTTTGCACCAGTCTGGCTTTGGCTATGGCCTCCTCGCGGTTATCATCTATTATGGTAACATGTCCCATTTTACGAAAGGGCTTGGTGAACTTCTTTCCGTAAAGGTGAACGTATACTCCCGGTTCTTTCATGATTTTTTCAATGCCTTCATATTCTGCCAGGCCTTCAAATCCTTTTTCGCCCAAAAGGTTAATCATAACAGCGTTGCCTACCGCAGTGGTATCTCCGAGCGGTAAATTAAAGATCGCCCGCAAGTGCTGTTCGAATTGAGATGTTTTGTTGCCTTCTATACTTTGGTGGCCGCTATTGTGCGGACGAGGGGCAAGTTCATTAACTAACAGATTTCCGTCTTTGGTAAGGAACATTTCGACCGCCAGCACACCGGTAATTTTTAAGGCCTCGGCAATTTGAACGGCCAACTGATCGGCTTCCTTAAGTACTTCGACGGGGAGGGTTGAGGGGGAAATCAAAAACTCGACAAGATTGGCGTCGGGGTTAAAATCCATTTCCACGCAAGGGAAGGTTTTTACTTCTCCGTCTTCATTCCGGGCTACAATCACTGCGATTTCTTTCTCAAAATCAATCCAGTCTTCAACAATACTCGGGGCGTCGAAAGCGTTTTCTAAATCTGCTTTTGATTTTACTTTGTATACTCCACGTCCGTCATATCCGTCTTTACGAAGTTTCTGAATAAAAGGGAATTCTATTTCGGCAGCCTTTAACGCCGCTTTAGACGCAATTAACTGAAAAGGCGAAGTTGGGATGTCGTTCTGTTTAAAAAATTCTTTCTGAAGTCCCTTATCCTGAATAAGGCGTATGATTCGTGGCTGCGGAAATACACGTACTCCTTCTTCTTCGAGTTGTTGCAGGGCATCAACATTTACTTTCTCAATTTCTATGGTTAGTAAATCCGTTTGCTTACCGAATTTGTAAACCGTGTCGAAATCGGTTAGTGAGCCAACTTCAAATTTGTCACAAAGGTTTTTACACGGTGCGTCAGGATCAGGATCGAGTACTTTGATGCTAGTATTATAGTTTATAGCTTCCTGGATAAGCATACGCCCAAGCTGGCCGCCTCCAAGAATTCCTACACGTAAATCTCCGTAAAATGCTTTCATTGGAATATTAAATCAAAATTAAAAATTAAAAACCCACAGGAGTTCTGAAATACCCGGTTTTACTATTTTGACGATAACAGGCTTTCTTCCTTTATTTTCTTTTGTAATTCGAGAATTGCTCCGATTAATGATTCGGGGCGGGGCGGACAACCCTGAACGTATACATCTACCGGAATTATTCGATCAACACCTTTTACCACATGATAACCATGCTGCCAGTAAGGCCCCCCGCAATTTGAACATGAGCCCATCGAGATAACATACTTAGGCTCTGGCATTTGTTCGTAGAGGCGTTTAATACGTTCCGCCATTTTAAAGGTAACGGTTCCCGCAATGATAATTACATCCGACTGGCGGGGTGATGGCCGCGGAAAAACTCCCAAGCGATCGAAATCGTAAGTAGAAGCGTAAGAACCCATCATTTCTATGGCGCAGCAGGCTATCCCAAAACTTACCGGCCAGATAGACGATAAACGTGCCCAATTTAACAGGTCGTCTACTTTAGTGATTATAACCCCACCATCTTGCGACATCTTTTCTAAACTCATGATTGCGGCGGTTTTCTAAATGTTGGTTTAAACGCAGGTTTGGGCGGCGGATTTACAGAAGCCGTTTGAACCACTATTTCCTGTAATACCTCTTTCTCAAGCGTAAAAGGTTTTACGGTATAAACTTCATTATTTATCTTGTCGTACACAGATAAGGGTATTTTTACATCTACAACCGGAAGCTTTTGCTCGGGCCTAATCCAGTCCAGATCTCCTTTTCGCCACACATACACCAAGCCGATAAGAAGTATTCCCACGAAAATAAACATTTCGATAAGTGTGAGCCATCCCCACATAGGGTCGGCGTTAATTAACGCTTTCTGGCCGAAAACGGTGGTCCATGGAAATATGAAGATGATTTCGACATCGAATAAAAGGAATATTAATGCGATGACGTAGAATCTGGAATTAAATTGCAACCAGGAATTTCCGGTGGGCTCTTCGCCGCATTCGTAAGAGGAGAGTTTTAAAGGTGTAGGTTTACGGAGTGATAATAATTTTGACAGGAACAGAGTTGCTGATACCAGTACTATACCTATAATCAGGAAAATAAAGATTTTACCAAACTCTGTAAGCTGAGAGGCCTGCTGCATGGGTGGCAAATTTAGTAATTTTTGGGATGGAGTGCGAGATAATGTTTTAGAACTACAGAGAATCGCTTTTAATTCTCAGACCTGTTTTTATAGTAATACTCGTCATGTGAATCGGTTTGTGGATGACCCAATGCCCAAGCCTTCTGACCTATACTATATTATAAAATCATTCTTGTTAAAAAACCTCACTCTGCTATCGGCTTCTTCCACCAGCTGATTGTAGGTTGTGCTGTAGTCAAACTGTAAGTCTTCATGTAGTTTCGGAAGTATCTTTTTTACCTTCTCCATTTGCCTGCCGAAAATTGCCTGAAGTGGTTTGTGTGATGAACGCGTATCGGCAAATTCTATAAAATTGCTGCAGAACCATAATAACAGTTCCAGTTCCACTTCTTTTGATCCGGTATATTTCGCGTGCTTAGCCAGCAGGCGAACTATTTTTCGTAACTCTTTGGTACTGGTGTAAGAAGACCGATTCAGATTCTGAAAGTTAACGAGCAGGCTCGCCTTAACCTCTTCGGCATAATTTATCGGATTCTCAGCTTCGTACAAAAGATAGCTCAGCAGCTCTTTATTATCCTTTTTATATTTGGCCAGTCTGAGGCAAATCTCCGTCAGGGACTCAGTATTAAGCGAGCGCAGCTCTTTTTTTATGTCACTTAATTTTTCTACTCTCATTAACTGTTTGGTTTGCCGGGTAAATCTAATTATTTACATTTGTTCAATTCATTAAAATTCCTTTTATGAAGTTAAAACAGGCAGGATATGCTGCTATAATCACCGTTTTTATCGCTGCCCTGCTTACTTTTTTCAATTCATATAATTTATTGGCAGTTCCTCCTTTGGTACTTATTTTTTCCCGATGGCTCGCCATAACCGGTTTGGTATTGTACGCCATAAAGAAAAATTCTTTAACCACCTGGATCCTGATTTCTATGGTAATAGGTGCCGAGATAGGGCACGACTATCCTGAGATCGGAATCAAGCTTCAGGTACTAAGTAAGATCTTTTTGAAGCTCATCAAAACCATTGTGGCACCGCTTCTTTTTGCTACCCTGGTTTACGGTATCGCGGGCCATGCCGATTTGAAGCAGGTAGGGCGGATGGGCTGGAAATCTATTCTTTATTTTGAAGTGGTTACCACCATTGCTTTATTTATAGGGCTGGCGGCTATTAATCTTTCACAAGCGGGGGCGGGTATTAAGATGCCTCCCGAGGCTCAGGAAAAACTGCCGGATGTTCCCGCTCAATCTCTTAACGATATTATTCTCCATATTTTTCCCGAAAACATAGCAAAGTCAATAGCCGAAGGTCAGATTTTGCAGATCGTAGTGTTCAGTATTATATTCGGAATCGCTTTGGCTATGGTGCGTGAAGAGAAGCGGCTACCTATGCTAAAAGCCACCGAGAGTCTGTCTGAGGTGATGTTTAAGTTCACAAACATCGTAATGTATTTTGCGCCGATAGGGGTGGGAGCGGCTATCGCTTACACCGTAGGGCATATGGGATTGGGTATTTTAATTAACCTGTTTCAATTACTGGCTACACTCTATGTGGCCCTTATCGTATTCCTTTTGGGGGTATTATTGCCTATCGCACTTATAGTAGGTGTGCCTATTAAGAAGTTTCTCGAAGCGATAGCAGGGCCTGTTTCTATCGCATTTGCAACAACAAGCTCTGAAGCTGCTTTGCCACGGGCGATGGAGAATATGGAAAAATTAGGCGTGCCGCGAAAAATAGTGGCGTTTGTAATGCCAACCGGCTACAGCTTTAATCTGGACGGAACAACTTTATACCTCGCTCTTGCTTCAATCTTTGTTTCTCAGGCTGCGGGGATGAATCTTAGTATTAGTCAACAACTAATTATTGTTTTTACCTTAATGCTTACTAGCAAGGGCGTTGCGGGTGTTCCCAGAGCGTCGCTTGTTATTTTACTAGGCACTGCGGCATCATTCGGGATGCCTACGTGGCCCATATTTATCATTTTGGGTATAGATGAGCTGATGGACATGGCACGAACCTCGGTTAACGTTATCGGGAATTGTCTTGCCACGGTTGTGATCGCCAAATGGGAAAATGAGTTTAATCCTCCAACCGAAAACGCAGACCAAACCTTATTGTAATAATTTAAATTAACATGTCGAACAAATCAAAGAAGATATTTCTTGCCTTAAGTGTAGTTGTTCCTTTTCTTATCTATTGTTTCTATTACTATGGGATGATGGTGAAAAACGCACCCTACAAATTCTCTGAATTTGAGTCTTTAACTTTTAAATATGGTTTGGGCGATAGTTTGGTGAACCAGTACGATTCTAAAACATTTTTATACCAATATGTGGCCGAAAATGACTCGCTGATAAAGAAAAAAGTTAAGCTGTCTAATGACGATCTGTTATATCTTCATCGTAAAGCTGCTCAGCTGGGATATTGGAATTTTCCGTCGCAAATCGTTAATAAAGAGGAAGATAGTAAGACAAGTACACCTCACTATTATATCGAATTTAAGTACAAGAAAAAATCTAAAGCAGTTCTGTTTGATCTTTCTTATAACGGAGATCCGAAGCTTAAAGATGCCGTTCGGCGATTGATAGAGGAGATTAGCAGAACGATTAATGATGCTGAAGATAGGACTGAAGGTGTTGCGGTAAAGTAATTCTTACCAGAGTGTTAAGTTAATGTTAAGGGTACATAATCATTAAGTTAAATTAACTATTACACTAATATTCATTTAACATTAAGTCTATTTTTGCGGCATAATAAAGCAGCATGAAAACACTTAATCTTATCCTTATCGCATTTTTAGTATCAGTAAGTGCCTACGCACAGCAAACAAAAGTTGATACTGTAAAAGAAGTTCCAGCCACGGCAAAACCGGCACCTAAAAAGTCGGAGTGGTATGACAAGATAAGCCTTAGAGGCTATACACAGGTTAGATATAACCGTTTACTTGAAACCAACGCCGACCTGCAGTGCGAGCAGTGTGATAAATCATGGGGTGGAAACGGAGGTTTTTTTCTTCGCCGTATTCGACTGGTTTTTTCTGGACAGGTTAACGAACGCTTATATTTTTATATTCAACCCGACTTTGCCTCAAGTCCTGATGGTACCAACAATAATTTCGGGCAGATTCGCGATGCCTATTTTGATTTGGGCCTGGATCTGAAAAATGAATTCAGATTGCGGTTTGGCCAAAGTAAAGTGCCTTACGGATTCGAAAATTTACAATCGAGCCAAAACAGATTACCCTTAGATCGAAACGACGCGATAAACAGTGCAATTAGTAATGAGCGCGATTTAGGTGTGTTCTTTTATTGGGCTCCTAAAAAGGTACGCGACCGTTTTTCTTACCTGGTAAGCTCAGGTTTGAAAGGATCAGGAGATTACGGTGTTTTCGCTTTCGGTGCGTTCAACGGCCAAACAGCCAATAAGAATGAAGCGAATAATCAACCTCATATTGTAAGTCGTATTTCTTATCCGATCCAAATCGGAAAGCAGATTATTGAGCCGGGAATTCAAGCATACAGCGGTAAATATGTAGTCACTTCTGTAGGTACAGGTGTAACGTCTAAACCTAAAAATCAATATAAAGACGAAAGGGCTGCAGCTTCATTCATTCTTTATCCACAGCCATTTGGTTTACAGTTAGAATATAATATTGGTACCGGGCCAGAATACAATACGGCAACCAAAACTATCGAGCAAAGACGCCTGGAGGGAGGTTACGCCCTGGCATCTTATGCCGTAAAGTTCAAAAATCAAGCCTTGTACCCTTTTGTTCGCTATCATTTTTATGACGGAGGAAAGAAATTCGAGAAAGACGCGAGAACATATAAAGTAAATGAATTGGAGTTAGGTGCCGAATGGCAGCCATTTAAGAACTTCGAATTGGTAACTATGTATACTATTTCCGAACGCAGATTCGAAGATTCAGCAAAACCGTTAAACGATCAAAAAGGCCAGCTGTTAAGATTACAGGTACAGTTTAATTACTGATAAAATTTTGTTAGGAGAGAAAGAGGCTGCATTTTTTGTAGCCTCTTTCTTGTTTAAAGACCCCATAATTAATATCCCAATTTCAGCTTTGCGAACAAATCCCACAAAACGATACCTGCTGATACTACTATATTAAAGGAATGTTTAGTGCCAAATTGCGGAATCTCAATACAGCCGTCAATTACAGACATAACCTCGTCTGAAACCCCATTTACCTCGTTCCCGAAAATTAAAGCATATTTTTTCGCTGCCGAAGGTTTAAAGTCGTTGAGGCTGATACTGTTTTTGGCTTGTTCTACCGCTATAATCTCGTAACCTTTACCGCGCAAGTCGGCGATGGCACTTACAGTATTTTCATGGTATAACCAGTCGATAGAATGTGTGGCACCCAGGGCGGTTTTTTCTATTTCGCGGTGAGGCGGCTGCCCTGTAATGCCGCATAATATAACGTGTTCAACAGAAAAGCCGTCGGAAGTGCGAAAGATTGAACCCACATTATGCAGGCTTCTCACATTATCTAACACTACAACAACCGGAAGCTTTTCCTGCTTTTTAAACTCATCAACGCTAACGCGATTTAGTTCATCGAGTTTTAGCTTCATTTTAAAATCGGATTATGCCCGCCTTACAGCTCTGTAACCCCACCGCCAATTTCAGAACTGTATACCGATGGTGCATAGCCAATCTTTTCTGTGTAATAAGCGGTTATTTTAGCAGTGAAATCTTCGAAAAAATCTTTTTTGACAAGAGCAATGGCGCATCCGCCAAAGCCGGCACCAGTCATGCGTGCGCCGCTGACCTCGGGATAATTAAGACAAAATTCAACCAGTGTATCCAGTTCTTTTCCAGATACCTCATACAGGTTTTTCAGTGAATCGTGCGAAGAATACATCAGGTTACCGAAATCTTTTAAGCGATTTTCGGCCAATGCTATAGCAGCCAGTTCAACCCGGTCGTTTTATTCTACCACATGTTTGGCGCGGTTTCTAATGGTAGAATCTTCGATTAAATGTTTGTGTTTTTCGAAAGTTTCCGAATTGATATCACAAAGGTTATTGATCGTTAATTCAGTTTGAAGTGCTTTTAATGCTGTCTGGCATTCTAATACACGTTCATTGTATTTCGATTCGGCCAGCTTTCTTGGTTTGTTGGTATTTATGATAGCCAGAAGATGATCGCCAAGATTGCAGTCTACTGCCTGGTAATCTAACGTTTCGCAATTTAATTTTAAGGTTTTCTCTTTCTCTCCGAAAGTAACCGCGAACTGATCCATGATGCCAGAATTCACACCGATGAATTCATTCTCTACTATCTTACTTAAAATTACCAGGTCGAGTTTAGATAAGCCCGCATTAAACAATTCGTTAAAAGCGAAGGCGGTAACAATTTCTATTGATGCTGATGATGAAAGACCAGCACCAATCGGAAGATTGCCGTAGAAGAGCATATCAAGGCCCTGCAATTCTTTTCCGTCTTTTAAGAAATTATGAATAACTCCCAAGGGGTAGTTAAACCATGAACTGCCTGTTTTTTGATAAGACTTATTAACTTCAATATCAAGTGTTTCGCTAAAATTTGTGCTTCGAAATCTGAAAGTTCCGTTTTTATTTGGTGCAGTTAACAGGGTTGTGCCGTATGTTATGGCGCATGGCATTACAAGGCCGCCGTTATAATCTATATGCTCCCCAATAAGGTTTACCCTGCCCGGAGCGAAAAAAGTGTTTGTATTTTCCTGATCAAAAAACTCTCTGAATTGTTCTTTTAAACGTGATAACATGCTATTTTTTAATGAAGCGGCTAAATTATAATAATTTTTTTGCAGTATTACAGATTTTGATTTTTTACCAAAAGATATTAGAGCGAGATTTTTACCAACCCTCGGTACACAGGCTTGTAAATAAAAAGAGGCCGTCTCATAAGCAATTATGAGATGGTTTTTTTATGCTTTGATTTTGAAGATTCCACGTCGATGGCATTTTCGTTATTAGTGTTAGCTAATGTTATTCTGGTAAGTTTTATAGGCTGGCGGCAGAGCAAA
>JACMJM010000011.1 GCA_014380615.1 Sphingobacteriaceae bacterium
ATAAGTAATTTCAGCCTCTTTTTTGTTGATGTTTTCTTAATGTTTCCATCCTAAAATTGATAATAATTTATCATGACAGAACACCGGTTAACAATATTTCAACGATTTTTTTCGGAAGCCGACTTATGAGTCAGCCTCTTTTTATATGGGGGAAATAATAATTAATCTTCCAGAACCTTAGTTACAAGCGCAGCAGCTTCTTTCAATAGAATAGCCGAGTATACTTTTAAACCAGATTCATCAATCAATTTTTTAGCCTCTACAGCGTTTGTACCTTGCAATCTTACAATAATCGGAACACGAATATCTCCAAGTTCTTTGTAAGCGTCGATAACACCTTGCGCTACACGGTCGCAACGTACAATACCTCCAAAAATATTGATAAGGATAGCTTTTACATTCGGATCCTGAAGGATAATGTTGAAAGCTGCTTTTACAGTTTGAGCATTGGCGGTACCACCCACATCAAGGAAATTCGCAGGCTCGCCACCGGCAAGTTTTATAATGTCCATAGTTGCCATGGCTAAACCGGCACCGTTAACCATACAACCAACGTTACCGTCAAGCTTAACAAAGTTCAGGTTTGATTTGCTAGCTTCAACTTCCATCGGATCTTCTTCCGCAACATCACGCATCGCTTCATAATCAGGGTGGCGGAAAAGTCCGTTATCATCCAGGTTTACTTTGGCATCTACGGCTAAGATTTTATTATCGGAAGTTTTCAAAACCGGGTTTATCTCAAACATAGAAGAATCTGTACTTTCATACGCTTTATAAAGAGCAGCGATAAATTTCGTCATGTCTTTAAACGCATCGCCGCTAAGGCCCAAATTAAAGGCGATTTTGCGTGCCTGAAAACCTTGCAATCCTACCTTAGGATCAATTTCTTCTTTGAAAATAAGGTGTGGTGTGTGTTCAGCCACTTCTTCTATATCCATTCCACCTTCGGTAGAATACATCACGATATTTCTTCCGCGGGCTCTGTCGAGCAATACGCTTACATAAAATTCTTTTGTTTCACTTTCTCCGGGATAGTAAACATCTTGTGCGATAAGTACTTTGCTCACTAGTTTTCCTTCGGGGCCTGTTTGGGGTGTAATTAGCTGCATGCCAATAATCTGGCCGGCTCTTTCCTTAACCTCATCCAGGTTTTTCGCCAGCTTAACACCACCGCCTTTACCACGTCCACCGGCATGGATTTGTGCTTTCACCACAACCCAGTCCGAGTTGTAATCTTGTTTAAGTTTCTTAGCAGCTTCAACTGCTTGTTCGGGTGTATCGGCAACAATGCCCTCCTGTACTCTAACACCAAAACTTTTTAATATGGCTTTACCTTGATACTCGTGAATATTCATGATTGGAAATTTTTCGGGGTAAAACTACCATTTTGCATCAATTTTTTGAAGAAATTATCAAGAAAATAGCACTATTTTGATAATCCATCAAATATTTGGAACTGATAAGGGGCTTCGAGCCCGATTAAGGCTTAATATCTTGAATTTATTATTAGTTTGCCTGTGCCTGTCCATGCAGTCGGGTACTTGCTTAGGGCTTCTGTCTTTTTAGCTTTCAGCTTTCCTCTTTCCCCTTTTACCGTTATATTCGCCCTATGCTGCAGGCCAAAGGAATTCATAAATCGTACAGAGAACTCGAAATTCTTAAAGGCGTTGATTTTAGTGTCGAGAAGGGCGAAATTGTAACCATTGTAGGTGCTTCGGGGGCCGGAAAGAGTACTTTGCTTCATATTATCGGTACTCTCGATAAAGCAGATAAAGGCGATGTAATTATTAATGGAATAGCTATATCGAGGCTTTCTCAAAAAAATCTGAGTGCTTTCAGAAACGAGCATATTGGTTTTATTTTTCAGTTTCACCACCTCTTGCCAGAATTTACCGCCTTAGAAAATATTTGTATCCCGGCATTTATAGCCCGGAAGAGTAAAAAGGAGGCAGAGCAGAGGGCGAATGAACTACTCGTTATGCTTGGTTTAGAAAGCAGGGCGGGGCATAAGCCGAATGAACTTTCGGGAGGCGAGCAGCAGCGGGTAGCCGTGGCCAGGGCACTGGTAAACAACCCATCAATTATCCTCGCCGATGAACCATCCGGAAATCTGGATTCACAAAACGCGCAAAGTTTACATTCGCTGTTTGCCGATTTAAGAGATAAATTTTCTCAAACCTTTATTATCGTTACTCACAACGAAGAGCTGGCCGCAATGGCCGACCGTAAGGTGACTATGAAAGACGGGCAAATTATAGAATCGCAGGTTTGAATATATTGATTACAGGGGCGGTTACAGTACAGGCCCATCAACTTCAACGATATCTTAACCACACCGGTAACATCACCTTCGCAGATTCGGTGGAAATGCCTTTTATGCTTAAAAATGTGCGGTTCGTGCAAATTCCACAGGGCCATTCTCAGGCTTTCGCACATTCATTATTAACGGTGTGTTTAGATCTGAAAATTGAGAGGGTTTATCCCTTACGGAAGAATGAGTTGTGCGCCCTCTCGGAAGCCAGGCAGCTTTTTGATGAGTACGGGATAACTATTCTGGTGCCTGAGATGCCTTTTATCGACAGTCTTTTAAACAAAACTTTAAAGGGCGAAATAGTGATAAAAGACGGCACAGTAACAGACTTTATGCCCGACCGGGGAATTTTTATGGTTGACCCCTCTACTAACGAATACAGATTATTTACTGCCGATTAGTATGACTTACCCTGAGCTAGACCCCTCAAAAAAAGCATTCATATTTGAAATGGATGATGTTCTTTATCCAAAAAAAGATTACGATTTACAGGTTTATTATTTATTTGCCCATTTCCTGGAGTTTCAGGAAACCTTCCCGCCAGCCAATGATTTAATAGGCTTCCTGAAAAAAGTGTACGAGAACCATGGCCCCGAAATGATCTTTGATAAGGCAAAGGAAGTTTACGGGTTTGATGGAAAATACCGGGAAAACTTCAAGCGGCTTCACCTGGAAGCTAAAATGCCGCTCAAGCTTCTTCTGTATCAAAATATGCTGGCCCTTTTGCAGGATATGGTGGTAGATAGAAAGCAGATCTTTATTGTAACGGGGGGTAATCCGGCGCAGCAGCTTAATAAAATTAAGCAAACCGAATGGCATGGTTTGGAGAAATTCTTAAAGGTGTATTTCGCTGATGAGATACAGGCCAAGCCGGGTACTGGGGTACTGCAACTAGTAATGTCTGAAAATTTGTTGGCAGCCTCTGATTTGCTGATAATTGGAGCTGGTTCTACCGACGAGATATTTGCTTCGGCGGCAGGTATTGATTATATTGCTTCTTCGAATTTTGTTTAGATAATAACGCAGTCTGCGGTGCGTTTATAATTTCTTATAAATCTTAGGCTATGCTCACCAATTATACAACTTCTACCATTCGTTTCTTTGTTCTTACCCTGGGCCTGCTAGTGGTCATGATTGGTTCCTGTAAAAAAGATGACGACGGCCCTTATCAGATGAAATCGGATGCCCGGGATTCTGCGTATCTCTACACAAAAGATATTTATCTGTGGGAAGAAAAATTGCCATCGATTTCGGTTTTTAAGCCGAGAGATTTAAATGATGTTTATCAGGTGATGGATAAGGTGAGAACTTTCCAGGCACTTGATAAATGGAGCTTTGCCGAAACGAAAGCAGAAACTGAGGAAAGTCAGAATGGTAACACCACCGACTTTGGATTTATGGTAAAATTTGCCCCCGGGAGTTCCGAAATTCGTGTTATTTACGTGTACGCAAACTCAAGCGCAGGCCAAAAGGGTGTGAAAAGAACCTGGAGAATTAGCGAAATAAACGGAAAGGTAATTAACCGAAATGTGGCTGCCGACATTGATTACATTAACGATATTTTCTTTGGAAACCCCCAATCAGCGATTTTTAAGTTCCTTAAGCCTGATGGTAATTCTGAAACTATAACCCTGCAGAAAAATACCTATACGCTAAACACCGTTCTTTTTTCGAATGTGTATACAGTGGGTGTTAAAAAAGTAGGGTATTTCGTTTTCAATGAGTTTTCGAGCAATAACTCTGTAATCGAATTGGTTAACACCATTAATGATTTTCAAACCCAGGGGGTAAATGAGGTTATTGTTGATTTACGATATAACCGCGGTGGATTTGTTTCTACACAAGATACTCTGGCCAATATGCTGGCACCACAGAGCGTGGGCCGCGGACAAAAGATTATGTATACCTATAAATTCAATGATAAATACAGCGTTTTAAACGAAAGTTTTAAATTCTATAAAGTTGGTACATTGGATTTAAGACGTATTTTCTTTATCGTTTCCCCTTCTTCGGCTTCGGCCAGCGAATTGCTTATTAATAATTTAAAGCCTGTAATGGCCGATGGCGTAGTTTTGATCGGAGATACCAGAACTTACGGTAAGCCTGTCGGCTTTTTTCCAATTCCGGTATTTGAGTATAATATTTTCCCCGTCTCTTTTAAAACGGTTAACAGTGTTGGTGCGGCAGATTACTATGCCGGATTTCCGGTAAATAAAAACGTTGCGGATGATTTAATACACGAATTCGGCCATGTTGATGAAGCGAACCTAAAGCAGGCTTTGTATTACATTAATAACGGAAGTTTTATATCAAGTTCTTCTGCGGGCAAAATTTCATCGGTATCGTCTCAGGAGATAGAAAAGGTAAAAGCACTTAACGCAGAAATGGCTGAGCATTTGCCTTCCGCGACAATCGAAAACAGGCCTTCACGGATGCCACCCGCTTTAAGGCGATTGCAACGTTAGGCTTTGTCGTAAAAATGCAATAATTCTATTATTAAATAGTATTTTTAAGGCCTTAAATATGAGGAGTATAAACCATCCGTTATTTGTTTTCGTATATAGTTTGTAATGGATAATGATTTTATGAAATTGATAAATAAAAGAAGGACTTTTACAGTATTTTTCTTGATACTGTTTCTTAATATCATTTTGACGGGATGTAAGAAAGACCCTGTTGAAGAGCCAGAAGTTGTTGTAGTACCGGAACCGAAAGATACTACCGTTATCTCCGGAAAAATTGAGACACCTATTGATATAGCTCCAACAATTGGTTCACGCGACGAGCTTACAAAAGACTCGATGTTTTTATACTCAAGGCAGATTTACTTATGGTGGAAAGATGTGCCTGATTATAACACCTTCAAACCCAGAACTTACGGTTCCTTTGAAGATGTAATTTTCTCAATCACCCGGTTCGGGAAAAATCCTACTACCAATAAGCCCTATGAATACGATTCTGCCGATCCTCAGGGATCGAAATATTCTTATTATTCTGATATCACTCAACAAAACCCTACGGCTTACATTCCGGCCAAACAAAGCTCTGTAGATTTAGAGGGTAACGGACATGATTTAGGTTTATTAGTAAGGCCCTATGGTACTGAAACGGATTATACCATTTATGTTCAGGCGGTTTACCAAAATTCGCCTGCAGAAAAGGCAGGATTTAAACGGGGAGATAAGCTGCGGGTAATTGACGGAAAATCAGCCGGTACTAATTATAACTCAGAAATAAATAACTGGTATTATTCGTTATTTGAAAGCTCATCAAATGTTAAACTGGAAGGTACAACTGGTACTGGTGCCAATTTTGTGCGGACGATAAAAAAGGCTGTCTACAAAAGCAGCCCCATTTATAAAGACTCTGTTTATACCTCCGGTAGTAAAAAAATCGGATATATGGCTTACGCCAGATTTTCAAATGAAAGCAATTCTATCCCCGAATTTAATAAAGTTTTCACCAGATTCTCTCAGGCGGGCATCACTGATCTGATTGTAGATTTGAGGTATAACGGCGGAGGGTATGTGAGTACGGCTGAATATCTTATTAACCTTATCGCTCCAAGTTCGCTTAACGGAAAAGTGATGTTTACCGAATATTATAACGAATTAATGCAGGCTAAAAAAGCTACTATTCTAAAGAAACAGCCTTTATTGGATGCTTTCGACCGTCCACAATATCAAAATGGCCAGCTAGTTACTTATGCGGATATTGATTACAGCGTATCTGCCAATACAAATAATTTCAAGAAAGAAGGAAGCGTAAATTCGATACAGAATGTGGTTTTCATCGTGTCGAGTGGCACTGCTTCGGCAAGCGAGTTAGTAATCAATAGCCTTAAGCCTCATATGAACGTTAAGATTGTAGGTTCTACCTCCTACGGAAAGCCGGTTGGTTTCTTCCCTGTAAGAATAGATAAGTACGATGTTTACTTCAGTATGTTCGAAACCCGTAATTCGAAAAATGAGGGAGGTTATTACGCAGGCTTTACTCCCGATACTCAAAACTCAACCGCTGATAATGATAATCCTAACTATGAATTCGGTGATTTAAAAGAGGCTTCTTTTTTAGCTGCTTACAATTACATAACCAAAGGTTATTTTATCGCATCCGGCGGATCTGCCACTATATCGAGCAAACGGCCCGAGATTGTAACATCATCAAGTGCCAACACAATTAAAATAGAAGATACAGAGTTTAAAGGGATGATTCAGAGCCCTCACAAGATGAAAAGAAGGTAAATTAAATCAAAAGAGAGCCGCTTTACGTGGCTCTTTTTATTTGGTGCCATCGCATAATTCTTTAGCAAGTTTTGTCATCTTAACACGACACTGGAATGTTCAGGGGCTTCGACTCCGCTCAGCCTAACATAGTACAATACACGACTATCCCTACCGCCCGCTTACGGATCGATAGTAAAAAGGGGCATCTTGCTCTTTAAACTGGCCTGTCTCTACATAATCCTTTTATCCTTAAATACCTTTTGTATGGTTACGCTCCGGTCGATGTTTTGAACTATCTCCAGTATTGAGCTTACGGCATTTTTGTAGAATTCTTTATTAATCTTAACGAAGTCATCGCCGGGTTTGTGGTAATCCGCATGATCCTCAACTCCAAAATATAAAAACGGAATCTTTCTGGCATGAAAAGCCCCCTGGTCGCTCTGGTTGGTCCAGTCGTCGTTGCCTAGTTTTGGGTCGTCGTGGCCTAAAAGAACTCTAATGTCGGGATTGGTGCTTACTACATGTGCTTTAAGCATAGGATAATGGAAAGTGCCCACAGCATAGAGTTCGTTTTTGTCGCTCCGGCTAATCATATCCATGTTAATATTCAGCGTTATATGTGTTATCGGTATAACCGGATCGGCCACAAATGCCTTTGCGCCTTGCAGGCCCGACTCTTCGGCATCAAATGCGGCAAATATTAAAGTATGTTCGGGTGGGTTTTTTGAAAAGTATTTCGCTATGGCGAGCAATCCGCCCACTCCAGAAGCATTGTCATCTGCCCCGTTATAAATTTCACCGTTTATAACCCCTATATGGTCGTAATGAGCCGAAATCACAATAGCTTCCGGTTTCTTTCCCGCAATATACCCGATCAGGTTGGTTCCTGCGATTGATGCCCCCGCACGGTTTTTAAAAGTGAAGGGCTTTCTATAATCGTTCGTATATGCTTTCAGTCCGATGTCTTCAAATCGCTTGATAATGTATCGGGCGGCCAGCTTGTTTTCATCGGTTCCAACCTTTCGGCCTTTATATTTATCCAGTGAAAGTTCTTCTATGTCGGTAAAGAGCTGTTGCGGATGTATGGTTTTAGAACATCCCGAAAGGATTAAAAACAGCAGCAAAAACGTGGCGATTGGTTTCATATAAGTTATTTGAGGGGTAAACTTGTTATGGTTATTGGAACAAAGTTTTGCCTTCGGGGTTTGCCTTTTTATTGGCAGGCAAATTAAGCAACTTCCCGTAAATCAACAGCCACAACTCTCGAAATTCCCTGCTCAATCATGGTTACTCCGTAAATAATATCCGTGCTGGCAATGGTGCGTTTATTGTGCGACACAATTATGAATTGCGATTCGCCGGAGAATTTCCGGATGATGTTATTGAACTTATCGATATTGGTATCGTCGAGCGGCGCGTCTACCTCATCGAAAATGCAGAACGGAGCCGGTTTAAGCAGGTATAAAGAGAACAGAAGGGCCGTTGCGGTAAGTGTTTTTTCTCCTCCCGACAGTTGATTAATAGAGAGCGGGCGTTTGCCTTTTGGCCTGGCGATAATATCAATATCTGCTTCGAGCGGATTGTCGGGATTGCTCAAAATTAAATCGCAGCTGTCTTCTTCGTTAAAAAGCGAGCGGAATACACGGATAAAGTCTTCACGAACGTGCGTAAAAGCAGCCATAAATTTATCCTTAGCCGTATCGTCAATCTCTTTGATGGTTTCGAGTAATGAAGCTTTAGCGGTTATTAAATCTTGTTTTTGGTTCTGAATAAAGGTAAAGCGATCATTCATTTCGCGAAAAGCTTCCATCGCCATAGAGTTGATGGCACCAAAATCTGCCAACTGCTGTTTAATGCGCTCTGTTTTTTCCCTCAGTACATCTTCACTTTCAATATCTGGTGTTTCGGTATCAAGTAAATCATTAATATCAATCGAAAATTCTATCGATAACCGTTCTTTTAATGCGTTAAGCTCTAGCTTTAAACTTGTCTTTTTGTCTTTAAGCTCATTACTAATAAGCTCCGCTTCTTCTTTGCTTTTTCTTAAGTCCGCTATTTTTTCTTCCATTTCAGTTATTAAACCCTTCGCCGTATAATACTCCTGCTCAGCTTCAGTAACCCCTTTTTCTAACTCTTCTTTTTGCTGATACATGCTGATTAAGTCTTCGTCCGAATGATCTACATGCCGCAAAGTTTCGGTGATTTCTGTTTTGGTTTTGTCTAGCTCTCCGGTATTTAACTCGATTTTATTTTCGAGGCTGCGCTGTTGGCTATCGCGGTATTCAAGGTCCTTTTCAATTCCCGATACTTTATTCTGCTGCTGATGGAAGCGGATGTTTTCCTGATTAAAGGCTGTCGATTTTTCAGTAACCAATTCAGCTAACTCATAATAAGCCTGTTGTTTTTCAATCAATAAGTTACCCATCTCAAGTTTTTTAGCTCTCAACTCGGTAAGTTTCGGCTCTGCTTTCAGAAACTCCTCTTCGATGGATGTTATTTTATTTTCGATATCCTTTCTGCGGTTCTGGCTGTTCTGGATAAAGGCCGCATATTGTTCCTGCCGTGTTTGAAGCGATATCAGCTCGTTATTTAATCGGTTTATCTCTTGCTGAAGGTTCTGAATCTCCTGCTTTTTCAACGATCCTTTTAAGCTTGCCAGCTTTAGCCCCTCTTTCTCAACAGAAATTTTCAGGTTACTGATTAAGGTCTCCGCCGAGCGGATTTCTTTAGCCAGATTTTCGAGGTTTTTAGCTCGTCCGATGCGTTTTCCTTCAAATAATCCTACCGAACCACCTGTCATGCTAATCCTATTCTTGGTAAATTTTCCGCTGCTACCCAATATCACCATATTGTTATCGGGTAGAGATGTCGCGAGTTCTTCTTCATCACCCGCAACAGTGAGATATACATTTTTAAGAAGATGCCTGCATAGGCGGCTATACTTCTCGTCTACATCGATAATACTTAGAGCCGAAATGAAATTACTGCTGGCAAATAACAGTTCCTCCTGTTCCGAATTGTTTACAAGCCCGTCCAGAATAAAGAAGTTTGCCCTGCCTTTAGACGAGTCGCTTAGCAACCGGATAGCTTGAATGGCTTCCGCCTGTGTATCTACCACATAATGGTTCATAACAGGCTCGAGATAGTTCTCTATCGCTATGCGGTATTCTTCCTTGCAAAACAGTACATCCGATAGGAGCGGGGCTTGTTTGGCCCAAACGGTACTTTTTTTCAGGAAGCGGATGGATTCCGGAAAACCTTCAAGATTATCTACCAGGGATTTGGTGAGGTTAAATTCGTTTTGTTTTGCGTCAAGTTTCCGGCTCTCGGCCGAAAGCTTGTCTTTTTGA
Organism: Sphingobacteriaceae bacterium; assembly: GCA_014380615.1. Classification (GTDB taxonomy): domain Bacteria; phylum Bacteroidota; class Bacteroidia; order Sphingobacteriales; family Sphingobacteriaceae; genus Paradesertivirga. The sequence continues at coordinate 9,888 of JACMJM010000011.1, forward strand.
TAATTGATTAATTCTTCTGTTGTACTTATCTGAAATTGAAGGTCTTCTTCGGCCTTGAGGAGGCTTTCCTGTTCTTTTTTCTTCGCATTCAGCCGGCCTTCGATCTCGGCGATAGCTTTGTTAAATTCATTTAACTCGGCTTCTTTCGATTCTGTGTCGGTTGTGTTCCTGCTAATCTCCTGAATCAGGGCGTCTTTTTGAATGTTTAATACCGTCAGCTCTTTTTCCGAATTATACAATTGATTCTGTAGGTCGTTATTGTCTTTAACCAAAGCGTCGACTCCAGCTTTTGACGATTGCTGCTGAACCCTTAATTCATCAAGTTCTTCTTTTTTATCGGCCAGGTTGCTTTTTATTGTATTAAGATGTTCTGTTTCCAGAACCTGTTCTTCGTTAAGCCTCTTAACGTTGTACAAAACGTGGTTAAGCTGATTTTTATCTTTTTCTAATTCCTCGTTTACCCGTTTTTCTTTTTCCTGAAGAAAACGAAGCTGCTCGTTTTTGATCTTCTTTTCACTTTCATAAGCCCTTATTTTTTGAATAAAATCATTAGCCGCTTTTTGTTGGGCCGAAAGATTTTTTTCCTTTGTAAGAGTATCGGATTTTTGTTGCTGAAGTGCCGCTCCCAGTACATCAATTTTAGTTATGATTCCGGTTTTATCTGCCGAATGTTTAAGCTCCTGTTCTTCAAGTGCTTCGAGCGACTCCCGGAATCCGATGATTTTAAACGAAGCCAGCATAATGCTTAGTGTTTTATACTGGTCTTTGAGCTTGTAATAGCGTTCGGCTTTTCTAGCCTGATTTTCTAAGCTTTTTAAGTTTTTTTCGATTTCAAACAGCAGATCTTCCACCCGGCTTAAATCTGCTTCAGTTTCTTTTAGCTTACTAAAGGTTTGTTTTTTCCTCAGTTTATACTTGGAAATTCCCGAGGCTTCTTCGAATAACGCCCTTCTTGATCCCTCTTTATTCGCGATAATCTCATCTATCATTTTAAGTTCAATGATGGAGTACGAGTCGGCCCCGATGCCCGTATCTAAAAAAAGATCGGTTATATCTTTTAAACGGCATTGGATATCGTTCAGGCGATATTCGCTTTCTCCGCTGCGATATAATTTGCGGGTAATGGTAACCTGAGTGTAATCTGTAGGGAGGATGTTTTTAGTGTTGTCGAATGTAAGTGATACCTCCGCCAGTTGTGAAGGTTTACGTGTTTTGGTGCCGTTAAAAATGATATTCTCCATTTTCTCCGACCGAAGCATCCGGGTGCTTTGTTCGCCTAATACCCAGCGGATTGCGTCAACCACGTTAGATTTACCACATCCGTTAGGCCCTACAATCGCGGTAACGCCTTCGTTAAAATTTATGGTAATTCTGTCGCCAAAGCTTTTAAAGCCTTTTATTTCCAGCCGGTTTAATTGCATCTCTCTCTTATAGGCTGTTAGCCATAACATCAATATAGGAATAGCAATTTATGGATTTTATGGAAGTTTTAATATTTTTTTCCTGCTAAAATCTTAATTTATTGTACTTTGGTTGTATGGAAGACTTCTTACCATTTCTTGGCGGACTGGCTTATATGGCGTATAAGTTTTATACCAATTACCAGAAAGGGCAGGAGGAAGCACGTAACCGTAACCCGTCTCAACCTTATCAGGAAACCGAACCGGAAACCTATCGGGAGTGGGGGCAGCCCGAACCAGTGTATGTTCCGGAGCCTGTTAAGAAATATGAGCCGGTTCCAGAAAAGTACCATGAGCCGAAGTACGAACCCGCATATAGGGAACCAAGAAAGGAAAAGCCCGTTCGTGAAACGCTTTATCGTGAGCCGGTATCAAAAATACCCCGAAAAGTCGAACTGTCTAATCCCGAAGTACCTGCGGAAGAAATAGTTAAGAACAGGGCCATCCATGAACCTCATAAACATAAGTTTGAAGCAAGTCAGGAGGTAACCGATTATTATTCTGATTTTGACTTTAAAGACGCCATAGTTAAAGAAGCCATTCTCAATCGCCCCCAATATTAATGTACTTTCGCTTTTTTTTGGTTTTATCGGGGCTGTTTGCCTACTCATTTTCATCTCTGGCACAAAGCAAATCAATAAATGATTCGGAAGTGTGGCCTCAGTTTTACTTTCAAGCACCCATAAATAGCAAATGGTCAGTCGCAGCCGATTATTCTCATCGCTACAGCGGTTTATTCGAAAGCAAAACGCAATGGATTGGGCGGGTAGGACTTAGCTATATCATAAAAAAGAACCTTAGTTTATCGGCTGGATATGCTTATTCTGAATATTTTCCGGCGAGCGGAATAAGAAGAGAGAATCGGCCTTGGCAGCAGGTTCAGGTGGATAATTCCTTTCGGCGACTAAAGCTTAATCACCGGCTAAGACTGGAGGAGCGTTTTATCAAAGATAAGTCCTCTGAACGTTTCAACTACCGGCTACGATATCAAATCCTCGCCTTAATCCCTGTTTTGCCAGGGAAACGTTTGTCTATAGGTATTTCGGATGAAGTAATGATTAATGCCGGAAACCAGGTAAGTGGCAATAAGTTCGACCAAAACCGGCTTCAGGCTGGCTTGCAGATAAAATTGGCAAATCATGTGTTTTTAAATCCGGCGTATTTGTATACGTATCAGATTCAGTCGAATAAAAAAGATTTCAGGAATATTGATATTGTGCGGGCCGGTATTATTTATAAAAGGGAAAGTTTATAGCGGGCTTTAAGGTTAAGTCGTTATAAAAGAGAATGAAAACAAAAAAAGGCTTACATTTCTGCAAGCCTTTTCCTCAATTTCTATTTCGGCACTATCCCAAATAAGATTTCAAAATCTTACTTCTGGAAGTATGGCGAAGGCGTTGAAGCGCTTTATCTTTAATCTGTCTTACACGTTCGCGGGTAAGGTTGAATTTTTCGCCTATTTCTTCGAGCGAAAGCGGATGATTGCTACCCAAACCGAAGAAAAGAACGATGATTTCGCGTTCACGTTCGGTAAGAGTTTGCAACGAGCGTTTTATCTCTTCAGATAAAGACTCATCAATTAAGTTACTATCAGTGCTTTGTTCGCCGTTTTCTAATACATCTAATAATGTATTTTCTTCTCCCTGAACAAATGGCGCATCCATAGAAACGTGGCGGCCCGAATTGCTTAATGTGTCGGAAATTTTGTCGACAGTTGTTTCAAGCGTGTCTGCCAGTTCTTCCGGAGAAGGCTCGCGTTCGAATTCTTGTTCAAGTTTTGAAAACGCCTTGCTGATTTTACTTAAAGAACCAACCTGGTTTAAAGGCAAACGAACAATTCGAGATTGCTCGGCAATTGCCTGAAGAATTGACTGGCGGATCCACCAAACAGCGTATGATATGAATTTAAAACCTTTCGTTTCATCAAAACGCTTTGCGGCTTTAATTAAACCTAAATTTCCTTCATTTATTAGGTCGCCTAAAGTAAGCCCCTGATTTTGATATTGTTTAGCTACCGAAACTACGAAACGTAAGTTTGTTTTTGTTAAGCGTTCAAGCGCTGCCTGATCGCCTTCGCGAATTTTCTGAGCAAGAATTACTTCTTCCTCTGCAGTAATTAAGTCTACTTTACCAATTTCGTGTAAGTATTTGTCGAGAGATTGCGACTCACGATTGGTAATGGATTGTGTTATTTTGAGTTGTCTCATTTAAAGTACGATACCCCTTTCTTAAAAGCGTGTGCAAAGTTATAAATTTTGTTAAGCTTTTAACGGTATTTAGATGGAAAAGTTGTAAGAAAAATTTTTCTAAGATCAAAGACTTTATTAACAATAATCGTTCCATTAGTTATAAAATGTAGTTTTCATGAAGGTATGATGACACAAACTTTAATGTGACAGAAACCCTGAAGAGAGTTCTGTAGAAGTTTGAGAATTTATAATTCAATAAATCTTTTTGGTGTTGTTTTAAATGTTGATTTTATTGTTTTTCATGCTTTATTTATTGTAAATCAATAAATTTATTTTGAATTGTAATAATTATAGATAGCTTTGCTTAAACTTTTTATTATGGAACGGCTAAATGTGATGAGATACAGACGGCATCCCGGGGGTATAAGGGGGCTTATAATAACGTTTAAAATTCTTTTCTTTTTGTCGTTTTGTGTAATGTCAACCTTTACAGTAGGGTCAATTATAGGAATGTGGTCAGAAAGTCGCAGTGTTGAAGTGGTAAGCAAAAAAACTCATTCTAAAATTTTTGATAGCAATGAAGGCAAAATAAGACGTGTTAAAGAATCGGGCTATTACTCATTCAAAACGAGAAATATTTTTGATAGGATATTTATGAATAAAAAAGGGTATCCGGATATATTAACCTGTATCATAACGCTGGCTATAATGTGGCAAGCATTTAAAGTGTTTGAAGCTTTAAAATTAGAGGCACCATTTTTAAGAGAAACTGCGAGCCGTATAAAAAAGCTGGGGATTCTGATAATCACGGCATGGGTTACAGGGCTTATAAAAAACAGTTATACCCGAAGCTCGATCTGGGAACTTACAAATGAGCAATACCATTTTGATGCGCCGGATTCAGTGTATTCGCTGGGTTTAGGAATTATAATGTTAATTATTGCTGCGGTTTACAAGCGTGGATGTGAGCTGCAGGAAGATAGAGATTTAACTGTTTGATTAGTGTCGTATTATTTATGTTAGGCTGGTGAGATTTTTTTTATAAAACTGGAAGAAATATGAGGTGAAATAATGTTGTTATGGCACAAAGGTGGCGTCATGTTGAGCCTGTCGAAACATAGAGCGGGTTGCCCCCACACGACCCTTCGACGGGCTCAGGGTGACGGGCCGCCACGCACGTCATAGGTAGCGGAGTCGAAGCCCATGGGAATTTCCCTTCGACTCCGCTCAGGGTGACAATAGATACGACCTTTTAGCACTAACACGACACTAGTTTTATTCTTATTCATGGTTTGCATTACTAAACAAAAAGTAAATGATATGGACGACCTGACAAAAGGGATTCGAAGCTGGCCAAGAGTGTTGGTGGCTAATATGATACTATTATTATGTATAAGCATTTTGTCTAATTACTTGGATTATTCGAGAGGCAAAACCGTCGAATTGAAAGTGAGAACCCGTTATAATGATGCGGTGCATTATAATAAAGTTTCAACGGTACATGGCGTCTTTGAATCTGGTTCGAATGGTACTCTTAGCGTTAAGCCTCAATCGTTTCTGGATGCATATATATTAACTTATGCGACCAGTGAATCGTTTAATGTGTTTGACTACCTCTATTTCTTGACTATCACCTGCCTGCTTTGGTGGATGACTTATGACATCAGGAAAGAAGATATTTTTAGCAAAAAGGTAATCACGGGCCTTAGATGGATTGGCTGGTCAATTGCGTTTTACGGCATTCTTAAAATGTTAATTTTCTTTCCTGTAAATGCGTTTATAGGTAATTATACTGGAGAGGTATTTGGCGCACAGGAGCCGATACGGTATCCATATAGTTTTCTGATGGGGGCTCTACTCTTTCAGTTGATTCCTATGTTTATTCAAAAAGCCCGGCAAATTCAAAAGGAAAAAGAGCTAACTATTTAAAATCATGGAAGAAATTCAACCACTTATCAAGACCACTCGTGCGCAATTCAGATTTTTAGGAATAGGTATTGCTGTTATGTGCCTGTTTTTTGCCTTTTGGGATATAAGTGATACCCTGGATGAACATAAAGAAGGACTTTATTTCCCTTTGGAAGTATATATAAACAGCTCCGGTTCATTCGATACCAGGCAAACCGCGAACATTGCTGGAGATAAACTGATTTATGGCACAACAGGTAAGCTTTTATATCATCCCGGCTCTTCATTTGATGCGGTTATTTACAATTGTCTTTCAGGGTCAGTAGGAAGGGTAGGCATTATAGATTATTTGTATATGTTCTTTATTGCCTTGTATATCATTATTATTTCCTTTACCATTCGTGAGAATGAGTTTTTTAGTCAGCGTACCTACGCTAAATTTATGGGGATATTCTTTTTAAGCATTTTCTTGTTTATTTGCCAGATGGGACTTATTAACTGGATAGAAAATAGATTTTTCGAACAAAGTAAGCATGTGCTTGAACTGAATTTACAAAGACCTAGCATTGGCCCAATCTTTCTTATCCAATTCGTGATGTTGTTTTTTACTTTCATTTTCAACCGAGGTACTAAGGTTCAAAAAGAGCAGGAGCTAACTATCTGATATGCCTATCATAATCAACCTCGACGTAATGATGGCTAAACGCAAAATGTCGCTCAACGAATTAAGTGAGCGGGTTGGTATAACTGTGTCTAATCTTTCAATATTGAAAACCGGCAAAGCTAAAGCCGTACGCCTCGAAACATTAGAAGCGATTTGCAAAGTGCTGGATTGCCAGCCCGGTGATATATTGGAGTATGTTAAAGAGAGTTAGAGTTCTTCAAGTTTAAATGTTTCGCTCAAACGAATGCCTTTTTCCGTTTCTATCAGCGTACAGCATTCATTAACAGCATCATGTTCCATAAAAAGAATGTAATTATTCTGAAAGGCCTCCGCCAAAATACTTCTTTTCTCTTCCATTGCCTTTAAAGGAAAAACATCATATCCGGCAACATAAGCAATGGGTAAATGGCCCGCAGTGGGAATTAAATCCGCAGCAAATAGTATGGTTTTTCCTTTGTATGTTAGTTGAGGCAACATCATGGCTTCTGTATGTCCGTAAGTGAAGCGAATCTGAAAATCCTTAAGAAATTGCTTTTGATCTTGGTTAACAAACTTTAACCGCCCGCTTTCCTCCAGCGGTAAAAGATTTTCCGAAAGGAAGGATGCTTTCTCACGTTCGTTAGGATTCATAGCCCAGTCCCAGTGACTTTGATTACTCCAATACGTAGCGTTCTTAAAAGCAGGAATGAGTTTTTCACCTTCCCGTTTAATGGCACCACCCGCATGATCGAGATGCAGATGAGTTAAAAATACATCTGTAACATCATCTTTATTAAAACCATATCCAGCCAGTGATTTTTCTGTAGAAACATCGCCGTGTAAATGATAATAACTCAGGAACTTTTCACTCTGCTTATTACCTATGCCTGTATCTATCAAAATCAATCTGTCGCCTTCTTCAATTAACAAAGATCGCATGGCCAGGGTACAAAGATTATTTTCATCGGCAGGATTGGTTTTCTGCCATATCGATTTTGGAACTACGCCGAACATAGCTCCTCCGTCTAATTTGAAAAATCCGGTATCTATGCTGTAGAGATTCATTAGAAATTGTGATTACTTGTAATAGCTTCTTAACATGTTCCGGGTTTCTGTTCCCCAGGGAGTTAGATCCGAATCCTTCCAATTTCCATTTGAAGAGGCGGTTGGATATAACACGGAGCAGGTTTCTTTCTTATCTGAAATCGACCAGATTACTCTGCTTACTTTATTTTTATCGGCCCAGTTCATCCATTCGTTCCATTCTGTGGAGTTTACAGGGCCATTTCCGCTGGCTTCCATGCCCGCACATTCGGAAATAAAAATGGGCAAGCCTTTTTTTAACGCATAATCACTGCGTTCGCGGAGCCATTTGCCATGTGTGGCGGCATAAAAATGTACGGTATACATAATGTTTTTCTGGCCTTGTATCGGGTCGTCGGCCGCGATGTGAATCTCCTGATCCCAACGAGGGGTGCCCACTAAAATAATGTTGTCTTTATCGATTTTGCGGATTGCGGAAATAACTTCGGTTGAATAGGCTTTGATTTCCGGCCAGGTATTTTTTTCGGGTTCGTTAAATATTTCATAGATCACGTTGGGATGTTTGCCGTATAGGGTTGCCATCTCGCTAAAAAATGCTTTTGCTTGGTTTAGTTGGATGGTATGACTGTGCCAATCTATAATTACATAAATCCCCTCTTTAAGGGCTTGATCTACTACTGCTTTTATTTTTTCTTTGGCTTTTGCAGGATTTTGTAAATACGCGTCGTGCGGTTCAACACCGACTGCAATTCGTAAAACTGAGCATTTCCAGTCTCTATGCAGCCATTTAACCGCATCCTGATTGTAAAAGCGTGGCCACCAGTTATGCCAGCCAAAACTCATGCCTCTGAGAATTACAGGTTTGCCATGTTTATCTGTTAGCTGGGTGCCGGTTACTTTTAATTGCCCGTATTGTTTTACTTCTTGTGCCGAAACGGTGTTAAGAGTGAGGGCCAAAGCAAATACAACGAAACTTGTTTTTGTAATCATAAGCTCTTAGAAGTAAAATCAGGGGTTCGAGCTAAGCTTTAATCCCAATATTGATCCTATCAATAAAAATAAAAAGAATAAACGCCAGAAATCCGATGGCTCTTTAAATAAAAAGATGCCGATGATAACCGATCCGGCAGCACCGATGCCTGTCCATACGGCATAGCCCGTGCCCATCGGAATGGTTTGTATTGCTTTATTGAGAAGTATAAAACTTAATGTAATACAAATAAAGAAACCGATACTCCAGCCTAATTTGCTGAAGTTGTTAGATAACTTTAAACAAGTGGTAAAGCCTATTTCGAATAAGCCGCCAAGAATTAAATAGATCCAGGCCATAATTGTAATTTACGATGATAACAAAAAAACCTGCCGAATGGCAGGTTATAAATTATAAATTATAAATATTTTTTCCCTTCCACCTTCCACCCTTCACCTTCAACCTTTCACCTCATAAATGTATCACTTCGCCATACGCATCAGCTGCTGCTTCCATTATAGCTTCACTCATGGTAGGATGGGGGTGTACCGTTTTAACAATGTCCATGCCGGTAGTTTCCAGCTTTCTTGCTACTACAACTTCGGCAATCATTTCGGTAACATTGGCTCCGATTAGATGTGCACCAAGGAACTCGCCGTATTTGGCGTCAAAAATTACTTTTACAAATCCATCTTTTGTTCCTGCGGCACTTGCCTTACCCGAAGCTGAGAATGGAAACTTACCCACTTTGATTTCGTAGCCCGCTTCTTTCGCTGCTTTTTCGGTGTAACCTACTGAAGCGATTTCCGGAGAACAATAAGTACATCCCGGAATGTTATTATAGTTTAAAGGCTCAGGGTGATGACCTGCGATTTTCTCAACGCATATAATACCTTCTGCAGAAGCTACGTGAGCCAATGCCTGACCGCCTACTATATCGCCGATGGCATAAACTCCTTCTACATTTGTTTTATAGAATGGATCTACCACCACGCGTCCGCGGTCGGTTTTAACGCCCGTTTCTTCCAGTCCGATGTTCTCAATGTTTGGCGTAATACCAACTGCCGAAAGAACGATATCGGCCTCCAGAGTTTGTGTGCCAGATGCTGTTTTAACCTGGGCTTTACAACCATTTCCGGCAGTATCTACCGACTCAACGTTCGCATTGGTTAAAATATCAATACCCGCTTTTTTAAGGCTTCGTTCTAATTGCTTTGAGATTTCTTCATCTTCAACCGGAACAATGCGATCCATAAATTCCACCACAGTAACTTTGGTTCCTAAGGCATTATAGAAATAGGCGAATTCGATGCCAATTGCACCAGAACCAACTACAATCATGCTTTTAGGTTGCTCGGGTAAATTCATTGCCTGGCGGTAGCCGATTACTTTTTTACCGTCTTGTTTCAGATTTGGTAATTCTCTCGAACGGGCGCCTGTTGCCAGAATGGTATGTTTGGCAGTATATTCTTTTGCCGATCCGTCGGTCGCTTTCACTTCAACTTTGCCGCCTTTTTTAATTTTAGCGGTACCCATAATGACATCAATTTTATTTTTTTTCATTAAAAACTGAATGCCCTTGCTCATGCCGTCGGCAACACCTCTGCTGCGTTTTATTACCGCACCAAAATCAGCTTCACCTCCCTGAACCTTAATGCCATAATCTGAGGCATGATTAATATATTCAAAAACTTGTGCGCTCTTTAAAAGGGCTTTAGTTGGGATACATCCCCAGTTAAGGCAAATACCACCAAGAGATTCGCGTTCAATTATAGCGGTTTTTAAACCCAGTTGAGAAGCTCTGATAGCTGCTACATAACCCCCGGGACCACTTCCAATAACGATTAAGTCGTAATTCATAAGAATTTCCAATTTTTATTTTGACCGGGCCAAATCTACGAATTGTGCAGGTTTTTTGGCGATAATTTGTAAGGATTGATTAATGAGTAAATAAAGTTTTCCACAATTACCCTGTATTTTGAATGAATATTAACAAAAACGATACATTTCGATGAGATTAATTAAAAAATCGGTGTCTTGTTGTTAACTTAATATTAAATCCCTGATTTCCATTATACAATTCAACGAGCGATCTATATCTTTATGACAAATTAGAGAAACTAAAACAATTTTATGAGGAAGTATTTACTTATTACATTTCTTATGCTATTTACTGTCGCCGGGCTTAGGGCCCAGGTTACAACGAGTAGTTTAAACGGTACGGTAAAAGACGAAAAGGGAGAACCCCTGATCGGGGCTACTATCCGGGCCACACATCAGCCAACAGGAACACGGTATGCTACCACTTCTAACGCAGACGGACGGTACACTGTCTCCAATATGCGTGCGGGAGGGCCCTATACCATTGAGGTTAGTTATATCGGCTTCGGTGCCCGTACATATGATAATATTACTCTAAAGCTGGCAGAACCATTTGTTCTTAATAGTATACTCGCTACAGCAGGTACCGAATTAAAAGAAATCTCGGTTGTGGCTTCAAATCCCAGATCTGTTTTAAGCGGCGACAGAACAGGAACTACTACAAATATCGGGACCGCGGAGATACAAAGGCTTCCAACTATTAGCCGTGGAATTAACGATCTTACGCGCTTAACTCCACAAGCGAACGGTAATGCCATTGGCGGAGGAACTAACCGTCAGAATTTTATCACTATTGATGGTTCTGAGTTTAACAATAACTTCGGAATCGGGGGGAATTTACCAGGCGGCTCCGCCCAGCCAATTTCACTCGACGCTCTTCAGGAACTTTCTGTAAACGTAACGCCTTACGACGTGCGTCAGAGCGGTTTTATAGGAAGTTCTATTAACGCGGTAACCCGGTCTGGAACGAATGAATTTTCTGGTTCGGCTTACACTTATTTCAGAGGAGAAGGTCAGCAGGGTGCTAATGTTGGCCCGACAACGCTGGTAAAGCAAAATCTTGAGTATAAGCAGTATGGCTTCCGTTTTGGAGGACCGATTATAAAAAACAAGCTATTTTTCTTCTTCAATGCGGAAACAGAGAAGACACTTTCGCCGGGCCAAACCAGGGTGGCCGCTACACCGGAGGCACCTTTCGGTTCTTCGCCTACAATTACAAGGCCCACGGTTACTGAGTTGGAAACCCTTGCGAGCTTTTTGAAGAACACTTACGGATATGAGGCCGGGCCTTATCAGGGATATGACAATGAAAGTCAAAGTACGAAGTTCCTGGCTCGTTTAGACTGGAACATTAATCAGAATCATAGGTTTAATATTCGTTATAATCAGGTTGAAGGCGGCGATCCTGTAGCGATGAGTGGATTATCGCGAAGCCCTTTTCAGGGATATACTTCGGGTAACGGACGTGACGGTGTTAACGCTTTACCCTTTAATAACGCTAATTACGTTCAAAACGGTAATTTCTATTCCCTGTCTTCCGAATTAAACTCAACTTTCGGAAAATTTAGTAATGTACTCCGCGGAACTTACAGTAAGCAGGACGATTCTCGCGAAGGCAACGGATCTGAATTTCCCTTTGTTGATATTCTTAAAGACGGCACGCCTCTTACATCCTTTGGTACCGAGCTTTTTACTAAAGGAAACGTGCGCCTGGTAAACATGTATACCTTCCTTGATTATGTAAGTTTTCCGGCAGGAAAGCATGAAATTACCGCTGGTGTACAAGCCGACTTTAGTAAAACCGAGAACGGATTTCAACGCTTCGGATCCAGCTATTATGCCTTTAATAGTATGGATGATTTTATTACAGGGGCAAAACCAGAGTTGTTCGGATTAACGTATTCGCTTTTGCCCGGATTTAAGCAGGCTTTCCCGAGTTTTAACTTTAATCAGTACTCGGTTTTCGGGCAGGATGAGTTCGCTCTTAACGACAGGTTAAAACTAACCGGAGGTTTACGTTTGGATATTCCAACTTATCCTAAAGCAATCGGGGAACACCCTTTACTTGCCGCCTTGAGCTTTAACAATGGCGAGAAGCTAAGTACAAATAAATTGCCCGACACCAAATTGATGTTTTCTCCGCGATTCGGTTTCAATTGGAATGCGCTGAAAGACCGCACGCTACAAGTTCGGGGCGGAACCGGAATTTTTACAGGCCGGGTACCTTTTGTATATGTAGTGAGCCAGGCATCCGATGCCAACCTGTTGCAGTTTACCCAAACTTTCGACAGCCAGGTTAAAACTCCCGGAGCTTTTAACCCGGATCCAAACGCCTACAGGCCTACAACCCAGCCTGCCGCCGGAACAGCGATCGGATCTACTTATACCTTATTCGCCAACGATTTCAAAATGCCTCAAACCTGGAAAAGCAGCCTTGCGGTAGACGCTAAATTGCCTTTCGGTTTCGTGGGAACATTGGAAGGTATTTTTAACAACGATATCAATGTGGTTAACTTCAGAAACGCAAATTTGGTTAACCCGGTACCTTTGAATATTACTGGTTACCCGGACAACCGTTTGTTTTATCCGGTGGGAAATGATCGGTTCATTAATTTGATTACAACGGGTTCTGCGGTATACGATCCGGCTCGGCTAACTTCTTCGGGAGGATTCGCACCAATTGTGGTAGAAAACGCAAAAAAAGGAAGCTATTACTGGTCGGTAACCGGGAAACTGGATAAACAATTCAGAAAGGGCTTATTTGCTTCTTTGGCTTACACAAAAAGTAATGCTCAAAGTTATTACGATGGGTCGGGCGACCAGCCCGGCTCGGCATGGAGTGCCACATCTTTCCTTAATGGAGCCAATGCTCCGGAACTCGGCTATTCTAGTTATGTAACTCCAGACAGGGTGGTGGCAACATTATCTTACAGAAAAGAGTACTTTAAACATCTGGCTTCATCAGTTTCATTCTTTTACTCCGGTTCGCCGGGAAACCGTTTTTCGTACACCTACTCATCTGATTTTAACCGCGACGGTGTGAATGCCGATTTAATTTATATTCCGAAAGACGCGAGTGAGATAAATTTTGTTCCCGTTACCGTTGGTTCGGGGGCCAACGCGGTGGTTTACACGGCACAGCAGCAAAGTGAGATGTTTTTCCGATATATCGATCAGGATAAATACCTGAGTGCCCATAAAGGCGAATACGCTGAAAGGAACGGAGGTAAGCAGCCCTGGAGAAATCAGGTTGATTTTAAATTTATTCAAGACATATTCGTGAATACTGCGGGTAAAAGAAATACCCTTCAGTTTAGTCTGGATGTCATGAACTTAGGAAATCTCCTGAATAAAAACTGGGGCCTGCAGTTAACAAATAACCAGAGGAGTATATTGACTCCCCGAAACGTTAACGACCTTACTCCGGGCGGTGCAACCAAACCTACCTTCACCTTTAACGCCGACAGAGGTTTGTTACCCGCTACCACCTTTAGGAATCTGGAGACGATTCTATCCACGTACTACATGCAATTCGGCTTAAGGTATATTTTTAACTAACAGGGATCATTAAAGAATACGAAAATGATAAAGAAATATAAAACGTTAAATATCCTGTTAGCAGGGATGGTACTTATGTCGGGATTGTTTCAGGCATGTAAAGACGATGATACACCGGTTTTAGAGAACACGGTTAAACCGGGAGTTAACTTTGTGGCCTTAACCAACACAACGAGCATTCACGGCGGAGGCCAGTTAGTGAGATACAATTCATCGAATACCAGTCAGTTAGTGGGTGCTGCTGTTGGTATTACAGGTTTAGCTACGGGTGAAAGCATTGTTGCCATTGATTACCGCCCGGCCACAGGTCAGCTTTACGGACTAAGTACAGCTAGTAAGCTTTATATATTAAATCCCGTAAATGGTGCTGCGCGTGCGGTAAGTACAACAGCATTTACTCCCGCGTTAACGGGTACTGTTGCTGCTTTTGATTTTAACCCAACTGTTGATCGCATTCGGGTGGTAACTACAACAGGACAAAACTTTAGATTGAATCCTGAAACCGGAACCGTAGTGGCTTCAGATGCGACAATTAATGGTGCTGATGGTGCTTTCATTACCGGCGCAGCTTATTCCGAAAATTATAGTGGAGCAACTACTACGGTACTTTACGATCTGGATGTGGCCGCAAAGAAATTGTATAAACAAGATGCTAATGCGGGAACTCTAACGGAAGTGGGGTCATTACGGCTAACACCCATAGTGAGTACCAATATTACTTCTTTTTCTGGAGCTTATAACACAAATATCACTACAGCCAGAACAGTTGCGGCGGGTGGTTTTGATATAGCCTCGAATGGGGTAGCATTAGCAGTGTTTCAGAATAATGCACAACCAGCTATTCCAGTTGGGGGAATCACTGCGTCGCCCGCTAATCCGGCAACCGCTGTGAGTGCTGTGGCGGGAATTTCAACGCTGTTTCAAGTCAATTTAGAAATCGGAAGGGCAACTGATTTAGGAGTGTTATTTCTCCCTGTGCCTTCTGGTGGTATAGCGGCAACCGCTATTGTTGGAATTGCGATAAATACAGATCCTGTAGCTTATGCCACAGATGAAGCGAACAACCTGTTAACTTTTAACCCGAATAAACCAGGCACTCCGCTAAGCAAAGCAATAACCGGTTTGCAAGCTGCTGAAACTGTTCAGGGAATTGATTTCCGCCCGTCTACGGGAGTTTTATATGCCTTAGGAAGCACCAGTCGGATTTATACGATTAACATAGCTACAGGCGCTGCAACTGCGGTAAACGTACTGCCGTTTGTGCCGACTTTATCGGGTACTTCTTTTGGGTTCGATTTTAATCCTACCACCGCTGCCGATAATATCAAAATTGTAAGCAATACCGGGCAGAATCTAACGGTTAGTCCTGCCGGTGTAGCAACTTTAAACACCAGTATCGCAGCAACGGCTGAGATTACTGCGGCGGCTTTTTCGAGTAACGCGGTTCCAACCACTTCAACTAAACTGTATGTAATTGATACAAAAATTGATAGTTTACTTGAGCAAAACCCTTCTTCGGGTGTTTTGACTAGAATAGGAAAGTTAGGTATCAATACCGCGGTATCAAACGGTTTTGATATTGGAGGGGTAAGCAGTACAGCTTATGCGGTATTTACTGTGGGTGCCGTAACTAAAGTTTACACTATAAGCTTAACAAATGGTTCGGTTACCGAGAAAGGGATCTTGCCGTCTAAAGTGAATGGCTTTACAGTAGGCTTGGGATTCTAAATTAGAGCTTAAAAAGGGAGTCGTAATGTTATGACTCCCTTTTTTATTAACCCGATTGTAAAGCAATTTAGGTATACACAAACTCTCCAAACTCAGATTTAACAGTTACTTGCTTGTTATCCGCGCTCTCTACCCTTCCCACCACTTGCGCATCAATATTAAAGCTTTCTGCAATTGCGATAATATCCGCCGCAATTTCTTCAGGAACATAAATCTCCATCCGGTGGCCCATATTAAACACTTTATACATTTCTTCCCAACTGGTTCCAGATTGCTCCTGAATTAATTTGAATAGCGGAGGAATAGGGAACAGATTGTCTTTTATGATATGTAAGTTATCAATAAAGTGAAGTACTTTGGTTTGTGCCCCGCCACTGCAATGCACCATGCCGTTTATCTGTGAGCGGTATTTATCCAGTAGAGCTTTGATCACAGGGGCATATGTGCGGGTAGGAGAGAGGACAAGCTTACCAGCGGTGATATGCTGCCCGTTTTCAATCTCAACGGCGTCTGTAAGTCGTTTATTTCCGGCAAATACTAGTTGATAAGGAACCGCAGGATCATAGCTTTCGGGATACTTCTCTGCTACATATTTATGAAATACATCGTGGCGTGCTGATGTAAGTCCGTTTGAACCCATGCCGCCGTTATATTCTTTTTCATAAGTTGTTTGTCCGTACGAGCTTAAACCAACAATTACGTCGCCGGGTTTAATTCTGTCATTAGAAATTACTTCATCACGCTTCATACGGCAGGTTACGGTAGAATCTACAATAATGGTTCTAACCAGGTCGCCCACGTCGGCTGTTTCGCCCCCTGTTGAGTAGATCCCGATTCCAAGCTCGCGTAATTCCGCAAGAATTTCTTCTGTTCCATTAATGATTTCCGCAATCACTTCTCCGGGAATTAGGTTTTTATTTCTTCCGATGGTTGATGAAAGCAAAATGTTGTTGGTGGCCCCAACACATAATAAATCATCCAGATTCATTATAATAGCGTCCTGGGCGATGCCTTTCCATACAGAAATATCACCGGTTTCTTTCCAGTAAATGTAAGCCAGTGAAGATTTTGTGCCTGCGCCATCAGCATGCATAATGTTGCACCACTCTGCATCGCCGCCTAATATATCAGGGATAATCTTACAAAATGCTTTTGGAAATAAGCCTTTATCAATATTCTTAATGGCGTTGTGTACGTCTTCTTTTCCGGCAGAAACGCCGCGTTGATTGTATTTAAGATCTGACATTGGGGCAAAAATAGAGTTGGCCTCACCTAAATCCTCTCCAAAGGAGAGGACTTAAGAACCGGCCTATTGAAATATTGTATTAGCCCCTTCTCCTTTGGAGAGGGCTGGGATGAGGCCTTTTATTTTATAAACAGCAACTCCCTGAACTTAGGCAAAGGCCACTTATTATCGGCAACAACCTGCTCCAATTTATCTACATGGTAGCGGATCTGCTCAAAATGCGATTTTACATTCTCATCATAAGCAATTGCTTTGTCGCGGGTGTTTTCAATAACGTTTGCTTTTTTGCGCTCATCCACCATCGCCCTTACATCGGCACCGATACTATTGATGTGTTCCGAGATTTTAGTGATAAATTCTAATTGTGCGGCGTATGATTCTTTTCCAAGACCTATTTCCTTTAGTCCTTTTACATTTTCAATCAAATCTGTTTGATAAGAGATCGCAGCCGGAATAATTACGTTATTCACCATTTCTCCCATTACACGGGCTTCAATCTGAAGCTTTTTGTAATAATTCTCCAAAAGAATGTCGTGACGTGCGTGAGCTTCACGCTTGCTGTACACTCCCATGTCTTCAAAAAGCTTTTGGGTTTTATCAGACAATAAAGCGTCAAGTGCTTTCGGCGTGGTTTTAATATTCGATAAACCTCTTGCTTCAGCTTCTTTTGCCCACTCATCGCTGTATCCGTTGCCTTCAAAGCGAATGGCTTTAGATTCTTTGATGTAGCGTTTTATAACAGTCATTAGAGCCACATCTTTTTTCTCGCCTTTCTTCAAAAGTTTATCAACCTCTACCTTAAATTTGATTAATTGTTCGGCAACGATAGTGTTCAACACGGTCATCGGGTCTGCAGAATTCGCAGAGGATCCAACCGCACGTAATTCAAATTTATTACCGGTAAAAGCAAACGGAGAGGTACGGTTACGATCTGTATTATCTAAAAGGATTTGAGGTACTTTAGGAATATTGGTCCATAAAGCATTCTCTTGCTTCATTTTAGAGGTAACGCGAGACGACTCAATTTCATCCAATACCTGGCTTAATTGACTTCCAAGGAAAATCGAAATGATAGCCGGAGGTGCTTCGTTAGCACCTAAGCGGTGATCATTGTTTACAGAAGCAATTGAAGCTCTTAAAAGATCTGCATGCTCATACACCGCTCTGATGGTGTTCACAAAGAAGGTAAGGAACATCAGGTTGTTCTTTGGAGTCTTACCCGGAGATAGCAGGTTTTTGCCTGTATTTGTAATCAGCGACCAGTTATTATGTTTTCCAGATCCATTAATTCCTGCAAAAGGTTTCTCATGCAATAACACCTTAAAATTATGGCGACGGGCAACTTTGTCCATAATGTCCATCAATAATTGATTATGGTCAATGGCAAGGTTGATTTCCTCGTACAAAGGAGCGCACTCAAATTGTGATGGTGCTACCTCATTATGACGAGTTTTCAATGGTATCCCCAGTTTGATAGACTCCACTTCAAGATCCTGCATAAAGGCAAGAACTCTTTCAGGAATTGAACCGAAATAATGATCCTCCAACTGCTGGTTTTTTGCGGACATGTGTCCGAATAATGCTCTTCCTGTTAAGTATAAATCCGGACGGGCGTTAAATAATGCCAAATCAACCAGGAAATATTCCTGTTCAATCCCTAAAGAAGCATTTACTTTTTCAATGCCTTTATCGAAATATTGAGCAACACCAACCGCCGCTTTATCTAAAGCTGATAAAGCTTTTAATAGAGGAGCTTTGTAGTCTAAGGCTTCACCTGTATAAGCAATGAAAACGGTAGGGATACAAAGTGTGCTGCCGATAATAAACGCTGGAGAAGATGGATCCCAAGCGGTGTAACCACGTGCTTCGAATGTGCTGCGAATACCACCATTAGGGAAACTTGAAGCATCAGGTTCTTGTTGTGCCAGAGCGTCGCCAGAGAATTTTTCCATGGCCATACCTTCTCTTGTCGGCTCAAAGAATGAATCATGTTTCTCGGCGGTCGAACCCGTCAAAGGCTGGAACCAGTGTGTGTAATGTGTTGCACCCAATCCGATCGCCCATGACTTCATCGCAGCGGCAACCTGTTCGGCCACTTCTCTTTCAATGGATGCGCCGTGGATAACTGAATCGTTTACGCTTTCAAGAGCTTCTTCTGATAAGAACTCTTTCATTTTTTTCTTGTCGAAAACATTACTGGCGTATATTTCTGATAACCGCGCAGGAAGTTTTACCTCTGGTATGGTACGTGTTAAAACTGCATTTAGCGCTTGAAAACGAAGACTTGACATGAGATGAATTAGGATTTATGTTAAATGTTAAATAAAAAGTCCAGAATTGAGGCTCAAAGATTTGCAATTTATAGCATTTCACCAATTATTGTTCATAAAATTTAGAAAAGTTGATAGAAAACTTTAACCGTGTCATTTTTCGTGCCCTAGTCTCAGCAGCGACTTAACAGAACGATTACACTATAAGATTTGAAAATTATCTTCAGAGTTAATATGGAATCAGGGTCTGCCAGTCATCTATAAATAAAACCTTCGCCATGTATAACCCAAAATCAACAATTTACCAAACCGAGTGGCTCGATTTGGTATTCGAAAACCGAAATAAAAGTTATGGAGCTTATGAACTAAGACAAAATTATAACAAGCGCCTGGTGCGTTCGCTCATGATTGCCTGCAGTATTGTAGTAACGCTTTTTTCGTACCCTTTTATTCGAAAATATTTTCAGGAAGAAACAGCATTGCCCTCCATTATAACTGATAATGATAAAGTGGTAATAGTTGACTTGCCCCCGCCATTGCCCCAAACAGAGCCGCCTGCTGCTAAACCCGCCCAGGCGCTTCCAGAAAAAATGGCTCCCGCAGTGCTAAAAACCACCGCTTTTAATAAACCAGTGGTAGTGAACACACCTGTTATAACCGAACCTCCAACCTTAGCTCAGTTCCAAAATTCGGTGGTAAGTACGATAAGTAGCGACGGGCAGGAAACGAATTCGAATGCTACAGTATCTCAGCCCGGTTCTCCCGGAGGTTCCGAAAACGGTACCGGAACCGTTGAGGGGAATGGGAATGAGCCTGTAACTCCCGCAATGCTGCAGCGTTATCCTGAGTTTCCCGGCGGGATGGAAGCGTTTTCATCTTTTTTGAGAAAGAATTTAAAATATCCGGATAGGGCAATAGAAGCCGGGGTTGGTGGAAAGGTTTACGTGAGTTTTATCATAGAAAAGGACGGGCGGTTAACCGATATCAAAGTATTAAGGGGAATAGGTTATGGATGTGATGAAGAAGCCACCAGGGTGTTGAAAAAGTCGCCCGCATGGAAACCGGGAATTCAAAACGAAAGAAATGTAAGGGTACTTTATACTATCCCATTGGTTTTTAATATGGAAAATTAATTGGTTCATTGGTTCTGTGAGTGAAAAGGCTTCATCCGTTAGGTGGAGCTTTTTACTTTAATTTTAAACAAACCGGTGATCATATTAACTAGTCGGCTAACCAGAATGAGATGGCCTCGTCTCAATATTTAGCTTCTTATCATAAAATCCAACTCAAACGGAAAGATGTCAGGAAATTTCAGGGAACCGGAACTACCACTGCGGGAATCAGTTCTGTAGCCGGAACCTTTAAAAATATTCTGGTTATTCCTTAATAAACATCATTTCTTAACCTTATCAAATTAATAATACTTTAAGCTTGCCAGAAATGTTAAACTTTTGGCAAGTTTGTGTTATTGATGAAAGACCTGTTTCATTTCAAGCAGTTTTCCGTTGACCAGTCAGGTTGCGGGATGAAAATCAACACGGATGGTGTTTTGTTGGGAGCTATGGCAGAATTTGCTCAGCCTACCTCCATCCTGGATATCGGAACAGGGACAGGCGTTATTGCTTTGATGTTGGCTCAACGTTTTGCAAATGCCGAAGTAGAAGCTGTGGAAATTGACGAACAAGCATCTGAAACTGCACGTTTAAACTTTTTAAACTCTAAATACAGTTATCGGCTTACAGTTCATAACACCTCTTTTCAGATTTTTTCAGCTCTGTATGCTGAAAAGAAATACGATCTGATTGTAAGCAATCCACCTTTCTTTCTAAATTCGTTGGTAAATCCTGATAAACAAAAACAGCAGGCACGACATACTAACCATACTTTTTTTGAAGAATTAGTCTTGTTTGCTGCGCAGCATCTCACAGCCGGTGGTTCGCTTTGTCTTGTTCTTCCTGTCGCTACCGCACAAACAGTTACCCAACTGGGGGCCTTACATAAACTTTATCCTGAAAGCCAGCTCTATATAAAATCCTTTCATGACGATGAACCCCACCGGTCAATTATTTCGCTGGGGTATAAAAAGGAAGGATTTACGAAACGTGGCTTCGTGATTTACCGGGCGCAGAAAGAATACTCGGACCAGTACCGGGAAGCTTTGAAAGATTTTCTAACGATATTTTAACCCGAGTTCGATTTTAAAATCTTCCTCTAAAATATATAGACGGTTTTACAAGGGTGGGCTATCAGTCTTTTGGGTTGCGTTAGGGATTGCAGTGGAAATCCTTTTTGCCCCTATCGGCAAAAAGATTGTAACGAAAAGCCCGCCCGAACGCCCAAATCCAATTATCTTAATCAGGTTTTTTTGTTAAACCCGCCAGCTTTCAAATTACTGACGGGTTTAAATTTTCGCGGCAATCGCTTATAATCTGATTTATTTATTCTTCTCCTCTAACCATTTCCGGGCATTCGTAAATGCTTCCATCCATGGCGAAACTTCGTCTTTCCGCCCTTTGGGGTAATAAGCCCAGTTCCACTGGAAAATAGACCGTTCGATGTGCGGCATCATTACTAAATGCCTGCCGGTAGCATCACAGATCATTGCTGTATTATAATTAGAGCCGTTAGGGTTTGCAGGGTAGTTCTCGTAGCCATATTTCGCAATAATTTCATATTGTTCTTCGCCGTAAGGCAAATGGAAGCGGCCTTCACCGTGCGACACCCAAACGCCTAAAGTACTTCCCGCCAGCGAAGAAAGCATTACCGATTTATTTTCGGCAATGGTTAATGATGTGAAGATACTTTCATGCTTCCCGCTTTTGTTATGAAGCATTTTAGGCTTTTCTTCATGATCTTTATTGATTAGTCCGAGTTCTACGAACAACTGACAGCCGTTGCAGATTCCAACCGATAAGGTATCCTCGCGGGCAAAGAATTTTTCGAGAGCGGTTCTGGCTTTTTCGTTATAAATGAATGCTCCCGCCCATCCCTTTGCCGATCCTAAAACATCCGAGTTTGAGAATCCGCCAACGGCGCCTATAAACTGGATATCTTCCAGCGTTTCACGTCCATAGATCAGATCGGTCATGTGCACGTCTTTTACATCGAATCCGGCCAAAAACATCGCATTAGCAAGTTCACGTTCCGAGTTGCTTCCTTTCTCCCGGATTATCGCAGCTTTTGGTCGTGGCTTTTTTCCGTCAATCACCGGTTTGCTGCCGTTAAAATGTGCCGGGAACGAATATTTTAAAGCCTGATCTTTGTAATTTTTGTACCTTTCTTTCGCCAGGCCGGAACCTGTTTGCTTTTCGTCTAACAGGTACGAGGTTTTGAACCAGGTATCGCGCAGCTGATCGATATCAAAACTGAAGCTCTCGCTATTGTTTTTTACATCCAAGGTAGCAGTGGTGCTTACTTTACCGATTTTATGATAGCTTACGCCAGTCGCCTTAAGGATTTCTTCAGCGGTGATATCAGCCTGGAAAACTATGCCGATATTCTCAGAAAAAAGAACTTTGATACTGTCAGTTTCGTTTAGCGATGAAAGATCTATTGTGGCACCCAGATTCCGGTCGGCAAAGCAAAGCTCCAAAAGGGTAGTAATTAAGCCGCCGCTGCCGATATCATGTCCGGCTTGTATTTTTTCTTCGCGAATTAATTGCTGAATAGTGTTGAACGCAAGTTTTAGTTGAGCCGCATTCTTAACATCTGGTGTTTCTGAACCGATTTTATTTAATATCTGTGCGAATGATGATCCCCCAAGGTGATAAGCGTCGCCAGACAGGTTGATATAATAAATCGCTCCGCCGTCTTTTTGCATAACAGGCTCAACCACCTTACGGATGTCATCGCAATTACCAGCCGCAGAAATGATTACGGTGCCGGGTGCAATCACCTCGCCATCTTTATATTTTTGCTTCATAGACAAGGAGTCTTTCCCTGTCGGGATGTTAATCCCAAGTTCGATAGCGAAATCAGAACATGCCTTAACAGCGGCATACAGACGAGCATCCTCGCCTTTGTTTTTGCAGGCCCACATCCAGTTAGCAGAAAGGGAGACGCTTTTTAACCCATCTTTAAGCGGTGCCCAAACGATATTGGAAAGCGATTCGGCAATTGCGTTACGGCTGCCCGCAGCCGGGTTAATTAATGCCGAAACAGGAGCGTGACCTATTGAGGTAGCGATTCCTTCTTTCCCCTGGAAATCAAGGGCCATTACGCCGCAATTATTCAAAGGCAGTTGGAGCGGTCCGGCACATTGCTGTTTAGCCACACGACCACCTACACACCTGTCTACCTTGTTCGTTAGCCAGTCTTTTGCCGCTACTGCTTCCAGTTGTAAAACCTGATCAAGGTATTGGTAAATTTGTTTCGAATCGTAACTTACCGGCCGATATTCCCGGTGTAATGTTTGGTCTTCCATTATAATTTTAGGAGAGCTTCCAAACATATCACCAAGCTCCAGATCCATAGGTTTTAAGCCGGTACTTGAAGATTCGAAGGTAAAACGATGGTCGCCGGTAACCTTGCCAACCGTATACATTGGAGAACGCTCGCGATCGGCTATTTTTTGAAGTGTTGCAAGGTCCTCATCGCCAATGATCAAACCGATACGTTCCTGTGATTCGTTTCCTATAATTTCCTTAGCCGACAACGTGGGATCACCAACGGGAAGTTTATCCAGGTCTATCTTTCCACCGGTTTCTTCAACCAGTTCTGATAAGCAATTGAGATGGCCGCCGGCCCCATGGTCATGTATAGAAATAATGGGGTTTTTGTTGCTCTCAACCATGCCGCGGATGGCATTAGCAGCTCTTTTTTGCATTTCGGGGTTTGATCGCTGTACGGCGTTCAACTCAATTCCAGATGCAAAGGCGCCGGTATCAGCGGAAGAAACCGCTGCACCACCCATACCAATCCGGTAGTTTTCTCCTCCCAATACCACTATATTATCACCGGCCTTAGGTTGCAGTTTTTTTGCCTGATCGGCTTTGCCATAACCCACACCGCCGGCAAGCATAATTACCTTGTCGTAGCCTAATTTTTGAGTCATACCAGGCTTGTCGGAATGCTCTTCATGCTCAAACGTTAAAACAGAACCCGTAATTAGGGGCTGTCCGAATTTATTTCCGAAGTCTGTCGCACCATTAGAAGCCTTGATGAGAATGTCCATTGGTGTTTGATATAACCATTCACGTTCTGCAATGCCTTTTTCCCATGGTCGGTTCTCTTCCAGCCGTGATAAGGCGGTCATGTAAACAGCAGTCCCCGCTAAAGGAAGCGAACCAAGCCCGCCAGCCAGTCGGTCGCGGATTTCGCCGCCAGATCCTGTTGCTGCGCCGTTAAACGGTTCTACAGTTGTGGGGAAATTATGCGTTTCGGCTTTAATCGAAATAACTGACTCGAAATCGCTGATGGTGTAATAATCAGGTTCATCAGCCCGTTGTGGAGCAAATTGCTGCACCCGGGGACCTTTTATAAAAGCCACATTGTCTTTGTATGCCGAGACAATATCATTTGGATTTGTTTCAGAAGTTTTACGGATCAGTTTGAACAGCGACATATCCTGTTCTATACCATCGATTACAAATTTTCCGTTAAATATTTTGTGACGGCAGTGTTCAGAATTCACCTGCGAAAATCCGAACACTTCCGAATCTGTTAAAGATCTTCCGAGTTTTTTTGCAAGGCTGTCTAAATAATCTACCTCGTCGTCGCTTAGTGAAAGTCCTTCTTGTTTATTGTAAGCAGCAATATCGGTGATCTCCAGGATCGGTTCGGGTTTGATGTCTATGGTGTAAAGATTCTGGTTTAGCTGTTCATATTTCTGAGAGATCATCGGATCAAAATCCGCAAAGTCTTTTGATACTTTTTTAAATTCCTCAATTCTGATGATACCCCTAATGTCCATATTCTGTGTGATTTCTACGGCATTAGTACTCCATGGGGTGATCATTGCTTTGCGGGGGCCAATAAAATAACCATCCAGTGTTTTAGCCTGTTGTACTTTTGCCCCGCCAAATAACCATTCCAATTTTGAAATATCAGTGGCAGTCGGGGTTTGTTCAGAATGTAAAGCAAAAACGATGTTGGATGAGCTTAAAAAGAAATGAATCATGCGGAATTTTTAAAGGCGCAAATTTACCTTTTAAATTTCAATTTCAGGCAATTGCTCGAAAGTCTTGAAAACAAAAATCCATCATTCATGACGTAGACTCCCGGCAAATTTCGATATTGGCACATGCGCAAAATCGGCTTACTCTCCGACACACATAGCTACCTGGATGATAAAGTTTTTAAGCATTTCGAAAACTGTGATGAAATATGGCATGCCGGAGATTTCGGAGCCCTTGAACTGGCCGACGCTCTTGCAGCTTTCAAACCTCTTCGTGGAGTTTATGGCAATATCGACGGACAAGATCTTCGGCAAGTCTACCCCGAGCATAATCGGTTTATGTGCGAGAACGTGGATGTTTGGATGACCCATATCGGTGGCTATCCGAATAGATATGCACCTAAAATCAAAACCGAAATATATTCTAACCCGCCTAAAATCTTTATTTCAGGGCACTCTCATATCCTTAAAGTGATATTTGATAAAAAAATCGAAACTTTACACTTAAATCCAGGGGCTGCGGGTAAACAAGGATGGCATAAAGTGCGTTCTATTATGAAATTCTGCATTTCTGAGGAAAAAATTCATACCTTGGAGGTAATAGAATTGGGCAACAGATAACGTAAAAAATACACTAAGTAGTATGTCGGTAGTAAAAACATTAGGTCAGTTTATCATTGAAAAACAAAAAGATTTTCCCTATGCCAAAGGAGAGTTATCGCGCTTATTGCGTGATATAGGGATAGCCGCTAAAATTGTAAACCGGGAGGTTAACAAAGCAGGATTGGTTAACATTCTGGGTGACGAGGGAACGACCAATAGCCACGGCGAGTCGCAAAAGAAACTCGATATTTTTGCTAACCATCAGTTTATTTCGGCACTTACCTGTGGCGGCGAGTGCTGCCTCATTGTATCAGAAGAAAACGATGATCCGATTTTTATCGAATCCGATGTTTCGCATAACGCTAAGTATATCGTGTGTATCGATCCTCTGGACGGCTCATCGAATATTGACGTAAATGTTTCGGTGGGTACCATTTTTTCTATTTATCGTAGAAAAAGCACGGAGGGCCAGCCTACACTTCAGGATGCTTTGCAACGCGGTACAGATCAGGTGGCAGCGGGTTATATTGTATACGGTTCTTCAACCATGCTTGTGTATACTACAGGTAAAGGTGTTAACGGCTTTACACTCGACCCATCCATCGGTGAATTTTGTTTATCGCACCCGGATATGAAAATTCCTCAGGATGGTTATATCTATTCTATCAATGAGGGAAATTATGTCAACTTTCCCGATGGTGTAAAAAAGTACATAAAATATTGTCAGGAAGAAGATGCTGCTACCAGGCGGCCTTATTCATCCAGATATATAGGTTCTATGATTGCCGATATGCACCGTAATATGATAAAAGGAGGAATTTTTCTTTATCCCCCTACCTCGAGTTCACCAAAAGGAAAACTGAGATTGGTTTATGAGTGTAACCCGATGGCTTTTATTATTGAGCAGGCAGGGGGCAGGGCAACAGATGGGTTTCAGCGGATTCTTGAAATGGAAGTTGAATCGTTACATCAGCGCTGTTCTATTTTTGTAGGGTCGGAAAATATGGTTAAAAGAGCTGAAGATATGATGATGAAATATTCGCCCGAAATGAGTCAAAAAAAAACAGACCCTCTTAAAACTGTAATCGCCCGGGCTAGCTAAAGCAGGCCTTCGGGCTTATTAGACTCGGCTTCAAAAACCGAATCGATAGCTAATTTATCTCTTTGTTGATATGCTGCGACTGCTAAACGGTCGCAGCGTTCGTTTTCCGGGTGACCAGCATGGCCTTTAATCCATTTAAAACGAACTTTATGGAGCCTATAGACGGTTAAAAATCGCATCCAAAGATCTTTATTCTTTTTTCCCGCAAAATTTTTGGTTACCCAGCCAAATACCCATTTTTTCTCTACAGCGTCGGCCACATACTTCGAATCGGTATATACCACCACTTCACGCCCCGTATTTTTTAAGGCCTCCAGCCCTATAATAACAGCCAGCAGTTCCATGCGGTTGTTGGTGGTTTTTCTAAAACCTCCCGATAATTCTTTGTAGTGTTCTCCCGAACGTAGGATGGTTCCGTATCCGCCTGGTCCCGGGTTCCCGCTGGATGCGCCGTCTGTAAATAATTCTATCATCGCTGTCAAGTATAAGATTTTTTGTTTTTAAATCCATCTTAAACAAAACTCTGTTGACAGGAGCTTAACTATCAGTTACTTGTAGTAGTGCGTTTCTGCCATTGTATTTTTATATTTTTTAGTGTTGATTTTAGTAGAAAGATTATTATTTTTGTCGCTCGATACGGTGGTTGTAGCTCAGTTGGTTAGAGCATTGGTTTGTGGTGCCGAGGGTCGTGGGTTCGAGCCCCATCATCCACCCGAAACCGTCCTTACATATAGGTGAGGGCGGTTTTTATGTTTTTGCGTCACTTTTCGCGTCAGTATCAGACAGATATAAGCTAGTTTCAACCGAATCCGGTATGCCCGAATTTCCTTTCAAAGAGGCCCGATTAGTTAATTCAGATAAGCCATTAACGGCACGCTGGTATATTGTTTTTTGGGTTTGGGATGCGCTACAAAATAAATTAATCAGGAAACGAGATTACCAGGTTAATAGCTACAAGACAAAAGCCGAACGGCTTGCCTGGGCTAAAACAGCCTGCCGCGAATTGAACAAAGCTCTTTTAGATGGTAAGCACATAAACACTAAAAAGCATAAGGAAGAAAAAAACGAGGCCCTTGTAATAAGCTTTCGTAAGGATTACACCGTTTTTCAAGCTTTTGAAGCGATTAAGCCTATTATAAAAGCTACTAAGCGAATTGATACTTATAACAGTTATTCATCTGTAGCAAATCTTTTTGTAAAGTTTTGCATTAGTCAAAAGTGGGATACCTGGCATATTTCAGCTCTGCAAACCGAAGATATTATCAGCTTTCTTGATTATAGCCAAACTAACGGAATCGGGAATACTACCCGAAATAAGTATTTAGGCTTTATTAAGGCGATGTTATCCGCTATGAAGGATAGGAGAATGATTTCGGAAAATCCGGCATTGGGGATAAAGGAAGAACCGGAAGACATAGGTAAGAATATCGCTTACAACGATGATCAAATTAAAGCTTTAAAAGAGGCGATTTTAGTAAATAATCCGCGCTTGTGGTTATTTATTCAATTTATGTATTACGGCTTTATTCGCCCGGCTGAGATTGGAAAAATGCAAGTTTACATGATCGAGGTAAAAAACGGCCAAATCGTTCTACCGGCACATATTTGTAAAAACCGGAAAACTCGTTACGTAAGGATTGCAGACAATTTTCAAAAAGCGATTGACGAACTTAATTTGCATTTGTACCGGCCCTCGGATTATGTTTTCGGTAAAAATTTAGTTTCCGGACAAATAAAAATTCAAAAGAATTATGCCAGTGCTTTACATTCTAAATTCGTCACCTCTCTAAAATTAGGGCCGGATTATACTTTTTACTCATGGAAACATACCGGCGTTGTGAAGCATTACCGGGCCGGTATCGATATTAAAAGCATTCAGCAACAGGTAGGCCATTCAAGCTTAGAAGAAACAAACAAGTATTTGAAATCTTTGGGTTTACTTGCGGATAAATCAGCGTTTGATAAAAGCCCTGGCATATAATCCGGCAACATCGCCGCTTTTGGCGTTGCTTCAGCTTTATACCGGTCCATACAGATACATTTAACTATGTTGGCCGTCATCGTCGTTTTTGTCTGGTAGATCACAACGCCAAAAATAACTATGCTGGCCATGGGTGAAATTTTGCCGGCAATTATCGCCGGTTTTATCTATGCTCGAGCATAGTTTTTTATGACGAGTACGGATCTAAAAAAAGCCCGGGACAAATCGCCCGGGCTTTTTTAATGTTTTATATCTTCCGTCTATTCCGTTGCTTGATTTTCAGCAGTTTAGAACGGAACTTCACTAAGTGGGATTGTGTCTTGGTATATCTGATAAGTTCGGTTATCATTAAAATCAAGTTCGTAGCTATCATATTTAAAATCATTATCCCGGGGCTTGTGCTTTTTAATCAGCAGTTTTTCGAGGCGTTGCGCCTGGCCTGGTGTACAATAGATAATCCTTACGGTGTAAGAATGGGTTTTAAGCTTGTTTTTATAAGTTACCCGGTATTGCGCTGGTATGGCCCGGCCGTTTTTATATTCCCGCGGGCTCCAATATTGAAAGTGGCGGTAAACGGTTTTATACAAGTCTGTGCCGCTATAACCAACATAGGTTAATTTACCGTTTTCTTTAATTAAATAAACCCCGGAACGCTTTTGCATTTCGGGGAAATTTGTGCGGCCGTTGGGCTTGTAAGGGGGCTGAAACTTAAAAACTTTCACTATTTATAAGTTTTCGAAGCTTTTTTCATGCACTCTTTTAAACTCATTTTCGGGTGCGCTTTTCGAAACCTTTCGAGGTGCGAACTCCATTTTTTAAGGGCGGTTGGTAATTTCTTCTTTGCCATATTAAAGGGTTTTAGTTGCTGCTTTAGCCGCTTTACGCGCTTTCCTGTTTTCGCTCCATTTATCAATTAATTTCATGATAATTTGAATTGCGCCGGAAACGATCAAACCCTTTACGTAGGTATTAGGATTCTCTAAAGCGGCGGGGGCCTGGCTAACGGCGTCTGTTACTGTTTGCGCTGCTGAATCGGCTACCGTTCCAACAAATCCGATTGTACCGGCTGCAATTTGGGTTAGGGTTTTTGTCATTATAAAAACATTAAAGGATTTACATAATCTGCAATTTTCTGCTGCTGTACTTGATCAGGATGGGTTCCACTCACCGGGGCATAGGTAACATCATCAATCGTATATTGATAAACATCTATAAATGGTAAATCTAAATCAGTAGCGACATCTTGTAGCCAATCCCGAATAATACCTACTTGAGCAGTGCGATCTTGAACATTAGGAGCAGACAGTAAAAACATTTTAGTTTTATCGTGGCCCTTGGCAATGAAATAATTAAGAACCTCAGTTAATTTGGTTTTCCAATTTGTTTCATTATTTGTTGCTTCATTCCATCCGTACATAAAGGATAAATACGCCCTATGTGGTATCCTTCCTTTAGCATCATATATAAACATTAAACTATCTGGATTGCTTATATCTGTGACTGAGCTTCCACTAATGGCATAATTTATATAATCAATAGATTCGGTGACTGCATTCAAAACCGCCCAGGATTTAATTGAACTATACCCCTGAGAGATGCTATCACCAAACCATACATGAACATCGCTTAGTGCAATTGGAACCGAACTGAGGCGGTTATTAATTAAACCTATATGTTGATCACGAGTAAGAACTTTGCTGAAAATGTGCATTTCAATAAAGTCCATATTCCCCTGAAGTTTAATTTTTGAGATTGTACCGGCCCCACCTGAGGGTGAATATTGAAACGGGTGATCGTCCAAGGCGTAACCTGCTTCATTAATAATATCGTTATTGGTAAAAGTCAGAATCGCAAACCTTGACTTATACATATTGGGGTGACCGCGGTAATTACTTGATGAAACTATTACTGTGGCTGGCAGTCCTTCTTTGTCGATTTGAGTTACACCATTCGTAAAATCATTGCCAAATAGTACGAAGTTCTGTGTCTGCGAATAGTTGTTTTGCTTGGCGATTAAGTATACAGAGTATGGGTGAGGATATGATAGACTTAATTTTTGTAAATTTCTTCCATTAAAAGAAAGAGTCGTCAAGCCATTAAAGGAAGCAGCATTAATGATCGGAGATGAACCTAAATTACCGGTTAAATCATTATTATTTGACGAAAAATCATTTAACAAGACAGCTTCACCTGTGTCGGGAGTATATCCTTCTACTGCGTTAACAACATAAGAAGCGATTAGGTCACCAATAGCCGCAGGGGTATAATTTAGATCATCATCCGAATCATAATACACAATTGCGTTATTTTTCAATATGCCGTGACTCGCTAAAATCATGCTGTAACATCTCCCGCAAGTAACCAGGTATTCAACCCCGTTTTGATTAATGAAGCTGTAGAGTATTGACCGGTTAAAACTAAGTTTCCGTCTTTCGAAAGGATAGTTACACCGGTACCGGGTACCAGGGTAGTTAATCCGGCACCAATTGACACAACTAAAAGTTGTGTCGCTTCGTCCGGGCCGTATGGAAAAGGTACATCGCTATGAGGGGGGATTGTTAAGGTATTTGCCGTTGCTTTATTCATTTGAACCAATGAAGCGGCATTTGCTAATACCAAAGTATGAGAATCCGTGTACGTGAATACTTGTAGGCCAATTTTTGCGAATCTGCTCATATTATACTGCTGTAAAATCTATATGTAAATTGTCTTTAGTTAGGCCCGTAAACACGTAAGAACTTCCGGTTGTTATGATGTATCCAAAAGCCGCTATATCAAAAGCTGCCGGGTTTCCAACGTATACAGAGAAAAATCCGCCATCGTCAACAACGTCATTTAAATCAAAAGGCCCGACGTTACCGGATGTTACAACCAAACCGGAATAAAGAAGGTTACTGTTTGTTTCGTCAGTTACACTCACATCTACAGCAGCCCCCGAAGCATTGTTCATTGTAAGCTGATAGGTGGTGGTATTAACCGTACAAACACCATTTGCGTTAGCATACGCCTGGCCATCGCTGTTAAAGTCCGGGTCGCTATCAGCAAGGGCATACGCATCATCAAGGCTAACAGTTGATGTATATTCTTTTTCGAACGCTACTACCGAGCCGCTAGAACCTACGGCGCAATTATTACGGGTAAAGTTGCCCGACCGGGTTGCGGTGTATGAAGCGGGCGGGTTAACCGTACAAATACCATTTGCGTTAGCATACGCCTGGCCGTCGGTATTAAAGTCGGGGTCGTTGGCGGCCTGATTGTCGGCGTCGTTCTGGCTAACAGTTGATGTATATTCTTTTTCGAATGCTACTACCGAGCCACTAGAACCTACGCCACAATTATTACGGGTAAAGTTACCCGACCGGGTTGCGGTAAACGTGTCGGGCTCTGGTATTACTACCAGGGGTTTGTAAAATATATCGATGTAATACGGCTGTTCTTCGTGGGTGTCGGGGGCTAATGCCTCGGTAACAGGTAAATTGAAACCATCTTTTGAAATCAGCTTTACGTCGCCGTTAGTATCGATCACTAAAAACATCTCAATATTTTTTACAATGAGATATTTTTTTAACCGAGCGGCCGGGCGGGTATTGTCTGGAAGGGTGCCGAGTGTTATTTCGGTGCCAACAAAGGCACTATTGAGCGCAAATTGCCCAACTAGGTAAACAATGGCGCGGGCCGGAAAATCGCCTAAATCGGCTTTATATCGAATGGGGAAAACCTCATCGTAAATACTTGCGGATTTTGCCGGCAAATCTATCCAGGCACCAAAATTTCCCGAAATAATGGTAATAGTGGTAATGTCTTCGCCCGTGTCGGGGTCGGTGCCGCCGCCGCCGGTTGTTGGCGTGGTTTTAAGTGTCCAGGTTATTAAATCGTTACCCAAACCGTAGGTAAACCCGTTGGCGGTAACAAAACAGGTCATGCCCGGTTCCCGAAGGTGTGCCGGTATCGCTTCCATTGCTGTAACAGATGATTTGCTGTGGTGCCCGCCCTTAATCTCGTTTTGAAACGCTACCGGGTAAGAATCTTCGCTATCTGCCGCGCGAATAGTTGCGCCTATGAGTGTACCTGTATTTTTCATTGTATTTGTACGCTATCTAAGGGAGAATTATAAATATTATCGGAAACCCAAACATCCATTTTAACCGTAGCGGCCTGCTGGTTAACAAAATCGCTGTCGGTGCGAACTTTTGTAAAAGCTGTATTCGCCAACCCATTGGTTAAAAATTGTGGTGTGCCAAATGCCGTTGGTATGGCGAAAATTAAACGTGTACTGCCGCCCCCAAAATTGGTAAAGCTTTTTAGGCGGTTGCTTCTTAATTCGGAAGATGCAAGGGCCAAAATATCAGCGTCTGAAATAGGCTGCGAAGTGCCGTTTTTTTCGGTTGTACCCCAAAACATTCTAAGCAAATAAGTAACTATTACGTTTTCCGAATCGCTTAACCCGCCGCCATCGGTAACCGACATTGCGCGGGAAAATGTGCCTGTTATGGCCGAAAATGTGCCGTTTTTAGTTCCGTTTTGGCTCAAACCGCTTACGGTGATAGCCTGGCCATCAACCAAAATAGAAACGATGGGATTGGTTTTTTTGGTTACCGCCCAGGTTAACGTATAATTCGGGTTTTCGCCTATTTCGCGAGTGGGGCGGTCGATGCTTATAGTTGCTATTGGTGCTACTGCAGGGTATAGAACGTTTTCTAAAACTGTTTTAAGATCGTCGCCGCCGGGCGTTACGCCCTCAATTCCGGGGGTTGCGCGGGAAATAGGGCGGTTACCATTAAAGTCGAAATCGGCGGAACTTACGCCGCCGCCGGTTCCGTTTTCGGATGGCTGGTAAATCTTTGATCTGACTAAGCTTTTTGCCATGTTATGAAAAATATTGTACCTGTATGGTGTGTGCTTTATCGTCGGCTGATATAATCCGGGTGTTTTGGATATTTAGGCTTCCTTGAATTTCGATTACTCCACCGTCTTTAAGCGGCAAACCTTCGTTAATTGTTGGATAGGTTCCGTCTTGCCATAAGCGCGCTAATACGGCACCTTCGGCAGCACCTTCGGCGGCTTCAATACTTAGTATTACCGAATTTGCAGTTGGTAATAAGTGCAACGGCATTACCATAGATTCGCCGGGCTCCAAATCTGGCGTAGTGCTGGTATTTAATTGAAATGTACCGTTGGCTATTGCACGCTCTCGCGAATTCGCTAAAAATGAAGCTGAAAAGGGAACGGGTTCAAGTATTACGGGTACCGCGCTTAATACCGGGGGTTTGCCTAATTGTGCCATTATGCGAAAATGTTATGTAAGGTTTTTGTAATTCCGTCTTGTTCGTGAAAAGCCAGGCTATTATTATTGATCTGCCGTTCGTAAGCAAATAAATCCTGATCGTATTTTTCTAAACCCCGGCTGCGGATGATCCCCGCAATTTTACCGGCGTATTCGTGTTTATCCGGCCCAACGTTGTAACCGGCTTTTTGCATAGCCTGTAGTTGTGTTAGCGGTGTTTTTTGAAGTGCTACCCCTTTTATTTTGTATTTACCCTGCTGTAGGTTTGAAATATGCGCCTTTATCCCGGCTTCTAAGGTTGGGTAAACACGCCAATAGGGAGCATTCGGGTTTTTGGTTTTCTTTACACCGTCGCCGTCCCAATTTGAATTAGCCATGTGCCCGAATGGGTTGTTATAAACAGCGGCTTTATAATCGTTACCGTAAAGGCTTTCTTTTAAAGCCACGCCAATTACTACGCTGGGCAAAATTCCGGTGTTAACACAATTTTTAACAGCCATAGGCGCAATTTTAGCGGCAAACTGAGCGGCGGTATAATTTCCCGGTGATTGCGGGCCTGTGTATATAAATCGCTTTCCAGCCATGTTATTTTGATTTATGGATGAGATACCAGGTTATCAATATCACCCCCGCAATGAGGGCAAACAGGTACTTTTTTTTTTACCTCGGCGGCGGCTTCGGTTACTCCACTTAATAAGAAGATCGCGGCCTCTTTTAGCCGCCGGGAAACTAATCCCTGGTGAACTTGCAGCACGCCGTCTTTTCGCCACTTATTGTAAAGCTTCATTCGGTCGGTAGTTTTTACACTATCGCCGGTAGCATTCCAAGTTTCCAAGACTTTAGCCAGGGCACCCGTTCCGGCGTTGTATGCAAATGATACAAGCGCGTCGAACTGGTTTTGCGTTAAAGCCCGTTTTGTTCTATTTACCGCGGCTTCGTAGGTAAGCAAGTCTTTATTAAAAATTGCGTCTGCCTGAGCTTTGGTAAGTGTGGTAGTTAGCAGGTATTTTTCGCCTGGTAAAATCTGATGACCGTAACCTATAGAATACTGTTGTACACCGTTTATCATGCCGTCGGCATATTTTTTAGGTGAAAAACCCTCTTCTTTTTTAAGGTTGGTTTTTAATGTTTCAGATGATTTCATTTTCAGATCTCTAATAGTTAATTGTGGCGTTACTGCAGCTAATTTTTACAGCTTCGAAAGAATATACTTTTGAAGCAACGCAATGATGATTGCGACTATGACGGCCGCTGCCGCTAAGTCCTGAATCGTTTCCCGGCTTAGGCCGATTTCGACGTTTACCTTTGGTAACTCACCGTCGTTAAAAAATTTGGTTAATACGTTGTTTGGCATGTTATTTGGCTGTAAATCCTAAATCTTGTAAGCGATATAAAAGCGCGGGTATTTTTTCGGTGTTATCTAAGTAGTAGAAGCCTAAAACCTCATTACTGTTAAAAATCGGGCTCTTTAGGATATTGGCCCCGCGAACTTTTTGCCAATAGTTTACAACTGAACGTAAATTGGCATCGCTCATGCTTTTTAAAACATCGACGTTATGAAGCATTTTAGGCGTTGATTCCTTTTTTGCTGCATCTTTAAGGCTTTTGATCTCTGAAATTATCGCATCTATCCAACCGGCGTATTTTTTTACTTCGAATTCGGAAAACGTTACCATGTCTTTTGAATAACCGATCTCAATTTTTTGAGCTACGTTTTGACCAACAATAGGCAAGGCCGCCGGAAGGTTAAGTGCTTTTGCTCGCACTTTTTTCCAAAAGAAAAAGATAACCAACCCTAAGCCCGCAATTAGGCCTAGGATTGCTATTTTGTTGCTTGTGCTTGCTGTAGACATACTCTTAAGCTTTTTTAACCAGTTTGTATTTTTTCCAAAGGAAATACCCGGCAACTCCCAGAGCTACGGCAATTAGCATGTACTTTTGATTGTTTGTCATGATCGTTTTTATTAGTTAAGTCTTAAAGATTTTAGGCGGTTAACCGCTTTGTTTTTATAATTCGTTACGAAATCGTAATAGTATTCGTCGCTAATCCATTGGGTTAAACTTCCCTTACCTTTGTTGCCGTATTTGTCGTTAAAAGCATTGTAAACCGCAATTACCATATCATCGGTAGAAAGATCGATCAACTGTTTCCATGCTTCATCCTTGTAGCCCGACATAGTAAAGAAGCCCGACATTACTTCGTAAAGCTTATCGGCTAAAATGTTTGGATTAAAGCCTTTGGGTAAACCTTCTTTGCCATGGATGTACGGCGCATCCGGTATTAATATTTTACCCGCTTTTTTGCCTTTTAAGTATACAAATGCCAGAATTGCGATAAACAAGGCCGCTGAAATAATAAGCGCTTTATACTGCTGTATCTGCTTCATTACTTGCGATTTTTAAGGAGGTAAGCGATTAATATTATTGCCAGGGCGATGCTAATTATCACTACAGGTTGTTGAAGTAATGGCTTTTTAAAAGTTGTGATTCCGCTACCGTTTCCAATATCTTGCCGGGTAGCATCGTACGGAATAACCATTTCGCCGTTATCGGGGTTGATGTACGGGGCTTGCGATTCGTCTGGATTATAATCGGGTGTTTGTGCGTATGACTGATCATTGGTTGGGGCGAATTGACCATTATCTAACACAGATGCTCCTGAACCTGCATTTGCGAGAGCCTGAGCCTCTGCAGCCCTGGCCTCTGCCAAGCGAGTTTCTTGAGAGCCTTTAATTAAATTAGCACCTCTTTGAATATTCTTACCAAGAAATTTCCCTACCGAACCTATTCCTTTACCGACTTTTTTAACACCTTTCCCTATGGCTTTAAAAGGTTTACCAATGGCTTTACCAATTTTTTTAAGCTTGATGCCGAATAAATCACTATAAACCGGGTCAGGGCCTATAAAATACTCGTATTCAACTAAGCCATCGAAACGGGCCGTTTGGGTTTTTTTCCGTTTCCGGAAAATTCCTTTCAAACCTTTAATTCCTTTTCCTAAACCCTTAATTCCTTTTCCTATTTTCTTTCGGTTTTTGAAAAGCTTTTTGCCCACTTTAAAGGCTCCCAACAATGGTAAAAAATCAGAGTATTCGCCCGGTTCGCCCTCGAAAGAAGATAATTCTTCGTCGCTTAACTCTACATCACCGGCATAACCGATAAATTCGTAATATTCCCCGTTATGAAAAATTTCGTTGCCTGGATGGGTGCTTTGTGCTAGCGGGGTAGTTTTCTTTTTAACGATAGAGCTGCGACGGTTAAAATAGGCCGGTTCAGACTTTGGCAAACCTCCGGTTTCAAATATATTTTCGTCATCCCATAAAAAGCCGTCGGTATCGGGTTGCTGATCGTCGCCTTCTTCGCTAAGGGCTGAATATAGTTTGGGTTTATTGCTGTTTAAGTTCGCTCTACGCTCTTTCCGTTTTTTAGATCGCCGGGAGGTAAAGCCTGGTAATTCTAACGATTCGCGGTTATCACCGGCGGCAATAATAGAAGCGGCTGTTCTGTTTGTATTCATCGGATAAGTTTTGTATTTCCGTTAAATTTTATGTCGTACTGTTCGGCTCGTTTAAGCTGGCAATACATTCGCCAGGCATGTTCGTGATTTTCACCGTTCAATACCCGGGTTAATGCTTTTACTGATGCTTTAAGGCTGTAACCCCTATCGGCGTATTTTTTAAAAGCGGCCGCATCGGCTTTGACTTCGTCTGTTGTCTGTAATTCGACGTGGGCTTGCTCATGGAGCATTACAAAGAGCCGATGTTCTTTCGGCATCGCTTTCATGTGTTTTAGGCTTAGGTACATTACGCCGGTACGTCGGTTCACCCGGGCCGGTGTGTTGCCTAAGTCTGCAACACGAATAATTTTTGTTATGCCAGTGGCCCAACCTTTCATTATTTTTCTTTAAACAGGATGATAGCTAAGGCAATTAGTGTTAATGCTGCTAGTGCTAAAAAGAGCGTGCTTGATACGCCCAAAATGCGGGGCGAAGGGGCTGTTTCGTCTGCCGGTATTACACCGTTTGGCCCTACAACTACTTTAGGTAATGCAGGAACGGCACCGCCTTTAGCTGCTATTAAAACCCTTCCAAGTTTTAATAAACCGCCGCTTATGGCTTCGGCTAATGTTGGCTTTTTCTTACTATCGTCTGTTGTGTTGCTAAAAGGCAAAGGTTTATTACCATGCACTCTAACCAGGTTAAGCAAGTTTTTAGCGGTTGGCTCGGCCTCGTAACCGTAGGCTCTAAGCAACTGAGCAACACCTTCCGGGTGCTGCTCAGTAAGTTGCTTTATAATTGCTTCCATTTATAAATGGATTAGCCTATGAACCTGTTACCACCCATTGAAAGAGTAGTTTTCGCTTTCGCTGTTTTGTCTCTCAACGCCTTTGCGATGTTTAGAGAAGTGGTGATCATGAACGTGAACGAAACAGAAGTTTCGCCCAATATTGGGTACTCAATCAGCGTTTGAGGGTCTAAGAAGAAAGATTTCGGAATAGATAAAATCTTTGTATTAAAGTTTTGCTCACTTGCGTACGTTCCGATAGGAATTATCATTGAGCTATGTTGGTTGAATGGCGATTTTTTCATGATCGTCATCGACTGTTCCATTTGCGTTACGCTATCGGTAGAGATTTTGAAACCACTAACCAAAGAAGGGAATAAGCGGTAATGGGCTACAAATTCCTCAATGCTACCAGGTGAACCGGAAGCTGCTGATAAACCGGCCGCACCGTTTTTATCGTTGAAAGCACCGGTTGCCATTAAACCCGCTTGTGTAGCGATTAATCCGGGTGCAATTAAGACTGTACGGGTTGCTGCGTTTGCGTTGGTAAGTGTGAAAGTAAATGGTTTTGCTTCTTTTGCAATTTCGGCGAAACTGGCCGCGTTTCCTGCGAAGTCTAAGAAATCGTCGTTTTGACCTACGTAACCCATACCGCCGCCGAAGCTGGAAAGGTTGTTTGCTTCGTTTTCTAAGTCTTCCTCAGTGAAGCGGTTGCAAGAATGAAGGTGATTGTGCATAAGGGCCGTTGCTCCTAAAATGACTGCTAATTTTTTCATGTTATTTTTTGTGGGGTTCTAAGAATTTGTGAGAGGAATTTTAAACGTGTCCGATTGCGTCGTTACCGATCATGCTTACTACTTCGCCGGATGGCTTAGTGAATTTTTTAGTGAGGTACTTTTGGAGTAGAAAAACTACTACAGCCGCCGCAACGATGGTTACTAGCTGTTTTGTGTCGATGTACTTTGTCATGATTTTTTGGGGTTTCTGATCTGCTTTTATTTGCTTGAAACCAAAAGTGGCGGGATTGAAAACAGGGCCTCCAACGTGGGGAAATGAAAGGAAACCAACGGAAAACAATGGTTTCGAACGGATTTTAAGGGCATAAAAAAAGCCCGAAATTTATTCGGGCTTTGGGGCTCTGCTCTGCAGTAACACTATTTGCGGCTATGGTGCCGGGGTTGTTTTCGTTGGATCGTAAAGTCTTAATTCGTTTTTGTAGAATTCACAGATATAACGTTGGTACCTGGGCCTAACTAAAACATAAAAGCCGTTTACATTGGTAATTCTGCCTAATAAGGGTTTCGGCTTATCTTTTAATTGGAATGGGATATTTCCTCTAATTTCAACCTGATCGCCTTTTTTCATCGCTTTCTTCTCATTTGTTCAAGACATATAAAAAGTTTCATTTCCGCTAACTGCAAATCACTAAATCCCTTAATTCTCTCAATAAAAAAGGTAATAACTTTGTCAGCAGCCCATAAAATGATTTCTTTTTTTAGGTTTTTCATGTTCAGTTGATTATTGGTTTTCCGATATGCTTTACAATTTTCTCTACCTGGGCGGGTGTAAACCGTTTTCCGGTATAGGGGCCTAAGTCTGGGATTAGCGCAAGCCACTTTTTAAAGGTTTTATAACTAGCCTCGTATTCGATTAGCAGTTCCTTAACAGAATAGCTTTTTATCTCAAAGGGCTTTTGACTCATTGCAAACATTAGGCTTTGATATAATCTTTAATATTATTTCGTAAGAAATTTAAAGGAGCGTCATTTTTACCGGCTCTAACATCGTTTGTAGTACATCCGAATAGATATTCGAAGATTATTTCGCGTTGATCTAAGTATTCAGCATTGCAAAACCTTTCAAGCAATACCAAGTCTATTTTGTTGCCTTCCAAATCATCGGCAAAATCTTCTTTTAGCTTTGTAAACGTTGTTTTCGGGCTCCATCCGTTTTTTAAACATTCATCCGCAACGTGAAGTATTGAAACCTCAATTCCCTGCTTTTTCAAATCCTCAACAGCCATCGAAATAGGATAGCCCGACTGGTAGAACATTTTGCCAACGCCTTTTAGCGCAATTGTGCGCCCTCCGATGGTTTCAATCATTATTGCTTCTTTTCCCATTTAAATGTATGTTTCGACGGTTTCACAGTAATAAGCATCTTTGCTGGCCTTTACTCTTAGATAGGCGGCGATAATTTCGTCGGCATTAGGTATTACGTTGCGATTGCGGGCCGTGTCTACGTTTTCCATCGTTTTGCAAATCATTACATGAGAAAGCATTTGCCAAAAAAACGGGGGTATAAATTTAATGGCATGGAAAGTAAACACTAAATCGCAACCTAACATTCTATGATCAACTAATAACGTTTTTACCGCTTTGGTTGGGCTGTTTTCAATGTATTTAGTGCAATCTTCGGCAATTAAAAGGCCGTCGCGGAAGTCGCGGGCTATAATGTTGAGCGTTTCTTCGGTTGGGGTACCCATTAATCGAACTTTGCCCTTTTTTAGCCGCTTAATGTCGTTTACATCGACTTTTTGAAACTGATTGTAAGCCGGTGAACCGTTTACATCCATAATCAATACCTTTCTATCCGCCGGGTAGTTTAGGGCCAATTCTGCAAGCTTTGTAGATTTGCCGCAACCCTTTTTACCAACAATGGCAATTGCGCAATGTAAACGTGTTTTCGACATGCTTAGGTGTTTTTAAAGCGTGATGCGTAAAGGTGATTGCCTTTTTTTAATACGGTTGAATGTTCGATGCGCTTCCATA
This sequence comes from Sphingobacteriaceae bacterium, assembly GCA_014380615.1. Lineage (GTDB taxonomy): Bacteria > Bacteroidota > Bacteroidia > Sphingobacteriales > Sphingobacteriaceae > Paradesertivirga. Next base: position 50,923 of record JACMJM010000011.1, read on the forward strand.
CGGCACGCATTTTTTCAAGCTCTAACGGGTCGGTTACGGTACCCTGGTAAATAAATTCTCTGCCGAAATGCTTAATTTTTTGAGTGGGTGTTTTGGTTTCCATCTTTTTGAGTGGTTAAGTGAGAAATAAGCCGGTTATGAGCGTTATAATTATTGGTGATGGCCCGGCCGTTGGTTTCTCCCTGATGTAAAAGAGCCTCGACGGTTTCTTTCAACTCGTGTATTTCTTTTAATAAGATGATAAGGAAAACTGCTAGTGCAAGGGTTAGACCTAATACAATTGTTAATAGGATATACATTATTTTTTCCTCCTTTTTAGTTTAGCGTTGTGTTTACAGCGTTGGCGGTTGGTATGCTTTTGCATTTTTTGACGCGGTTGGTGCCCGTACTGCGTTGATCTGCGGTTTCGGTTATTTCCGTTACCAGGTAAAACCCGGTTATCGGTAATAACCATATTTTGTTGGCTTAAAGGTGTAGCGGCCTTATTTACCGGGGCGTTTTCGGCGGCTTTAACACTGGTTTGGGTTTGAGTGGTAGCAGACAATCTTTGCCCTGTTGTTGCTGAAAATAGAGACATAAAACCAAGTATGCCGGCGGCTATCATAGTACCAATACTGTTAAGCCTTTTTAGAAATTTATGAGAGATCACTTTTTTCATGGTTTCGACCCTCAATCTTTAAAAAATGGCGTTGATCTTTTTATAATAACCTCACTCCAAGCCATCAATAGCGTTTGCATCGGGGTCATTTTTAGATCAATAGTTTTTACATAATTGGCGGTTGCTAACGTTAAACGACGCTTTTCGGCGGTGTTAAACGGTATTTTGGCAATTACGTCCTGATAGCGTTTCCAGCGAACTAATAAAATAGCCTCTTTGCTTCCGGCGGGGTAAATGGTTTGGCCGGTTTTATCCAGATTATCCAATATTTCCAATTCTTCGCCCTTAAAAGTTTTGTTTTCGAGCAAATAAGGGATAACCGAACTTTGCAGACCGTCGATAGATTCGACAATTGTTGAAGCGGTATCGGCATGAGACATAAATACTTCGTCGCTGTCTTCGGGCTCCTGTGTTATGGTTTCAACCTCGGTAATTACTTCGGGTTCCGGTTCGGGCTCGAAAACGGTTTCTGTATCGTTTTCCGGTTCGAATTCGGGCTCCGTTAGCAATTGGCTAGTGCTAGAAACCGGTTGACGCAATACGTCGCTAATGTCTGTAAACGTGGTTTCTGTAATACTTTGAGCGTTTTTTTTAACCTTTGTCATTGCTTTCGGCGGTTTGAGGTAAGTATTTTTCTATGATCGGTATGATATGCTGAAACCGTTCTAACTGATCTTTATCGGCTAAAATCTTCATAATAGTACCGCTCATTTTAAGGAGGTTGCCCGATTTGCCGGAAAACAAAGAGGTGATAGCATGGAACGTATTAGCCAGGGCGATTAAATCGGCGTTGCGTTCTTCCAGCTGTTCGATTAGCTGGTGAAATTGATCAGGGTGTAATTTTACTAAATCGGCTTCCTGAATAGTGTTTTCGTCGTTATTTGGCATTTGCTTTTACTTTAGTGATGAACTTTTTACCGAATTTGAAAGGTGAAGGGCGATCTAACTTAACTACGGCCGTTTTGCCTTTAAGCTCTATAATGGTACCTCTACCATATTTGCCGAGGTTTTCGACGTGGGCCAAATCGCCAACTTTGTGTTTTCTCATTTATTTAGTTCTGAAAGTTTGAAAGAAATCTGATTCGATATACTTAATGCAATCGAGCGCAAATCTGGTAATGTCGTAGGTTTCGCCGTCCGGGATGCCTTTTTGTTTCCGTCTTGCTGCAAGGGCTTTGTTAATTTTTTCGGCTTCGGTTGCAGTTGTACGGCCGGTAAACTGGATGTTTTTTGGTTCATCTTTGCGCTGAAAACGGGCTTTGTTCGGTAATGGAGCCGGAATGTTTACCGGCTCCGGGGCTGTTTCTGTATCAGGCGCGGGGGCCTCAGTCGTGCGAGGGGTTTTTATATCGTTAACAGGGGCTTGCGCCTCAATGTCTGTAGTCTGCATGTTGATTTCGATAAAAGAAGATGCTGCGTACAGGCGTAAACAGCTATCTAAAACTCATTAATCAAAAATAACGAAGCGTTTTCGGCGGTGTAATGCCTTTCCGGTGCATGTTTACGGGGTATTTTTGCGGCGGATGCTACCGGTAAGGCTAGTTATTTTTAACTGTGTTGGATCCAATCGTCGGTAATATCTATGCGGTACCGTTTTGCGCTGCAAAAAGTACCCCCCACTATTAGAACGTGTTTTTTTGTTCCGTTGATACCGTTGCCTCATTATCAGGTAGTTAGATAAATTTAGGTATTCCGTAGCTCTTCCGTTAAGGGGTGAGGTCGGGAATTTGGGTATTCCGTAACGGAAGACAACGGTAAGGCTAGTTGTTTTTAACTGTGTTGGATGCCATTATAACAAATACCTGCGTATGATATTCCGTGAGCTAAAAGTACCCCCCACTATTAGAACGTGTTTTTCTGTCCCGTTGATACCGTTGCCTCATTATCAGGTAGTTAAGTAAAAATGGGTGTTCCGTAGCTATTCCGTTAACGGATGAGGTCGGGTATTTGGGTCTTCCGTAACGGAAGACAACGGAATTACTACGGAATAGGTAACGGAACAATAAAAAACAGCAAAAACCCTCTTTATACTATCTATTTATTATTTTTTACGTTACGGAAGTAGTAAGTATATAAATAAAAGGGGTAGGCTCTTTTTTGTATTTGCTGTTGTATACAGGGTATGTACTTTTTGAATTTTTCGCGGCATCCCCCGGAAGGGAAAAGAAAAGAGAAAAAAAGATCGCGAACATCTGGGATAGTCAGTTCCGTATATGCTCGAGCATAGTTAAAAGCGGCGGTATGGACCGGTAGAAAGTAACGATTGATTAACGCCGGGTTTGTCTATGGATGATCAAATAAAAAAGCCCGGGCGGTTTGCCTGGGCTTTAAGCTGCTGTTATGGTTGGCTAAGAGTTAATGATAGAAAGTACCTGGGTGTATTTCGAAGGTTTTTTGTATTCATATATACCGTTGGCTGATAATCAGTTGATTACCAAAAAAATGATATTCCGTACCCCTTCCGTTCCCTTTTTATTGTTGTTTTCTAGGATTGGAATGGCACGTATATAAAATTTTAGCGATGTTTGTTAATATTTTATATATGTTTAATAAAATATTAATCATGAATATTAAAATATTATTTACTATGTTAACAATAATAATATAACCACAAAATATATTATTAAAATATTTTCAATATATCAGCTTATGAGAAAAAGGACTCTTAAAAATGCGGTGAATAATACCAATGAAGTGATTTTTGATATGATTATGTCACAACCAATAATTAATTTCAATTATTATACCATCGATCAAACTGTTAGTGGAAATAATAATAACACCTTGATCAGCTCTTGTTTATCGGAGGGGGAAGGAACTTCTAAATTAGAAATTATTGATATGACTGCGCCACAGCAAATAGTTAATTTCAATTACTATACAATCAACCAAACAGTTATTGGAAATTATAATAACACATTAATTGACTCTGGCTTGTCTCAGGAGGGGATTCATAAATTAGAAATTGAGCATAAGGATAACATAATTAAAGCACTCGAAAAGCGATTAAACGATAAGGACGAAATAATTAATCTCTTCAAGCAAAAATTAGTTCCTTAATTATCATCCTTTAATTTGCGTCAATAATGCTTGCGTCAGTAGATTTTCATTGCGTCAGTACCCTATTTGTGGGTTTAATAGATAGCTATTGCGGTTTTTGGGGTTGGGCTTTGTCTAACCCCATCATCCACCCGTTTTAAAAAGCAGTTTCTGTAAAAGGAGCTGCTTTTTTTGTTGTGCGTCAGAGGATCTTCAGCATACTCTTATATAAACCGGATCAGTTTCAAAGGTTTTGAGAAAAGCGGCTTTAAACGAAAAAAGCCTCTTTTTTCAAAGAGGCTTTTACCAAAAACAATACGAATGAAGGTTCTTTTTCCTTCTTTTGTGATCCCAACACTTTTAAGCTTTTTTCTCCTTTTAGATTGAAATTAACGCTCTAAGTTCAACTTGTAACTGGTACTTCGGCCACCACCTTCATCTTTAGTGAGTATATCTTTCGCAATTAAATCCTGAATGTCGCGAAGAGCCGTATCTGTAGAACAGCTACACATTTTGGCCCATTTCGAAACATTCAACTTTCCGTAAAAATTATCAAGCATAGTATTTACCATTTTTTGTTGTCTACTGTTCAATGGTTCGTTTCTGTTAGCTTGCCAGAAGCTGGCTTTTATATTTATCTTCTCCAATACCTGATCGGTCGTATCCATGGATCTGTCAAGACATTCCAGAAACCAAACAATCCACTCTGTGATATTCAGCTTTCCTTTCTGCGTACTTTCTAAGATGTTATAATATGCGCTTCTTTCCTTTTGAATCTGCGCCGACATACTGTAGAAGCGTTGCCCGGTTTGATCAGCACGTGCCAGCTGCATATCAGTTATCGCCCTGGTAATCCGCCCGTTTCCATCATCCAAAGGGTGAATGGTTACAAACCATAAATGGGCGACGGCCGCTTTTAATACCATATCGATATCCTGCCGCTCTTCGAACCAAGTTAAAAACTCCGACATGTGTTTTTGAACAAACTTAGCAGTCGGAGCTTCGAAGTGTACCTTCTCTCTGCCATAAGCACCAGATACTACTTGCATCGGACCTTTTTCATCTTTCCTCCACTCAGCCACCGTGATTTTAGAAAGGCCGCTTCGCCCGGTTGGGAATAATGAGCCATGCCAATTGAATAGGCGCTCTTCTGTTAGCGGGGTATTATATTTCTGAGTAGCATCCAGCATCATATCAACCACACCTTCAATGTGTCGGTCTGTTGGGGTAACACCTGCCACTTCAATTCCAAGGCGTTTAGCAATAGACGATCTAACTTGATCAGAGTTGAGTATCTCACCCTCAATTTCGCTCGATTTAACGACATCTAAGGTCAAAGTCTGAAGGATAGCTTCTTCTTTAAGTTTGAAGCCCATCGAATTCATTTGGCCAAGTATCTTCCCTTGCCGGTACCTGACTTCCCCAAGTTTTGCACCAAATTCTTGATAGTCCCAGGTGAATGATGGCCAGTTATTCAGTTCATGGATATACATAATTGCCGCATTTATGCGGTGAATGTAAGAATTATTTGCCGCATTTCAATTATTGCCGCAAATATGCGGTGATTAAATGTAATATTTACCGCATAACCATTAAAATGAGCCGAATAGCGTACTTAATCGGCTCATCGCAAATCGCAGGGAAGCATGAGACGAACATTGCGTAACTCCTGTATATTCAAAGAAAACTTGCGTACTTTGATCCTATTATTCGACACTACTAGTCTGTCATAATAGAAAATTATCCTTAAATAATAGTTTATAATAGAAAATATTCCACACCAGGATTAAGTTATACGCTTTTCTAGAAAAAATTCATCTCTCTATTCTTTAAACTTCACACCTCAGGCACAAGTTGTGAAGTTTTTTAAATACTGGATTAAACGCATCTTCCTTCATCAGCAAAGAACATTCGCACCTTGCGAACTTAAAACTTTGTCTATACAGAACTTTGAGCATCAATTCGATGCACATGAAATCTATACACTCTAATTACTCGCTCTATTCAGATAAATTCCTGTCCCAATCAGTCCCAAAGTTTCCTAAACGGTCAAATTTCCATGGTACATTTTTAAAAATATACCATAGGTTTTCCTCCCTCTACTTTCCTTTACAAAAAAAGCATAGGTAGTACCCAAAAGTACCCAAGTTTTAGTTTTCGGAATCCGAAAATTTGATATGTGGAAGGTACATGGATAGAGAAATATTTGTTTCTTACTACTTCGCATGATGGTTCAGGAAGCATTATTACAGCCTTTATACCTGTTAGAATAGTTTGTAACAATACCCTTAATTGTGCATTGAATAATATGAGTAATTGTGTGAAAATCAGGCACACAGAAAGTGCTCAAGACAAATTGAAACAGGCACACCAACTTATGGGGATAACCAATAAACTTGCTATTGAGTTAAGTGAGACTTTTAACCAGGGTCCCGAATCCGTATAACGGATAATCAGGTATTTAGGTTGGTACAACAGGCAATGGCACCATCAAAAGAGGTGTTGGAAAATGTTTTAAATTTAAAGGAGGATGAATATTCAACTTACTTTAAAAACGTGTGTAACAGCGTTTGCGATTATGCTTTTTCAAATGAAACCCAACAAACTCTGACAACAAAAGGCACACTATTTGGGGCCTTACAATGCTATTACAGGTTATTTTCAAAATGTGAAAACCTACAAGGATGAGGAAAGCAAATTGAAATCTATTCAGTTTGGTACTGGACTAACAAAAAGTCAAACCGCTTTTAAGTTATGTAACCAGTTTCAAAGAAATAGATAACCGTATAAATCAAATTAGGGGAGTAATCCCCCTTAATTTAAAAAAGTCGCCGGTAGTCCCGCATTTTTTCATTATTGATTTTTATAGATTAGGTGAAAAAATGCGGGGCTGTTTTTTTATCGATAAACTCGATTAAGGGATACTGGCTCTTTTCTTGACCGTTTGAGAAATGTAACCCCAACTAATATTAACCACACCAACCATAAAGTACTCCCAACAAATCCTGCAATCTCAATCATCGGAAATCCAGGAACTACCGTAGCGAATAGCTCTGCCTGTGCAAGAATGTAAATGAATGACGCGGTATATCCAAAAAACGCGAGCCATTTCGGAAGGAGTTTTAGCTTTAAAAGAGCTATACTTATAAATACGGTCCAAATCACGGTAAAGAGCTGGCCAAGGTGTTCGCCAAGCAACACCCCTCCAAACTGGTGGACTGCCTGAAAGACGATTTTAATTGCCTCCTGACTTGAAGCATCCTTGGCGTTTACAAATGCAGTTGCCAGAACCGGAACCACAAACACCCATCTTAGAAGTCCCACAATCTGTACCACACCCGAGATAATGCCGATACTTGTCACCCAACTGATATTGTGGCCCCGTTGCTCTATCAATTGCCCTAGAAGCGAATAAGCAATAAGTAGTGGCAGACCTAACAAGGCAAAAGCCAGCCAGGTAAAGATTAAAGACGATCCACCCTGATGAAATTGTTTTAGAATTTCTCCGCTTTCTAGCCTGAGTATATCAGGATAGTTAAACGTCATAGTTAAAATGGTGTATGGAACAAATACGCCGACTGCACCCAGAATCAGCAAGGTTCCTATAAGTTTTTCAGTTTTCATGATGGGGTGATTAAAAGAATAATGAATAGCTTAAACCGGGAGTGGGATTTATTTTCAGAGACTTACCTTCGGCCGCCAATGCTGCAATCCCGATTCTTAGGTTAACACCTTTATAGATCATCCATCTAAATCCTGCCTCGGCAATGCCGGCATTTTTATCTTTGTATTCCCGGGAAGTGCCTCTGGCGTAGGAGAGCGACGTGTAAAAAGAAGAAGGGTTTTCTTTGCTGCCTACAGGAAGGAACCAATAAGTAAGTCCGCCTTTGATAAACTCAGTAGTAACACCCGACTCAAAATTAGTGGGGTAGTAACCCGCATGTATCGAGACATGATTCAAACGGTACTCGGCACCGATTGAGGGATTTCTAAATCCATTGAAGCTTAACTCATTTTTTGAGAATTTGCTTTGTGCATTGGCACCGGTTATTGAAATAAAGATCAGGGTAATTAAAGTTACATGTTTCATATTGTCGTTGGGTTAAGTTTGACAATACAAAGGTGCCCAGCGCAAAAGCGATTACACCGGACAAATGTCCATTAATGATTTAGCTGACTTTATTCCGGATACGGCTGAGGTGCCGCGGTGTAACTCCCAGAATTGAGGCCAGATATTGAAGCGGGATTTGCTGGATAAGAGTTGGTTCTTTCTGTATCATTTTATTATATCGCTCTTGTGCCGAGAGCATAATGGCATCTAAGCGGCTCTCATCTATACAGCAGATCTGCCATTCGAGGATTCCTGTATAGTAAGCACTAAATGAAGGAAGGCTGGAAAGCAGCTCATTTAGCGCATTTCTGTCTATCATCCAGATACTCGACTCTGCAATGGCCCGGATATTTTCTCTTGAAGGCACTTGTTTTAAAAAGCTCACGAGCGAAGCCACAAAGTTATTTGCACCAATGGAATAAGTAGTCTTCTCCTCGCCGTCGAGATAGATAAAATACTGGAGAAAGCCTTTTTCGATGTATCCAAGATGCTTGCTTGTCTTGCCTTCTTCAACAAAAAAATCACCTTTTCGGTAGTGTTTCAAAGTGAACTTTTCGGCGATAAGACCTGCATCAAGTTCAGAGAATCCCTGGGAAGAAAAGAAGATTTTAAGCGTATCCACGGGTTTAGTTTAAGGTGATGATTACATTCCCGGTTTTCTGACCTGTCTCTACAAACCGGTAGGCGGATACGATATCTTCCAGGGGATATTTACGGTCAATCACTGGCTTGTATTTGCCCGTTTCCACCAGCTCTTTCAAAAATTCTACATCCTTTTTATTAATGGTAGGGATAGGGAAAAGTACTTTCTTGCCCCCCAATAGCGGAGTGCTAAGTGCCAGATAAATGTTTTCCCAGTTTTTGCCAAGCTCAGTGGAGATATAGATGCCTTGTTCCTTTAAGATTGGTTTACATTTTCCAAAGGAGCTTTTGCCCACCGCATCAAACACAAAGTCGAATTTCTTTTCAAGCTTAGTAAAGTCTTCGTTCTGATAGTCTATCACAAAGTCGGGCTGCAGCGAACGGATAAGGTCAACATTCTTTGTGTCGCAAATTGCGGTAACCGTTGCGCCAAAATGCTTCAGCAATTGTATGGCTGCCGAACCAATTGCGCCCGTTGCGCCATTAACCAGTACTTCCTGACCAGCTACAACCTTAGCCGCCCGGATATCGCATAGCGCGTAATGTCCTCCTTCGCAAATTGCGGCCGCTTCATCAAAACTCACATTTCCAGGCATCGTTGCCATATTATCACTCTCGGCCATGGTCATATATTCTGCATGAGCACCGAATTTCGTATCATTATAACCGAATACCCTGTCTCCAACTTTGAACAAACTTACTGCGGCACCTGTCTGCTCAATAACTCCAGAAAATTCGTTACCAAGGGTCTTGTTTTTTGGATTAATTATTCCGCTAAAGAGCCGGGAGATAACATATTCAGCGCTGCGAAATCCACAGTCGGTACGGTTTACTGTGGTTGCATGTACTTTGATCAGAACTTCGTTCTCTTTCGGGACAGGCTTTTCCACTTCCATCAAGTGAGCAACTTCAGGTGGTCCGTATACGGTGTTGATGATTACTCTCATGTGCTGAACAGGGAGTTTAAGATTTAACCTGCAGTTAAAGATATGTATTTTCCGCAGTTTTAAATCTGCCGACTAAGGTTGATCTGAGCAGTAGAGATAATCTACGAGAGAAAGGAGTAGAACCATTTTAAAACTCTTCTAAAATCTTTTTTTTACTCGCTGCCATTCCTGCCGTTGTGCCTTGAGCCACAGCATTAGCTACGGCCCGCATTCTGGTTGTGTTGTCGCCACAGGCAAAGACACCCGTTACCGTAGTCTCCTGGAAGGGGTCAATCTTAACGTAGCCTTCTTCGGTTAGCTCACATCCCAATGCTTCGGGAATGGAGCAGTGTTGTTCAAAAGGAGAAGGCGTATACAGAGCTTTTAACGATGTATTTAAGCCGTCTCGAAAAACGATGCTTTGAAGATGACCCTGCGAGTGCACCAGCCCTTCGATTTTCTTTTCGACTATTTTGATTTGATACTTTTCAAGCTGACTTGTTTGCTCAGCGGTCAGGGTTGAAAGGCCGTTAGTGAACAAAGTAAGGTCCTTTGTCCAATTAGAAATGAGCCTGGTGAAATCAAAAATATGTTCACCATTCCCAAGAATGCCGGTTTTTTCGTTCCTCACTTCATATCCATGGCAATAAGGGCAATGGATAGCCGTAATGCCCCAACAGGCCGCTAATCCTTCTATGTCCGGAAGCAAATCTTTAATGCCTGTAGCAAATATCAGTTTTTTTGATGTAAAGGTTTCGCCTGATGAAACACCGATTTCAAAGCCATTGGAATTCTTTTTTCCGGCAGTTGCCAGTCCCCTAAAGAACTCAATAGTAGTATACATTTCCACCTGCTGTCTTGCAAGCGCAGCGATTTCACCAGGTGTTTTTCCATCCTGAGTGATAAAATTGTGTGAATGCGGGGTTTGCCTGTTGCAGGGTTTCCCATCATCAATAATCAGTACACTTTTTAATGCTCGCCCGAGTGTCATTCCCGCTGCAAGTCCCGAATAGCTGCCACCGACTATAATTACGTCATAATGTTTGCGATCTTTCATTTGAGTATACCTTGGATATGTAAAGTCTGGAATTGGAAAAATAAATACTGAGCATCCTGCTGCTGCCTGCCTTATGAATCTGCGTCTGGAAAGAATAGCTTTCACCCGATTCTAAATCTTGTTTTTCTTCGCCGAAAGGCGACGAAGAATGCTATCCACCAAGGGTACTCCCACGAAAACCATCCATGGAACCAGGGTCATGGTTAATAGGAATGTTCTAATATAGAGGGGCAGAGCCGATAAAGTTTCACCAAAAATATAGTAAAACAAGGTGATGGAGGGATAGATTACAACCCAAATTTTCAAGGCAGCAATCAATTTCATTTTTGCGTTCATGAAATAATATTGAATCGTTTCTTAATAAAGCTTTATAATCTGACCGGTATTAGCGCCAAAGACACTTTTGCGAAAGCCGTATTCCAGCTCCCGCATGGATACAGGAACATCGCCTGGAAAAAACGGAAAGTATTGCGGCGAGCTTTCAATAACGGTGGGGCTTACCGCATTAATCCGAATGCCATTTTCAAGCTCAATCGCCGCGGCTCTTACAAATCCTTCTACCGCTCCGTTGGCCGCAGATGCATTCGCAAAGTTCAATTGCGGTTCATAGGTTAACGCTCCTGAAATTAAGGTAAACGACCCCTTAGGATTAATATAGTGCTGGCCAATGAGCACCAAATTAATTTGCCCCATCATTTTTCCCTCAACACCCTTTCTGAACTCTTTATCTGTTAAGGATTTCCAGGGTCCAACATAAGTGGGTCCTGCAGTGGAGATGAGTGCATCAAAAGCACCGGCTTGTTTATACATATTCTCAATAGAGTTTGTGGAAGTGATATCTACCTGGATATCGCCACTTTTTGAACCTGCTTTAATTATTTCATGTTCTTTTTCAAATGCACTGGTTAAGTGCTTGCCCATAGTGCCTGATGCACCTACGATTATAATTTTCATTTGTGATTTTTATTAAAATGGTATGATACAAAGATATTTTCAGCAGGAACTGAAGGATAGGACAAATCTGGAGTATAGCAGGATTCTACCTCGATTTCAATCGATATGCCTCGGGCGAGTACCCGGTGTGTTTTTTGAAAAAGCGAATAAAGTAGGATACATCCTCATAGCCTAAAAGCTCTGCTATTTCTTTGACCTGGTTGGGTGTGGCTAGCAGGTGCCGTTTCGCTTCAAGAATGATATGTTCGTTTATTAATTGTGAGGAAGTTTTGCCTACGGTTTCCTTGGTGATTTCATTAAGTTGAAAGGACGAGAGATTCATCAGATCAGTGTACTGAGAGACCTGCTTATGGATGATGATGTGCTTTTCGAGCAAGTCAAAAAATTCCTCGAGCCTTTCTTGTGTATAGGGATGGGCGGCCGGAGATGATATTTCAGAGAAACGTCCCTGCCTCACCAGCTCTATCATCAGAATATCCAGATTTGCTTTGATGCTATCCTGATAACTCTCCTGCTTGTCTGCATATTCATCTAAGATATACTTGAAAATAAGGTCCAGCCTATGGAAACTGGGCGAATCAAATTGGCAGAGGTTCTTTCTGCTGGCTCTCCTCAATCGCTGTATTTTAGATTTGTTTATCGGATGATAAAATTCGTTGTTGAACTCCATCAGATATCCGCTGCAACCTGCTTTCAACTCAAGCTGATGCACCTGACCAGGCTTAATGAAGAAAACAGAATGGTTTTGAACCGGGTACGATGTAAAGTCAATATCATGAGTTCCACTCCCATCTTTTACCGCCAGAATAAAGAAGAAATTATGTCTGTGCAGTTGGTGGAGCAAGTCCTTAGTACCAACAACCTCCTCTAGTGTGCGGATATTAAACCGTTCAGGAGAAACCTCTTCCATAAAGGAAGAGCGAATTTGTCTGACAGGGATACTCTTCATTGATATAATATTACAAAAATTAATGGGTTTCTGACAAATACCCCTGCCCGCTGACCAATTGTAAGTGAAATCCTTTTCGAATCAGCCTGACTGCAAGTACCATTTCATAAACTGCGATAGGTAAGGCGAATAAGATGATCTGCATAGAGAAGTGAGGAATAATTCCAAACAGCTCCAGGATGGCCGCTATTAAAATCAGAACCGCACCGATTAGACCTAGAATAGAAAGATTCCTTGACACTAAACCTGATCTATAAAATATGGAACTGTAAATAAAAGTATTGACGCCAAGCATGAAATGAGGCCCAAGTATGAATGCCCAGGAATGGATGGTCTTTAAGGTATTGGCCGCGATCTGTAAAGTCGCCAACTCCGGACCGGAAGTATTACCATAGTCCTGACTTAACTTCAGTAGAGAAAGCAGGCTTAAAATACCAATCAGTATAAAGACAACCTCGAGCATCCTGAAACAGACATATGCCAGTCCCCAGCTCTCGCTGTATCTTCTCAGGAAAGGGAATAACATTATACCGGTTCCAATATTCGCAATGGCTAGTATCAATTCGAATAAGGCACCTAGTGCAATCTGATTAGAATTTGCAGAAGCTGCAGCCAGCGAATCTGCATTCTTGAGAATTGGATCATATAAAGCAAGTCCGATAATTGCTGTGACTGTAGCCGTGATAAAAAATGCGCCGGTAATAACCCCATCTCTTCTGTGTGTAGTCAATCTTTCCATTTTTATTTTTTTCTAGCAGATGAGAAAGGGCTTGATTTCCATGGTCTGTAAATGTGCAGACTGACCATTACGTTCCTGTTGTATATTTCCCTTGCGTTGGAAATATTGGTCAACCCGTGATTATATCGCAGGTCAACAGTAGCCATCTGGTGCTTCGTTTTAAAAGTATAGCCTCCGCCGGCCTGGATACCTGCCTCAAATCTTTTAAAGTCCTGTCTCGAGTTCCCAAATGAAAGGTCACGCCGAACATCATTCATTTTTCTGGTACCGTAGATATTATAACCTACCGATGGTCCGGCATTGACGTGGAATTTTCCTACATGAAAACGGGCCAGTATAGGTAATTCTACTGCGTACAGTCTGTCGGTTGTTTCATTGCCTGTTATTGGATTATCAGCTTTTAATTTTCCGCCTTTCATTATCACGTATAACTCTGATGCTAATGAAAAACTTGGAGTGAGACCAGCCTGAAATGTTACGCCTGCGCGTGCACCCACGATTTGCTTCTTATAATCAGCTAACTCACTGTTAGAGCTTCCGTAGTTTAAGCTTGTACCGACTAATCGGATAAAAGGATTCAAATAGGTGTTTTGCTTAACCCTGGCTTTTTTAGAAGCTTCGGTAGTAATGGTGTCGACCGATTGGCCAAATGTGTTTGTGAATAGGAAAATCATACCTAGTACGAATCCTGTTTTAACTTTTGCTTGCATATTATTTTTTAGATTAATTTATGATGCAAAAGTATCCCCGATGCCAACGTAGGAGATAGGACAAAAATCTATTCGAATTGGACTTATCTGAAATTGATGGGATTGAGGGAGCTGTTATCAGCTATTTTTGGCATCTGTACCGAATGAACAATTCTATCCATTTCACCGCTTAGGCACCAGAAAGTGCATAGCCCGGCAATGGCTCGGAGCCTGGGAAAGCCAATATAAAAACAGACGACCATTTCCCGCTTGTATAGCCTTTACGCATTGACGGGCGTCGGTATCTTTGTCGTGGGTGGTGAAATGGAATACGCCAACTAAAACAGGTCTGTCTTTACTGTCTCAATAACCCTTCAAATTGTCGTTATCCACCTCTTAATCTCTTGTACTTGATAGCTAAATTTGTTTAGAAATCTAACTCTTACCATGGACGATAAATCACAACATATATTATTTGCGCATAGTGGAGGTGAGCAAGGAAGTGCGGGGCAAGGAAGCTTTGACTTAGTATCCTATCTCAGAGAGAAATTATCTAATAAACATGAAATCAGTTATCCAATAATTGAAGATCCAAAGGCTCCTACCTATGAAATGTGGAAGATTTTATTTTGTCGGGAATTTAATAAAACTAAAAACCGATAATTCTTATTGGGCATTCTTTGGGGGGATCGATGCTGCTTAAATACCTTTCAGAAGAGGAGCCTAATATTCTTATTTCAGCATTATTCTTAATTTCAATTCCGCATTGGGGAAAGAATGGATGGGATGTTGAAGATTTCGAAATGCGTAAAAGTTTTGGAACTGAGCAAAACCATATTAACAAGGTATATCTATATCATTCGGAAAATGATACTATTGTTCCGTTCGAACATTTGAATTTTTACAAATCTGCTCTTCCACATGCAACTATACGGATACTAAAAAGGAACTGACCACGCTTTTACTAATGGCCTACCCGAATTAGTTTCAGACATTAAATCTTTGAATAGTTAAAATAGACCACTAATTGTAATCGACACACGAATTTGGATTGACATAAATAAAATTATGAGAAAAGTAATTGCAGCAATCAATACAACACTTGACGGCGTTTGCGACCATACTAAAGGTATTGCTGATGAAGAAATACATCAACATTACACTGAATTGTTAGATAACGCAGGAGTTGTTCTGTATGGAAGGATAACGTATCAACTTATGCAATTCTGGCAAACGCTGTTAAAAAATCCTTCAGGTGAAAAAACAATGGACGACTTTGCTTTGGCGATAGATAAAATTCCAAAAATAGTTTTTTCCCATACGTTGAAAAATACAGAATGGGAAAGTGCAACATTAGCAAACCGGGCCATTGAAGAAGAAGTTTTAGAACTCAAGCAACAACCAGGCAGAGACATTTTAATTGGCAGTCGGAGTTTGATTATACAGCTAATGAAACTTAATTTGATTGACGAATACCAACTTTGTGTTCACCCTGTTGTTGCAGGAGGCGGTTTGCCCTTATTCGAAAATCTAAACGACAGGACTGTTCTTAAACTCCTAAAGGCTAAGACCTTTGGCGGTGGTGCAGTAATGCTTTACTATGAACCGACAAACGAAAAAATAACGACCCGCTAACGAGGTATTAATGGGAATTTGTGCCTGGCTAAACTTAATTTTACAATTCCAGGGCTTGCTAAAAGCCCAACCTCGGCGAAGAAAATAAATAGAGAGAAAAAATTATGACAAAAAGTAAATTACCTCTAATGCACAATATGGGCATTGTTGTAAAATCCCTCGACAAGGCCATTTCTTTTTTCGAGGAGATAGGATTAAAACTTGAAGGACGAGCCATGGTTGAAGGTGAATGGGCAGGACGAGTAACGGGACTTGGAAATCAATCAGTAGAGATTGCAATGATGGTTACCCCCGATGGACACAGCCGACTTGAACTTTCACAATTTCTTGCCCCGGCTACTATATCGGATCACAGGACAGCCCCGGTGAACTCACTCGGCTACCTACGACTGATGTTCACGGTCGAAAATATTGACGAATTAGTATCCAGACTTACCAAGCACGGTGCTGAACTTGTTGGCGAAGTAGTTCAATATGAAAACGTGTATCGGCTCTGCTATATTCGTGGAACGGAGGGGCTTCTTATCGGATTGGCAGAACAACTCGGCAATAAAACAGCGACAGACATTTAAGAAAACTCTTGACAGGGAATTTTCTTAAAGCTTTCTGTCAATGAACATTGTGAGTTAATACAGTAAATTCTGCTCTTCGGGATGTTCTGAAAGGCATCCCGAAGTTCCGATGTTGGGAGATTTGAGATCTCCCTTTATTCATAGTTCGAGATGCGCTGCGCTCAACATCTCGAACAGCAGATTCAAGTTTGTCGGCTTGTGGGATTACAAATCCCTTTTTATCTACCGTTCGACATCGCCCTGCGGAAGATATCAAACAGCGAGGTTTAAGCACATCTATAGTGAAAACGCAATCGAAACAACATTGATCAGCCAATTCAGATTTTGGTTATTGTAATTCACTCTTTAAAAACTGCTTTTTAAAAGCAAAATGGTAGATTTCCGTTTGGGACGTTTTAACAGGATAGGCGTTTATAAACATCCACCCAGCTTTTCCCATATAGTTTAGGGCATCGATAATGGTATTGAATTTTTTTAACGTTAGGGCATCTGTTTTAACTCGTGTGTCACTCCAGAAACTTTTCTCAATACCAAAATCTAAATCAATAGTGACTTTGTTGCTTAACAAGCGTGGAGTCATAATTAATTGGCAATATTGTTCAACTTTGGTTGTATCAGATTGAGCATTTGAAATCAGTGAGCTGGATAAAATGATACCCATTAATAGAAATTTTTTCATTTTTTTTGTTTTATTTAAGGTGTTGAATAGCGGATTTAATTAGTCGAGCTTTGACCTCTGCCAGATCTCAGTTCTCCCGAACAGGGATATTCCGATGTATCCCCTGATCTCCAATTTTGTCCCTTTAAGCCGCATTTTACAACTATAAGTACTCCCATTTTTAGGGTCATAAATAGTTCCTCCGGTCCAGGCTTCATCCTTAAACTGAAAATTTTTGAGTAAAACCAAGTTTTTGACTGTATTAACTCGCATGGAAGCATCTGGATTCTCGGTATCTTTTTTAAGTGTTCGTCCATCCTTTTCATAGAGGTCATCTCCCGAGATAAGTTTTCCGAAGTAACGGCTGTTTTCCTTGTAAATCTGCACTTTGGCTTTGCCGCCGCTAGTAAGCCAAACCCCTACAATTTTGTCTGCCGAATGGTCTTGTGAGTAGCCTTCTTTGATTGTGCCGACTAGTAAAATGCAGATGATTATTTTGATTTTCTTATACATGATATTAATTTTTATGATTGATTTTTTGAGTTGACTTTTAACTGTTTTTATATTACTGACTATCCGAATGAAAGCTGTTGTTATGGTTTTGATTTTACGCGGATTCCAAGGCCGAACTCAAAGCTGCTATCCTCCCCGAGCCCGTATATTCCGTCTTTTAGGGGGATATAAACTCTCGTACTGAAGAAACACTTTCCTTTACCAAGTTTTAGATTATACATCATACCGTACTCAGAACTGACGCTACTCGTTTTTGTGGTGATGGTTTCCGGTATTTCATCATTCTGTAGTGTTCCCGAGTAAGCACTGTATTTGAGACCGGCGATGAAAGAATAGCTATTCACCATCTTTTTAGTGTAAAATGAAGCACCAATACCAATTTTTTGTGCCAGCGAATAACTGTAGTTCTGTTTAACATCCTCTCTGACAAAAGTCATCAGGCCTGGTGATAAGGATGTATGTGATATAAAGGATAACTTCTTTTCTGTATTTCTTTGAATGATTGTTGAAAACCGTAAGCCGTCATTACCAAATAGGCTCATCCCGATAGCCGGTTCAATGGTCAATTTGCGATTAAGAGACCTGTGAGAAGTTTTTGTGGTTTGTCCCATACCAGCGCTTATACAAAGGGCCAGCAGAACCGTAGTAAATAATTTCTGTATCATCTGTTGTTAAAATAAAATGTAATTGCGTCTTCTATGTCTTGATTTTTGGAGGAGAGGTGGCCCTTTCCATTTATTAAATTAAATTTCGATTTGGCCAACGGGTAGTATTTTACTAATCGTTGATATAGGAGGTCATTTGCAGGCAGTAAAGACTGCTCGTTACTGCCTGCTCCGATGAAAACCAACTGCGGACGGGTAATTAGCTCGGGTCTTTGTTCCTGTTCGTATTTTAAAACAACTGATCTATCGTAAAACAAGGATGGACTCAATAAAAGGTAGTTACCAAAGACTTGATTTTGTTTCGTAAAGGCGTAGGCTCCGAATAAGCCTCCATAGGAATGGCCAATTATGGTTCTATTACTTCGCTCCCGACCGACTTTGAAGTCCGTTTCAATTTTTGGGATCAACTCGTTTTTTATGAAGTTTAAAAAAGCTTCACTTTTCCCCTTGCCGGTAGCTGTCATGGTTGGTGTGTAGTCGGCATCCCTTGGGCCGCCATATCCTATTCCTATGACTACAACATCCTGAACATTTAAATCCGCACTAATATCCCGACTGTTTTTTGCGACTATTTCCTGGTTTTCTTTCGCATCGAGAACATATATAGTTGAATAAGGTGACGCTGATTGGTTGTACCCCTCAGGTAAGCTTACCCAAATGTTATAGGTCTCTCCATTTGTTGTAGACGAGATTGCAAACTCCTTTATGAGTTCAGGATTGAATTCTTCCTTTTTACAAGAGGTAAAGGCAAGAATTAAAGTAATTACTAAAAATGGTTTCATATTATAAGGTTTTATATTAGAAATTATAATCTGCCGGTATTTGATGTCCCAGCCTAAAAGTGAATGTATTAGTCTATTGCTGGTGCTAATAATTTATATAATACAGGTGTTACTATCCGCGATAGAAGAAGTGAACTTATAAGCCCCCCAACAAGAACCCAGGCAAGCGGCGAATACAATGGCGAATGCTCAAGTATTAAGGGGATTAAACCTCCGATGGCGGTAAACGTAGTTAGTATAATGGGGAGAAATCGTGTTTCACCAGCCTCGTGAATCGCAGCATCCAGATTCTTACCCTCTCGACGGAGATGGTTTGTATAATCCACAAGCAGGATAGAGTTTTTAACTTCTATACCGGCCAGGGCGATTAGCCCCACTACAGCGATAAATGAAAGTGTATTTCCTGATATCAGCAATGCAACAACTGCTCCTATCATCCCCAGAGGGATAACTGATAAGACTATAAGTATACTCTTGAAAGTTTTGAACTCCAGCAATAAAATGGCGAGGAAACCAAAGATTGTAATCAGAATAATCTTACCAAGTCCGCCAAAGCTATGTTCTTTTGATTCTGCTTCACCGGCAACGGTATAAGTAACTCCGGCTGGAAGCTTAAGTTTTTCCATGGATTTGATCACTTTGCTGGTTACACGTTCGGTATTGTATCCATGCGCCACTGAGCTTGAAATAGAGATATACCTCCTTTTGTTGTAATGTTTAATTGTTGGTATGGATGTTTGGAAATTTAAAGTAGCAAGATGGTTCAGTGGTACCAATGCACTTGATGCAGAAGGAATATAGATTTTATTAAATGCATCCAGTGTTTGGTTTTTGTCTCTTGCCAGGCCGATTGTAATCGGGAAATCATCACCTTTAGCATCCTTATAATTTGCGATGCTAAGTCCGGAGATACCGAGTCTGATGGTCCTGTCAATCTCTCCGGGTGAAATTCCCAAAAGGGCTGCCTTATCTTTGTTGATGTTAAGTTGAAGGTCCGTTTTATATGTTTGGAGCGGATTTTTAACGTATATAGTTCCCTCAGTTTCCTGGATTAGATGCTCGACCCGACGAGCCATTTGCCTAAGGGTATCAAGATCTTCGCCGAATACTCTGATAACAACAGGAGCCTCTACCGGCGGGCCTTGTTCAAACTGGTTTACTTCGATCCTTGCATTTGGCTCATTTTTAAAATCCTTCCGCAGATCCTGGATAAGGCCCTCGATTTCATCAAACTCTATATCATTAAGACAAACGAATAACTGTGCATAGTTTGGAGATTCATTTCTCTGAGCGATGTTATAATATACTCGGGGATTGCCTTTTCCTACATTCGTAGAAACTGATTTAACCTCTTTACGGGCAGCTACCACACGCTCTACTTTTCGAGCCAGGCTATCCGTTTTATAGATGTTCGTTCCAAGCGGAGTTTCAATGCTGATTAAAAACATAGGTTTCTCAGACCTTGGAAAGAGGCTAAATCCAACCACTTGAAATAAGAAGAGGCTGCCAATGAACAAACCCAATGCTATAGAAATGGTAGTCTTGGGGCGAAGAAGAGCTTTGTCTAGTAACTTTGAGTAAGAGCCAGTAATTAGCTTTTGTAACGCCTGCATAAATCTATTTCCTTCCGGATTTTCGTGCTTGCTGAGCATTACGCTTGCAAGAAATGGTACTATAGTCATTGAAACGAGCAAGGAAGCTAGTACAGTTAGTACAACTGCCATAGGAAGACTGCGGATGAAATCGCCTGATGTTTCAGGCAGGAAAATAATCGGCAAAAATGCTACTATCAAGATAGCGGTACAACCAAGCACAGCAATTCCAATTTGTTTGGTGCCTTCAATTGCAGCATCTCTTCTAGAGTAGCCATTTCGGAGAAAACGCTCGATGTTTTCAACCACTACAATACTGTCATCAACCAATAAGCCGAGCGATATGATCATTCCTACAATACTTAGTTGGTTAATAGTAAATCCAAACGTATCCAATAGGAATAATCCCATTGCTATCGAAAGGGGAATAGAGATCATGACAATTATCGAAGCTCGGGTACCAAGAGGAATAAGTGTAACGATCACCAATAGAATGGCAATTAGAAAGTCTCTGGTAAAATGAGATAAGCGTTTGCTAACATCCTCCGATTGGACAAATGCTCTCTCTAAATGGATACCGGGTGGGATAGTGGGTTTAAAGTTTGAAAGTAATGCCTCTACTTGTTTGTTAATTGCTATGATGTTGGTTTTATCCTTTTCACTTATTGATAGAAACAGTGCATTTTTCCCGTTGAACCTTGTGATATAACTTTTGTCGGCATGCTTGAGTTCAACCGAGGCAATGTCTTTAAGGTACACAAGCTGATCGCCGGATGCTACTACAACAGTATTTCGAATCTCTTCAACGGAAGCATAGTCTCCACTAGTTCGGATATTAAATTTCTTACCCCCTGCATCAATACTTCCTCCAGGAATGTTAGAAGCATCACTTTGAACCGCGGAAATTACCTTGCTCAGTGAAATGCTATTCTGAGCCATTTTCTCCAGGTCTATAGAAATGCGAATTTGCTCGTCCGCATAACCATTTATTTTAACCTTTTTTATGTCTTTTATAGTCTCAAGCTCTTTCTTTAAACGGTCAGCCTGATCAAACAACTCGCGGTGACTAGCGGTGTTACTTGTAAAAGCCAACTGATAGGTATTTATATCCGAAGCGGTGACCTTCTGGATTTCGAGCGCCTGCAAATCTGCCGGAAGGGATGCACGCAAAGAGTTCATTTCCCTAACTACTTCATTGTATTTTTCTTTAGGATCTTCCTTGTAAAGGAACTCAATTTCGGTTACACAGAGCCCATCGTCAACATTCGACTTTATTGTCTTTACATTGTCGAGCTCGTTTAACTTTTCTTCGATTGGATCAGCTATAAGCTTCTCCATATCATTGGGGCTTGTGCCCGGGTACACAGACACAATTACGAATGTTGGCGGCTCGAATGTGGGATCTTCTCCTCTCGGCATGTGGAGAAGCGAGCCCAAGCCCAATGCCAAAAGCATTATAAAAATAATAATGGTGAACTGATAGTTCCTGATTGAAAACTCTGTAATTCTCATGATTTCTTCTATTAATTTTGATGAATTTCTACAGGAAGCTTATCCGTTAAATAAGGTACGCCTTGTGTAATAACTGCTTTGATATTCTCCAGACGCCCGGTTACGGCAACCATGTCTCTTAGTATATATTTTATTTGGACCCGGTGCAGAACTGCTTTCTTTTGATTTGATGAAAGGGAAAAAACATTTCCGCCGTGTTCATCGGCCTCCTGTAGAGCGTCTATCGGCAGCAAGTACACCGTTTGTGACTTTGAAGGAGATATTTCCACTTTACCTATCAGGCCACTGGCAAGTTTCCGGCTTCCTGCTTTAACATCAATCTCTATGGCAAATGTTCCTGAGCGAGGATCAGCTGACTGTTCAATCCTTGAGATCTGGCCGGGAAAGCTGATACCGGGGTAAGCATCTAAGGTTATATCTGCTTTATCCCCAAGACGAAGCTTAGCCCAATCTTTATCTGAAACACCTACCCTGATAATCCAGTCATCAGCGTTTGTTGAATTGATAAGGTATACTGGATTACCTGGAGATGCGATTTCACCTTCGTTAGCGAGCTTTGTAATTATAGTGCCCGTCTCTGTAGCATAGATTGCAGAAAATCTCTTATTGAATTTTGCAATTTTCAGGGATTCCTTTGCCATATTAACAGCGGATTCTGCGTTCTCCCATCGCTCCACTGAGGTCACACTGTCTTTCAGTAAGTTAGTTGCCCGGTCATAATCCTGCTTAACTCGTTTATATGTAGTTTGAAGCTGGTTTAACTGCGCATCAACTTCAGTCAGATTAAGTGTTGCCAATAATTGGCCCTTTTGTACATGCTGGCCTTCCTCAGCATACATATGAGATATTATACCACCAGTTTTAAAACTTAGTCGTACCTCTTTTTTTGACGTCATCATACCGCTGCATATAACCGGCACGGCCAGATCGACGGGTTTAATCTCTTGTGTTCTTACCGCGACTGCCTCGCGTGATTTCTTTCCAGGGACCGAGTGGCATGAAGCCAAAATCACGATCGTCATAGCAAGTACTACTGTGTTCTTTTTCATTTTTCCTTTTTTTAAATTGTGATTATAAATTGTAGGCAGCTGTTGATCTTTCAAGTTCTGCCTGTTTGATTTTTACATTGGTTTGATCTATCTCTAGCGAGATTTGATCATTTAAAAGGTGGGTAAATGCATCTAACAATTCTATTGCTAGTGCCTGTCCCTGCCGATACCGTAATTGAGTTTCACGATACAATTCTTTGGAGAGTTCCAGACTAGATGCAGAGCCGTTCACCTTGGCTACTGCTGTTCTTAGCTCCAGGTCTTTCGTGATATTTTCAACCTGAAACATGGTTGTTGCCTCAGATAATTTAGTCTGCATCATTTGCAAACTATTTACAGCTTGTTGAACTTTAATGGAGGTTCGTGACCCATTAAATAGCGTCCATTTTAATTGTATACCACCAACCAGGTAACCATTGCTGTTATTTGAATGGAAGCTGCTTCCCTGGATACCAGAATTAAGAAATGCTCCGAGTTGTGGCATTCCTGTTGACCGCTCCTTTTTGATAAACAGCATCGACTCTCTGATCATGCTATTCAGCTGGACTAGTTCGTCTCTTTTTGTATAGCTAGTATGCTCGGGAAAATCTAATTCATTGATAACAGTTGAGGCCTCCGTGTTTACTGTTACGACTTCGTCAAGAGGCCTGTTTAACAAGAAATTTAAATAAGCAATTGCAGCTTTGCGCTTGTTTTCAGCTTCAATAAGGTGGGACGTATTTTTTAAGAGCTCGGTCCTCACACTGAGAATATTGCTTTTAATTCCGATGTTGTTTTTTAAAAGGACATCAGTTACCCGTAAATTTTCTTTGATTAAAGATTCGGCGTTCTTATAGATTAGAACTAATTTTTCCGCCTGCTGGCAGGTGTAATATGCCACACGGATATCTCTAATCAGCTCCCTCTTAAATGCGCTGAGTTCTGCCTGTTTTGCCGTAACGGCTTCTTTCTGGATACCATTTTGATGTTTTATCTCTCCATTTAGTAATGGAACAGTAAGTTGAATACGGCTATCTTGTAACCTTGGCTGTAAGAATGCGACTTCCTGGTTAGCAATCATTGAGAAATCATTCGATGCGGTTAACTGATTGAGTGAGCCGTAAACAGGATTTAGTAGATCACCGAGAGGTAACTGAATTTTGCGCCCGCCCGTAGCCGCGCTATAATCGCCGAGCAAAGTTATTGATGGTAGATAATAGCTTCTTGCCTCACGAAGAGCCAGACGGGACCGTTCCAAATCAAACTGCTTTCCCTTGAGTGCCAGATTGTTGTCGAGTCCCATGCGAATGTAACTGGTCAGGACTTCTGCAGTAGTATTAGCAGTTTGACCCGCAACAGTACCTTGGTGGATGATATACATCGCTAAAACAATTCTGTAGATTTTAATACATTTCATAATCGTTGTTTATATAGTTAACATTAATAATTTTATGAACAGTGTTTAGTAATTAGGCAAAAAAAAGGATTATGTTTTTATCCTTTTTAAAAAATCGTTGTAAGCGGTTTTCATATACTCTTTTGCAATGTCTTCTGTGAGTCCGAGACCCATATAGCTCTTTTTATTAAAAAGGGTGGTCAGGCCATGAACGATACCCCATAACTCCAGCGAGGCTTTGTCTACATCTATATAATCAATTAATTTTTGATCAACACATTCTTTAACGGTATAGGTAAAAAACCCAAGTGCATTACCATATTTTGCCCAGCGATTCTTTCTGGTAAATTCACCCAGGGGAGAATCAAGCAAGAATTTTATATTGAAGCATTGCGGATTTTCAATATTATGCCTCATATACGTATGTCCAATTTGCTTAAGTCTTTCGAAAGGATCCTCAATACCTTCCAGCTTTTTGTATTCCGTAACAAGGTTGTCAAAACAGCGGGTTTGTATATCAAAAAACAAGGCGTCCTTATCTTTATAATACAGATATATGGTGCCAGGACTATATTCAATTTTTTTTGCGATTAAACGAAGCGATGTACCAGCATATCCCTCTTTCAAAAACATCTCAAATGCAGCATCCATGATCAGCTTACGCATATCATCTTTTTCTCTTTCTTTACGTTCGGTAATTCCCATAACTGTTTAATGAACGATACAAATGTAATGAACACCGTTCAGTTATGCAAGAATTATTTTGTTTTTTTTGAAAATATAAGTTTCTGTATCCAGAAGGGGATTCTTCGTGCCTTTCGAAGCTCCAACTTTTGCAACCTCAAGGAAAATCTCGCATTATCTGAAAGATTAGGACTGCTAAAAAGAATGTTAAAATACTGAACCATTTTTCCATTTTCGATTTTGCAAAGATGTTTCCAAGTGTGTTCAGTATAAACAAAATCAGAAAGATCCATAGAATTAGATCAACGGCTTTGGATGAAAAAAAATCCCTTACCATATTGGCTTTAACCAATAAAATGAAGGATAAAAAAAGATTGATTAAAATTGAAAATGTCTCAAAAATATACATCTGTGAATCGCTGGTAAGCCGACCTCCCCAGGTTAATTTGTAGGGGACGACTTTAGTCAGGATAAGGACGTGAAACAGAGTTATTGCCGCCTGCAATATCAAAATTATTGTGATAGCATAACTTGAATCGAATTTCATAGGAGTTTCTGGTTACTCGTAGCTAAAAAGACAAGTTGGAGATACTGCAATCCGCGCTTTTTTAGCCTGTTAATTATTCCTTTTGCCCATCCGCCCCAGATTGGTATGCTTGAAATCATCATTAAATTTCAATCCGTAACCCATCATCCGGTCGAAAGAGGAATGCGAGAAAAGCAGTATGCCGGCTGCCAGAGCCTGGTCATTGTGAAAAATGAGCCCTGTTGCAATTACAACGACTGAGATGCCGCGGTGATGAAAAATTCAATGCCGGGAATAACATAATTCCGGTTCCTATCATGGCAACCACAAGTGTTAATTCAAAAAATGCACCCAGTGCTATCTGATTATAATTTGCAACAGCAGCTGATAAAGAGTCTGTGTTGTTTAAAATCGGGCCATACAAATTAAGGCCAATTATAGCCGCTACAGTAGCGGTGATGAAGAATGCACCTGTGATGATAGCATTACGATTATCTGATTTGAGTCTTTCCATTTTGTTGTTTTTATGCTTAACAGCTTCATTTAAAGATTTTTACTTCCTAGGATGGCTGAATATTTGAACCCTTTGATGACCAGGTACAGGCCCAGTGAGAACTCCCATAATGCTATCGGTGCTGCCATAAGCCCTGCCTGAGGAGACACTTGCGGAATGTAACCTAAAAGTGTACACGCCCAGGAGGCAACCAGCATGACTGCTCCTATAAAGCCTAACACAGGAAGAACGCGTGGTATCAGGCGCGACCGGTACATTAAGTAACCTAGCAGCACTGCATTCACTGCAGGAAGTAAGCTTTGTCCGAAGAGGAACGTGGAGTTGTATTGTGCAACTAATGCTTGTCCGACCTCTATTGTTCCTGTGCCCGCTTGCCGTAAGCTAACAATCGAAAGGAGGCTAACGATACCGGAATAGATAGTAGCGGCTTCAAGAACCCTTGAGCCAACGAAACCCATAGCGACACCTTCATTTTGTCTTTTAAGCACCGGGTACAGTGCCACAGCGGTTCCAATCCCAGTAAGCGCAACGATCATCTCCAGAATAATTCCAATGAAAACCGGTCCGTCTGGAGCGTTGCCTGTGATAAAGCCTGGGCCACGCACCGAACTGTAAAGTGAAATGGTTGGGATGGATACAAAAGTTAGCAGGTAGAATATTCCAGCTGCTAACGAAGTTTTTCTGTGAGCGTTCATTTGGAGAATGGATTATTCTTCCAGCGTGGAGAAGTATGAATGCTTACAACAAAACTCCTGTTATGTATATCCTGACTGCGGGAGATATTGGTGAGACCATAATTGTACCTCATATCTAAAGCAATCCTTTTTTCTTTTATGCGAAATGTATAACCGCCACCAATTTGGACACCGGCCTCGAAGCGCTTAAAGTCGTTGCTTGAATTTTTAAAGGCGATATCGGTAGACGCTCCGTTGATTTTGCGTGTTCCGCTAAGGTTATAAGCGATGGACGGGCCTGCATTAGCATGAAATTTTCCTAAATGCAACCTCGCCAGCACCGGTAATTCCAGGCTGTATAAGCGCTGTGTTATTTCGCTTTTCGTTAAGGGATTATCGGCTTTTAATTTGCCGCCCTTCATCATAAAATAGAATTCCGTTACGATTGAAAACGAAGGTGTGATGCCTGCCTGAAAAGATACACCTGCTTGTATGCCCTTTGTCTCTTTTTTAAAATCTTCAAGGCCGTCATTCGATCCGCCGTAGTTGAGGTTTGTGCTCACCCCATTAACCATAATGTCGAAATAGGTGTTGGTAATCTTTTTGGGCTTTTCTGTTTCGCCTGATTGTGGGTTTTGGGTCTGTGCAAAGGTGTTTGCACTTAGCAGGATCATCGCTGTGATGAGGATTGTTTGTAGTACTTCTTTCATGATTCTTTCTTTTAAAATTTTGATTTAAACGAAAGTATATCAATGGCTTAGACAGGGCAATTTTATTATGCAAAGCGGGGGAAAATGTCTGCATCCCTGAAGATTTCTTCTGCGAAATAAAGCAGATCTTAGGGTCTGTTGATGAGCTGAAGGAAAGCGTCTTTGTAGGTGTCGGAAATGGGAATCAACTGGTCGGAAATTTTTATCCTGCTGCGCTCAATGGATTCTATCTTATTGAGTGCCACCATAAAAGATTTATGCACCCTGCACAGAATACTGGATGGGATCAGCTTCTCAAATTCGCTGAAATTCTGCAGAGTCATGATCTTTTTATCCACCGTATGGATCCTGCGGTAGTCCCGCATTCCTTCAATGTATATGATCTCATTAAGCATAATCTTTTCCAAGCGATTTTCTGTTTTTACGAAGATGAAATCTGGCTGAGGATCTGTATGATGGCGGACGATATTTTCCTGCGCTTTATTAACCGCTTGTAGGAAGCGGTTGAACGTAAATGGCTTTAAAAGATAGTCTGTTATCTGCAGGTCGAAGCCCTTAAGCGCATATTCCTGGTAGGCGGTGGTAATGATCACCTGGCTGTTGATTTTGGAACTTTCAAGCAATTCTATACCAGACAGTTCATCCATGTTGATGTCTAGGAAAAGGAGGTCTACTTTATTATTGTTAAGATAAGTAAGGCCGGTAAGTGCATTGTCAAACGTCGCGTTTAAACGCAAAAAAGGAATTTTCTCTACAAAGTCCTTCGTTTTTTCGAGAGCAAGAGGCTCGTCTTCAATAATAATGCAGGAGTAGCTATCCATTGATGATCGTTAAGTTTACGCTGTATAGGTCGTCTTTTTTTTCTATTTCCAGGGTATGTTTGCCGGGATAAATAAGGTTCAATCGTTTTTCAATCAGCTCATTACCCAAACCGCTGTCGGCTTGCTTAACCGAGAACTTCGGATCGTATTTATTTTCACAAATCAGCTGTATGTTATGTTCCCTTATAAAGATATCAATGGAAATGGCATTCTTAACTTTTTTATTGTTGACATGCTTAAAAGCATTTTCGATAAAGGGAATAAAGATCATCGGGGCAACCATCTTGCTTCCGATAATGCCTGTAACAGCAAAATGAACATATTCTGTATTTGCAGTTCTTATTTTATGCAGGGCGATGTACTTTTCTATGTATTCAATCTCTCTGGATAGCAGGATTTTATCCGCTTTCGTTTCGTAGAGCATAAACCGCATGATATCGCTTAGCTTATTCAAATAGTTTGATGCTTCAACCTGATCTTTTAAAATCAGGGCGTCTATATTGTTGATCGTGTTAAAGAGAAGATGCGGATCAAGCTGTGATTTTATCAGCGCCATTTCCATTTCATAATTCTTTTCTTTTAAAAGTGCTTTCAATTTAATTTCATCGAACCAGGTAATAAATCCTTTCATCACCAATGCCGCTGTGCCGCAAATTAATTCGATAATAGTGGTAACCATTATAGTCCTCACCGCAGTAGACCGCCCGTTTTTCCCCCCTTCATCCATATCCAACACCCGGCCCGTTTCTATAAAATACCGGTGCACGATATAAGAAACAATCGCTGTGGCAACGCACATCAATAAGCCATAGGCTACAGCGCGGACAAAGTTTTCCTGCTGAAGATATTTTGGAAATAAGATGAAATAGAATAAATAAAAAACCACTATGGAAGGTGCAAATGCAAAAAGGAAAATATTTCGGAGAGCATTCTCCACCCGGAACTCCGGATTACTTGCACCGGGGTTATCTCGATAGTAAACACCAAGGACTATTGCGATCAGGATGATGTAACAAGCCCAAAAGATAAAATGTAAGACGATAACGATGGACTTTCTCATTGAACCTGCCGTTTAGATAGCAATGATTAAAGGTGTCTCTTTTAATTGGCTTTGAAGAATACCTTATGCAAAATGGCAAGATATGTCTGCAAGATGAGCTTTTACGTATCCGATGAAATGTCAGGCTAAAACTCTTCCAGAATCATTTTCTTACTTGCAACCATTCCAGCCGTTGTTCCCATCGCTACGGCATTTGCCACAGTGCGCATGCGTGATGTGTTATCGCCGCAGGCAAAAACTCCATTAACGCTGGTTTCCTGAAGAGGGTCAATTTTAATATAGCCATCTTCGCCTAATTCACACCCTAAATTTTCCGGGATCCTGGAATGTTGCTCAAAAGGGACGGGCGCATATATAGCGTTAACCGCTGATTGGGTACCGTCTTTGAAAATGATGTTTTTAACCTGCCCATTACTGTGTTCAAGCATTTGCAGTTCTTTTGTCACTATTTTTATTTTATGCTTTTTGAGTTGTTCAGCCTGCCCGGCCGACAAGGTGGAAGCTCCATTAGTAAACACGGTTAAGTCGCTTGTCCAGTTAGAAATAAGGCGTGCTAAATCAAAAACAGCTTCGCCGTTACCCAAGATGCCGGTTATTTTATTTCTGACCTCATATCCGTGACAATAGGGGCAATGAAGAACCGAGATACCCCAGCATGCAGCAATTCCCGGGATGTCGGGCAAGATGTCTCTAATACCCGTTGCAAAAATTAATTTCTTTGAAGCGAACCTTTCACCCGATGCTATCTGAATCTCAAAACCATGTTCCGTTTTTCTTCCCTTTGTTGCCAGTCCGTTGTAAAACTTAACGGTCTGATACCGTTTTACCTGTTCTTTCGCATGTGCTGCAATCGCCGCCGGTTCATCCCCATCATGGGTAATAAAGTTATAACCTGTTGATTATCAATCTCGAATTTCGCAATCACTGATTGCGAAATTCGATTTGTATGACAGATAGAATTTTCGAAAGTATTCCAGGTTTCGATGTGAGAACCCCTTTCCATATTCCTTAGTTAGATGGCCGCTCAGTTCTTTCAAGACTGATTCCGAATACGCAGCTCTATCTTTACCGTGTTGCTTTAAGTCATTTAATACCATCTCCCGAACTATCATTAACCATCACAAAAATATTCTAAACTACTTTGACAACAGAAGCACCAACGCATCAGCGGAATCTTTCAATGCTAAAATCAAAGCTTTCAGGGCTCAGTATCGGGGTGTTGGAAATGTCAATTTCTTCCTTTTTAGACTCGCTAAATTATATGCCTAGTCCACAACTTTTGAGTCTGACCCAATAGGTCCCCGATTTGGTTGAACTTAGTTGAACTTGTTTGTACTGAAATTTTTGAGAAAAGTGTCTTTAAACGAAAAAAGCCTCTTTTTTCAAAGAGGCTTGTACCAAAAAAATACGAATTGAAGGTTTTTTTTCCTTCTTTTGTGATCCCGCTGGGATTCGAACCCAGGACCACTACATTAAAAGTGTAATGCTCTACCAGCTGAGCTACGGAATCAATTTAAATCGAACGTGTAACCGTTTTCTTTAAAGTGGTGCAAATATACAGCTATAACCAATTGACTCCAAGTTTTAAAAAGATATTTCTTTAATAATGCTCTAAGCTCTTAATTGTCAGTATTTAAATAATTGTAAGCATAACTTTTTGTGCTGAGCCGAACTAGAAAAGCTGTAGAATTTCGGGTTTTTGTAAAGGGAATTCTTTAAATATCTGCCATTTTTTACCATCATGCTTCAGCAAAGTAAAGTGGTCTATCACGAAAGTGCGTTTAAATTTCCTGTTTTTAAGCTCATTCCAGATTTTAGGAAACACATCCGGTGGAATATCCCGGTAGGCAATGGTAACATGGGGATGAAATGTTGTATTGCCTTTAACTTCTTTCGGGTCTATTTTATTTTTATTAAATACTGCGGCTACATCTTTTTGTAAAGTGCTAAGCAATGGGTTTTTTACTCCGGCTATAAATAGGGTCTGAATGTTAAACGAATCAAAGTTTAACAGATCCTGCTTAAACGGACTGTGTTTAAAACCTACAGGCTTTAATAATTTAAGCAGTGTGTTTTCAAAACTCTCATCTACATTTACTGGCCTGTACAAGGTAATATGAATAGGGGGCTTTAGGGCCGCATAAATTTTATACCGTTCAGAAAGCTCTTTCCTGATGTCATCAATCTGTTCAGAAAGTTCTGGGGGCGGGATGATGGCTGTCAGGTATAAATTCATATGCAAATGTAAATAATTGCTAATAAATTTAGTATATTTTATTATTTTTGAATAGATGGAAGAGAAGCGGCATATCGTACATATTGATCTGGATTCCTTTTTTGTTTCCGTGGAACGGTTACATGATAAGTCGCTGGAAGGAAAGCCCGTGCTTATTGGCGGAAGTTCACAAAGGGGGGTAGTTGCTTCATGTAGTTATGAAGCAAGGAAGTTTGGTGTGCATTCGGCTATGCCGATGAAAAAGGCTCTGCAGCTTTGCCCGCATGCTACGGTTGTCGGTGGGAACTATTCTTCGTACAGTAAGGCCTCCGCCCATGTAACTCAAATAATCAAAGATCGGGTGCCTTTGTTTGAGAAAACGTCTATTGACGAGTTTTATATCGACTTAACCGGCATGGATAAGTTTTATGGTTGCTATCAGATCGCATCAGAACTCCGACAATCAGTAATCAAAGAAACCGGTTTGCCAATATCTTTCGGGCTTTCTTCCAATAAAACCGTTTCTAAAATAGCAACGGGCCAGGCAAAACCCAGCGGTCAGCTGTATGTAGAGCATGGCAGGGAGAAGGAGTTTCTGGCTCCCTTGCCGGTGTCGAAAATTCCGATGGTGGGTGAGAAGGCATGCGAGGTTTTATACAGTATCGGAATCCATAAAATTGGCGATTTACAGGTGCAGAGTGTAAATAATCTCGAGCGTCATTTCGGCAAAATGGGTTTGATTATGTGGAACAAAGCAAATGGTATCGACAATTCGCAGGTAGATCCTTACCATGAACGTAAGTCTATTTCAAGCGAAAATACTTTCGAAAAAGACGTTTATGATGTAGCGCGAATGGAGCAGTTAATTATTTCGATGCTCGAGCAGCTTACTTTCAAACTTCGGTTAGAGAATAAGGTTGCTTCTTGCCTTGCGATAAAGATCCGTTACTCTAATTTCGATACTTTCACACAACAACTCTCTATTCCACCCACACATTCAGATATTCTGATCATACCCGAACTCAAAAAGCTCTTTGCCAAAGCATACCAAAACGGCAGGCCGGTGCGGCTGATCGGGGTTCGTTTGAGCAATCTTTCTGAGGGGGCGTATCAGCCCGGCCTGTTTGATAATCATGAGCGAAATGAAAACCTTTATAAAGCACTTGATAAATTAAATAGTCGTTTCGGCACTAAAACGGTTTCCAGGGCTGCTACATTCGGTATTTCCTCCCGGGAATTTAATCCGTTTATAAGGGATTAGAAGTTCGACTTGGAAATTCAAATATCAATTGTAGTTTTTGTAGTTTTGCCACATGCGATTAAATAAGGCGGTGTTTTTAGACAGGGACGGAGTTTTAAATACAGAGCTGGGAGATTATGTATGCAAGGTTGAAGATTTTCATATCCTGGAACATAATTTTATGGCCCTTAAAGAACTACAAGACCGTGGATTTATGCTCATTGTTATCACCAATCAGGGTGGAATTGCCAAAGGGTGGTACAATGAAGCTACACTCGCTAAAATGCATCAAAAGCTGCGCGAAGCCTATCAGCAGCAAGGCGTGAGTTTTTCCGAAATATATTATTGCAGGCATAATCCATTGTATAACGGAAATTGTTTGTGCCGCAAGCCGGGCTCTATTATGCTCGAAAAAGCTATCGCCCGGTTTAATATCGATAAAACGAAATCCTATTTTATCGGAGATCGCGAACGCGATGTAATTGCGGGGCAGGCTGCCGGAGTAACAGGCATTTTAATTGATTCGGACCAACCCATTTCAGAAATATTTCACCTTATTTCTTAATGTTTAATTTGTGATTTTTTTGCTGATTCTTTTCGGATTGGAAGAATTACCAAATTAAACTTATATCAATTTAACTACACCTCCAGTAAACTAATTACATCCCTGATTAAAGGGTAAGTGTTTTCTTTGATATAGTTAAAATCACCCGAAGCAAGCCATCTTGCCTCTGTAATTCCTTCTTCAAGCTGCGGCACCAGCTCCTGTCGCTTGGCTTTCATGTTAAACCATGTAGTTTTTTTGAATACTACTTGTCCCTTTTCTTCGTAAACATGCCAGGTTTTACATAGCAGATCGCCAAGTTTAGAAACTTTAATGCCACATTCTTCCTCCACTTCTCTTACCGCGGCTTTTTTGGTTTTTTCGCCCTCATCGAGCTTACCCTTCGGAAGATCCCATTTTCCTTTTCTGAAAATAAATAGAAACTGGTTCTCATCATTTCTCACCACTCCGCCCGCGGCTTTGATAACCATAAATAGCTTACGTATTTTCTTGAAAAATAGCTTTGGTTCTTTAGTTAGCAAAACATTTACCGAACCAGGTGTGCCTTTTACCAGTCGGTAAAATTTCATAAAATCAAACTCAGCTTCACTAATTTGCTGGTGGCTGCCAAGTCCGCCTGGTAAAGATTCGGATATAATTAGCGCGGTATCGTCAATATAAATTCTATACATATTATTGAGTAAGGTTATCAGGGCTCCGTTTTAATTCATATCACATATTTATGTGATTTATTTTAGCAATAAAGCTGCGAATTGAATGTAATTTCCCTTACAGTCCAACATTTTATTTTTATACCTTTGTGGCATGATCAACAAGAGTGAGACTGAGCAGAAAGTAGCCGAGTTTTTGTTACAAATAAAAGCAATTAAATTACAACCTGGCAATCCTTTTACATGGGCATCAGGAATTAAATCGCCGATTTATTGTGATAATCGGATTACGCTTTCCCATCCAACCATCAGAACATACATAAGACAAAATTTAACTGCACTTGTTCAGGATGAATTTGGATCTGTAGGGCTGATTGCGGGAGTAGCCACTGCGGGCATCCCCCAGGGGGCTTTGGTCGCTCAGGAGCTTGGTTTACCTTTCGCTTATGTTCGTTCAAAACCGAAAGAACACGGAACAGGCAGTTTAATAGAAGGTGAAGTATTTGATGGTCAGCGTGTTGTGGTTGTTGAAGATTTGATATCAACCGGAAAAAGCAGCTTGCAGGCAGTTGAAGCTTTGCGTGAGGCGGGTTGTGATGTAGCCGGCCTGGTAGCGATATTTAGCTATGGCCTCGACGAAGCCACAGAGAATTTCAAAAAAGCAAAATGCCGCTTTTCAACACTCTCGAACTATAATGCTTTAATTCAGTATGCTTCCGAGCATCGCTTTATCAACAATGAAGACCTTGAACTGTTACGTAAATGGCGCGATAATCCCGCAGACTGGGGTAGAGCGATTGAAAATACAGTTAAATAGTTTGCGATGTCGATTTTTGAAAGTAAAGTAGAGTTAGATAAGCCTGTAGCTGAAGTGTTTGCTTTTCTTTCGGATTTCAATAATCATAAACAATTGATGCCGGATACGATCACCAACTGGTCATCAACCACAGATGAGGCTCGCTTTTCTGTGCAAAATATGGCGAAACTATCCCTGAAGATCTCCAACAGGATAGAAAATGAAACCATTATAATTATACCCGACGATAAGGTGCCTTTTAATGTAGAAATGCGTTGGGTTTTAGCTGACCTTGGCAATAATACTACAGAGGTGATTTTTACCGTCATGGCCGAATTGAATATGATGATGAAAATGATGGCTGGCGGGCCCTTGCAAAGCCTGGTAAATTATCAAACCGAGGCACTAAAGAAAGTTTTGTAAAATGTAGCGGAATTCATCACCGCCACGTAGTATAGAAAAAGAACGTTATGAAGTACACGTGTTTTTTCTTACTGATCACGATTATATCCCTTAATTCCTGCAACGAACAAATTCTTACAGATAATGATGAAGATTGTCCTTCTTTGGTTTGTACCGAGGAGTTCAGGTCTGTTACAGTTAAATTCAGAGATGCAAGCGGGAAGCCAGTCACGGTCACAAATTTTGGTTCAGTAATCAGGCGCACGGGCAAAACGCCGCAATCCGGAGTGGTGGACAGCATTAATTTTAAAGGCAGTTATGCTGTTGTAACAGATAATGACACCAAAAATTTATCCACCCTTGGCGATACAATAGATGTAAGTGGGGTACATCATCAAACAAATCAAAAGAAAACCGTACAGTTCGTGGTAAAGGGCGGTAAATGTGCCTGCCATATTGAGAAAGTATCTGGCCCGGAAGAAATAGTATTTGATTAGAAATACAAACGTCTGAACCTGTATGAAAAATTTATTAATACTCCTTGTTTTTTACGGAGCAGTCCCATCGGGATGCCAAAAAGATTCTTATGGAACTATCATGAGAGTAAACTATTACACTGTAAGCTGCACCGGAGAAATGACGGGGAAATGCTTACTGGTGCAAAAGGGCGACAATCTCGATACCCATAAATGGGAGTACTTTTATTATCATAACAGCATAAAAGGATTTAATTACGAAGAGGGATATATCTACACGCTAGAAGTTAAAGAAGAGAAAATTAAGAATCCACTGATCGACGGCAGCAGTATAAATTATACTTTAAATAAAATTATATCAAAACAGAAGGCCTCAATATCGGCCTGTATTAGCGAAGTTATTAAAGATATCGAATCAGAGCATGTAAGTAATCCGCCGCGAAGTGTGTGGCAATATACATACCATGGAAAGATTGTTTATTACATCCCTGCTATTTGCTGCGACATTCCCAGCCGCTTACTTGATAATGAGTGTAAGCTAATTTGCAATCCCGACGGGGGTTTTACTGGTGCGGGTGACGGAAAATGCACAGACTTTTTAACCGCCCGAACAGATGAAAAGCTTATCTGGCAGGATAAGAGAAAATAGCCTTCCTTTAACGCAGACAGCATTTGGAACGCTGTCTGCGTTGTATAAAAACCCTTAATAGCAGCACCTGCCTGTATTTTTAAACCCGATTGTATGGAAAGCCCGAAGAGGGTTGCCCGGGCGGAGGGCGGACTTGGAAGGAAAGCGGGGCAGCAGATCCTACGAAGAATGAAGAATCTTTCCAAAGCCAAATTTTCCGCTAAAATATTATTCATCAGACTTTTAGTCACTTAAAAAAATCTTTCAGGACAAAACTTCCGTTATGCTGAAGCAAAAGGCTTATGGCAATGGTTTTGACTAATCATAAGCACTATGAACTTCAATAATTTTACAATCAAGGCACAGGAAGCGGTACAGAAAGCTTCCGAAATAGCAGGCGGAAACCAGCAGCAGGCTATTGAGAATGCGCACCTTTTAAAGGCCTTGCTTATGGTTGATGAAAATGTAATCAACTACCTTTTGAAAAAGCTTAATGTAAATATTAACCGCTTAAACACGGTTCTCGACGCAGAAATATCCAGCTACCCGAAGGTAAGCGGGAGCAATATTTATCTTTCTTCTTCGGCCAATTCTGCGCTGATAAAGGCGCAGGGTTATTTGAAAGAATTCAAAGATGAATTTGTATCGGTAGAACACATTCTGCTCGGGATCTTAAATGCTAATGATAAAACCAGTAACATACTGAAAGATGCGGGTGCTACCGAAAAAGATCTTAAAAAAGCTATTAAAGAGTTGCGTGGCGATAATCGGGTAACCGACCAAAACGCCGAAGCAACTTATAATGCGCTGAATAAATACGCCCGGAATCTGAATGAATTTGCCGAGTCGGGCAAGCTTGACCCGGTGATTGGCCGTGATGAAGAGATTCGTCGGGTGATTCAGATTTTGTCGCGCCGGACTAAGAACAACCCTATTTTGATTGGTGAGCCTGGTGTTGGTAAAACAGCTATTGCCGAAGGTATCGCATTCAGGATAATTAAGGGTGATGTGCCCGAGAATTTAAAATCTAAAACGGTTTTCTCTTTGGATATGGGGTCGCTTATAGCAGGAGCAAAATACAAGGGGGAATTTGAAGAACGGTTGAAAGCGGTTATTAAAGAGGTTACGCAAAGCGATGGCGAAATAATTTTGTTTATCGACGAAATCCATACGCTTGTGGGTGCGGGCGGCGGAGAAGGTGCTATGGATGCGGCAAACATATTAAAGCCAGCCTTGGCTCGTGGCGAACTGCGTTCTATCGGCGCTACTACCTTAAACGAGTATCAAAAATATTTAGAAAAGGATAAGGCACTGGAACGCCGTTTCCAAAAGGTGATGGTAGAAGAGCCTGACACGCAGGATGCTATTTCAATTCTTCGCGGATTAAAGGAAAGGTACGAAACCCACCATAAGGTTCGCATAAAAGACGAAGCGATTATATCGGCTGTTGAGCTATCTCAACGGTATATTTCTGATCGCTTTTTGCCGGATAAAGCCATCGATTTGATGGATGAAGCGGCCTCTAAACTTCGCCTGGAGATGGATTCGGTGCCCGAAGCAGTAGATGAACTGGAGCGAAAAATTATGCAGCTTGAAATTGAGCGTGAGGCGATTAAACGTGAAAACGACGACAAGAAAGTTGCGGAGTTGAGTGAGGAAATTGCTAACCTTTCTTCAGATCGCGACTCTTTAAGAGCAAGCTGGAAAGGTGAAAAAGATCTTGTTGACGCGATAAATACCGAAGTTGAACAAATAGAAAACTATAAACTCGAAGCTGAGCAGGCCGAACGTGCGGGTGATTATGGTCGTGTTGCCGAAATCCGTTACGGTAAGATCAAGGAATCGCAGGATAAAGTTGAGTTGCTTAAAAAGGAGTTAGCTGAAAAGCAATCTGGGGGGCGGATGCTGAAAGAGGAAGTTACATCTGATGATATTGCGGGTGTAGTTTCGCGATGGACTGGTATTCCGGTTACCAAAATGATTCAGAGTGAGCGTGAAAAATTGCTTAACCTGGAAGATGAGCTGCATAAACGTGTAGCGGGCCAGGAAGAAGCCATTGAAGCAATTTCTGACGCGATACGCCGCTCGCGTGCAGGTTTACAGGACAAACGTAAACCCATAGGCTCCTTTATTTTCTTAGGAACAACCGGTGTGGGTAAAACGGAGCTTG
This sequence comes from Sphingobacteriaceae bacterium, assembly GCA_014380615.1. Lineage (GTDB taxonomy): Bacteria > Bacteroidota > Bacteroidia > Sphingobacteriales > Sphingobacteriaceae > Paradesertivirga. Next base: position 89,171 of record JACMJM010000011.1, read on the forward strand.
CCAAGGCCCTGGCCGAATTTTTATTCAATGATGAGCATTCGATGGTTCGGATTGATATGAGCGAGTACCAGGAGCGTCATGCGGTTTCCAGGTTGATTGGCGCGCCTCCGGGATACGTTGGGTATGATGAAGGCGGACAACTTACCGAAGCGGTGAGACGGAAACCTTACAGTGTAATATTATTGGATGAAATCGAGAAAGCCCACCCCGATGTATTCAATATTTTGCTACAGGTATTGGACGACGGCCGTTTGACAGATAATAAGGGTCGGGTGGTGAATTTTAAAAATACCATCATCATCATGACCTCCAACATCGGTTCGCATCTTATTCAGGAGAACTTTAAGGGTTTGGATGATTTTAACCATGAAGAGGTGGTAGCCAAAACCAAGAACGAATTATTTGAGCTTTTGAAACAAACTATTCGTCCGGAGTTTTTGAACCGTATAGATGAGCTGATTATGTTCACGCCGTTAAACAGGAACGAAATACGCGACATCGCACGGCTGCAGTTTAATCAGGTTATACAAACCCTGGCCGAGATGGGCATTGAAATGGAAGCTTCTGAAGATGCCCTCGACTGGTTGGCTCAATTGGGTTACGATCCGCAGTTTGGTGCCAGGCCATTGAAACGGGTGATTCAGAAACGGATTTTGAATGAACTTTCTAAAGAGATACTGGCAGGAAAAGTTGATAAAGAAAGCAGGATTCTGCTGGATGTGTTCGACAATAAGTTTGTGTTTTTAAATAAAGATAAGCTGGAGGAGGCGAAGGTTTAAATAGCTCTGTCCGATTATAGAAATATATTTTTAAAGAGAGGTGTCTAAGAAGGCGTTTGTCGGAGAACACCCTCTTTATTATTCCCCTACAAAAATTCCAAAGCCTCTTTGGGTACAAACTGGCTTACATCACCTTTGTGCTTTAATATGTCTCTAACAATTGTAGAACTTATAGAAGAATAGCCCGGATTGCTTAATATAAAAATGCTTTCTATGGATGGTTCGAGGGCATGATTCATCTGGGCGATAGCTTTCTCATATTCGAAATCTGATACCGTTCTAATCCCTCTTAACATGTACTGTGCACCAACTTTCCTGCAGAAATCTACTGTAAGCCCTTCGTAAGAAGCAACTTCAATTTTAGGCTCATTTTTGAATACAGCTTCCAGAATTTGAATCCGTGTTTCGGTTTTAAGTTTAGAGCGCTTCGAGCTATTGTCTCCCACTCCGATTATTACTTTGTCGAATAAAGAAACCGAACGGTTGAGAATATCAACATGAGCAATGGTAACAGGGTCGAAAGAGCCGGGGAAAAGTGCGATTTTCATGAAATAAAGGTAAAGGCTAAAAGTTAAAGGGCAAAAGATTATAATCGCTAATTGTCTTTTAAGATCATGTTTTTAGATCTATTCAGTTTTAAGTGTAAAAAAGCTGAAAGACGAAGACCCGTATTTTCGCTGTTCTGAAAAATTAGGGTGGCTGTCGAGCTTTTTTGTACTGGGATGTTCTATAATTAAAATACCATCGGGTTTTAATAAATTTCTGTCAAAAACAAGCTCAGCAATCTGCGGAATTTGAGGCATATCGTAAGGCGGGTCAGCAAATATCAGGTCGAACGTATCTGTTTCTTCTTTTAAGAATTTTAGTACATCGGCCTTGAATGGAGTTAGGGTGTTTACCTGATGCTGTTTTGCTATATCTTTTAAATAGTAAACGCATCCTTTATGGATATCAACTGAGATAATTTCTGCCGCACCTCGCGAAGCAAACTCCATAGAAATGTTTCCTGTGCCGCTAAACAGGTCTAATATCTTTAGCCCTTCAAAATCAAGCTGATTGTTAAGAATATTAAAAAGAGCCTCTTTTGCCAAATCGGTTGTTGGCCGTACCGGAAGGTTGGCGGGCGGGTTGAGGCGCAAGCCTTTCAGCCTCCCGCCGATTATACGCATAACAGCAAACTAATTAACGAGAAATGCTGATGTTTAGGCAACTGATCAAATATGGTGGAATACAAAGTAATCTGCGAACTATCGGCAAATGCGATATTATTAAAATACTTCTCAGCGCGGCGGTAATTGGCGTCGCCCTGATTAATGTTTCCGGAAAGAACCAGTGTAGTTTGTTGCGGTTCAATAGCAAACTGCTGTATTATATTTAAAAGAAAATAGTTAAAATCATCGGCATTGCTGATTTCGATAAGATTATAAAATACCAGCTTTTCGTCGGTGCTTAAAGACGCTTCGAAAGATTCTTCGTTAAAATTGAGTATAAGTTTTGTCGCCTTTGTGTCCGTGGTTTTTATTCCGCCCTCCACCAGTGGTTCTGCCTGGCTAAAGAAACGTACTTCGGGAAATGCGGCAACAAAAGCGGTAATGGTTTCCAGTTCCAGGGCTGATACACAATTTATACTGTCGGCATGTATGGTAGAAATGAAAGTTTTTGTACTTCCGGTTGCCTTAATCAGCTTTTCGTAGCTTCCTAAATCATCGCGAGTATAATATTGTGTTGGAATGAAGGTAAAGTTATCGGTTTGTACCGATACTTTAACAGCAGCAAAAGGAGACCTTAAATAGTTGTTTTCCGCTAGCAGGTTGCCAAGAATGGATTCTGTATTGTCGCTAATCGGCGAGTCGTATAAAACCTGGAGACGGCTTTCTTTCTCGTTAATAATAGCATAAGAAATCCGCCTTGGCGCGATTCGTATAAGAAGCTGCGTATCTCTTGATTGCGAAGGGTTAAACTTCTCATCCTGTAAGTGTAATATGCCGAACTCGTTCATTACAACAAAACTAATTTTTTTGAATGGAATTGCGCAATTTTACCGTACATGATTCTTAGTACTTTACTTCAAAAGCAATTCCCGGTAAAACCCACCCCTCAGCAGGAATTGGTTTTTCTGGAATTAGACAAATTTATGGTTAGTGAACAAGGCGACGAATGTTTTGTGTTAAAAGGCTATGCCGGTACCGGAAAAACCACTATTATAGCTTCCTTAGTTAAGATTCTTCCACGTTTAAATTTAAAAACAGTGCTTCTTGCCCCTACCGGCCGGGCTGCGAAAGTCATCAGCAGTTACTCCGGAAAAAAGGCGTTTACCATTCACAAAAAAATTTACCGAAAGAAATCGGCCATGAGCCTTGATATGAGTTTTGTAATTGGCGAGAATCTGGCAGAAAATACCATTTTTATTGTTGATGAGGCATCAATGATCTCTAATGAAGCTGCCGATTTTAACGGCCGAAGTTTGCTCGAAGATTTAATGATGTATGTATACAGCGGCAAAGATTGCAAACTGATGCTGGTTGGTGATACCGCACAACTTCCGCCTGTCGGATCTGACTACAGCCCGGCCTTAGACGGGAAATTATTGTCTGAGGTGTTTAACAGAAGCGTATTCGGTTACGAATTAACAGATGTTGTACGCCAGGAAAAGCAATCAGGGATTTTATATAACGCCACCCACATCAGAGAACTGATTCGTACACAGAAAGAAGAATTTCCGAGCCTAAAAGTGAAGGGCTTCCCCGATATTTTTAACATGACAGGGGAGAGGCTTCCCGAGGGACTTGAATATGCTTATAATAAGTATGGGATGGAAAATACTCTGGTAGTATGCCGGTCGAATAAGAGTGCCAATAATTATAACGCCCAGATCAGAAATCGTATTTTATATCGCGAAGAGGAGTTAAGCGGTGGTGATTATTTAATGGTGGTTAGAAATAACTATTATTGGCTTTCGGCAGAGGAACAGAGTAATGCTTTTATCGCCAATGGTGATATAGCTAAGGTACGGAAACTGAAAAATATATCAGAAATGTATGGATTTCGCTTCGCCGACGTGGTTCTGGAATTTCTCGACTATCCTGACGATGAACCCCTAAGCTGCAAAGTAATGCTGGATACCCTTTATTGCGAAACACCGAACCTTCCAACCGCCGACAGTAAAAGACTTTTTGAGGCTGTGATGGAAGACTATCAGCATATCGCGAATAAAAGAATGCGCATGGAGGAGCTTAAGAAAAACGAGTATTATAATGCCCTGCAAGTTAAATTCGCATACGCTGTAACCTGTCATAAAGCTCAGGGCGGGCAGTGGGATGCGGTTTTTGTGGATCAGGGCTATCTAACCGAGGAGATGCTGAATACCGATTTTTTGCGTTGGATGTACACCGCGGTAACCCGTTCCGTTAAAGAGCTGTTTCTTGTTAACTTCAGTTCAAAGTTCTTTAGTTAAAGCAGACGGTAAAAGTGGTCCCTAAATCAGGCTTGCTTTGTACCTCAATACTTCCGCCCATGGCTATTATTTGAGCTTTTGTAATGTAGAGCCCAACACCTTTGCTATCTTTCATGTGGTGAAAGGTTTTATAAAGTCCGAATAGGTTTTTGCCGTGCTGCTTAAGGTCTATACCCAGGCCATTATCCTTTACTTCGAGAAATACTTTTTCATCACCATTAAACGTTCTTATCGAAATTTCGGGCTGCCTTTCGGGATGACGGTATTTAACAGCATTAGAAAGCAGGTTTTGCATGATACTTTCTAAATAACTCTTAGGGTAATGGATTATAGGCGCAGCAGAGAAGTCGAAATTAATTTTTGCTTTGGTTTTTTTAATATCTGCGGTAAGGTTTTTTTCAACCATGCTATACACCTGCATAAAACTTAGCTTTTCATATATTGCGAAAGATTCATGTTTGTTTTTAAGCAGATCAATCAAATCGTCCAGCTTTACAATCAGGTTATCCGCAACTTCCTTTATTATTTTAATCAGGCTCTCTTTTTCGGTTTCTTCTTTCGCGTCATCATATAATTGGAGCAGGGCTATAAGGTTTACCCCGGGCGAACGTAGGTCGTGCGAAGCTACATAAGCAAAGCGTTCCAATTCTGTGTTTTGCTTAATCAGGTCCTGACTTATGTTTTGTAATTCAACTTTTTGCGCCTCTAACTGATCGTTTTTTTTGCCGACTTCCTTAAATAGCTTGTCTATTTTTTCACGGCTTTGAATAATGTTTACCAGGGCCGATATTACAATAATTAACAGTATCCAGTTACTAATTACAGTAAAAACCTGTATACGGCGGGTTAATTTTTCAATTACATTATTGCTCTTATCGAGATTGTTCTTTTCGGTATTGGTTATGGTATTAATTAATTTACGGATTTGTGCTTCCGTGTTTTTTATCAGATTTAAGTCGGTACTTTTTTGCTCAGCGACGTTTTTATTAAGGCTTCGAAGGGTTTTACCTGTTTGCGCTCGTTTAAGATCTACCAGTTCATTTAACCTGTTTAGATTCCTCAGTTGATCGGGGCTGTCATTTAATACTGCATATAGTTTGATGTAGCTCTCATCAAGTTGTTGTTCGGCCTTTTGATACTCGCGAAGGTAACTGGAGTCTCGTGTTAATAAAAATCCGCGGTGCTGGGTTCCTGTGTCTTCCAGATTATTAAGTAATGCTGTTGCAGTTTCAATTATCGAATAGGTCTTCATCGATTCCGCATGATTCTTTTCGTTTTTCGATGTCTGGAAAAGAAAGAAAATAGTATTAATAACTATCAGTACGATAGTAGTGCCTATCAGGTAAAAGATGCTTTGAGCATTTTTCATTAAACTAGATGATTCCCTCTTGTAGACTCAAAGTTAAAAAAATTATACTGTGATGATGATTTCGTATAGATATTTTCAACCATCTGATTTAGCAGCGGTTGCAAGCCATGCGGCCAATTGTAGAATAACCGTTAACTTATTTCAAAAAACGATTTTGTAATTGGAATTAGCAATACCCAATACTGGGTATTCTTAATTTGCGGAATAAAAAAAACACCCTTATGGTCTATCATAAGGGTGTATGTTTGGTGGACCCGGAGAGATTCGAACTCTCGTCCAAACATGGAACAAATTATGCTTTCTACATGCTTATCTGCCATTTAATTGTAGGGAAGGGGAAGGCTGGCCGATTGCCTGTACCGTCTTCCTTAGGTGCTTTATCTTGTTCGGTTTCCACACCTTAAACCAAACCAGTCCTGTTGTTCGATGCCCCGTATGCTGATATAACAGAACAGAATACCAGCGGGACAAAAGCTATGCTAATTCTAAATTAGGCAGCTAAGGCGTAGTTATTTTCGCCAATTATTGTTTTGAGAGTTCAGATTAGAGCGCTCGTCTCACAACGCGCTGCATGCTTACATACTTGCCGCCATCCTGTCAATTCCGGTCGGGCCCAGTATTTTTGAGATTCAAGATTTGAGAAGCAGGAATCAAGACTCGCTCTTTACCCTGGTCCGTATCTTAATCTCGGTACTAAGAACCAAGATGATGCTCTTGTTTCTTGTCTCTAACTTCTTGCTTCACTGTCTTCCTCCCCGGATATTCCAGCAAGGCTTTCTCCAGGCAAATCATCGCGTTAGCCAGATCAGTTTTGTTCAAAACGTATGCCAATCTTATTTCGTCTCTTCCGGCACCCGGTGTACTATAAAAACCAGCCGCAGGAGCCATCATTACTGTCTGATTGTCATACGAAAACTCTTCAAGCATCCATTGGCAGAACTTTTCACAATCGTCTACCGGAAAACGTGCCACTACGTAGAACGCACCTCCCGGATTCGGGCAAAATACCCCGTCCATCTTATTTAGCGACTCTACAAGCATATTGCGCCTTTCGGTATATTCTTTATTTACCCGCTCAAAGTAAGCAGGCGGAGTGTCAACAGCCGCTTCTGCCGCAATCTGGGCAACCATACCCGGACTAAGCCTCGCCTGCGCAAATTTCAAGGCTGTTTCTATCACCCTGCTGTTTTTTGTAATAAAACATCCCAGGCGTGCGCCACAGGCACTGTAACGCTTTGATACGCTGTCGAAGATCAGTACATTATCGTCGATGCCATCCAGGTGCATCGGAGAATAGAACTTGTTATCGTCATAACAAAACTCCCGGTAGGCTTCATCCGCAAAAAGATACAAATCATACTTCAGGCAAAGCTTTTTTAATTCGGTCAGCTCTTCGTATGAATAAAGGTATCCGGTTGGATTATTGGGGTTACAAATGAAAATGGCCTTCGTTTTGTCTGTTATCTGCTTCTCAAATTCGCTAATCGCGGGTAACGCAAAGCCGGTTTCAATATTCGAAAGAACGGGTTTTATGGTTACGTTACTCATCCAGGCAAAAGCATTGTAATTCGCGTAAAAAGGCTCGGGAATAATAATCTCATCCCCGTCATCCATGCACGTCTGTAATGCGATTACTATCGCCTCCGAGGCTCCTGTAGTAACGAAAATATCTTCAATACTTATGTTGTAACCCGCATGATTATAATATTCAACCAGTTTTTTGCGGTATGATAAGTTTCCTTCAGACTGTGTATAAGCCCAAACTTTGAAATCAATGTTTTTAATGGCATTGATCATCGCTTCGGGAGTTTCAATATCCGGTTGTCCAATATTTAGATGGTATACAGTTTTACCAAGTCTTTTAGCCTGGTCTGCATACGGTGTTAATTTGCGGATAGGAGAAGCAGGCATCTGCTTTCCCTTATTGGAAATTTTTGGCATGGGCTACAAAAATAAAAAAACCTCTCTGTTTGCAGAGAGGTTTTTCAAAATCTTTCTGATATAATTCTACTTGCTGCTGGCAGCAACTACTTCACCTTTAATAATTAAAACTTTAATAGGTGTTCTGGCGTTCGATCTCACAGTTAACTGTTTAATGAACGGGCCGGGAGCAGCGGCATTAAAGCTGGCTTTAATAATGCCAGACTCGCCTTTTTTAATAGGTGTTTTTGAGTACTCGGGTACAGTGCAACCGCATGTAGATTCTACATTTGAAATAATAAGAGGCTGATCTCCGATGTTAGTAAACTTAAACTCAAAAGTGACAGGCTTAGCCTGAGGGATCTTGGCGAAATCATGTGATTCAGATTCAAATTTGAATTCTGCCTCAGTACCGGTCTTCATGGCCGTAATTGCCACAAAACTTATAATTACCGCACAAATTGTTAATAGCTTTTTCATTTTTTTTATGTGTTTGATATTGGACTGATAAAATCGTAAAGGTTTAACGCAAGTATATAAATTTTAAACGACGATAGATATCAAGTGTTGTGCAAATATAATTTTTTTTTGAACAATCAATAATGATTCACAATTCTTACGCAAAGAAAAAGATAGGGTTTCATAAGCTGTATATTTTATTAATTTTGACAACCAGAGTGGAGAAAGCCTGTAAATACAAATGAAAGTAACTAATCAATTCGATGTTTCTGAGCTAAGCTTTGAAGACTTCAAACAGATTGTCCTGAATGATTACCGTTTATGTTATGAAAGCAGGCAGACGAGTTTGCTGGGGCGTAAAGAAGTACTTACAGGAAAAGCTAAGTTTGGAATCTTTGGCGATGGTAAAGAAGTTGCTCAGGTGGCTATGGCCAAGGCCTTTAAAAACGGCGATTGGCGCTCGGGATATTATCGCGATCAGACTTTTATGTTTGCTACCGGTATGGCAACTATTACCGAGTTCTTCTCTCAATTATACGCTAACACTGATCTTGAAGCAGAGCCCTTCTCGGGCGGACGCCAGATGAACGCTCATTTCGCCACCCGTATTTTAAATGAGGATGGTAGCTGGAAAAACCAGACAGAAATGAAGATCACGTCTTCGGATATTTCAACCACCGGCGGGCAAATGGCGAGGCTTGTCGGCCTGGCCCAGGCTTCTAAATTTTACAGAAATAATCCGGATTTAGAGTTTCTCAAAAACTTTTCGATAAACGGCAATGAGGTTGCCTTTGGTACCATAGGTAACGGTTCAACTTCCGAAGGGGTATTTTTCGAGGCGATTAATGCTGCCGGGGTACTACAGATTCCATTGGCCATTTCTATATGGGATGACAGTTATGCCATATCGGTGCCTCAGGAATATCAAACCACCAAACAAGATATTTCTGAAGTATTGAGAGGTTTCCAGCGCGACGATAAAGGCGAGGGGCTGGAGATCTTTAAGGTTCGCGGATGGGATTATCCGGGCCTTTGTGAAACTTACGAAAAGGCGATAGCTATTTGCCGCGAACAACATGTCCCGGTAATGATCCATGTTTGGGAAATGACCCAGCCACAAGGACATTCTTCATCCGGTTCGCACGAACGCTATAAAAGCCAGGATAGATTGAATTGGGAAGCCGAGTATGATTGCCTTCTTCAAATGCGTAAATGGGTATTGCAGTCGGCTGTAGCAACCGAGGACGACCTTGTAGCGATAGAGGAACAGGCCCGTAAATATGTTAAAGAATGCCAGAAAACCGCTTGGGATTCTTTTCACAAAGTTTTAATTGCCGAAGCAAGGGAGGTTGCCGACTTGTTAACAGCATTGGGCCGTGAAGAGTTTAATTTGTTGGCCGCCCCGTTACAAAGCAATGCTGAAGTTACACGAAGAGATATTTTTATCGCGATTCGTAAGGCTATTCGCTCGCTGGCTACCGATTCTTCGGAAGCAAAGCAAAATCTTTTAAACTGGTACCAGAAACATTGGGATCTGAACCAGGAACGTTATAATTCAAAGCTATTTACAGATTCTTCGGAATCTCCTCTCGCGGTTCCCGTTATCAAAGCAAGTTACGGTAATGATGATCAATTAATAGACGGCCGTGAGATACTGAACGCCTGTTTCGACGAAAACTTTACTCGGGACATACGGATTCTGGCTTTCGGTGAAGATGTGGGCAGTATAGGAGATGTGAACCAGGGTTTCGCCGGATTGCAGGCCAAGCACGGAAAGATTCGAGTTTCCGACACTGGTATCCGCGAAAGTACAATAATAGGGCAGGGTATAGGTCTCGCTTTACGCGGATTAAGGCCCATTGCCGAGATCCAGTATCTTGACTATCTTCTTTATGCGTTGTATGTGGTAAGCGACGACTTGGCCTGTTTGAGCTATCGTACAAAAGGCGGGCAAAAATCCCCCTTAATCATCCGTACACGCGGACATCGTTTGGAAGGAATCTGGCACTCGGGCTCACCCATGTCTATGATACTTGGTTCGATGCGGGGAATTCATGTATGTGTACCACGTAACATGACCCAAGCCGCGGGAATGTATAATACCCTGCTGCGCGGTGATGAGCCAGCCATCGTTATCGAAAACCTGAATGGGTACCGTCTTAAAGAGCGGCTTCCTTTAAATGCAGGCGAATTCACCGTGCCTTTAGGCATTGCTGAAGTGGTAAAAGAGGGCACTGATATGACGGTGGTTTCCTATGGTTCTACTTTGCGTGTAGTAGAAGAAGCTGTTCCCGAGCTTGAAAGATTAGGTATTCATATCGAAATAGTAGATCCCCAAACTCTTCATCCTTTCGATTTGAAATCTGAATGTGTAAAATCACTAAAGAAAACGAATAAGCTTTTAGTGGTAGATGAGGATATACCTGGTGGTGCTTCGGCATACATCCTTCAACAAATTCTCGAAACTCAAAAAGGATATTACCATTTAGACAGTGCTCCCAGAACTATTTCCGCCAAAGAACACCGCCCGCCTTACGGCTCGGACGGGGATTATTTTACCAAACCTTCGGTTGATGATATAGTGGAAACTATTTATGAGATGATGAATGAGGCGAATCCTGGGAAATATCCGAAGTGGTATTAGAGTTTAAGGAAATTAATAGGCTCTTCGACTCCGCTTAGAGCGACAAGGTTTATTAGAATGACACGTTTTTTAGAATAGCACGTTTCGGAGTATTTTGATTACCTAAAATGTTGTCATTCTAAGCCGAGTCGAAGGACGAGTATATTTTATAAACTAAACGTATTACCCCTGATACGCCTGCTGTCTCAACCAATGATCGGCTACTACCAGCGCTGCCATTGCCTCAACGATAGCAACCGCCCTTGGTACTACACACGGATCATGACGCCCTTTTCCTTTAATCTCGGCTGCATTGCCTTCTTTATCAACGGTTTGCTGATTGCTCATTATAGTAGCCACGGGTTTAAACGCTACCCTGAAATTAATATCCATTCCATTCGAAATGCCGCCTTGTATTCCGCCCGAATAATTGGTAAGTGTTGAAACGGATTGGCCTTCGGAAGCCGGTACAAACAAATCGTTATGCTCTGAGCCGCGCATTTCAGAACCGGCAAAACCAGAGCCATAATCGAAACCATGTACCGCGTTAATACTCAGCATAGCTTTGCCAAGATCAGCATGAAGTTTATCAAATACTGGTTCGCCTAAGCCAACCGGGCAATTTTTAATGATACACGAAATCTTTCCGCCAACAGTATCTCCATCTTTGCGCACCTGATCGATAAATTCAATCATTTCATTTGCTGTTGCGGGATCAGCACAGCGAACAATATTGCTCTCCCGGATTTCAACGAGTTTTTTAATCGTGTTTATTTTGATGTTCGGGGCATCGATAGTTCCGGCCGAAGAAACATGTGCGAATACCTCAATACCTTTTTGCTCTAGAAATAACTTCGCTATAGCACCTGCGGCAACTCTTGCCGCCGTTTCGCGTGCAGATGACCTGCCGCCGCCACGATAATCGCGGATTCCATATTTAGATTGGTAAGTAAAATCTGCGTGCGACGGTCGGAAAATATCTTTATTGTGGTCGTAATCTTTTGAACGGTGATCCTCATTTGGGATCAATAACGCAATCGGTGTGCCTGTTGTCTTTCCCTCAAAAACTCCCGAAAGAATTTGAGCTGTATCGCTTTCTTTACGCTGAGTAGTGATTTTCGACTGACCAGGCTTCCGTTTATCTAGTTCACTTTGAATAAATTCTAAGTCAACCTCAATGTTAGAAGGACAACCGTCTATGATTACGCCTATTGCCTCACCATGTGATTCACCGAATGTTGTTATGCGGAATAATTGTCCGAAGGAGTTACCTGCCATTTTATTAGATGTGAGATATGAGATATTAGATTTGAGGCTTTGTTCAAATCTAATATCTCTTGCTTTAATTATAGATGATTCGAAATGTTCAATACTCTCATATCTCACATCTCAAATCTCATGTCTATTCTTCTATTTCAAACCCCGCCTTTTTCAAATCTTCCCAAAACTTAGGGTAAGATTTTCCAACCACTTGAGGTTCTTCAATTTCCAGTTCTTTAATTTTTAAGGCAAGTGGAGCGAATGCCATTGCCATCCGGTGATCTTCATACGTTTTGATACTGATCTTAGCCGGAAAATTCAGGCCCGAACAATCAAGATGATAGTTTTTATTGTCTTCATTCAAACTCACTCCAATTTTCGCAAGTTCATTTTGCAAGGCTGCTATCCGGTCGGTTTCCTTGATCTTTAAGGTCTCTAAGCCTGTAAAAGTAGCATTATGCCCCAGTGCCGCGGAACAAACGATAATTGTTTGAGCCAGATCGGGGCAATCTTTAAGATCAAAAAACTTACCTGTTGGTGCATTCCCGTTCTTGCTTAGCTTGAGTCCTTCGGCAACAAATTCTGTGCTGATACCAAAGTTTTCCATGATAGAACTAATCCTGCTATCACCCTGCAAACTATTTTTCTTTAAATAGGGAAGAATAACCGAACCCTCATCAGACAAGGCCGCAATGGAGTACCAGTACGAGGCAGCGCTCCAATCGGGTTCAATGGTAATTTCAGAATCTTTAAATTCCTGATGGGCGATCCTGATTACATCATCGTTCCATACATGTTCAATTCCGGCATCTTTAAGCATCGATAAAGTCATCTCCACATAAGGCCGGGAGGTTAGTTCACCTTCAATTTTTAGTTCCAATCCATGAGGAAGGGAAGGAGCAACCAGTAGCAGGGCGGTAATAAACTGCGAACTAATAGTTCCTTTAATAGTTACCTGATCGGTTTTTTGCTTAAAAGAACTTTTGAATTGTATAGGCGGAAAGCCATCTTTCTCCACATAATCTATTTCGGCACCAAGGCTTCGCAACGCATCTACCAATATCCCGATAGGCCGCTGTTTCATCCTCTCTGTTCCGGTAAGGATTACTTCTGTGCCCGTAACAGCAAAATAAGCTGTTAAAAAGCGCATAGCAGTACCGGCAGGGCCGATATTCACTATCGGAAGGTCAATGGTTGCACACTCAGCGTCTTTGACCTTTAAGCTTTCGCCTTTTACCTCTTCTACAATTCCCGCAAGCGTTACCGTATCATCAGCAGAGGAAAGATTTTTTACCAGTACCCTCCCGCCGCTTAATGCATTTAAAATCAAAGCCCGGTTGCTTTCACTTTTTGAACCGGTAAGCTGTATGGTGCAATTAGTGTTTTTACCGGGTTTCGAAAGAATCAGATGATCCATTATTTTTGCTCTAAAGTCTCAGTAGCATTCATTATTTCAGTTTGCTTACGGATAGATTCGTTATGAATCAGCTCCAGCATTTTTGTAGTAAAAGCCTCATCTAATTTCAATGCTTTTGCGAAGCTGGCACGTTTTTCGATCACTTCTTCCCAACGGTTAAGTTGTAAAATAGTAATGTCGTTATCACGTTTGTATTCTCCGATTTTATCAACAACTGCCATGCGCTCAGACATTTTCTGTATGATTTGGTCGTCTAATTTGTCGATTTGTTTACGCAATTCGGCTAGTTTATCAGAAACTTCAGCGCTTTTAGGCTCAGGAGTACGGATAGTTAAGTTATCGATTAAATCCGATAAAGCAGCGGGGGTAAGCTGTTGTTTGGCATCTGTCCATGCAACAGAAGGATCGATGTGCGACTCGATCATCAATCCGTCCATTTCCAGATCTAATGCTTTTTGAGAAATGTAAGGGATTAGATCGCGGTTACCGCAAATGTGACTAGGATCGCAGATTACCGGTAACTCAGGGCACATGGTCATTAACTGAATAGTTAGCTCCCACATTGGTTCGTTACGGAAAGCAGATTTCTCGAAAGAAGAGAAACCACGGGAAATAGCAGCCAATTTGGTGATGCCGGCCTGATTGATCCGCTCCAAAGCGCCAATCCAGAGCTGTAAATCAGGATTAACGGGGTTTTTAACCATTACGGGAACATCAACACCTTTTAAGGCGTCGGCAATTTCCTGTACGGTAAAAGGGTTAACAGTAGAGCGTGCACCAACCCAAAGAATATCAACTTTAGCTTTTAAAGCTTCTTCAACATGTTTCGCGTTTGCAACCTCTACAGTAATAGGCAATCCTGTTTCAGCTTTTGCACGGTTAAGCCATTCTAAACCAATGCTTCCGATACCTTCGAATTCTCCCGGACGGGTACGTGGTTTCCAGATACCTGCTCTTAGAACAGAGATTTTTCCGGTTTTAGCTAAAAGATGGGCAGTAGCAAGAAGTTGTTCTTCAGTTTCTGCACTGCATGGCCCACCGATAATAAGGGGCTGATTTTTCGGGGTTAGCCAGTTGCTTAACGGCTCTATGTTGAGGTTCAGTTTCATACTATTTAGTTGTGAGTGGTACGTTTACGTTCTTAGCTCTATTGTATATTCTCTTTATATTTCGATTTGTAGTATCAGGTATAAAGTATCATGATAAGGTGGTTATGCGTGTTGTCTTGATACCTGATACTTTATACTCTGTACTTATTACACTCCGTCGTTCTTCCTATACTCTCCCATAATTGCAAAGTTTACGGTATATCTCAAAATTTTTCTTACCGCTTCATCGTAGTCTTCCTTAGATGAAAATTCAAGGTCGATATAGAAGTTGTATTGGTTGCGTTTACCTAGCACAGGCATACTTTGCACCTTGCTCATATTGATGTTGTGTTCGGCAAAAACATTAAGAACCTTTACCAGTGAACCGGGTTCATCTGCTACCTGAAAAGAGATAGAGGCCTTATTGGCATCTTCTATTAAAATGTCTTTGTTATCCGTTAATATCAGAAAACGGGTATAATTCTTTTTGTTGGTTTCGATGCGGCGCTCCATAATTTCGAGGCCGTACGTTTCTGCCGCAAGTTTGTTGGCAATAGCCGCAACATCTTTCAACTGCTCTTCCTGGATACGTTTTGCGCAGGCAGCAGTATCTACACTCTCAGCAACCTTTAAATGCGGATGCTCGTTGAAGAAGTCATCACACTGGCGGATTGCGATAGGATGAGACTCCACTCGTACAATATCCTCAAACTTTACCCCGGGGAGAGCCATTAGGTTAAGCTGAATGTGCAGGTACACCTCGCCAATTATAGAAAAATGGTAGTCGCGCAGCAGCGTATAATTAGGCAGGAGACTTCCGGCAATCGAATTTTCGATAGCCATCACCACAAAATCCGCCTTTTTATTTCTCAGTTCTTCGCAGGTTTGTTTAAAACTATTACATTCTATAGTTTCAATACCCTCACCAAAAAATTTAAGTGCGGCTTCTTCGTGAAACGATGCCTTAATACCCTGGATTGCTACTCTTTTTTTACTCATTGTTTAAACAAAAAATCCCGGCCTTTTGGGCCGGGACTCTGTATATAATTTCGTTTGGTTCAAAACATATCAGTCCCGGCTTTTACTGGTAGTAGTAAAAGTAACCGAAATAATATGTGTTGATGTGTTGCATTTCTTATTTGATGTGGCAAATGTAAGATACTTTAATCTAAAGTCAAAATATAAAATTAAAATTTAAATAAATGTATGTGATGCGTATAAGCCTTATCGCCGCATTAGGATTCACGCCTGCGCTGGAAAGGCGCAAGTGTACGTGTAGTGTGTTCAAAACGGCACTCGTGATTGAACGATTCCGTCATAGCCGAACTTATCGGCAATCGTAAAGCGTATAGTATTGGAGCTGGTTGATTTAGTACTGCAGTAGGATTCCTGCCTGCGCAGGAAAACGGACCCCTGGTTGCCGTCTTTGTTACCTACTTCTTCAGCTGGCTGCGCAGTTCATTCATTAAATCCTCTTTATCAGGCAAAACCGAAACCGCGAAATAATAACAATCTTCTAAGGGATAACCTGTAACACTTACTCTTTTTCTTGTAGCGGGAGAAATAGTATTGATGGTAGCGACAGAGCCGTTCTCTACTTTTTTAAGAAATAAGCTATATTCCGGGTCTACCTCGATTCCTGCGAATGCACTGGTACCAACTACTTCATCTTGAGTTTTATTTAATACTTCACAGGCAACAGCATTTGCGAACAGATAATTCCAGTTAAAATCAATAAGGTATATCGCAAACTTTTGTGTGTTGAGTTCATCCAGAGGAAGTTCGGAATAACGCTTATACTTCGAGATCGGAAATTTGTGCATAAATGTAAAAGTAGTAAAGGGAGTGTTGTTTTAGAAGTATGTGAGCGTATTAATTTCGTGGCATTACTTTTTGGGGAAGTCCTTTTTGTTTTAGAGTAATCTGTATATGATAAGAATTATTTCTTCTTAATAATATGCGCCTTAATCCGGCTGAGTGATTCCGGTGTTATGCCGAGATACGATGCGATCTGCTGCTGAGGTACCCTTTGCGGGATGTTAGGGTATTTTTCTATAAACTGTAAGTACCGCGATTCGGCCGGGTGCGCCACTGTAGCATAAAAACGACTCTCAAGCACCGAATAGGCCCGCAAAAGCATCAGCCTGAATACACGCTCTAGTTGAGGGATGTCACGAAAGAGGCTTTGTTTGCTTTCGAAATCGATCAACAGCACTTCAGTATCTTCGAGGGTTTCGATAAAAAGGTTTGAGGGCTTTTGTTCGGAGAAGCTGCCGATATCGCTTATCCACCAGTCTTCGACCGCAAATTGTAGAATCACTTCGTCGCCGTTTTGATCGATATAGTATTTCTTAACGCAGCCTTTAACAATATAAGCTTCAAATTTACAAACCTCGCCGGGCTGCAGCAATTGTGTTTTCCTCTTGAAAAATTTGTGCTTGAGCCGGGAATGAAAAATTTCGAGTTCATCCTGACTGATGGGAGCGCAACTGCTGATATGCCGATCTATCTCCTGAAACATGACCAAATATAAAAGTCCTTATCGTTTGATAAAGACTTTTATATTTTAATCCCTGATTTATTTAGCCTTGTTTCACCAATTGGATTTCTGCCAATATGCGGATATCATCACTCACTACTACGGCTCCGGCTTCTGTAACGGCGTTCCATGTTAGCCCGAATTCTTTGCGGCTTATTTTTCCCGATACGGTAAAGCCCGCTTTGGTTTGTCCGTATGGATCCACAACAATACCGCCAAAGTCTATATTTAAAGTAAGCGGCTTAGTAGTGCCGCGGATAGTTAAGTCGCCCTCAAGTTTAGCTTCATCACCGTCACCGCTATATTTTTTTCCAACAAATTTCAATTGCCCATGCTCCTCCGCATTAAAGAAATCAGCCGATTTAAGGTGTGCATCTCTCTGTTCGTTATTGGTATTTATCGAATCAATATCAGCGGTAAACTCAATTTTAGATGCTGTGTTAAAATCATCACCCTCAGTTTCAACCTCAAGATCGAAGGTTTGAAAATAACCGGTTACGGTAGTGATCATTAGATGTTTAACTTTAAACTGCACTTCACTGTGAGTGGGGTCTATTTTCCATTTAGTTGCCATTGTTTTATTTTTTTAGTGGTTAATTACCAACCGATAATGTATCGGGTTGTTTTGATGAAACAAAATTAATGTTGCAACATGTAATAGTTCTTGATGTATGATAAGAAATGGGGGAGATACTTGTGATAGAATAAATTTTTTTGGACTGTCTGTTTCAACATGATTCCTGTTTTCTCTAATATTTTTTCTTTGCCTATATTTATCCACCTTATCATTTTCTTATGGACTTTATTATTCTACTACTTCTTATAGTGGTAATTGTACTCATTCTACAGCAACGTTCATCTTTCAGCGAAACAATTGAACGCCTCGAAATGCGGGTATTGAGGTTGCAGGAGATTATTGAAAATCTTGACGCTTCCAAAGAATCTGGCCCGAAGGCCATCGAAAAGTCAGATCCTCCTGTTGCGGTTAAGCAGCAGCCGGTTCAGGAGACAGCTGTTAGGCCGCAGGAAGTCGAAAAAACTCCCGAGTTAGAGATATCACCCGTTCCCGAAGTCACTAAAACTCCCGAACCCATACCTGTCTTTGAAAAACAGCCGATCAGGCCCTCATATGTTCCCCCTCCAGAACAAGAACCAGAGCTTTCGTTTTTTGAACGTTATCCTGATCTGGAAAAATTTATCGGTGAAAACCTTGTGAATAAAATCGGAATCGCAATCCTTGTTTTGTCTATTGGTTACTTTGTTAAATATGCCATTGATGCTAATTGGATAGGAGAGATCGGGAGAGTTGCGATAGGAATTGTATGCGGCGGGATTTTGATTGGCTTTGCGCATAAATTGAAAGATAAATATAATGCTTTCAGTTCCGTGCTTGTAGGCGGGGGATTAGCCGTTTTCTATTTCACCATCACGCTGGCGTTTCATCAGTTTCATTTGTTCAGTCAACTCACCGCATTTATTATCCTGATTATCGTTACCTCTTTTGCCGTGGCTCTTTCACTATTGTACAACAAGCAGGAGCTTGCGGTGATTGCTTTAGTAGGAGGCTTTCTAAGCCCTTTTATGCTAAGCACAGGAACTGCAAACTACAACGGATTGTTTCTTTACCTGGTGATTTTAAATATCGGGCTGCTCATTATCGCCTATTATAAGTCGTGGCGCATTCTTAATATTATCGCGTTTGCTTTAACTGTGATGGTGTTTACGGCAGTCTTATTCAGACTTACTGCGCCAACCTATCATCTTGGATTTATTTACGCTACTATCTTTTACCTGCTTTATTTCGCTATCAACATCGCTTATAATGTAAGAGAAAACAGAAGCTTTATCGCCTCAGATTTTAGTATTCTGCTCATCAACACCGCATTGTATTTTTCAGTCGGACTTTATCTGTTAACCCAAATGCATTATGAACAGTATCGGGGACTATTTAGTGCTGGTTTAGGAGTGGTTAATTTATGCTTATCTTACATCCTTTTCCGAAACAAAAAAGTGGATACCAACGTGCTGTTTTTATTGATCGGGATAACGCTTACATTTATTTCCCTTACAGCACCAATTCAACTCAAGGGGAATCATATAACCCTATTCTGGGCTTCGGAGGCAGTGCTTCTTTACTGGTTATATCTTAAATCCGATATAAAACTTACGCGAATTACCGCTCTCATTATTTGGGTGGCTATGTTGATTAGTTTAGTGATGGATTGGGTATCAATATACAGCAACGGCAGTGTGCTTCCGATACTGGCAAACAAAGGTTTTATTACTACCGTATTCTCGGCAATCGCTACTTTTATCCTTGCATTACTGGTACATAAAGACACTTCGCTTGAAAGCGAATATCAATTTAAAATACCACGAAATACATTCAGGATAACGGCTCTTGCGGTTCTTTTTCTCGCCGGATTATTTGAGGTAAATCACCAGTTTAATACCCGCTATCCGCAGGGGCTTGTAACAGGAATATACCTCATGCTCTATGTATCAGCGTTTATCCTGATGTTTAAATTATTGTCTGATAAACTAATATCGATAACTCTTTTCTGGACGGCAAAGGCACTTGCTATGGCTGCCGCTATAGCGATGTACTTTCTTTACTATTCATCATTTTTATCGGCACAGGAGTATATCTTAGAGACAAGGCGTCTTTCTCCAAATCACTTCGCCGCACATTGGATTTCTTCAGTATTCATTGCGGTACTCTTTTATCATCTTGTGCGGGTATGCAGAGAGAACATGGATGATAATTCGCTCGCAAAATCAACATGGTTAATTTGCGGTAGTATTGTACTTTTTTTAAGTCTGGATATCAATCTGGCCAGCAATATGCTTTTTTATTCCAAAGCCCATTCCATTAATGAAGTTCAGCGTGTATATATTAAAACCGGTTTGCCTGTTCTATGGGGAGTTTTGTCCTTTTCTATGATGTGGCTGGGAATGAATTTTAAGGATCGCAACCTGCGCATCATCTCATTAAGTTTGTTCAGTTTTACTTTACTTAAGCTGTTCCTGTTTGATATTCGCAATATTCCGGCTGCGGGCAAAATTGTTGCCTTCTTTTGCTTGGGTGTATTGCTTTTAATCGTATCCTTTATGTACCAAAGAGTTAAACAGATTATTGTAGCAGATGAAGAACATCCCGAAGTTTAACAAATTATTCCTGCCCTTTTCTCTGGTAGCAAGCATCTTCTCATCGGCATGGGCGCAGGATAAATTTGTTTATAAGGCAGATCTTGAGAAGATAACGCAACCCGGCTTTTACAAGGTTTACCTTGATCCTGAACTAGTTGCCAAAAGTCAGGTAGATCTCTCTGACTTGAGGATTATGGATAAAAAGAAAAATTTTGTTCCGTATATCCGGCTCCAAAGTCTGCCATCGGTAAAAGAAGATTTTTTGGATTTTCCCATTCTTCAAACTTCTGAAAATACAGATTCTATCACTTCCATAATTATTGAGAATAGAAGAGGCTTATTGATACGTTCACTTTGGTTGAAGCTAAAAAACACAGCCGTTTCTCGCAAAGCAGATGTGCTTGGTAGTGATGACAGGCAAAGGTGGTTCGCTATTGATGAAGAGGTTCCGCTGGCGCAGGCAACGGCAGGCAATGCCGACAGCTATTTGCAATCCCTTTCTTTTCCCGCCAGCAATTATAAATACTTTAAGGTTAATGTAAACAATAAACAGAAAAGCCCTCTCAAGATATTGAGTGCAGGAATTTTTTCCACCGAAACCGAGGATGCAACATTCAGCTTGCTTCCTTCTCCGTCAGTAAGCCGAAAAGACAGCAGCGATAAGATTAGCTATCTCCAATTCCGCTTCAAAGAAAAATTTCAAGTGAATAAACTCTTTGTTTCTATTATAAGCCCCAGGTATTTTAGAAGAACTGTTATGGTGTTTGAAGTTGAGGGCAAAGAAAGGTTGCTCCTTAGCGAAACAGTAATTACTTCGGAGAGCCGACCAGAGATCGTGGTTTCGTCAAAAGCCCAAAACTTCGAACTGCAGATTCTTAATGGCGATAACCCGGCTTTAGAAATAGCATCCATACAGGCCTGGCAGCTGAATGAGTATATATTGGCTTATCTCGAACCTAGTCAGAACTATCAATTATTGGTGGGAGACAAGCACGCTCTGCAGCCAGATTATGATCTGAAATTTTTCGGGGATTCCGCCCTTAGGAGCGCTTCGGGTATTAAACACTTAGGGCTTGAGAAAAATCCGTTATTGAAGTTAGCTATTACAAAAAAGAGTGCTGATTATACTCTGTGGTTGTGGGTGGCCATAGTACTGGTATTGGGTTTACTAAGTTTTTCTACCTGGAGGATGATGGGGGCTTTAAAGGAGAAGGGTTAAAAAAAATATTACTACCCTTTTGATTTTTAAATACTTGCCTTTCCCTTCTAAAAAGGCTAGGTCAACCATTAGCAAGGCAGAGTCTGATAAGCCTTCCAACCAGCTAATTGTCCTAAAAGCGCTGTCCTTTTTTGGCTCAAGTCCGAAAGAGTATACACCCACTACTACGTTTTTTATTCCAAACTTTCCTTTTTTCGGGAAATTAAACCCCAATGTGGGACGATATAACTAATTCTTTCCCCGAAAAATAAAATTTCAAATAATAAATGCTTTTTTTAAAGATTCGGCACCGACATTGCATATCTGTTGTGAAGTTTTGAATACTGCACATTTAAAACGTTAAAATTTAACTTATGGGTACACGCTACTTATTTCTCTTACGAATCATCCTTGCCCTCAGTGATATTATTCTTATCAATCTCTGTCTTTTTATAAGTTTTCAATTCAGCAGCCTGCTTAATGGTGAGGTACAGGAATTTTATCGGCAAAATATCATTATTTGCAATCTTATCTGGCTTATCAGCACCAGTATCTTCAGGTTATATACAACTGATACTATTCATAGCCTGGTGCTTATTTATCGTGCTACCTGGAAAAGTATAGCATTGCATAGTTTCCTGTTCTTAACCTTTATTTTCTTTACGGGGAGTGCTTCATTTCCCCGCGAGTTTTTAGCTATATTCTACACCATGTTTACCGTAGGTTTTATGCTCAGCCGATTCACCGGAACCGCTATTCAAGACAATTTGCACAAGCATTTCGATATCCGTAAAGCCGTTGCTGTATTAGGCATGAACCCAGGCGGATTAAAACTGGCCGCTTATCTTGAAGAGCAAAGCAGCCTTAACTTTACAGGTTTCCTTGGCGATGAAGGGTTTTATATCGATCCGCAAGGCAAGCTAATCCCCGCAGCATCCGAACAATTAAGAAAAGCAGCTCACGCGGGTGTTAAGGAGGTGTATGTATCACTCGACGCCACTCGCATGGAAGATATCCCACAACTCATCCGAGAAGGAGAGAGACATTGCGTTCGCTTAAAGTTCGTTCCCGACTTAAGCGGCGGACAAGCCGCATTCAGAATAGAACACATGGGTGGCTTTCCTGTGCTTTGCGCCAGAAAAGAACCGCTGGAAGATATTCAGAATCGCTTCAAAAAACGCTTTCTCGATGTAGCCATCAGTCTTTCGGTGATGGTATTTATCTTTAGTTGGTTGTATCCCATCCTCGCTATCATTATTAAATGGCAAAGCAATGGCCCGGTTTTGTTTAAACAACTAAGATCAGGCCGCGATAACAAGCCTTTTTATTGCTATAAGTTTAGAAGCATGTGCCTAAACGCCGACAGCAACTCTAAGCAAGCTACCCGTAACGACGACCGCATTACACCCATCGGTAAGTTTATGCGCAAAACCAGCCTCGACGAATTTCCACAGTTTATCAATGTGCTGTTGGGCGATATGAGCGTTATCGGGCCTCGGCCGCACATGCTTAGCCATACAGAACAATACCGTGCCCTTATCGACAAATATATGGTTCGCCAGTTTTTAAAACCCGGCATTAGTGGCTGGGCACAGGTAAACGGCTACCGAGGCGAAACAAAAGAAACTGCTGCGATGGAAAAGCGTGTAGAACACGATATATGGTACATGGAAAACTGGTCGTCGATGTTAGATGTACGCGTTTTGTTTATGACCGTTATCAACGCCATTAAAGGCGAAGAAAACGCTTACTAGGCTAGTGCTCAAAATTAGGTCCCAAAAAAGTTGCGCGCATCTGTTACTTTGAACGATGGCGAATTTGGACACTCACGTCTTTATTGTAATTCCTATGATAAAAAAGAAAGTCATCCTCCTCGACCATGACCTTTCCTGTCTTGATCTTATGCAGATCATGATGAGCGAACTGGATTTCGAAAGTTATCCGTTTAGTTCATGGGAATCGCGCACCATTCAGGATTTCATCACTATTCGTCCCGATCTCATTATTCTCGATCAACGTCTTATCGGTAGCCGTGGCCCCGATATCTGCCTGATCCTTAAATCCGTAAATCAACTGCGCCATGTGCCCATCATACTCGCCTCCGAAAGTGAAGAACTGGAAGCGGCAGCTAGAAAATGCTCTGCCGACGGGTATATCGAAAAGCCTTACAACATGGCCGAAATAGAAAAAATGGTGCAGTGGTTTGATGAGAGTGTAAAGTATTAAGGGATATAAAAAGCTTATCGTTATAATTTGAAATCTACTAAAAGAGGCTTAGCGTTTGTTGATTCGATCATAAAAATTTCTAATTTTGAATTAGGGTAATAGAGAAATTTCGTCTTACCAATAATCACTTTGCTTAAAGCTATGAACAAACCAAAAGTAATCTCATATACCCGCAGGTTTTTCCTGCAATTTATAGCTTTTGCGTTAGTTAAGTTTTTAGGGGATAAGTATATTTTCGGGAAAGAATTCGAACCTTATGGCCTTATTTTCTGGTCGTTTTGGATGGCTGCGGTTATAACCTGGTTATATTATAGAAAACAGAAGAAACAGATACAGGCAGCCTAGAATTGCTAATTCAGAAAGAACTCACCTTTCTCAAACTATCCTGACTCCTTGTTACTTCTTATTATAGTACCAGCCTGGCAAAGTTTTTAGCATATTAATATATGAATGCACTTTTTATATGCAGCCGAAATAAATGGCGAAGTAAAACTGCTGAAGAGATTTTTCAAAAAAAAGAAGGTGTGGCGGTACGCTCTGCGGGAACTTCAAGTGTTGCGCGAATTAAAGTGAATGAGAAATTAATTGATTGGGCCGACCTGATTTTTGTGATGGAAAATCATCATAAACAATGGTTAAATAGGAACTATTCGGACTCCCTGACTGGAAAAAAATTAGTAGTATTGGATATTCCGGACGAATATCACTACATGGATGAAGAATTGATACAAATGCTCGAGCTTGCTACAAAGCCATATTGGTAATAATTTACAATCGCTTTGATGGGTTGGAGACTCTCTATAGGCAAGATGCAGTGTTTATGCCGTTTGTATCGCAATATTAATAATTCTCCCCGGCTAATTTACCCAGGAGAATTATCTCATTTAAAGATCAGTTAACTGCGGGCCACTTTTTTTAATCATTTCCTTTACCGCTTTCTACTTAAGCTCATTTAAAGCATCGGCAAGGTTCTGCATCTCGGGGTGGAGGGCTGGAACAAATTCTTCAGGCTGCTTGGGTGCTATCAGATTCGGTAGTTTTGGTAAGAAGCTCCACATGGCTAATTTCTTCTATTTAGACCCGGAAAAATTTTTATTTCCTATTTTTGGTACTGATAAAATCAAAAAATGTTTTTTAAAAAGATTAAAAGAAAAGAATCGGGAGTTTTACTTTACGGCATAACACCACCTAAAATACAAACAGAACCAGAAAGGGTGACTGAAATTGCGGCTAAAACCATAAATAACCTGTGTGCTTTAGATTTTGATGCACTGATTGTATACGATGTACAAGATGAATCGGCCCGAACTGATATTGAACGGCCTTTTCCTTTTACCTCGGCCCTCGATCCATTCGAATACGCCAGTGGTTATTTGAAGGAACTTAAAGTGCCGAAAATAATCTATCGCCCTGCTGGAAAATACTCACGGGAGGAGCTTGCGCAATGGCTAAACGGCTTAAAAATTCATGGATTTTACCCGATTTTTGTGGGTTTACCATCCCCGGATTATGTGGTAAAAACCAACCTGACGGAAGCCTATCAGATTTGGGGCGAGCAACACGGTGAGCAGTCTGTGATCGGGGCCATAACCATTCCGGAGCGGCATGCTGTATTAAAAGACGAAGATGCCCGGATGATGAATAAGGTAGAATCAGGAGTGTCTTATTTTATCTCGCAATGTATTTTTAATGTCGACTACACCAAAAAAATGTTAGACGACCTGTTGTTGGCTTTCGGGAAAAATAATCAGGAATTACCTACAATCATATTTACGCTCACTATTTGCGGTTCGGTTAAAACACTTCATTTCATGGAATGGCTGGGAATCCATATCCCCGATGATATCAGGGAAGATCTTCGTTTAAGTGACGATCCGGTGAAGTACTCGGTAGAACTGGCTACTGCGTTTGCAAAAGAGCTGATTCAATTCTGTCAGGAAAGGTCTATACCCTTTGGATTTAATATCGAAAGCGTAGCCATTCGAAAGGTAGAAATAGACGCCTCCCTCGAACTACTGACTATCGTTTCCCAGCTTTTGAAAGCAAATGGGTTGAGGGATGAGATTAAACAAGCAGATAAACCATTAGTTGCTTGAGCGACCATTGTTGGTGTATTTGTGGCCTAAAAAAATTAGTATAGCCACGAGGCTCGAAGGCAAAAGTTAACTTGATTCCTAGTTGAGAGTTCAGGTAATTTCTTTACTACTTTTTTCACGCAAAGGACGCAAAGATAGAACACGCAAAGAAGGGAAGGTGTTTCGCAGCCCTTGTGTACTTTTAGGCAACCTTTGTGGCTTGGTTACTTTGTGGCCTATAAAGTTCAAACCGTTTCCACCCGCACTGCCTTGCGTTCCAATACCTTAACCCAAGCTCCATAAAGCAAGCCAAGGCACTTCATTCGCACATGGCCTACTAATACCACATTCTCCTCAGGTTAAATTGTGCTGGAATCTCGGATTGTTGGTTTCCTGTAATGCTTCTGTTGGATAATGGAATTTGAAAAACTTAATGTTTTTAAAACTTTGTTGCCCTTCATCGCATTTACTTGAAAGCCATCTGTTTTAAAGCCCCGACTATTTTTGGTTCCCTCTATGAAGTTTAAATCATTTATTAAAATCTATTATCCGGCGGTTTTAATTCTTATTGCTTTATTAAGTTTTACTTTATATGCCTGGCTCGAAGCGTCGGCCGATTATAAGGCACGGACAAATAAACTGTTCGAACAAAGAGCGTTTAGAGTTGGCGAAATTATCGGGAACCGGATGGTTGATTATTCCCAGATATTGAGGGGCTGCCAGGCACTATTTGATTCGAGCAAGGAGATAAGCGTGGGCGAATGGGAAACTTATGTAAGAGGCTTAAAAGTTGCGGAGAATTACCCGGGAATACAGGGCCTCGCAGTCTCCCGGTACGTGGCCGCGAGTGATTCGTCGAAGGTGTCGAAGGAGTTAAGGGGGCTCAACCTCCGTTATAAGATCACATCGCCCTTTGAATATCCGGTGATAGTACCGGTGCTATATATCGAACCTTTTAACAAAAGAAACGAACGTGCTATAGGTTTCGATCTATACAGCGAGGCTCGTCGTCGTGATGCGATTAAACGGGCTATCACTACCCGAGAGCCTTCTATTACAAGAAAGATTAAACTGCGACAGGAAACCCATGCCGATGTGCAGCCCGGTTTCCTGATGTTTCTTCCTATATTTTCGGATACCTCGCATACCAGGGTGGCTGGTTTTGTAGCCAACGTATTCAGAACACATGATTTAATGGGTGCCCTGTTAAACAGGTATTCAGAAGTCGACCTTCAACTATATGATGGAACAACACTGTCGGAGAAGCATCTTATCTATGAAAAAACTATAAATTCTTCCTCTTATAATCGGTTAAAAGGGCCACTTGTATTCGATACCACTTTGGTAGTAGCGGGGTTACCCTGGCGATTAATCGTCAGCCCGAATGAGAACTTCGGATCTACTATAGAGAGGCAGCAACCCTTTTTGATTTTGGCTGTTGGAGTGATTTTAAGTGTCCTGTTATTCGTAGTATCTTACAATAATATTCGCCGTAAAGGCCGAATCGGAGTGGAACTGCAAAAAACGCTTGCCTTAGAAAAAAAGAAAGACGAGTTTATTAGTATAGCCAGCCATGAACTTAAAACTCCCCTCACAAGTATTAAAGCTTCTATACAGCTACTCGAGCGGGCCGACTTAAAAGAAAGAGATAAGTTTATGCTGGCAAAGGCCGGTAACAATGTCGACAAGTTACAGGCATTAATAGGTGATTTGCTGGATATTTCAAAGATTCAGGCCGGGCAGCTTCAGTTGAATAAGGAAGATTTCAAATTGTCGGCTCTTATTCGGGATTGTATAGAAAGTGTGGGCCACATTTATTCAAGTCATAAAATCGAAATTTTGAACATCATACCTGACTTAATTTATCACGGGGATAAATTCAGGTTAGAGCAGGCTCTAAATAACCTGTTTATTAATGCCATAAAGTATTCCCCCGGCTCGGAAAAGGTTTTTGTAGATATGGGTTTATCTCAGGGCATTATAAAAATCAAAATCATCGACGAGGGTATTGGTATTTCCGAACAAAACATTAAGAAAATTTTCGATCGTTTTTTCAGGGCGGAAGAGCTTTCTCCTGTAATATCCGGATTAGGCATTGGTTTACATATCTCAAACGAAATTATTAAAAGGCACGGTGGTTCTATAACAGTAACCAGCGAACTTAATCAAGGTTCGATTTTTACTATAATACTTTAATTACTATCAAAAATGCCTTTTTGGGACTAATTTTAGGGATTAACATATTTAAATAGCTGAATCTATTGATAAATCTTCTGAATATTTTATCTTTAGGGCATCTAATACCTATTATAATGTCTGTTTTACCTACTGAAAAGGCTCTCGAACTCGAGAGGCTGGAAAAAATCGCTACCGAAAAAAGAATCGCTTACGAAAAGCTGGATAATGAATTATTTGCCAAGAACGCTTCGCAAGATATTGCTTTGTTACCCGAATATACCAAAGCTAAAAGAGAACTCACTCAGGCTGTGAATGATTATAACACATTCAGATTCAGTCTTTCTGTTGCTTATAATATTTAAGAGCCTTTACCGAATTTGGCTTGTGCGTTAGAAATGCTTTGCTTTTAATTTATGGAGGATACTTTAGATCGCTATGTTTCTGCTTTTTTGTGATGCCATTTTTTTACACTTTGCTTCTGTTTAAGCAGATGAATATCTTAGTAACAATCCTCCATGTTTTTATCTTAGTATAAACCGTATTCTATGGAAACAATACTCGAAGTAATAGCCTCTTTATACCTGGGAACTCCGGGTGGTTCCGCAAACAAAAAAAACAGTAGTGTAAGGCCTTTTTATATTATTTTCGCTGTGGTTTACCTATGCTTTATTGTGTGGCTGGCTGCTGATCTTTAAAAATCAGTTTTTTAATTCTTTTTTCAAGATCACCTTCAGAAAATCCTGTCCATGAGCTTATAATCTTTCCTTCCGGTGAGATAAGCACATAATGAGGAATTCCGCGAACGCCGTATTGTGCGGCAATTCCCGACATGCCCAGGCCGTCGCTCAAATTCACCCAGGTTACTTTCTGACTCTCGGTGGCCTTTCTCCAAAGCTCCTTCTTAACATCAACACTTAAGCTAACAACGGTGAGGCTGTCTGTATAAGAAGATGATAATTTCCTCAATTCGGGCATGGCCATAATGCATGGCCCGCAACCCAGACTCCAGAAATCAAGCAATAAATGCTTTCCCTTATAGTCGGCGAGGAAATGTTGCTTTCCTTCAAGGTCTTTTAATGCTTTATCAGCCATCGGCTCGCCTTTTTTTACCACTTTCGGGGGAAATAGACTGGTGTAAATTTCCTGACCCACCGCACTTTCTTTTTGTTTCTTATCTAACCTATTAAATAGAGCCAGAGTTGGTTCGCGCAGCACCGACTTCTTATTATATTTCACATCCATAGCAATTGTCTTCAATTTATCTATCCAAATAGATGTGACCGGTGATGTTTCTAATAATCTTATTTCGGCTCTATGTATTATGGCAGTTATAGAGTCTTGTTTTTGATCAACTGAATCGATAGAGGCTTTTATTTTTTTGCGTTGATCAGTACTCCCTTTTTCCAAAATGCGTGATGTTAAAGTATTTCTGATAACGGAAAGCTGTTGAAGTTTGTCCATGTCGCTTTTCGTAGCTTTAGTATAGCGGTTTGTTTCTATTTGCTCCTTGATAGGGCTTTCTACTAACCAGGTTCTAAGTAATTTATCATTACCTGTGATTCGTATTCGGACGGCAGGGGAGACCCACACATCCAACCATTTTGAAGGGAATCCGGGAGCGTTGCTTAGAATTACTAAGTGGGTTAGTCCTTCTGTTTTGCCTCTAAATTTAAATTTACCACCAAATATGGTATCAGTTGCAATGTTTGAGAAAACATTTCCATCATCTTGAAATAAAGAGATTTCCGTGCTGTCCTCAATACCGGTAAGCTTTCCCTCAATGGTATATTCTTTTTGGGCATAAAGCTGTAAAGTGGAAAATATGAGGGCTATTGCGATCAGTGATTTCATTGCTGTGATTAAATTGTGCTCATGCAAAACTAATTTTTTAGTTTTTAATTTACAAGTTTTTTAAAGACCAACCTTTTTTGTTTCCCCTGCAAGACATCTTAATCAGGTTTGTAAAATATTCTTCCAAAACAGGGTTACTTATTTAACTCTTCTGTATTAATTTAAAAGAAATAATAAACTAAGCCAGTAAATTAAAAGAGGAGGGAGGTAAAAAAGGGATAATTGCATTTTTAAGATTTTATAAGCCATTTTAAGCCCTTCTCATTGAATGATGGTTATGCGTTTCTGCAAGCCGTCGGAATTATAACTATAACTAAATTTTCTTTAAAATTAATTTTACAGGTATGAAAAAACTAATTTATACTTCAGGGATTTGTATTGTCCTAAGTTCGGCCTGCTCATCTGATAAAAGTTCGGATGGCATTCTGTTCGCCAGCCCACAACCCCAAAGCGGGAAACAATTTCAAAAGTTTCCGGCAAGCGTGCTGGGCGAATATTGGGCGGAGGGGAAAGACGTTTCATTGAATATCCGCGATGACGGAATGTTCCTGAATACCTTATATCCTGCTGAAGCGCATATCCGGCAACTGGATTCAATGCATGTGTTAATAGGAGATTCGATAATAAGAGATAAAGAGCTGGGAATTGATTATCCCGCCAGGCGCTGGGGAGATAGTGTTTCCTTTAATTTAAACTACGTAGACACCTTGTTTACTTTTGATGAGAACCATGTGCTATCAAAATTAAAAAACTCTTATATCCTAAATTCCCGGAAAAGGAGGGATGGAAGGCGGGAATGCTGGAAAAAAGAAACAGGATGTTGATATTGAGTTATATTGATGAAAAGGAAGTTGGATCACTAAAAAAACTCTCTGAAAGTTTTATTGATTCTGTTCCGTATCAATTCAAGATTAACAGCTCGAAATTTAAAGACTTTGTAAGCCAGGGGGGCTTCGCCCGGGCAGATACCTTAAAACTAAAAGAGCGGCCTCGTAAGTTCTTTCGACACCGAAATTAAACAATCAATTCACCCTTAAAAATTAAACAAATGAAACGGAGAATATTTTCGGCAGGGATTTTTATTGCCCTGATTTTTACAGCATGCAATTCAAATAAATCAGCAGAATCGTCATCGTCGACCGATTCTACGACCGTTACTTCGGCTCTTACTGCAGACCTGAGCCTTGAAAAGGCCAAACTGGTTAAAACTGCCGACATCGACTTTAAAGTAAAGGACGTTTACGAAAGCAGCGGCGACATTCACCTGAAAGTGAGGAAGTTTGGCGGAATGGTAATGCACAATGACATTCAGAGTTTCAAGCTCGACAGTAAAACAATCCCGCTTTCTGATGATTCAATCCAGGTAATTTCATCTTATAATGTAGAAGCTAGTATGGTAGTGCGTATCCCCTCCGAAAGCTTAAGTGATTTTGTGGCTTCGGTAGCTTCAGACGCAAGCATAATTTATAGTGCTAAGCTTGATATAGAGGATCGAAGTATAGAGTATCTTGGCAGCGGCTTAAAGCAGCAGAGCAGGCAAAAAATACTCGATAAGGAGTTAAAAAAGGACACACTTAAAACGGATGAGATCCTTCAGCTGGCAGCTCAGCGGGATGCCATTATCGATCGGAAAATGGAGAATCTGAAAACCGACGCTTCGGTGCGATACAGTATAATTAGTCTGCATTTTACTCAAAATACGTTGTTAAAAAAGGAAATCCTGTCTGATAGTAATTTAAGTACTTACCGGCCACCTTTTTATAAGCGTTTTTCCGATGCGTTGCTTTCAGGGCTTAATGTATTTGTGAGTATTCTTGTAGGTATAGCTTATGTATGGCCATTTATTCTTTTTGCCACAGCGATATTGTTGGTTTATCGCCACGTGCGGCGTAGGTACAAATTGAAAGTTTAGATGGCAGATTTGTATATGCTACTCGCAACCGCAATCACCTTATTTATCGAGGTGATTGCGGCTGCAAACCTTAAGCATTATGAATTACGACGCATATTTTAACAATCCACATTTATAGTCTAACTTTGTGAAATAACTCTCTCAAAATGGAGCAATTGCCCAAAGACATTAACGAACAAATCGAAACGCTAGAAAAGTCGGTAACCGAGAAGCAGCTTGCTTATCAGGAAATAGACAAAAAGCTTTTTGGTGAAGGTGAAGTGGAAGATCCTTCTTTGTTGAAAACTTACATAAAAGCGAAAAAAGAATTAGATGAGGCTGTAGATAGCCATATTTCTTTTTTCAAGAGCGTTACTTCGGCGGATCCGAAAAATTAGGACCGAACGATTTGCGGCGAAATCAAAGCTGCGTCTGTTTATTTACCCCGTCTGATTTTCCACGGAGTAAATTAAACAGGGAAACAAGTTCTCTCGCACCCCTGCTGCCCGGTGTATAGATATCTTTATATGCCGGATCATTGGCGATCTCTTCTTTAGAAACCAGCCTGAAACTCATTGACCAGCCTGGAAATAAACGATTCTCAGCAAATCCCTCTTTAAGTGTAACCACATTGCCGTGTCGGCTATCCTTGCAAATATCAGCATAAAGCAGTTTTACATCTTGCTCGTTACCCTCAAGAAGCTGCATAAACTTGTTTTCGAAATACAAAAGCATCCCGGTAATATCCATTGTTTTATTCCGGTCTCTCGATCTGTCCAACAGAAATTTTAAGTCTTCTTCTGTGGGATGATTAGTAGTCTCGCTACGGTAAATAAGAAAATACATAGTGTGAGTTTAAAGCTGAATAACAGCAGGAGCAAAGGTTTAAGTTATTGTTGTTTAACCCTGCTTCGCCCTTTATGTTTGTCTGTTCCCAAAGCTATCGGTAATTTTTGATAATTTTTTAGAATCAAAAAATCCCAACGGATGAGGAAGGCTGTCTGAGGATTAAAATCAATATGTTAGCCTAAACCCCAACTTATGAATTTGAGGTAGCAATTATTACCTCAAGTTTACTACAAATGCCTGGCCTGATAATTTGCGTGTACCCGTAAAATCTTTGATAGATTTTGGTTATAGTTTGGCACTAAGGCTTAAAACCGTTTACTTTACGAACAGGATGTGTCTATAACCAATTTTGAAATTTGATTTTCGTTTATCATTTACAAAAAAGTGTTTGCTAAGTTGTGAACTTGTTTTTTGTTGTGAGTAATTGATAAAATCTCATTCATTAATATTTAAAAGAAATTTTATGAAAGCGAAGTTTTTTTCTGCGGCTGTTTTAACGGCGATGTTATTTCAAACGCTGTTCTCGGCTGTAGAGGCCAAGACCGGAACTTTTGGCAAGGCTGAAATTATACGCCTGCAAAAAAAGGAAAAAGTAGCGGTATCCCGATACGAGGTACTTGGGGTGATTTTTGAAAAAGGAAAGATTTCAATTGCCGAGGCAGGCGGGGTTTTAGGAGTATTGATACGAAAAAACGATGAGGCGAGTGCCGCAACCGACAAACTGGTAGTAAAAGTGTTTGACGATAAAGGTTCAGTTATCACACAGAAAAGTTATTCTTTAAATGCCACGGTAAAAAAGGGAACTCAGCATATCGGCATAGAGGGGCTGTCTTTTACAAATGCTTCCTATCTGCAGGCGCATATAGAAACCAGTAAAGGTGTTGTTGTATCACCGAAAGGAAGTAAAATTTCTCAGGGGAGTTATAAAGGCTTGCCCTTGCTGGGCGACTGGATTACCAACGAAGAGTTGGGTAATGGCCCGGGTGTTCAGGCGCCGACAAAAGTACCGGCCGGTGTAAACCCTCAGTTGGTTAATACCAAAACTTCTAACGTCAACTATTCTTATAACGAAAATTATCCGGCTATCCGAGCCAATAATATGCTTTGGTATAAAACCGGTGCCTACGATGTAAAATCGACTATTTACGATCGTGATGGTGCAGATTGGGAGCAGCAGGCCTTGCCAATTGGTAACGGCTTTATGGGAGCGATGCTGTTCGGAATGCCGGGAAAAGATCATATTCAGTTTAACGAAGAAACGTTTTGGGCGGCGGGCTACCGTGGCGTACAAAAAGGTGTCGACCCGACATATGTTAATCCGGATATGAGTGAAGGGATAAACGGGTACATGAACGCGGGAAATATCTTTATTGATTTTAATTTGCCCTCTAATCCGCAAATTGTAAACTACTACCGCGATTTAAATCTGGAGGATGCCGTTGCGCATGTACAGTACGAATACAATAACGTAAAATATAACCGGGAATATTTCGCGAGCTTTTCGGCTAAAGTATTGGTTTTTAGGTATACAGCTGATAAAGCGGGGGCTCTTAATTTTACAGTTAATCCTGTATCTGCCCATCCAGGATCTATCACTGTTAATAATGGCGAAATAACCATTGTTGGCAATCTAAAAGATTCTGAACCTTACCGCGGTGGCGGAAGGGCGGCTTACAGTCAGAAATCTGATCTGGAGTATTGCACAAAAATAAAGGTCATTGCTGATAACGGTAAGATAACAGATAATTATGCCAATGTAGGCGTTGAAGGTGCCACGGCGGTTACCGTTATTGTGGCCTCATCAACAGACTATGACCCTAATCAGTTTGTAATCGGCAAAAACGGAAAAGTAGATCTCGCTGCTAAGCAATTTAAACATTTAAAGGGCCTTCAATATACTATCGATAAAACAACTAGTCGCCTGGCTGGTGTAAAAGGTAAAAGTTTTGAGAAATTAAAGGCCGAACATATCGCAGATTATCAAAAACTGTTTAACCGGGTTTCTTTCAGGCTTACAGATGAGAAGGAGGTGAGTCAGATTCCTACAAACGAGCTTCAGCTATCTTACAACAAAGTAATACCGCTGGTTAATAAGGGAGCCAGTATAGCTTTCGCTGAGCCAGCCTATAATTCACTAAATAAGCACCTCGAAGAATTGCATTACAACTACGCAAGGTATTTGATGATCGCCTCATCACGGGAAACCACTCTTCCGGCGAATCTTCAGGGTAAGTGGAACCAGAGTGTGGCAGAGATTTGGGGATCTACGTATTGTATCAACATCAACTTGCAAATGAATTACTGGTTTGCGGGTGGTGCCAACCTTCTCGAAAGCGGAAAAGCACTTATTAACTGGTTTAATTCGCAGATTCCGGCGGGGAGAATAACCTCTAAAAATATGTATAAGATTGAGCCAAAGAGCTATACATTAACCGGCAACACCATAAGTTTTGCTAACAAGGCTGTGCCCCACACAGACGATGTATTTATTATGCATACCAAGCAATCCATTAACGGACAAACGGATATGACCGGATCCAGAAATATACAGTCGCCCGGCAACACCGCCTTTATGATGTATAATCTTTGGGACCTTTACCTTTCAAGCGGTGATAAAAAATTACTTGCGGCAGAAATTTATCCGATAATGAGAAAGTCGGCTAATTTTTATACTCAATACATATATGCCAACAAGAAAAGCGCGACAGATACTAAGAACTATCCCAAGGGATATTACTATACCACCGGATCGGGCCGTTCGCCCGAACAAGGGCCAACTCAGGAAGGGGTTAAATATGATTTGCAATTAGTAGCGGGTATGTTTGATTATACCATTCAAGCGGCAGAAATACTGGGTGAGGATAAGGATAAGGTAGCCGCCTGGAAGGAAATACGAAATAATATTGAAATTCCGGTCGAGCTGGGTGCTGATAAGCAGATTAAAGAATGGGCCCAGGAAACCAGTTACAATACTGATGCCAGCGGGAAAGCAATGGGTGATCCATATCACAGGCATATTTCTCATCTTGTGGCTTTATATCCGGGTACGCTGATTAACCCGACAACACCGGAATTGCTTAAGGGCGCGAAAATTACACTCGAAAAGCGTGGCGACGACGCTACCGGTTGGTCGATAGCCAATAAGTTTCTAATGTGGGCCAGAGTACTCGACGGCGATAAGGCACTTCAGTTATTCAGATATCAGCTGGCACAAAGAACATACAGCAATTTGTTCGACTTTCATGCGCCCTTCCAGATAGACGGAAACTTTGGTTCGGCCGCTGGTGTAATGGAGCTTTTGATGCAAAGCCAGACAGGAACAATATACATTTTACCAGCTTTACCCAAAGTATGGGATAAGGGATCTGTAGCGGGAATCAGAGCAAAAACAGGAGCGGATGTTTCGCTTAAATGGTCGGGTAATAAGGCTGATGAGGTTGTTATCAGGCCCGTTGTGAACGGAGATGTGAGAATTGGCTATAAGCTTGCCAACTCGATTATAGTATCTGATGGTGTGAAGTCGAGTACTTTAGCGGGTAATAACGGGATTTTTACTATCACAGGGGCTAAAGCGGGTGCGGCGTTAAAGATTAGCTTCCGGTAGGGTTTTTATATTTCACACAAAGGGCGAAAAGGTTTTGTATTTCCAATGAAGGGCTTTTTGGGTGAATCTATTAAAAAACGTTAAGAGGTGTAAAGCTGGTTGTGTAATTTCACGCAAAGTACGCAAAGAGGAGAACGCAAAGATCGCAAAGGTTGCTTGGATAGATTTGCGTCTTGTTATTGCTTTGCTTTAAAATAATATTCGCAAAAAAAGAGACGAAGATAAAATCTCCACCTCTTTCCTTTATTGCTATATTGATTTTTACTGCACCCTGCCGTCTTTTTTATCCTGTGATCTTCCGATCGCATAACCTGCTCCGGCCCCAACAAGTCCTCCTACAACAGCTCCGCGGCCATCTTTCTTATCTACTATAATTCCGGTTACCGCACCTGCTCCGGCACCTATTGCAGCACCTTTGGCAGCTTTACTCCATCCTTTTTTCTGTGGCTGGGTATTAGTGTATGTTTCCGAAACTCCTTTTACATACGTCCGTTCTGACGAAGACGCTGATGAGTTTCTGCGTGAAGCGATTTTTTCTTTTTCTTGAGAAAGAAAAACTTCTTTGGCGTCAGCTCTTCGGAAGCTGTCTAATTGAATACTATCTCTTACTTGTCGGAAGGCTTCTTCTTTTGATTGTACCGTAGTTTCAGACTTATTACTGCAGGCGGCAAATGTGGCTGCTACTGCAAAGATTAGTGCGATTTTTTTCATAATATAATTTATAATTGTGAATTTAAGTGTGCTTTAAATATTATAACATTTTGAATACCTAAGCTGCCATCATAATGCAAAGACCGATCCACGATTTCTTTAAACAAAATTTTTTTACATATGGCCACATGGAGCTAATAGGGCTATGAAATAAAATAAACCAATAGAATAGCGACAGAGGGTAGTGTCTTCTTTTGAGTACACTTTACCAGGAATACGACAGTTTTGATGTCTTATTGATTCAAGTTCTCATACTTCGGGCCTGCTTTCGGCTAACAAAAACCAGTTAATTCTGCAATTAGAGTAGAATCGGCAACCACTTGAAATACCATGATGCCAGTCTTAAGTACATGTAAAAGTATTCGTTAGATTTGAGCATAATCTCGTATATGAAAGTCTTCATCTTATCTTTTTTAGTTCTTTTTCTTGTTTCTTATTCAAATGCGCAAAGTTCGTCAACAGCCCCGTCAGACAGTATTAAGGCCAAACAGCCCAAAGAAGAACCTGAAAGGAAAAAGAAAAAGAACGTCAGTAATAAAGCCTACGTGATGCGAAGTCATGTATATCTTAATGATATAGCGAAACTCGAAGAAGGATATACCCCATCAGAGGGTGGCAGGTATGCTATCAAAGATTATATTGTTAAAGGGCCTTTAAACCTTATCTGTGTAACCTACGGTGTTGCATTGGCTTCTGGCAACATAAACGGAGGCGAATCGTCTAAACGTTATTATCTGCAGAAGGCGGGAGATGATAATTCGTATCGCGAAGTGTTTCTTACCAAGAAATCCGGAGCGGTTCCTGTTGCTGCGAAGGTTCTTGGAGGTATGGCTCAAACCTATAACGGCGTACTCAACACAAGGAGATCAACAGGGGCCATGGTCGAAGTGTCGAAGGCTACTTTAACAGAGATGATGGCAGATAACAAGCAAGTGGTTGCCGAAATAGCAAAACTGGAAAAAGTTACCTCAGGGAAAATGAAGAAACTTGTAAAGGCCTACAATGCCAAATAAGTCTTTGTTATTATCCTGATTGATCCTCTGTTTTAAAATCGTTTAATCGCAGCTTCTTTTTCTATTTTAACAGACTTAATATTTCTGGAATCATCTACAGATACGTCGCTAACATTTCTTAGCTCGAAAAACGGTGTGTCGCCCGCACCTTTCTTAATATTTAAATGATCAAAATATGCGTCGTGAACATCTTCCAGCACAAAGGCATTGCGTCCCTCAGGTTTGTTGTAATCTAATTTAACATGGTTCATCTCTACGCCTTTTACATGCCTCAAATAGAATCCATAAGCAGGTAATGGCCCGAACATTCCTGGTTCGGGGTAGCCTTTCTCATT
This sequence comes from Sphingobacteriaceae bacterium, assembly GCA_014380615.1. Lineage (GTDB taxonomy): Bacteria > Bacteroidota > Bacteroidia > Sphingobacteriales > Sphingobacteriaceae > Paradesertivirga. The sequence goes on from JACMJM010000011.1 coordinate 127,160, forward strand.
TTCTTTGGGTACAATTTTATTGTCTTCCGTTTTACCGCCACCCTGGTGATTAAAATAGATATTACTCATTCGGATGTCTTCTACATAATGCCCCGGAATACCGGTAATAGTGGTTGCGTGGTATGAACTGGCGTTAGATACCAGCACATTATTAATACTGATACGCTTGATTGTACCCACCGGCGGGTTGTTCGGGCCTCTTAGCCTACTACCCAGCCTGATAAAAATTGGGCTGTTTGCGGCGTTCCGCATCGTGATATTTGATATTGCTATATCTTCAATGTGAGATCCGTCAACACTTTCGATGGCTATTCCGCGTGAGTCATCGAATACACAATTGGTGATGGTGATATTTTTAAAATCGCCGTTTGATTCGGTGCCAAGTTTGATTCGGCCGGTTTTGTAAGATTTATATTCGGGAGTGCTTTTTTTAAAGGTAGCGTCGAGTAAAGTGCCTTCATCGAAGTTGCCCGCCAGGTAACAGTTGGAAATAGTAATATTATCGCAATGCCGAATCTTGCCCAATCCGTAAGAAGCTTTGAGGCAAATGCCGTCGTCCCAGGGAGCATTTACACTGCAATTGGTTACTCTTACGTTTTGGCAGCAGTCAATATCCATCCCGTCGCGGTTTGTATCTATTTTAAGATTATCTATAGTAAGATTGTCTACGCCTGTAGCGAGAATTCCGAAGTGCCCGCCATGAAGGATGGAGAAATCACGGAGAATAACGTTTTTGCAATCTCTAAGCGCAATTGCTTTGTTGGCCGATCCGGGGCCGCCGTCCAGGTATTTTTTTTCTCCTTTCGATTCATCGGCAAAGCGGTTAAATCCGGGATTTAGACCTTTTCCATAAATAAGGCCTGGCCCCAGTATCGATACATTTTCAAGGCCTATTCCCCAGATCAGGCTGTTTTTCCAGTGGCTGTGGCCATAATCCTGATAATTTCCTCCTGCCTCGTTGGGTTCGGGTAAATCATATTTTGCGACCGAATCGTGTACTGCTTCAATGGTAGAACCGGCTTCAAGATATAAGGTGATATTACTTTTCAGACGGATGGATGCCGAAAGGTAAACTCCGGGCGGAAAGTATACTATACCTCCGCCTGCATTAGCCGCTGCGGTTATGGTTTTATTGATCGCATCGGTATCAAGCGTCTTTCCGTTTCCGGTAGCTTTGAAATTTTTCACGTTAAAGGTTTGTGAATAAACCAGGGAGCTTAGTAATAACAGTATTATTAAAATTTTCGGCGTTTTCATCAAATATATTTTTGTTTTATAATTGCTATGAAGCGTGTAAAGAGCTTTATCATTTGTATAAACAAAGCTCAGGTGGGCTTCATTCTTACTTCTTGCTAAAGTATAGTTTTAATGCTATACCAAAAAAATAAAAATTGTAAAGTAAACACAAGGGTTCATTCATCTCGTTTTAAGGACTTGATCTTAATCCAAAAAAATTAATTTTATTAAGATTATTTTTGCCGTAATGGCAATAAATTTAACTCTTCAAAATAGATGTAATCAGCTCTGCGAGCTTTGCGGTAAGCATGATGGTAATTTGAATCCTTATAGCGTGCCTCCAAAAGGCGACGATTCTCCTGATAATCAGGTGGTGCTATGTGTCGATTGCTTAGAGCAAATTAATAGTGCGAATTATAGCGATACCCACCACTGGCGATGCCTTGAAGGGAGCATTTGGAGCGAAGTGCCTTCGGTACAGGTTCTTTCATACAAAATTCTGGAAAGTCTTATATCAGAAGATTGGGCCAGGGATGCGAGAGAAGCAGTGTACCTCGATGAATCTCTGGTTGAGTGGGCTAATGCCGAGGATGCTTTGGAAGCAGAAAAAGTAGTTCATAAGGATAGCTATGGAGTAATTCTCGAATCGGGCGATACAGTGGTACTTACTCAAAACCTAAATGTTAAGGGAACGAATTATAGCGCTCCTAAAGGTACTATTGTGCGTAAAATTAAACTCGTGCAAGATAATGCAGAGCAGGTGGAAGGAAAGATAAACGGCGATACCATTGTTATTTTGACGAAATTTATAAGGAAATCGGTTTGAGAACCATAAACAGAACTAATTTTAAAAATCATCTTTTGTGAAAACAAGCCTGTGCAAACCATGAGAAAATTACTGCCTTTAGCTGTGCTGTTTTTTGGAAGCTGTTCTACCGGTATGAAGTATTTTGACCCTGCGTTATTGTATACGGATATAAGTTATCAACCCAAACCTGTTTCAATAGATTCATTAAAAACGGCTAATTATATCTCTTTAGGCCTTAATCAAAAAGAAACCAATACCGAGTCTGGAAGTTACGACATGCTTACTAGCCTTCAGTTGGATATAAGTCGGGCGCATACATTAAAAAATTTATGCTTTTCGTACGGTATTTTCGGAATGATGGGTTACATGAAAAATAAAGCCATTGAGGCGGGTGAGCCATATTATTACGACAAAAAAACCTTTTCGGCGGCGGGTGTACGGGCATCCGTAAATACCTATGTAAAGAAAGGAAATATCGACTACCGATTTATAGGGGCTGAACTATCTTATAGTAAAGAATTCGGAGATTTCGCGGCTTATCGAAAAACCATCTATAGGGAATTAAATTACTATAGCGTACATAATACCGGGTTACTTACGGCGGGCCTCACAAGCGAGGTAATTCTGCATAATTATAAATATAGTGACAGGCAGGCCGGAGCAAGATTATTTGTAGGTAGGACTTTAAATAATCTGGTTTATAGAGGGCCTGTTCCTGTTAATAGCTCTCCTGAAAAGCCAAAAACAACTAATGTTAGCATTGCTCTATTCGGACAAATAAAAAAAGTAGTTGTAATTTTAGAGGGCGGGAGCGGGGGCAATGGGCTGGTAAAACTTGGGTACCGGTTTTAATATTTGGCCGCTCAATTAATATAACTCATAACCATATTCTCTAAATCTGTAAGGGCGAAAGGTTTCTGAATATATCCGTCGGCAAAAGATCTCTTTGCGATCTCGGCCAAGTCCTCAACTCCCGAAATAAGAATCACCGGCGTTTTTCTTAACTGATTAATGGATTTTAAAATAACGCATAGTTCACTGCCTTTAACGCCTATAAGCCATTCGTCAAGAATAATAACATCAGGGGCGATGGTGATGATATCCTGAATGGTATCGGTTTTCCAGGTTGTAAAGCCAAATGTTTCACAATCAAGATCATTGATAACCAGTTGCATTACCTCCAGTACCGAAACATCATCATCTATAATTATAACTTTTTTTTTCTTCATGCCTCAAAAGCGGGAAGTATTTTTTTTTATTTAATAACCACTTTTTGATGCAGTCTGTTTTAACCCGAAATGTAAATTCATTACAATAGTTCGCTTAAAATATTCCTTTTGTTGTGGTTTATATTCTTTTTTTTGTCAAAATAACAATTTATAAAACATGTTTTCTAAACAATTTTATAAGCAGGTTGATTAATATATTTTGGGCTTATATGCAGCAGTTTAACTCTAAAATGCTTGCAAAGGCTTGGAGATTTGATATTTCCTCTACTGAGTGAGAGATTGGAAGCGGCCGACTTCAGAGCGGAAATGGCACCAATACAGTAAGGTAAGTAAGGTGGGCCTGGGATGGTACTATTTTGAATGTGTTAGCGCGCTAAGCTTTCTTTCCCCGGTTTCCTTTAGCATATTAATTAATTCCTCCAGCTTAATGGGTTTAGAAATATAACCATCCATTCCGGCTCTCAGACAAGTTTCTCTATCTTCGGGCATGGCGTTTGCCGTCATGGCAACAATTTTTGGTTGTGTCTGATAGCCCGAGCGAATTAATCGGGTTGCCTCCAGTCCGTCCATTTCAGGCATAAGAATATCCATCAGAATCAGGTCGTACGCTTTCTCCTGCACCATTCCAACCGCTTCTACTCCGTTGCTGGCAATATCAAGCTGATAGCCCAGCTTAGCTAATACCCTTGTAGCCAGTTTCTGATTGATCAGATTATCTTCTGCCAATAAGATAGTCAGCGGGAATTCGCTGGCGAATTCTTCGGATACATATCCGGCTTGTATATAGGCCGAAATGTACAGCCCCTGTAAATAGTTAAAAAGAGAAAAGGCGTGGTAAAGAGTATCGCTATTCTGATAAATCTATTAGTGCGTTTTGATACTTCTTTAATGTCTAAAACAGGCAGCTTATCCGCAACCCTTCCTACTGCTAAATCCTTTTCCACGCGAAACCTGTTTTGAAGCCGGTTTGGGTTTCAATAGTTTTTTAATGTGGTTTACTGCTTATAGGGTTAAGATTGGAAGTTAAGAATTATACCACAACAGTTTTAAAAACAGCAAAAGTATGGACAAACTTAAAACACGATTTTTAGAATTGATTTAAAGATGCGGTTCTATTCATCTTCTTAACGCACTTCCGAAAACCTTTATAAAAAAAGCTTCGTAATAGTTTTAGAGCTGCTTAACTTGGTTGTTTCCCATTCAGTTCGCATCTTTAAGGTTTAGCGGGATACTTATATGAAATACCTGTCTGCATTTTTTATCCTGCTTGGTTGCTGTTGTTTTTCCCTTTATTCTCAGGATTACCACAAACCGGTTAACGATAGTATTATTAAACAATCATTAGTGCAGATTATGCCGGAGTTTCCGGGCGGCGAACCGGCTTTTCGGAAATATATTAACGATGAGTACATTATTCCTCCTGCGGCAGAAACAGCCCGGTCCACCGGAGATTTGCTTGTTTCTTTCGTGGTAGAAAAAGACGGAAGCTTAACGGATATTGTCGTTTTAAAAGACGCAGGGTATGGCACCGGCGAAGAACTGATACGTGTTTTGCGAAAGTGTATAAAATGGAAGCCGGGCGTACAAAATGGCCGTTATGTTCGTATACGGTTTACGTTGCCTGTTAAACTGCCTCCGCCGCATGTTATAGAAACGTTTTCAGAATTACTGGCTAAACCGGGGCCTTCCGAAGCTGAGAAGCTCCCGATTTTAAGGGTGAATAAAGAGAAATATATGTTTTCAGAGAGATTTAACTGCTTTACTGATACGTTTCTTTTTGAAGAAGGGAGGCAGGCTATAAGTGATCGTTATTCTGCATTACAGCACATTACTGAAAGCATATCGCCAGATTCTTTAGCCAGGCTTACCGGCAGAATTGCTTTACAGGTTGTAATTGATACCTCTGGTGCCGCTTGTTTACTGAGTTTGCAAAATGAACTTAATATGCCTTACCAAGGCCTTTATTTGCCTGAGTTTATCAATAATAAAACTAAATGGACAATAAGAGGGACAGGAAAAGAAGCGATTACAGTAATACTGGTGTTTACTTTTACAAAAAACAAAGTAAAGTATCAGCACCTTGCTTTTAATAAGCACACTGCTTCGCTTGTAGAACTCGAATTAAGCGAAAAAGGAAAATTTACACCCTATTAGGGCGTGTTAAGTGTCATTATAAGCGGAGTGAAAGGGTAATTCAGATGGGCTTCGACTCCGCTCAGCTTTTTATAGTACATTGACACGAACTAGCTTTGTTCGCTTTTCTTAATCAAGAGATCATTATAAAAATCCAGGCTCTCAATTATCTGATCTTCCTTCAGATAAATATTAAAATCGCACTTCCCGATCTGGCTTAATAACGCAAAACCAATTTGTCCCTGCAGGTTCTTTTTGTCGTTTTTCATGTAGTCGATCACATCTGTGTAAATCTTTTTCGAAAACGAGTAATCAGGGAATACAGAGCGAATAAAAGCAATCAGTTCATCCAGTTCAACTCCGTTAAGCGAATTGTATTTATGCGACAGGTATCCCTCGCAAATCATTCCAATAGCAAGGGCTTCGCCATGTAATAGAGGGTCTCTATCGGTTTTAAGCGAATATGTTTCTATAGCGTGGCCAATAGTATGCCCGAAATTTAACGTTTTACGTAATCCTTTTTCGTAAGGGTCGGTTGTAACTACGTGGTTTTTAATCTGTACCGAACGATAAATAATTGGGGGGTCAATAGCTGTGGCATCAGCCGATTTTATCGTGTCAAAATAAGCTCTATCAGCAATTAAACCATGTTTAACAACTTCTGCAAAGCCCGAAATTAATTGCCTTTTATCAAGAGTGCTTAAAAAATCCGTGCTGATGAACACGCCTTGAGGTTGCGCGAATGTACCGATGATGTTTTTTACGCTTCCAAGGTCTATCCCTGTTTTTCCTCCTACAGAGGCATCAACCTGTGAGAGCAAAGTGGTTGGAATCTGAACGAAGTCGATCCCTCTTTTATAGGTCGACGCCGCAAAGCCTCCCATATCCGTTACAACGCCTCCGCCTAAATTTATGAGAAGGCTATTTCTGTCGGCACCAAAGTCGAGCAGCATGTGCCATACCCCTATACAGTAATCGATATTTTTATTTGCTTCGCCTGGATCTACTTCTATAATGTCGTAGTTGTCTAAATGCGGCAAATATTTGCCTATTACCGGCATACAATGTTCGGAGGTATTCAGATCAGTAAGGAAAAATATCTTCGAATAAGATGATTGATCAAGGAAATCTTTTAACGACGAAAGATTAGCGTCAAAAAAAACGGAATACCCGTTGCTCTGTATTGGCTGCATTATTTAACAATAATTTTTTTGTTGTCGAACTCCACAATATCTCCCTGTTTAACTTTTAGGCGTTTACGATAATCTACAGCACCATTATATTTTACCAGTCCGTCTGTAACAACTATTTGGGCCTCGCCACCGGTTTGTACCAAATTGGTAGCTTTTAATAATTGGATAAGTGGAATGTAATCGCCTTCCAGTTTAAACTCTATCATGCTGCAAACTTACAATCCTTCTGCAACAAATAAATCGATAATCTGTTAATTTTGTGAATGACTACAAAAATAGGCGACAAGGATCCTGAAAATATCCCATTAAACTTCTCTGATACAGAAATTGCCTTTCGGACGAAAACTGATAAAGAGCTGAAAGAGTCATATCGCCTTTTTAAGCTCATCAATAATAATCTGCTTGCTAAAATAGGCCCATCAGTAACAGGTTTTGCGCTCAGCCTGGGATTGCCCATTATTGGATTAATAAAAAAGACCTTGTTTAAACAGTTTTGCGGTGGCGAATCCATTGATCAATGCGAACCGGTAGTTATGGCTCTGTGGGAAGGCAGGGTTGGGTCGGTTCTCGATTATTCGGTAGAAGGGGCCCAGGAAGAAGACGCTTATTCGCTTACCACCGCGGAAATCATTAAAACGATTCAAAAGGCGGGCTCAGACGAGCGAATTCCCTTTGCCGTTTTTAAATTGAGCGGTTTGGCCAGGTATTCGCTTTTAGAGAAAATTAGCGAAGGAAAGGCCCTAAGCGAAACTGAGCAGGCCGAGTATTTTAAAGTTAAAGGCAGGGTGAATAATATTTGTAAAACCGCTTTTGATCTTGAAGTGCCTGTAATGATAGACGCCGAGGAATCCTGGATTCAAAAAGCAATAGATAACCTTGTTCTGGAAACCATGCAATTGTATAATCTGGAGCAGGCTATTGTTTATAATACCTATCAGCTTTACAAAGTGGATGGCTTAGAAATTTTAAAAGCTCATTACATACAGGCCGAAACCTACGGATTTATACTGGGAGCAAAATTAGTACGCGGTGCCTATTTAGAAAAAGAACAAAGTCGTGCGCTTGCCCTGGAATACCCTTCACCTGTTCATGTTACCAAAGAAGATACCGACAACGATTACAATGCGGCATTGAAATTTTGTATCCAGCATGTAAAATATGTAGCTACTGTATCCGGAACGCATAACGAGGAAAGCTGTGTTCAATTGGTAAATCTTCTCGAAGAGTTTAATGTTCCTCCCAATCATCCGCATGTGTATTTTTCTCAACTTCTCGGGATGAGCGATAATTTAAGCTTTAATTTATCGGCCGCAGGTTATAATGTTGCGAAGTATGTGCCTTACGGTCCGGTAAAGTGGGTATTGCCCTATTTGTTTAGAAGAGCGGAGGAGAATAGTGCAATTGCTGGTCAAATGAGTCGGGAACTGAATTTGGTGATATCCGAACGCAATCGCAGGAAAATGTAAACGTGTACAGCTTATTGGGTATTTCTGTTATATTAGTGTTTCTTCGCTTCCTTAGCGATTTCAATTATAAATCATGTGTCGTAGAGTGTTTCTGTTTTGGACTGCTGTGTTTTTATTTGGCAGTATTCAAGCACAAAATATCCAATATCAATTTTCACACCTTGATATTACCAAGGGCTTATCGCATAATCAGGTAACTGCCATTTTTAAAGATAGCCGTGGCTTTATGTGGTTCGGAACTATGACCGGCCTTAACCGGTACGACGGCTTTAAGTTTAAAGTTTTTAAACATAGTGTTCGCGACAGTAACTCTATAAACGATGATTTTGTAGAATCTATTAAAGAGGGCCCCGATGGTAAATTGTGGGTGTTAACCCGAAGGGGATTCAATATATATGATCCTCACACAGAACGGTTCAGTCATAATATCGAGGGTTATTTACGCGGCATTTCCCTCACCTCACAAGGTCTTTTATCAATACTTAAAGATAAAAAAGGTCGTTTTTGGTTCGTAAACTCCAATCTTGGAGTTTATCGTTATGATCCGGATACTAAAAAAACACAACACTATTATCACAGGAGAAAAGACCCCTCATCCTTATATTCCAATGCTGTTTCAAGTATCGCACAAGACTCCAAAGGGAATATCTGGGTTGTTTATAGTGATGGTGTTATCGATAGGATTGATGCGGATAAAAATAAGATCGGTTATCGTTCTGATTTATTGAAAAAGCAGGCTGGTGTAGGCGTTCTGAATTATAGTTTATCAATAGATAATGAGGATGATATTTGGATTTATCATACTGCCAGTAATATTGGTGTTTATTATCTAGATCCGGATAAAAAGCAATTAAAGCACTTCAACAAAAACTCACCAATCGGTAGGCTTAATTCAAACATCATAAATAATGTAATTCAGGATAATAATGGCCTGATTTGGATAGCTACGGATCATGGCGGTATTAACTTACTTAATAAGAAGGATTTTAAAATACAGTACCTAGTTAACCGTGAGGATGATGAGAAAAGTGTAGGGCAAAACAGCCTTATCTCGATGTATAAGGATAATGCCGGTATTTTTTGGATCGGAACTTACAAAAGGGGGCTAAGCTTTTATCACCCGGATATTATAAAATTTCCGTTAATCAGACGACACGCTTCAGATCCTGCCAGTTTACCCTTTGAGGATGTAAATCGTTTTGTTGAAGATGCCAAAGGGAATTTGTGGATAGGTACTAATGGCGGAGGACTTATCTATTACGACCGGAAGGCAAATAAGTTTAGGCAATACAGGCACAGTGCGTCTAATCAAAACAGCCTTTGTAACGATGTAATTGTTAGTCTATGTATAGATCATGAACAAAAACTTTGGATCGGAACTTATTTCGGCGGCCTCGATTCATTTGATGGTAAAACATTTACACATTACAGGCACGACAAAAATAATCCCCGGAGCTTATCTGATGACAGGGTTTGGGAGATTTTTGAAGATTCGGAATATAATTTATGGATCGGAACTTTAAGCGGAGGATTAAACAGGTTCGACCGAAAGACGAAGATCTTCCATCGCTATACTCCCGGAGCCGGAAAAAATACCGTAGGCTCTTTATATACATCATCGATTCTCGAAGATAGGGAGGGAAATGTTTGGTTTGGTTCTTCATGGGGAGTTGATGTTTTGATGAAGAAAACCAAAAAGTTTATTCATTTTAGCCATAAAGATTCAGATCCCAACAGCTTAACGCACGACAATGTAAATAACATGCTGATTGACAGCCGGGGCTTGGTTTGGATTTCTACCCGCGAAGGTTTAAGCATGTTAAATCCCAAAACCTGGAAATTTAGAAATTTTCATAAAGAATCAGGATTACCCGATAATGTGGTTGTTGATATGCTGGAAGATTCGAATCATAATCTATGGGTTAGTACAACAAACGGTCTGTCAAAACTTATAGTTTCAGGAAATAACTCCAACGACCTTAAACTTAGCTTCGTGAATTATGATGAAACCGACGGGCTTCAGGGCTTGGAATTTAATGAGAGTGCTTCACTCAAAACCCGAAAGGGGGAACTAATTTTCGGCGGTGCGAATGGTTTTAATATCTTCTTTCCAGAAACCATCCACACCAGTAAATCACAGCCGCAGCTTGTTCTTACAGATTTTCAAGTGTTTAACAAAAGCCTAAAGCCGGGCGATGAGGTTAACGGAAATGTTATTCTTGAGAATTCGATTACCGAGAGTAATTCGATAACACTCAGATACAATGAGAATGTGTTTTCTGTGGAATTTGCGGCCCTTAATTTCTTTAATACAGATAAAATAAGGCTGCAGTATATGCTGAAAGGATTCGATAAGGATTGGCTTATCGCAGATAATAATGTGCGAAAAGCGACTTATACCAACCTTGATCCGGGAAATTATGTATTGAAAGTTAGGGCTACAAACGAAGATGGGGTTTATGGCGAAAGGGATTTAAAATTTAAAATTGAAGTTCTGCCTCCGTTTTGGCGCACACCGCTGGCTTATCTGATCTACATAGCAATAATTGTGCTCTCCTTATTTTCTATTCGCAGAAGAGGAATCAGAAAAATACGAACTCAGTTTGCGATAGAGCAGGAGCGCCAGGAAGCCAAAAGGATGCACGAACTGGATATGATGAAGATAAAGTTCTTTACCAATGTGAGCCACGAATTTAGAACACCTCTTTCGCTGATACTGGCACCGGTAGAAAAGATCATAAAGCAGACCGATGAACCCGAACAGATGAGGCAGTTACAAATGATTAACCGGAATGCCCGGCGATTGCTCAATCTGGTTAATCAGTTACTTGATTTCAGAAAGATGGAAGTACAGGAGTTAAAGCTTCATCCTAAAAAAGGCGATATCATTAAATTTATAAAGGAGATCTCATTTTCATTTACAGATGTGGCGGATAAAAAGCGAATAGGTTTTGTTTTCGACTCCGAAATAGAGAATCTCGAGACTCAATTCGATCATGATAAGATTGAGCGTATTTTATTTAATCTTCTCTCCAACTCGTTTAAATTTACCCAGGAGGGCGGGCATGTAAGCGTGCTTCTTAATTTGATAGAAGAGGGTGCTAAAAAACACCGCAGTTTGGAAATTAAAGTTATTGATACAGGTATTGGTATCGCTAAGGAAAAACAGGATAAAGTTTTTGAGCGCTTCTTTCAGAATGAGGTCCCCGGATCGATGGTTAACCAGGGCAGCGGTATAGGATTATCTATCACAAAAGAGTTTGTTAAGTTACATGGGGGTGAAATTACAGTTGAGAGCGAACCAGGGGAGGGGAGCTGTTTTATAGTAATACTACCGCTTAAAGTTTATAACACTGTAACAGACGATCTGTCGATTACAGTTGCTACTCATTCGGCCGTTCTAAAACTTGCCGGTAAAAAACAGACAGTATTATTGGTGGAGGATAACGATGACTTTAGGTTTTACCTTAAAGATAATCTGAAAGAATCTTTCCATATCATTGAAGCGGCTAACGGAAAGGAAGGCTGGCAAAAAGCTCTTGCCTTGCACCCTAATATGATAGTGAGTGATATTAGCATGCCTGAAATGGATGGGATAGACTTGTGTAAAAAGGTTAAATCAGATCCGAGAACTACCCACATACCTGTAGTGTTACTCACCGCCTTAACTGCTGAAGAGCAGCAGTTAAAAGGGCTTGAAACAGGTGCCAGCGACTATATGACCAAGCCTTTCAATTTTGAGATCTTACTTTCAAAAATCAGGAACATTCTTTTGCAGCAAGAGTTGATGCGTAAAACCTATCAAAAACAGGTTGAAGTAAAGCCTTCTGATATCATTGTTGATTCGCCGAATAAAGTCTTCATACAAAAAGCCTTGCTGGTAATCGAAAAAAACATTTCCAATGCTGATTTTTCTGTAGAAGAATTAAGCGGCGAAATGTATATGAGCCGGGTTACGCTCTATAAAAAAATCCTTGCTATCACAGGCGAAACTCCGGTAGAGTTTATACGCTCCGTTAGAATTAAACGGGCTGCTCAGCTATTAGAAAAAGGCCATTTAACCATCTCTCAAATTGGTTATAAGGTTGGTTTCAAAAGTCAGAAGTATTTTGTGCGCTCGTTTAAGGCCGAATTTAATATGTTGCCCTCCGCATATATCGAAGAGAAAAGAACGCAAAGTGTGAAAGAGTAATAAGCATTTGCGCTAAACCTCCTTTATTGAGTATCTCCCCGACCTGTTTAAGGGACTCAATTGTTAAACCGAATTTACCTTAATAGCTCTTATGTAGTAGGGGTTGCTATTAACAATTATGGTACTTGCTTGAAAGTCAATTGTATAATGGAGGTTAACATTTGTGTCCCTATTTATGAACAAAAGCGTATTCCATCCTAACTAATTTTATTGCCGTTAACTAATTATTGATAAAAATTTTCCTCGAGATAATTTGACAGGTAAAATCAAATCATATTAAGTTAAAAAAATACCAATTGCATTACGGCTTAATCGCCGTTAAACCTTCTTTATATGTTAAAAAATTTAATCATTGTTGTTTGCGTTTTAGGTGCTGTTACAAGTGCAAATTCTTTGATGGCTCAAACTGGTAGCTACAAAAAACTCGATAATGGATTATTAATCGATTTACCGCAAAATGCCGAATGTGCCTCTTTAAAACTGGAAGTAGTTACAGATAAGATAATACATGTTGTAGCTTCAGCCGACAAAACCTCGGCAACTCCTTCGAGTTTAATGCTAAGCGGAAATAAATTTCAACCCGTTTCCTGGACAGTATCCCAAAAAGCAGATCAATTATTTCTTAATACCTCTGCTTTGGCCCTTGAGGTGTCGCTTAAAACAGGCTCACTTGTATTTAAAGATAAAAGCGGTAAAGTTATATTGTTAAACGGGAAGAAGGAACTTGTTCCGGTATCCCATAATGGAGAGTCATCTTATCAAATTAAGCAGGTATTTCAGGTTAGCCCTAATGAAGCATTTTACGGCTTAGGGCAGCATCAAAATGGCTTAATGAATTATGCGGGTAAGCAGGTTGAACTGTTACAATGTAATACAGAGGTAGCGGTGCCTTTTATCGTATCAAGTAAAAATTACGGGATTTTATGGGACAATTATTCCATCACTAGGGTTGGCGACATAAGAGATTATAGGCCTTTATCCGCACTGAAATTATTTTCAAAAGATGGCGGTGCAGGATGGTTAACCGCTACTTATGGCTCAATGAGTAATCCCGCAACGGTACATACCACACGCCCCGAATCGGTAATTGATTATTCGTTTCTAAAAGATCAGAAAAAATTCCCCGAAGGATATAAACTTGGCGACGGGCTTATTAAATGGGAAGGTTCGTTCGTGTCACCATATTCTGGAGTACATAGTTTCCTTACAAAATATGCGGGATATGCAAAAGTGTGGATCGACGGTAAACAGGTTGCCGACAAATGGCGCCAGTCATGGAATCCGGGAACGGAATTAACCAGTGTTGATCTAAAAAAAGGTAAGCAGTATGCTCTAAAGATAGAATGGATGCCCGATGGGGGAGAGTCATACATTGCGATGAACTGGCTTCCGCCTGTGCCCGAAAAGGATAAAAATACTTTTGCTTTCTCGTCTGAGGCTGGTGACGCTATAAACTACTATTTTATCGCTGGTGCCAATGCCGATGAGGTAATCAGCGGATATCGTGCATTAACCGGTAAAGCTACCATGATGCCAAAATGGGCCATGGGTTTCTGGCAAAGCCGCGAGCGTTACAAAACTCAGGATGAAATCATTAATACCGTAAAAGAATTTCGCGATAGAAAGATCCCTTTAGATAATATAGTACTCGATTGGTCATACTGGAAAGAAGATCAGTGGGGAAGCCAGAAATTTGATGAAGCCCGCTTTCCTAATCCGGATGGAATGTTAAAAGACCTTCATCAAAAGTACAATACCCGGTTTATGATTTCTGTTTGGGCCAAGTTTTACGAGGGAATAGACTCGTACAAAGAATTTGATAAAAACGGATGGTTGTACAAGAGAAATATTATGGACGGCAGAGTAGACTGGATTGGCAAGGGATATAAGAATACTTTTTATGACGCCCTTAATCCCGATGCCCGTAAAGGATTTTGGGATCTTATAAACAAACATCTTTACAGTAAAGGAATCGATGCCTGGTGGATGGATGCTTCGGAACCTGATATTCATTCAAATCTGGATATAGAAAGCCGAAAAGAGATTATGCAGCCTACTTTTCTCGGCTCATCAACCAAATATTTTAACGCGTTTCCGTTACAAAACGCAAAAGGGATCTATGAGGGACAGCGTGCTACAAATCCAAACGAAAGAGTATTCATATTAACCCGCTCTGCTTACGCAGGTCAGCAGCGTTATGCCGCGGCCACATGGAGCGGTGATATCGGATCGAGATGGGAAGATTTCAAAGCTCAGATTCCCGCGGGTATTAATTTCTCTTTATCAGGAATACCGTATTGGACAACTGATATTGGTGGTTTTGCGGTGGAAAAGAGATATGAGAGACCTAACGAAAAAGACTTGAAGGAATGGCGGGAGTTGCAAACCCGCTGGTATCAATACGGGGCCTTTTCGCCATTATTCAGAGTCCACGGCCAGTTTCCTTATCGGGAAATTTACAATATAGCACCTGAGGGGCATCCGGCTTACAACAGTATGCTGTATTACAATAAGCTGCGCTACAGGTTAATGCCTTATATCTATTCGCTTGTGGGTAAAACCTATCATGATGATTATACCATTATGCGCGGCTTAATTATGGATTTTCCGACCGATGAGAAGGTGAAAGATATAGGCGACCAATTCATGTTCGGCCCATCGCTATTAATTAATCCGGTATATAAATATGGTTCAACAAGCAGAGAGGTGTATTTACCTGCGGGCACTAACTGGTATGATATCTATACCGGAAAGTATACGATCGGCGGAAAAACCATAACCGCCGATGCGCCTTACGAAAGAATGCCTTTATATGTAAGAGAAGGATCAATAATTCCTTTCGGGCCCGAATTGCAGTATACAGCCGAAAAGGCCGCAGATACCATAACGCTCTATGTTTACACGGGAAAAAGCGGAAAGTTTACGCTCTACGAAGATGAAGGCACAAATTATAATTATGAGCAGGGTAAATACTCCGAAATTCCTATGGTTTATAACGAAACTACTAAAACTTTATCTATAGGTAGACGTAAAGGAACCTATCCCGGGATGCTTCAGAACAGAGTATTTTACATTGTATGGGTAAAGCCTAATTCTTCGGTGCCACTCGATTTTATAACTAAGGGAAATAAAACTATTAATTATGCAGGGCAGGAAATTAAAATTATGAACTAAGAATAAATTTAACTTAAAATAACCAATATGAACAAAATATTTACTGCTCGGGGGGGCAGGCACCAGAGTAACAACTAATGAAATTTGATGAGAATAAATAGAATCATGATGTGGTGCCGGGAGTTGTTTTTTAATAATAGAATTTCATATAAAACACCCATAGGGGCCCAAAAACTAATAGAATTTACTAAATGGTTATCATTTTTACCACTTACAGATACAATAGTACCAATGCAACCTACCACAATAGTATATATTTGTAAGTAACCAATGCATTCCGACACTCTCAGGTTGCCTTACTTCATTTTGAAATTATGATAAAACTATTTACTACGACGTTTGAAAGCCTCCGTTTAAATCCGCATAAGCTAATTCAGGCCTGTGTTTTTGGAGTGCTTATTTTCACTAGTGGTTATGGCCATGCCCAAACCCCCCAGCCCTATAAATGGAACTCTGTGGCAATAGGCGGTGGCGGTTTTGTAACCGGGATCATAACCAGTAAAGAACAGCCGGGTTTGATGTATGCCCGAACCGATGTGGGCGGGGCCTATCGTTGGGACATACCAAATAGTAGATGGATTCCCTTAACAGATTGGGCATCAGACCAGCAGCAAGGAATGTTTGGCGTAGAGTCTATTGCGATTGATCCCACAAGCCCAAATATAGTATACATGGCATGCGGTATATCTTATTTCAACAGCGGCCGTAGCTATGTACTTCGTTCGATTGATTATGGTGCTAATTTTACTGTTGTAGAAGTGACTTCTCAGTTTAAGATGCACGGAAATGGCCTGGGGCGGCAAAATGGAGAGAAACTTCAGGTTGATCCTAATAATGGTTCTATCCTGTATTATGGAACCCGCCGAAATGGCTTATTTAAGAGTACAGACTCGGGTGCCAGTTGGCTGCCCGTTGGTAATATACCGGCCTCTGTAACTGTTACCACAAATGATAATGGGATTAGTTTTGTATTACTCGATAAGTCAAGCGTATCGGGAGGGGTAACAAAAAGGATATTTGCGGGTATATCGCGCTCTGGTAACGACCAGAATTTTTTTAAGAGTGAAGATGGAGGTGCCACATTTACCGCTGTAATAAACACTCAGCTTTTAGCTGGGTTCATGCCACAGCGGGCAGTATTCACTGGCGACGGAAACATTTGTATTACTTATGCCAATGGTGCCGGCCCCGGTGGAAATGATGCTATAGGAGAGCCGATGAACCAGGGACAGATTTGGAAATATAATATTTCCACTGGTGCCTGGACAAACATTAGCCCAAATCTGAACAAAGCATTTGCCGGTATCAGTGTTGACCCGGCCAATCCTCAGCGCATGGTCGCCTCTACTACAAATACGTATATGTTACAACGTGGCAGTACATATGGTGACCGCTTTTTTATCACTACGAATGGTGGAACAACTTGGACCGATATAATTGGTACAAGAGGATATGATTTAGATACCGACGGCATAACCTGGGTTGCGGCATCCTCAATACATTGGGCTGGTTCAATCGAATTTGACCCATCCAACACCAATAAAGTATTGGTAGTTTCAGGAAATGGAATTTTCATGAATGAAAATATAAATACCTCAAATCTCTGGAAATTTCATGTGAAAGGGTTGGAGGAAACGGTGCCGCTTAATCTTTTGAGTATTCCCGGAGGCCCTGTTCTATCGGTAATAGGTGATTACGGAGGATTCAGGCATACTGATGTAAGCCAATATTCTCCGCGGCATAACCCCGCTTTAGGTAGTTCACAAGGATTAGATTTCGCAGCTCTAAATACAAACAAAATAGTTCGTGCCGGGTACGACCAGAATAGTACATATTATTCAAATGATATGGGGCTTACCTGGACAAAAGCGGGTACTACAACTGGTACAGAAGCACAGGTGGCACTATCAGCAGATGGAAATGTTATTATGCAATCCGCCGGTTCACTAACTTCACGTACGGTCGATAACGGGACAACCTGGACCTCGGTTACATTACCTATTGATAAAGCACGACCTGTATCTGATCGTGTTAATTCAAATAAGTTCTATGCTTTTAATCCCGTAACCGGTAATCTTCATGTAAGTACAAATGGCGGCGTATCTTTTACTGTGGCCGCAAACCCGGGTACATCCGGAAATAACGCGAAACTACTTAGAACGGTACCCGGCAGAGAGGGGCATATTTGGATTCCGTTAGAGGGCCGAGGATTATCTTATTCGGAAAATTCAGGTGTCTCCTTTACTAACCTGGCAAATGTTAGTTATTGCGCAGCAGTAGGAATCGGAAAATCAGCTCCGGGAAGTACTTATGAAACTATTTATATATATGGAACGGTAGGCGGAATAGTTGGTATTTATCGCTCTACAGACAAAGGTGTTAGCTGGCTCCGTGTTAACGATGATGATCATGAATATGGAGGACCTGCGAACGGAAAGTTTGTTATTGGAGATATGAATGTCTTCGGAAGGGTATATATGAGTACAGCAGGACGGGGGATTATTTACGGAGAACCGCCTTCAAATAGAGTCCTCACATTAAATACAATACCTTTTTCTATAAATGAGAATGCGGCCCCCGGTACAAATGTAGGTACTATAACCGCTACTCCCAATGAAGTAAATCTGCATAATTGGAGTATTGTAGCGGGTAATACCAATAATGTGTTTAGCATTAATGCTAATACCGGTGTCTTAACTGTTAGTCCGGGTGCTGTTCTGGATAAAGAAACCAAATCAACGTATTCATTAGAAATTGCTGTTCTTGATAATTTAAACAAAGAGGCTACCGGCTTTATAACTATCAATATCAATGATATTAATGAGGCTCCAAACAATATCGAGTTAAGCAAATCATTTGTAGTGCAGAATAATACTATCGGATCTGTTGTTGCATCTATCCTCACAACTGATGCCGACGCGAATTCAACCTTTACCTATGCTTTGGTAAGTGGTACAGGCAGTGTCGATAATGCGGCATTCACTATCTCCGGATCAGAGTTAAAAGCGGCTATTGTATTCAATTTTACCACTAAGCCAACCTATGCTATTCGAATTAGAGCAACTGATAATACTGGCCTGAGCTTCGAAAAAGCCTTTACAATCAACGTTAATAAAGTAGCGGTTTTGCCGGTAACTAACTTTACTGTTAAAGCTTTTAACGAAGTGTGCGCCGCAAATAACGACGGGAAAATAACCATAACCGCCGCCGAGCCTTTAACTTATCAGGCAACTATAAGCGGCAATACAACACCCTTCACTTTTACCAATACCTTAGAGATACCATCGCTTGTTGCGGGTACTTATACTGTTTGCATTACTGCGGAAGGGATTGCTGATTATCAGAAATGTTATGAGCTAACTATAGCAGAACCTCAGCCGCTCTCGGTGTATTCGTCGGTAAATTTATCCGATCGGAACCTTGTTCTGAATCTCTCAGGAGGATCTTCTTACCAGATCGAATTGAACGGTAAAACGATAAACACTACATCAAATTCGGTTACTCTAAATCTTAACAGCGGTGCAAATAGCTTAAAGGTATCAACCGGAAAAGAATGTCAGGGCGTGTTCAGCAAAAGCTTTTTTCTTGAAGACGGCAAGCGCGTTTACCCTAACCCCTTCGACAATATGTTAAATGTGAGTATGGGTAACGATCCAACTAAAAAGGTCCTGGTAGATTTGTATTCGTTGACTGGTGCCCTCGCTTATTCAAAAGAAATAGTGGCCGAAGATTATTTATTGCAGTTGGACCTGTCGGCCCTAAACAGCGGAACCTATATCATGAAAATTAAAACCGGACTTGGTCAGAGTTCATCAAAAATTATAAAGAAATGAGGCAGTTATCCATAATCTTTTTGCTTTTCGCCCTTGTTGCCTGTAAAGGAAAAAAATCGGCTCCCGCAGTTGTGCCGACACCCGGAAGCGCGGTTTTAGTATCGCCCGCGGCTAACGCAACCTGTAATCAGGGTGCCGTTGTTTCAACTACCGAAAGTACGGTGCTTTTGACCTGGTCCGCTTCGGCTAATACCGAGACGTATGATATCACTATCAAAAATTTAGCAACCGGTGTAAGTACATTAAAAACATCTACGGCTACTCAGCTATCTGTAAATCTAAATCAAAACACACCTTATTCCTGGTATGTAACTTCAAAATCGAGTCAAACCTCGGCCACAAAGAAAAGCGAAACCTGGAAATTTTATAATGCGGGTACTGCGGTTTCTTTTTACGCTCCCTTTCCGGCAGATCTTATTTTGCCTACAAACGGGCAGATAGTAACAGCTACGGCAAGTAAAACGGTTCTCGACTGGAACGGTAGCGATACCGATAATGATATTGCCGGATACGATGTACTTATGGGAACAACTAACGCTAATATGTCTGTGATAAAGAGTAATCTTACCGAGAGCATAGCTAACGATGTAACTGTAGCATCGGGTTTAACATATTATTGGCAGGTAAAAACTAAAGACAGCAAAGGTAATACGTCCACTTCAGACACCTTTACGTTTAAGGTAAACTAGTTTCGTGTTAGTGCACCGGAGGAGTCGACAGAGCCTATTCAAGCCTGACGAAGTACTTAGGGTGACTATCGACACGCCATTTAGCGTTAACACAACACCAGGCTTGATAACTGGTTTAAAACTCAGTGCTGTTTTTAAACTGCGCACACGCTGCTCAACTAGGGGCCGGATTTTGATAAGGTAAAATCCCTTTGAAATAAACGGACGGGATAAAATTCAGCAGCTGGTTTTAAGTCAAATAGCGAAAGGAACACAAGCCTGAAAATTGCTTCAGTAGATGAGATTCTGACATAATACTTTCTCTGCCAAGTAGCTTTTTAGAGTAGAGATTGATAAGATAGTATTTGATGCTGGAACCGGGAATAGCGATTTTTGAGTACGTGAATGATTGAAATTAAATATATAAAGACCTCACCTTGTAAATTGGTTATGTACTGTGTAGAGCAGGTCTCCCCGGCCTGCTCCAGTACTATTTTTATCGGGTAATTATAAACACAATACAAATGAATCACAACTACACACTAAAATTATTAACCGTTTTCCTCGCCTTCTTTTTCCAGCAGTCTTTTGCTCAGCCTAAGGCGAATGCTTCGAGAGAGCATCTTCTGATGGACTTCGGTTGGCGTTTTTCGTTCGGACATCCATCCGATACAAAAAAGGACTTTGATAACGGAACAGGTTATTTTTCTTATCTGGCTAAAGCCGGATACGGCGACGGGCCAGCAGCGGCCGGCTTCGATGACAGAAGCTGGAGGAAGCTTGATTTACCTCACGACTGGGCCGTAGAACAAGGATTTGATCCCAAAGCAAGTTTTAGTCATGGTTTTAAAGCGATAGGCAGAAATTTCCCGGATGCCAGTATCGGCTGGTATAGAAAATCTTTTAAAATACCTGCCGGTGATTTAGGACGGCGCATTCATATTGCGTTTGACGGGGTATTTCGAAATTCAATAGTATGGGTTAACGGCCACTACCTCGGCGTTCATCCGAGCGGATATCTGGGTTTTGATTATGATATTACCGATTATCTTAACTATGGCGGCGATAATGTGGTTTCGGTGCGGGTAGATGCTACAATGGAAGAAGGCTGGTTCTACGAAGGAGCTGGAATCTATCGCCATGTTTGGCTAAATAAGCTCGACGATCTGCATATTGTTCCGGATGGTACCTATGTAAATTCTCAACTAAAAAATAATTCAGCCACCATAACAGCCGAATCAACATTAATTAACGAGGGTAAATCAGCGAAATCATTTTCCATCTCGCAGGAGGTGCTTGATGCCGAAGGAAAGAAAATCGCATCCGGACAGCAAAATAATTTGGTTCTAAAACCTTATGAAACTAGAGACTTTTCGGTAGCGATGCAGGTTTCTAACCCTAAACTCTGGTCATTGGAAAATCCTTACCTGCATAAGTTAATAACCACAATTAAACAGGGAGAAGATGTTCTGGACAGGTACGAAACTACGTTTGGAATCCGGACAATGCGTTTCGATGTAAATCAGGGCTTTTTCCTTAACGGGAAACATGTAAAATTAAAAGGATCTAATAATCACCAGGATCATGCCGGCGTTGGTGCCGCGATGCCCGACGGATTACAGGATTTCCGTATCACTACATTAAAAAAATTAGGAAGTAACGCCTACCGGTGTTCTCACAATCCGCCAACACCCGAATTACTGGATGCCTGCGACCGTTTAGGCATGCTGGTAATTGATGAAAATCGTTTAATGGGCATCACACCAACTCATCTGTTGGATATGAAGCGTTTGATGCTCAGAGATCGGAATCATCCCAGCGTTATAAGCTGGTCAATCGGCAACGAAGAATGGGGTATCGAGGGTAATATTACCGGAGCAAGGATTGCCGCCACCATGCAAACCTTTGTAAAAAGCATAGATACCACCCGCTTTGTTACTAAGGCCGTTAGCGGTGGGGTAGGAAACGGTATTTCGACGGTAATAGATGTTATGGGATATAATTACATCGCTACCAAAAACACGGATGAACATCACAAGAAATTCCCATGGCAGATGAGCTGGGGAACCGAGGAGGGATCTACAGTTACTTCCCGCGGAATCTACGTCGATGACAAAAAAAATAATCAATTAGCATCTTACGATAAAGCTCAAAATAGTCATTTCTACAGCCTGGAGAAAGGTTGGAAACACTATGCCGAGAGAGATTACCTTGCCGGGATGTTTATCTGGACCGGTTTTGATTACCGGGGCGAACCTACACCGTTTAGCTGGCCCTCAACCGGATCATATTTTGGTATGGTAGATCAGTGCGGGTTTGACAAAGACTATGCTTATTATTTAAGGTCATGGTGGGGAGATCAACCCACTATTCATGTATTTCCGCATTGGAATTGGGCCGGAAAAGAAGGGCAGGAAATACCGGTATGGGTGTATAGCAATGCTGATGAGGTGGAGTTGTTCCTGAACAACAAAACCCTGGGTAGAAAGATTATGGAAAAGAACGGTCACCTGGAGTGGTCCGTGAAATACACGCCCGGTACCTTGCGGGCTCAGGGATATAAAAACGGGAAAGCCACAATAAAAGATGAAGTAAAAACAACAGGTGCTTCAGTTTCAGTTGGTTTGGCGTCTAATCTTAAAAGCATTAACGCCAACAGGGAAGATATCGCTATGATAACCGTTGATCTGAAAGATAAAAATGGTTTGCGGATACCAACCGCTACTAACGAGATAAGTTTCACCATAGAAGGCCCCGGCAAAATAATCGGTCTTGGAAACGGCGATCCTATTTCGCTTGAAAAGGATAGGTTTTTCGAGACTATCAGCACCGTGAACCTCTCAAACCTAAAGGAGAAAATTGTAGGGAGCTTCGAGAATCTTCCTGAAACTGCTGCATTTTTTGATGATTCGAACTGGCAAAAAGCTTTTACCGATGAAAGAACAGAAGCTTTTGCTCAATCTTCTAAATACATTGTTTATCGCAGCAGTTTCGATTTAAAAGAATCTGATTTAAAAGCCGCTGTAACATTATTTTACAATAGCATCGGCAAGCAGCAAAGCATATTTGTTAATGGTAAAGAACTTGCTAAAAATCTTCCCGAGAATAGGAAGGGTGACACCTTTAAACTCGATCCCTCTATTCTTAAAGCCGGAACCAACTCGATAGTAATTGTAACAACGCCTCTGTTTAAAAGACAAAGTTGGGAATCGGTAAATTCCAATCCGGGTTTAATTCAGGTTGTAAAACCTGCCGAGCAATGGAAACGCAAATTATTTAGCGGCCTGGCACAGGTAATTGTACAGTCTACGGGCGAATCTGGTGAAATAACACTTACAGCAAAGGCATCAGGTTTAAAACCAGTTCAATTAAAAATTCAGGCTCAGCCAGCCAAACATAGGCCAGTTATAGATTAAAAAACCATCATAATGAAACTATTCATAACACTTTTAGCCTCAGTTCTCATAACAGGGCCCAGCTTTAGCCAGTCTAAAGATTTTAAACTCAGGTCGCCTAACGGGAAGATCGTGATGTCTCTTGAGGTAGGCGAAAAACTTTCATGGTCTGTTCGGCATGAGAATAACCAGGTGATAGCTCCTTCGCAAATTTCACTAACCTTGGGCAACGGCCAGGTATTAGGCAAAAATCCAAAGGTTAGTACTTCAAAAGCCATTAGTATAAATTCAACTTTCGGCGCGGCGGTATATAAAAAGAAAACCGTGGCCGACGTGTACAATCAGCTTACAGTTAACTTTAAAGATAATTTCGGGCTGGTTTTACGTGCTTATGATGATGGAGTAGCTTACCGTTTTTTTACAAATAGAAAAGGAGATTTAATTGTCCGCTCGGAAGAGGCGAATTTTAATTTCGATAAAGATTACAAAACGTTTATACCCTATGTAAGAGACCTTAGAGGAAAGGAACTCTTCGTATCATCCTTCGAATCGGTTTACAACGAACTCCCGCTTTCAAAATTTTTGCCTGATACTTTGGCGTTTTCCCCGGTTTTGATTGAATTAGACAACGGAAAGAAAGCGGCTATTTTGGAAGCCGACTTGCAAGACTATCCCGGAATGTACTTAAATCTTAATTTTCAGTCTAAGCAAGGCTTGCAGGGAGTATTTGCTCCATACCCTTTGGAAGAACAAACCGGAGGTTTTCATAACATAAACTATATGGTAACCAAGCGGGCGCCTTACATCGCTAAAACAAGCGGCAGCCGTAGTTTTCCGTGGCGGGCAATTGTTATCAGCGAAAGCGACAAGGATCTGGCCAACAACGACATGGTGCAAAAGCTGTCTCCACCCTCAAAAATTGCTGATGCGAGCTGGATAAAGCCAGGTAAAGTAGCCTGGGACTGGTGGAACGACTGGAATATTTCTAAAGTTGATTTTAAGGCGGGTATTAATACCGAAACCTATAAATACTATATCGATTTTGCCTCCAAAAATAAACTGGAATACGTGGTGCTTGATGAAGGATGGAGTGATGAATCTGATATAATGAAGATTTCTCCGCGAATCAATTTAGAAGAGATAATTGCTTACGGAAAGCAAAAAAATGTAGATATCATTCTTTGGGCTTCATGGTACGCCACTCAAAAGGTCTTAGACGAGATGTTTACTAAATATTCTCGCATGGGAGTTAAAGGCTTTAAAATTGATTTCCTCGACCGCGACGATCAAAAAATGGTAAAATCGGTAGAAGATATTGCCCAAAAAGCCGCCGACTATAAACTGATTATCGACTACCACGGCATGTATAAACCTACTGGGATACAGCGTACATACCCCAATGTGGTAAATTTTGAAGGCGTTAAAGGACTTGAAAATGTAAAGTGGACACCCAATGATGATATGCCGAGGTATAACACCAGTATTCCCTTTATCCGCATGCTCGCCGGCCCTATGGATTATACCCCCGGTGCCATGCGCAATGCTACAAAGGATGGTTTCAGGCCAAGCAATTCATTTCCCATGAGCCAGGGCACACGTTGTCATCAATTAGCTTTATATGTTATTCTGGAAGCACCTCTGCAAATGCTTGCCGATAGCCCCACCGCCTATCTGAAAGAGCAGGAGAGTACTACATATATCTCATCCGTTCCTACTGTTTTTGATGAAACTGTTGCGCTGGACGGAAAAGTGGCCGAATACGTTTCTATCGCAAGAAAAAAAGATGATATATGGTATGTGGGAGGTATTACAAACTGGTCGTCCAGAGATATGAGTGTTGATTTATCTTTTCTTGGAAATGGAATGTATAGGGCCGAAATTTTCAGAGACGGTGTTAATGCTGAGAAAGATCCGACAGACTACAAAAGAGAAATTATGAATGTTTCTTCAAAAGATAAGTTGAAGTTTCATTTGTCAAACGGTGGCGGCTTTGCAATCAGGTTTGAACCAGTAAAATAAAAGATTATGCGGTTTTGGTTATTTGGTGTGTGGGTAATGTTAATGTCGTTGTTCGGGATCCAGGCATCTTGCCAGAATAAAACATCCCCGGCGGTAGAAAAAATTCGTCTTAACCAATTGGGTTTTTATCCCTTTGGGCCAAAAATAGCGATAGTTACAGCTACAAATGTTTCAGATTTCAGTATTCTTAGTGCTGATAGAAAGAAGATCTTATTTAAGGCTAAGCTGGAATCTTCTGTTAATGCCGCGCTAAATGGTAAAAAGACGTTAATCGCAGATTTTTCTGATTTCAATCAACCGGGAACTTATGTGCTAAATGTAAAGGGCTTGGGTGATTCTTTTCCCTTTTCTATCACAGAGTTAATTCATACACCACTTGCTAAAGGTGTTGTAAAAGCCTTTTATTATCAACGTGCCTCTATAGCTTTGCCAGAGAAATATGCCGGTAAATGGCATAGAACGGCGGGGCACCCCGACGATAAAGTGATCATTCACTCTTCAGCCACAAGTGCTAACCGCCCCGTGGGAACACTCATTTCCGCATCGAAAGGCTGGTACGATGCCGGCGACTACAATAAGTATATCGTTAACTCCGGGATTACTACGGGAACTATGCTTTCGCTTTGTGAGGACTTTCCGGCTTATGTTAATTCTTTAAACTTAAACATCCCCGAGAGTACCAATAATATACCCGATTTGCTCGATGAGATTATCTGGAATCTCCGCTGGATGCTCAATATGCAGGATCCCGAAGATGGCGGGGTTTACAATAAACTAACCAACGCTGCATTCGACGGAATGGTAATGCCCGAAGTAACTAAGGCCCCCCGCTATGTGGTTCAGAAAAGTACAGCGGCAACATTAGATTTTGCTGCCGTTACAGCACAGGCAAGCAGAATATTAAAGAAATACCAAAAAGATCTTCCCGGATTGTCCGACAGCTGTTTGGCCGCATCGGTTAAAGCATGGAATTGGGCTCAAAAGAATCCGGCGATAGTTTATCAGCAAAATGTGATGAACCAAAACAATAAGCCGGCGATAGTAACAGGCGGCTATGGCGACAGATCTTTTGCCGATGAATTTATCTGGGCTGCTTCCGAATTGTATATAACTACAGGCAATGAAAGTTATTATAAATCTGTTAACATGTTTCCTGATGAACGGATGCCTCTGCCATCATGGGGAAATGTAAGGCTATTAGGCTATTACACTTTAGCCCGAAATGAAAAGGTACTTACCGGAGTAGCGAAAAAGGATCTCGATATGCTCAAGGGCCGCATAATTTCCATGTCGGATGATCTGATAAATAACGTTCAACGTCAGGCATATAAAACAGTGATGGGTAAAAGCCAGAGAGATTTTGGATGGGGGAGCAATTCGGGTGCGGCAAATCAGGGAATCGCTTTAATTCAGGCCT
Source organism: Sphingobacteriaceae bacterium (assembly GCA_014380615.1). GTDB lineage: Bacteria > Bacteroidota > Bacteroidia > Sphingobacteriales > Sphingobacteriaceae > Paradesertivirga. The sequence goes on from JACMJM010000011.1 coordinate 153,923, forward strand.
ATCGTTTGTCGGGCGAAAAAAAATATATCGACTTCGCATTGTCTAATCTCGATTATCTGCTTGGCCGTAACGCCGCGGGATATTCTTATGTTACCGGTTTTGGTTCTAAAACTCCGATGTTTCCGCACCATAGGCCCTCTGCGGCTGATAGGATAAAGGATCCGGTTCCGGGATTACTTGTGGGCGGGCCAAATCCGGGTAAGCAGGATGGGGTGGAATTGCCAAGTTTGGTGCCTGATGAAGCGTATGTTGACGACGAAAAATCTTATGCGGCTAACGAAATTGCCATAAACTGGAATGCCCCCTTGGTTTATCTATGCAATGCTATAGAAGCATTACAGCATGAAATCGGATATTCAAAAAAGAAAAATTGATGAACCGGTATTCTGTTTTTGGCTTTTTTTTAATTATTCTTTTTCTCGGCGTTTTGCAGAAGGGTTTCGCGCAAAGCACTCAATACCAATATCTTTCCGGTACGGATAAAGATCATACCATTACTTGGGATTTCTATATTAACACAGGAATGAAAAGCGGCTCCTGGAATAAAATTCAGGTTCCTTCGAATTGGGAGCAGCAAGGTTTTGGCACTTACAATTATTTTACAGACACCAATAATCCCGAAGAACAGGGGCAGTATAAATACCGGTTTACAATGCCTTCTAAAGATACGGGGAAAACGATTTTTATTGTTTTTGAAGCTTCTATGACGGATACCGAGGTTAAAATAAATGGCAAATCTGCCGGGCCCGTGCATCAGGGAGGTTTTTACCGCTTTAAATATAACATTACTAAGCTGCTAAATTTCGGCGGAGAGAACCTTTTGGAGGTAACGGTAAATAAGAGGTCTGCGAACACTTCGGTAAACCAGGCCGAAAGAAAAGCCGATTTTTGGTTGTTCGGGGGAATATTCAGACCCGTATATCTCGAAAAAACACCCTCAACGTATATCGACCGGATAGCTATTGATGCTAAAGCAGATGGATCGCTAAGTGTAAACGTATTCGCGGCTAATTTGAGCGACAGAAACATTATAAAGCTTCAAGTTCAGAAGCTTTCCGGAGAAGCTATAGGTATTCCTGTGTATGTAAATGCAAAATCGGGCCTTGAAAAGTACACGCTTCGTCAGTTAGTTAAAGGAATTGTATCCTGGAATCCTGAAGCACCAAAGCTTTATAATCTGATCGTTTCAATAACTGATAGTAAGGGCGTTGTTCATCAGACAAAGCAAAGATTTGGTTTTCGAACTGTGGAAATGAGGCCGCAGGATGGCTTTTATGTGAATAATAAGCGTGTGATTTTTAAGGGCGTAAACCGGCACTCTCACTGGCCGGAATCTGGCCGGGCCACGAGTAAAGAACTCAGCCTGATGGATGTAAAGTTGATTAAGGAGATGAATATGAACGCAGTGCGAATGTCGCATTATCCTCCCGATCAGCACTTTTTGGACGTTTGCGATTCTTTGGGCCTCTTTGTAATCGACGAACTTACCGGATGGCAAGCTAAGTACGATACTATCGTTGGAAAGAAACTTGTAAAAGAACTTGTAGAGCGGGATGTGAATCATCCCTCGGTTGTTCTTTGGGCCAATGGAAATGAAGGGGGCTGGAATACCGCCCTCGATACCGAATTCGATTTATATGACCCGCAAAAACGTTTTGTTTTTCACCCCTGGGAAAAGTTTAACGGAACGGATACCAAACACTATCCGGATTATAATTATGTGGTAAACTCTGTGCTTTACGGAAAGGAGATTTTTTTTCCAACCGAGTTTATGCACGGTTTGCAGGATGGAGGCCACGCTGCCGGACTGAGCGATTTCTGGAGCTTAATGTTGAAGCACCCTTATACAGCCGGCGGCTTTTTATGGGCTTTTCATGATGAGGGTGCCGCCAGAACCGACAAAGACGGCAAAATTGATATAGCCGGTAATTCAGCTCCCGACGGTATTCTTGGCCCGCATCGCGAAAAAGAGGCTAGTTTTTTTGCCATCAGGGAAATATGGTCGCCCATTAGTATTTCACAAAAAAGCATCCCCGAAAAGTTTAACGGCAAGTTGGATATAGAGAACCATTACACCTACACTAATTTAAGTACCTGTACTTTTCAATGGAAATTGGTTTCCCTGCCTTTTCCGGGAACAACAGCTACCTTGCGAACAACAGCCGCAGGGAAAGTAAATGCCATCTCTTTGCCCCCTGGTTCCAAAGGTACCCTGTCTTTAAATTTGCCTGTAAATTGGTACACCAACGATGTGTTGTATTTAACCGCATTCGGCCCTGATAACCGGGAAGTGTATACCTGGAGCTGGCCTGTAAAATCACCGGAATCTCTTTTAGAGAAAATTCCTGTTGATAAAGCTTCATCAAAAGCAGGCGTTTCAGAACAAGACTCAAGTCTGGTAATTACATCAAACGGAACACAGTATCACTTTGCCAGAAATACAGGTTATCTTCAAAAAGTAATCACACCCAAATCAGAGGTTTCATTATCCGGGGGGGCTGTGTTGGCGGGTGTTAAACATACCTTGCAAAGCTTAAAACATTATTCACGAGGGGAGGAATATATAGTTGAACCGGTTTATAAAGGCCCTTCTAAGTTTATAGTGAAATGGGTATTCAAGCTTGGAAAGCCTGTGGAACTGGAATATCAATATACAATGCCCGGCGAATCCGATTTTACCGGCATCAGCTTTAATTATCCCGAAAGCCTGATAATCGGAATGAAGTGGCAGGGGCGGGGGCCTTACCGGGTTTGGAAGAATAGGCTCGAAGGACAGCAGTTTGGCGTATGGCATAAATACTACAATAACACCATAACCGGAGAAAGCTGGGATTACCCAGAATTTAAGGGTTATCATGCCGACGTGTATTGGGTAACCATAGAAAATAAGCAGGCGCATTTTACGGTTTATACAAGTCGGCAAAATATGTTTTTCCAAATGCTCCGGCCCCTCAAAGCTGCTGGTGCCTCCAACAATAACACTGCGCCCCCTTTCCCCGAAGGTAATATTGGTTTTCTGCATGCTATTAGCCCCATCGGAACCAAATTTCAGGCAGCGGATAGAATGGGGCCTCAAAGTCAAAAAAACATACAATTAAATTATACCCCCATAAGCGGAAGCCTTTGGTTTGATTTTAAATAAACTCAATTATACAGATATGAAACATTTAGTATATCACAAGTTTCTACTGCCGGTTTTACTATTGCTGATTGGCTTTAAAGCTTCTGCGCAGCTTCAGGATATGAATCTGCTCAATGTCCCTGTTGACATCAGTGCCGATTTTAGAAGTTTTACCAATACATATTACCTGGCAGACAGCCTTGCCAAATTTAATGCCGCCACCGCCAGTGGCGAAATAATGTATAGGCGGCATAATTTCGCTACCCGGCATGCTTTTGACAATATGCTCGGGGTACTGCAACGTGTTCCGGCTAATGAGTTCCCGAGTACCGAATATGCGGTATCGCCTTCCCTGCCATTTTCAATCGAATTTGTATCGCCAAGAACAGTGAGAATAAGAGCCACCTCGGGCCTGCAGGTAAAACCGGAACAGGAGTCGTTAATGCTCGTAAACGGCAAAGCACCGGTTGATAAATCATGGAAATACTCTAAAATTTCAGGCGGACACCGTTATACCAGCGCATATGGTTCTGTAACTGTTACCGAACATCCATGGCATATAGAATTACGCGATGCCACTGGCCGTTTACTTACTAAAACGGTACACAGTCGCGATAATGCTGACTCAACCTATACACCGGTTGTTCCTTTTTCTTATGTAAGACGGGCATCCGATTATTCCCGAAGCATGTCTGCCGCATTTTCTTTGTCGCCAAATGAAAAGATTTTCGGTTGTGGAGAATCATTCACAGGATTTGATAAACGCGGCCAGAAAGTTGTTTTATGGGCAGATGACGCGAATGGTGTACAAAACGAAACCATGTATAAGCCCATTCCGTTTTTTATGAGCAGCAGAGGATATGGAATGTTTATGCATACCACCACACCGATAACCTGCGACTTTGGAAAATACTTTAGCGGTATTAATTCATTGATGATAGGTGATGATGAACTTGATTTATTCGTATTCCTCGGAGATCCTAAAGAAGTTTTAAACGAGTATACCGATCTTACAGGAAAGTCTCCCATGCCTCCGCTGTGGTCATTCGGTTTCTGGATGAGCCGGATTACTTATTTTTCTGAGAAAGACGGCCGTGATGTTGCCGCTAAGCTTCGCCAGCACACTATTCCCGCCGATGTGATTCATTATGATACGGGTTGGTTTACTACAGATTGGAGAACAGATTACAAATTTGCTCCCGACCGTTTTAAGGATCCGGCTAAGCTGCTTTCGGATCTTAAGAAAGACGGGTTCCATGTTTCTCTATGGCAATTACCCTATTTTACTCCTAAAAATGTGCTGTTTAAAGAGCTGGTTCAGCAAAATCTTGTGGTTAAAGATGCTAAAGGGAATCTTCCTTATGAAGATGCGGTGTTGGATTTCTCTAATCCCAATGCCATAAAATGGTATCAGGATAAAATCGCCGGATTATTAAAGCTGGGAGTAGGGGCCATAAAGGTTGATTTTGGTGAAGCCGCACCTGCTAACGGCATCTATCACTCGGGCCGCACAGGTTTTTATGAACATAATTTATACCCGTTAAGATATAATAAGGCAGTTGCTGAGATAACTAAGCAGGTTACTGGCGAAAATATTATCTGGGCCAGAAGTACCTGGGCCGGAAGTCAGCGTTATCCTCTCCATTGGGGTGGCGATGCCGAAAATACGAATACCGGGATGGCTGCTGAATTACGTGCCGGATTATCTTTCGGACTATCAGGATTTGCCTTCTGGAGTCATGACATTGGCGGGTTTGTTCAAAAAACTCCCGAAGAACTTTATGGAAGATGGGCCGCATTCGGATTCATGTCTTCACATACACGCAGTCATGGTGCGCCACCGAAAGAGCCATGGGAGTACAGCCCGGATTTTTTAAAGATTTTCAGAGCCAGCGATGAAATGCGTTACAAACTAATGCCTTACATCTATGCCCAGGCCAAAGATTGCTCCGAGCGTGGTTTACCGATGCTTCGTGCTTTGTTTGTTGAATATCCGAACGATCCGGGAGCCTGGTTAATCGACGATCAGTATTTATTCGGTTCAGATATGCTGGTGGCTCCACTACTGGAAAATGTTCAGGAGCGTGATGTTTATCTTCCTCAGGGACAATGGATAGATTATCAAACCGGACAAGCATATAACGGCGGATGGCATAAAATCAGGCCGGGGCAAGTAAGAGCGGTGATATTGGTAAAAAGCGGTGCGGTAATTCCGCATATAAAACTTGCGCAGTCTACCATGCAAATGGATTGGTCTACTATTGAGCTGGTTTCATATTCTGCCAAGGGCGGATCGGCGGAAGGCCTTGTTTGTTTACCATCCGATAATATTCTTAAAAAAGTATCAGTATCAGCGAATGCGTTGAAGGCAGATCCTTTTTCGGGAAAGGTAAAATGGCAAATACGCTCATTCAAATAAGCAATGGTAAAACAGGCTGCTATATTATCGCTATCTTTTCTGTTCGCCGGAATGGCGCAGAGTTTCGGGCAAAATACCTACCCTTTTCAAAACCATGCGCTGCCAGTTGAGACGCGGGTTGATAATATTATCTCGCTCCTTAGCTTAGACGAAAAAATAAAATGTTTAGGCACTAACCCTACTGTTGAGCGGCTTGGCATAAAAGGTACAGGGCATGTAGAAGGGTTGCATGGGCTGGCTTTAGGCATCCCCGGTGATTGGGGGCGTAGAACCCCTGTACCAACCACTACATTCCCTCAGGCCATAGGCATGGCCCAAACCTGGGACCCCGAGCTTTTACGCCAGGCGGCTGATGTGGAAGCTACCGAAGCACGGTATTATTTTCAAAACGAAAAATATAAAAAGGGCGGGCTGGTAATGCGTGCGCCGAACGCCGATTTGGGGCGCGACCCCCGTTGGGGACGCACCGAAGAGTGTTATGGCGAAGACGCGTTCTTTAACGGTACCATGGCCGTAGCATACATTAAAGGGCTTCAGGGTAATCACCCTACATATTGGAAATCGGCCGCTTTAATGAAACACTTTCTGGCTAATAGCAATGAAAAGGGCAGAGACAGCAGTTCTTCCGACTTTGATGAACGCCTGTTTAGGGAATATTATTCCGTGCCGTTTCGAATGGGAGTTTTGGAAGGTGGCTCGAGAGCATATATGGCCGCTTATAATCGTGTAAACGGTATTCCTCAAACGGTACACCCCATGTTGAAGAACATTACGGTTAACGAATGGGGCCAAAACGGTATAATTTGTACCGATGGTGGAGCTTACCGCATGCTTGTGAACGCTCATAAATATTATCCCGGGCTGGATGAAGCCGCCGCCGCATGTGTTAAGGCAGGCATTAACCAGTTTTTAGATACTTATCAGGAAGGCGTTAAAGGGGCTCTCGCAAAAGGCTTGTTAAAAGAATCAGATCTTGATATTGTATTAAAAGGTGTTTTCAGAGTGATGATTAAGCTTGGTCAACTGGATCCGCCCGAGTTGGTGCCTTATTCCTCAATTAAAGATGGCAGCCAACCCTGGACTTATCCGCAACATCAAAAGTTGGTAAAACTGTTAACCCAAAAGTCGGTGGTGTTGCTAAAGAACACTAAAGCACTGCTTCCGTTAAATATAAACACGGTTAAATCTATCGCGATACTGGGGCCGCGTTCAAAAGAAGTTTATGAAGACTGGTATAGCGGTACCCCAGGATACAGCGTAGGGCCGCTGGAAGGTATCCGAAACAAGGTATCTCCCTCAACAATAATCAGTCACACAACAAATGATAATCTAGCGGTAAGCATGGCTAAGTCTGCTGAGGTGGCTATAGTATTTATCGGTAATCACCCCACAGGAAATGACGGATGGGCAAAAGTGTCGCATCCAAGTGAAGGGAAAGAAGCCGTAGACCGGGAGGAAATAAATCTCGAACCTTCGCAGGAAGAGCTTCTGAAAAGAGTTTACGCCGTTAATCCCAATACCATTGTAGTTTTGGTGAGCAGTTTTCCGTATGCTATTAACTGGGCTCAGGAAAACGTTCCGGCAATATTGCATGTTACTCATAATAGTCAGGAATTAGGAAATGCTCTTGCTGATGTAATTTTCGGAGACGTTAACCCCGGAGGCCGCCTGGTACAAACCTGGCCAAAATCTTTGAAGCAGCTCCCTCCAATGATGGACTATGATATTCGGAATGGCAGAACTTATATGTATTTAAAAGAAGAACCTTTATATCCCTTCGGGTATGGATTAAGCTATACTACATTCAGTTATAGTAACCTGAGAACTAATACAAACACTCTTAAAAGCAACGGAGAAATTTTAGTCAGTATCGAGCTGAGTAATACCGGGGCAATTCAGGGCGATGAAGTTGTACAGTTATATGTTAAACATATTAGTTCAAAAGTTCTCCGTCCGATAAAAGAACTTAAAGCTTTTCGTAGAGTTACGCTTCAACCCAACGAAACTAAAACGGTAACCCTTCCGGTTAAAGCAGCCGATCTGGCATACTGGAATCAAAATCTGACAAAATTTACGGTTGAAAAAGATAAAATCGAAATTCAAATTGGCAGTTCTTCTTCAAATATACACGCACATAAAATCATAAATATCAATTAAAAAGTAATGAGAAAAATCATTTTTACAGTAATTATAGCGGGGGTAGTTATTTTCGGCAACAGCTCGAAAGCTCAGCAGGCAACCGATCCGGCGGTTGAGGCTAAAATTTCTAATCTGATGAAGCAAATGACGCTCGAAGAAAAGATTGGGATGATTCACGGGAATTCTTCCTTTACATCAGCAGGTGTATCCCGATTGGGTATTCCGGAACTTACCACCTCCGACGGGCCGCACGGAGTTAGGCCGGAGCATGGCAGAGACTGGTCGCTTGACAATAAGGGGAACGATTCCTCTACATACCTGCCCGTTGGAATTACGCTTGCGTCTACCTGGAATCCTAAGCTTGGGTATGCGTTCGGGGCTGTACTTGGCAGCGAAGCGAAATTCAGAGGGAAAGATGTGATACTCGGGCCGGGTATTAATATTTTGCGGACACCTTTAAACGGCCGAAACTTCGAATATATGAGTGAAGATCCTTACCTCATATCAAAACTGGTTGTAGGATATATTAAAGGCGTTCAGGATCAGGGGATCTCTGCTTGTGTAAAACACTTTATCGCCAATAATCAGGAGGTTAAACGTGACGGGATTAATGTGGAGATGAGTGAACGTGCCTTGCGCGAAATTTACTTGCCAGGCTTTAAAGCAGCGGTATTAGAAGGGGGTGTAAATACGGTGATGGGAGCTTATAATAAATTCAGAGGCCAATATTGTACATATAATGATTATCTGGTTAATAAAATATTGAAGGGAGAATGGGGTTTTAGCGGACTGATGATGAGTGATTGGGGTGCGATTCATACCACCAAAGACGCCTTACTTGGCGGTGCTGACCTTGAAATGGGCTCAGATATCGGAACACCTCCTTTAAAGTTTTCTAATTTTTATTTCGCCTCACCAGCCCTGAAAATGGTTCAAAGCGGCGAAATGGCCGAATCTGTGATTGACGATAAAGTACGAAGGATTTTGCGTGTGATGTTTAAAACAAACATGATTAACGCAAGTCGTACTCCCGGTGCTTACGCAACATCCGATCACTCAGCGGTAGCTAAAAAAGTAGCGGAAGAAGGAATTATATTGCTGAAGAATAAAGGAAATGTGCTACCGCTTCAAAAAAATACCATCAAAACTATCGCGGTTATCGGAGCAAACGCAAACCGCGACAATGCTATGGGTGGCGGAAGTTCTCAGGTACGCCCCAAATACGAAGTAACACCACTCGAAGGTATTAGAGCTTGTGTAGTAAATCAGGCAGGAATTACTTTTTCGCAAGGTTTCGCTATCGCAAAAGATGCCAAAGCCGATTCTAAAATGATTGCGGAAGCCGTAGAAAACGCGAAAAATTCGCAGGTAGCTATTGTATTTGGCGGTTGGGTGCATGGATATGATTACAGCAAGTGGAGCGATAATGCCTATGATGCTGAAGGTGCGGACAAACCAGATATGACGATGCCATTCGGTCAGGACGAATTAATCTCAGCAGTTATTGATGCTAACCCGAATACAATTGTTGTGTTATTTGGCGGTGGAGCTATGGATATAACTAAATGGGAAGGTAAAGCAAAAGCAATTTTACAGGTGGGTTATCCTGGGCTTGAGGGCGGAAACGCATTGGCTGAAATTTTGTTCGGCGATGTAAATCCTTCCGGAAAACTCACTTTTTCCTGGCCGAAAACGTTGAGCGATGCCCCCGCTCATAAAATAGGAGAATATCCGGGCGATGGAGTTACGGTACGTTACAAAGACGATATTTTTGTTGGATATCGGTATTTTGATACCTATAAAGTGAAGCCTCAGTTTGCCTTTGGCCATGGCTTATCTTACACGAATTTTAAATATGGAAAGCTTAATACTTCTGTAAAGAATGGGATTGTTATGGTTAATGTAGCTGTAACAAATACCGGTTCAAAATCAGGTGCGGAAGTTGTTCAGTTATATGTAAAGGATGTGAAGTCTACCGTAGTGCGCCCCGAAAAAGAGTTAAAAGGGTTCGAAAAGGTGTTTTTGAATGCCGGAGAAACGAAAAATATAACGTTTGAATTGAAAGCAGACGCATTTAGTTTCTTCGACGAGAAGCAAATGAAGTTTGTACAGGAACCTGGTAAATTTGAAATAATTGCCGCGAGTTCTTCTTCAGATATCAGATCGAAAAAGACGGTAAAGCTTTAAAGATCGGATAGGTTAAATAAAAAAAAGAGGCCGTCTCATAAGCAATTATGAGACGGTTTTTTTATGCTTTGATTTTGAAGATTCCACGTCGATGGCATTTTCGTTATTAGTGTTAGCTAATGTTATTCTGGTAAGTTTTATAGGCTGGCGGCAGAGC